>NZ_JAVTIV010000018.1:0-93964 GCF_031843765.1 Sphingobium sp. WCS2017Hpa-17
GGAAGAAAGAACCGTCAGCGGACTGTGGGGCCTGATCGGCAAACTCGTCGATATCTTCCAGCCAATGGAATGTGCCAACTACTTCAGTTCGTGCGGGTATGATCTGGAATGATCGAAAAACGCTCTAATACAAACGGATTACTCCTATCGTAGGCATTGGGTGAAGGCCGCAGATCAGCACGGCGGGCAATCTCCGCCACATTCGCACCGGGCGCCGAAACTGCCGCGACCAACTCGCGCTTCTGCTGATCGGTCCATACGCCCCGCCGCTCCGGCCCCGAAATTACTGTGATCTGGCTCATCGCACCATCCTTAGTATCGGTGCAAACACCGGCGCTTGCACCGGTGCCATCTCGAAATATCAGCCCATCACCGCAAGGCGGCCCTCACCGTAGCGATACCTCCTATCGCGGGAGGCGCAGCGTGAGGCCAGAGTTGGGGCCGGGTGGTAGGCCAAGCGCTGGCTCGACTCCTTGGGTGCTTCGAAGGTCATTCAGTATATCACCGGGATTGACCATCTGACCAATCTTTGCCTGAGAGGCTGCGCGAGGTTCGGCGACCTGCTTCGCCCTATAAACTTCAAGCAACGCAATGTCCTCAGCCATCGCTCGGCGGCACAAACCGCGAGCGAAATATCTATTAAACTCGCCTTCTCCTAATGTTTCATGAGCGGTGTAAGGAACTGCCACAGTGCTAAAGCCACCCTTGGGCTTTCTTCTCTCAACGTGCGACTTAAGATAATTGTTTTGTCGAAGCGTTGTTGCAAGAGTATCATCGTTCCCTTGGTTCGCAGCAGCCTTAAGAATGTCTATCCAGCATTCTACACCGCGATCGTTCAGGTAATTGCTTACGTATACACTTCCTCTTTCAACATCGAAATCAATTTTTCGATCATGAACCGTCGTGTTGCCTCATCGAGGTTTTCATAAGCTAAGCCCATGCTCAACTCCTAATGCCCAATTCCAACTGATGCCTCAGACCAGCATGGATCATTTCGGCACCGTGACAAATTAGCGCGATCAAGGTTGAAGGCACCACACAAAGGTTGTTAGATTCGTTCGCTATCTCGGACGCTGACAATATCGAAATCGTTCCTATTCGTTACACGCGACAAAGGTGTAACGTATAATAGCCCTTGCAGCACTTCCGATGCGATGTTATTAAGATGCACGTATTAGATACAGGAAGTGATGAGATGAGCCGTACCTTTGCCTACTGCCGGGTTTCGACCAGCGATCAGACTACCGACAATCAGGTGCAGGAGATAGTATCGGCGGGCTTTAACGTCGAACCGAAGCGCGTCGTTACAGAGACGGTATCGGGATCGGTCGCTGCTATGGAGCGCAAGGGCTTCGCTAAGCTGGTGGATCGACTGGAAGCAGGCGACATACTGATAGTGACCAAGCTGGACCGTCTAGGTAGAAATGCGATGGACCTACGCGCTACGGTCGAACGGCTGGCCGATGAAGGTGTCCGCGTACATTGCCTTGCCCTTGGAGGCGTGGATCTCACCAGTGCAGCAGGGAAGATGACCATGGCTGTCATTGCCGCTGTAGCTGAGTTTGAACGCGACCTGTTGATAGAGCGGACACAGGCAGGGCTTAGCAGGGCCAAGGCGGCAGGTAAGGTTCTAGGGCGCCCGCAAGCCCTAACAGATGACCAGCAGCGGCTTATTAAAGAGAAGCGGGCGCAAGGCGTATCGCTAGGGGCATTGGCAAAAGAATATGCTGTAAGTCGTGCGGCGATTCAAAGGGTAGAGAAGCGGGTATGATGATCGGGTAAGAATATATGGTAGGTCGAAGTCTTAGAAAATCGGCCTACTAACCATGCCAGACCATTCACAGTTTTATGCCTGAATATAATGATCCTCACAGGGGGATGATTTAAGATCAGATGCCGCTATAAGTGCGATACCAATCATATAAGGATCGCAGATGGACGCCCCTGATAACAACAATGCCAATGAACTGCTGGTTACGCTGACCGCCGATATCGTCGCCGCCCATGTTTCTAATAACAGCGTCGGGGTCAATGACGTCGCCACCCTGATCGCTAACGTCCACAGCGCCCTGACTGGTCTTTCCGCACCTGCTGCGGCTCCTGTAGAGAAGCAAGAGCCTGCTGTGTCGGTTCGGTCGTCGGTGAAGCCGGATTTTATCATCTGCCTTGAAGACGGTAAAAAGCTTAAGATGCTCAAGCGCCATCTGATGACGCATTATCAGATGACCCCTGATGAATATCGGGCAAAATGGGGCTTGGCCGCTGATTACCCTATGACTGCCCCTAGCTATGCGCAGCAGCGCAAGGAACTGGCGGTTAAGAGTGGCCTTGGTCGTAAGCCAGGACAAGGCAGAAAGGCTGCTGCTGCAAAGGCACCGGCAAAGAAAGCTTCTGCGAAGCCGGCTGTAGATTAACAATTAAGAAATTGCCCCGGCAACGGGGGTATGCTGCCGGGGCTTATCGAAGGGTCAAATCGAACAACCTTCGGGGGGGGGTAGGTTGTCCGACATGCTGTTGAACCATGTTTCGCAATGGCAGTTCCAAGAAAATGATCGTTACCGGCTTTATAACCGTAAAAAGACGTTGCGATGGCGGAACCAAGCATCTCTTCGAACGTCTGGCTTGAAGTCCCTTTATGAGATTTCCTTACCCCGCCCGGATACGGCGGGGTAATTTTTTACGAGTTGAACTTGTCTTTCGCTAAACGTGGAGCAAAAATGAGCTTCCCTTTGGCTGTAAGGAGGTTTGCTATGCACGATCACCTTAAGGCTGCTGCGATTGCTGCTGCCATGTCAGATGACGAGTTGCATGAAGCCTATAGGCGGATTGATAGCAGTGTAGAACTGCCTAGCGAAGAGCAGGCAGTTTTGGACGAATTGCAAAGGAGAGGCTTGATTGCAAATGAAACGGCAAAAACAACAGTATGACCGTGACCGGTCCAGCGTCTTTCTAAAGATCGAAGCCTTTGCTCTTGCACTGCTTATGATAGGTGCGGCAGCGAGCGGCATTTACGGGATGCTGTGACCGCATCTATCATATGTACGGCCCGCGCATAAAGAAAGCCCCGCCATTCGGGTCGGAACGGCAGGGCAAGTTTTCTTCAATCGCGGGAACGGCATATGCCATCCAGATCGCTCTACGATTTAGCAGCGCACTGGTTCCATGATTGAAGCCTGCGGCCACTGTATGCTTCTAAACCCGCTGCTTAAGGCCAAGCCTCATACCCGCGCCATATCGTAGATCGAGCGAATCTGTTTCGATAGGCTGACGGGATCGAAGGGCTTAGCGATATAACCATGAAGCCCAGAGCGCTTGTACGCCGCTACTTCGGCATCACGAACAGAGGCCGTAATGAGCGCGCCGATGATATTATCCATGCCCGGCAGCAGGCGGACCCGTTCGAAGAACTCGATGCCGCTCATGTAGGGCAGGCGGAGATTTACCAGAGCGAAATCAAATATGAGTCCGTCCGTCTCTATGGCACCCAGTGCTTCAACGCCGCTGCCGTAGGTTGTCATGATTATATCTGGATCAAGTTCAACCGCCTTACGAACGATCAGCCTTATATCCGCTTCATCCTCAACGAAGAGTAGCTTGATCGTCGCCATGGCAGTGCAGTCCTCCATGATTAACCTAATCATGCGTTAAGGTAATACACCTGTAATTTGTTCCGCTTTTCCGACCCGCATTGCCTGCAGGAGGCACTTTACCCGCTCCCATGCGTATAACCCATTTTAATGCCTTGCATTAAGATCGGGGATACTAGTCGGCATTCTGCGGTAGCCGAAAGGAAGCATATGGCGAAACCACCAGAATATGGTGAGTACCTGCGCAAGGCAGCGGAAGCCCAACATGCCGCCGAGAATGCAGAGCGGGCGGGTGATGATCCATCCCTGATCGCTGAACTCCTTCAACGGGCCGCATATTATCGGGAGTTGGCGCAGACGAAGGGCAAGGCGCGTTCATAGGGCCGTCTATTAACCACCCAAAGCCAGCCTTTACCATCCGGCATCTCCCAAATGGATCATGTCGTCACCTAGGACGTTGATGTTGCATTCATAGGAGCAAAGATGCCAATGCCGCACCATATTGAAAAGACGCCTAAAACTGCCACCCGGTCGCTGGGGATATATATGATCGTGGCCTTTGTCCTCGCGATGGCACTGGCGGCAGCGTGGGTGGTGATGCACGGATAGAATGCTGATGCCGCGCCTCTGTAACGCTCATCGCGGTCCCGATAGGACTAAGTGAGCCTTCGGAGGCCAGAGCAAAAAAATTAACCCCCGCCCATTTCTGAGCAGGGGTCAGGAATGAATGTCTCTGGTAAGAAGAGCCATTCGGGTCGCGCCGTCTCCCTACGCGAATAGGTCGCAGCCCCATAACCGTATTAGCGCTACAAGAATGACATTTGCTGTTAGATTTGAAGCAGGCGAGCGCGAATAAGGTCAGCAATCAGTCGCGACCGCCACCTGCATTAAGACTATCGCTCAATAAATGCCGTTTAAAGGCCCGTAGAGGCATCATACAGCGCAAAAACATAAATCCAGGTCAATGACTGCCATATTAATATAACGGCTCTGTACGAGCTTTAAATCGCCTATATCCAGATAAGAACTTTGTAGACATCCGCTCTAACAGCGGATTACTACCATCTCTCCTTAGTTTAATCTACCTTCTATTTCTATCCCGGCGAACAGGGGCATTGGTTCCGGGTCGGACGGTTCAACTACATTTGCATCGTAGGGCGAGACTGCCGCCCACTCTATCCCTCGCCAGTCAATAAACGCTGCCCCCTGTTCAAACCGGACGAACCCAGCGCCATCGCGGGCTATATCGAATTGGCAGCGCATGGCCCGATCTAGCGTGCCGACCAGCAGGGTGCCTTCGCTGGTCCCTATCATGAACCGTTCGTCGTAATCGAAGGGGACGCGCAGTACCGTTTCGACGTCTCCTGATACCCGGATGCGACAAGACTCCGGGATTGCTTCGATCTTTATGCCCATGTCGTTCGCGCCCTTTCCTACAAGCACAGTGAGAACATATAGCGAACATATAAACGGAGCATCGGGAGAGTCGCAATGGAGAATATCGATAGCGCCACCCTAATGGGCATAGCCGCGATCTTGAACGCAGTAGCGGCGATCATCGGGGCCGTTCGGGGTTGGAGGCGGTAGAACGCTGATAAACTGAGACATAGACTCCCGGCCGTGCATCGCATACGAGCAGAACTGCCTTTTCGACTTTGATCGGAAGAGAAGGCCCGCAATCGGCGGCGAACACAGGCTCTCGGCCAATACGGTCGGGCGGCCTGCGGAATATAATACCTTCGGGAAATACGCGGGAGGCGTGTTCCTGTGTTCGCGTCGATCAACCGTCCCGGCTGGCGGGGTGGTGCGGAGGGGCACAGGATGAACACATGCGTTCGAGCTTTGTTGTAGCCGCTGCATTGACGATGGCTTGTTCCGGTCATGCACTGGCTAGACCGATGACGCTTGCAGAGCAGCGAGCAGTAGAGGCCGCTGTTAAGCAGAGGCTAAAAGACCCGGAATCTGCCCGGTTTCGGCACCCTAAGATCAATGTTCCCGCAGATGAGGCAGGGGTCTTCTACTGCGGGTTCGTCAATTCCAAAAACAGTTATGGCGGGTACGCTGGGGATGCTGAGTTCGCTGTAGGGTTCGCGACTGAGATTAAGAACGGCAAGCCGGACACGTTGGCGAATGTCATCGAAATTGGTGATGCTGACCCTGCCAGTGAGGACTCGCAGGTGATGAGGAAGCTCTGCGCGCAATTCCCTAACCTGCATTCGTGAGGTCAGGATGAAAACTATCATACTTGCGGCAGGGGCGACGATCCTTCCGTTAGGGCTGTCCGCCTGCTCTAGCCCAGCCCCACAGCCAAAGCAGGAAGATGCCCGACCGTCCGAAGCGGACCTTGCGAAGGCCGATGCTGATCTAGGCGTCAAGGCGGTAAAGGCGGAACCTGTAGCACCTATCGACGCCAAGACCGGCATATCGGTGTGCAGGGCTGGCATCGCGGAACTATTCGGTCATTCCCCAAAGATCATGAAGGCCGTGCCACAAGGCGGCGGTATCGTTCGTATCTCCTACAAGCGCCCGGACGACGGCAAGCTGTTCAAGAACGACTGCCAGCTACAGGGCGACCGTATCATGTGGCGCGGGGTCGATATCAGCCCCGGTTCCGGCCCCGGTCGCTGGCGGACTCATCCTGACGACGAGATTCTAACGTTCAAGGTCAAGGGTAAGTCGGTCGAACTGACCACAACCTATTCGGACGGCTCTAGCGCCGCCGAAACGCAACCCTTGCTATGACCGGAGTTGCAATCATGACAACCGCAATATGGATAATGGCAGGTGTGGCCCTATCTTCTCCCGCTGCCGCCCAAGTCACTTTCATGGATAAGCAGAAGGTCTTCGCAGACTGCATGACCACACGGTTTCCGCGTGTCGCTCCAACCTTTCAGGAGGCGATGGCAGAACGCGACGTTTGCAACCGCGTGGTGGATGAAAGGTTTGCAGGGATGCTCGAAGCCCCGAGAACACCGGCCCCTGTCGCGTCTGGTAGGCACGATTATGAAATTGAAGCCTTCCTGTTGCAGGAGCGGCTAAACCGGGAGTTGGAGGCTGTAGACCGCGAATACCGGCTGCGTCGTTCGGGGCTTCTGCCATGATCCGCCTGCCCGTGCTTGCTTTCACCATGGCAAGCGTTGCACTGACAGCGCCCGCCATAGCAGCCCCGACCATCAACGTCCCGGCAGATGGAAAGAAGCATAAGATCGCCTACAATGGGGAATCCTACAAGGTCCGCATTACCGGTAACAAGATATCCGTTTACCACATACCTACTATGATGGGCCGCAAGCGTGGTGCAATTATCCGAGATTGGAACAGGGAAGTAGCCCGCGCTGCAACGGGCTGCGACCTTCGTGATGAGTTTGTCGATCCGGGTAGTCTTACCTTGGAGGCTGATCTGGTGTGCCCTGAATGATTGAAGGGTAGACTAGCCGTCGCTTTGCAGGGCGATTGTTAGTCTTTCACCTTCAACATGGGCAGGCATCCGGTATGCTCTTGGAAGCAAGACGATAGAACTTCCCTTGCTATTTCAATGTCTTTTGTCGGCACAATGATGCTATCGTGGACCGGAAGAGCCGGAACGTCATAATCATAAGCTAGGATTTCGATAGTATCGAGAATAATAGAGCTTTCGATGTATTGTAGGCTATCCCAGCGATACGGGCTGCTATCCCAATCTGCTAACAGAGGAATGGCTTCAAAGACTGCTGCCTTAACCTCTTCGATGGGGTATTGGTTGAGGTCGATCTTCTTCTTTTTCCATAATGCCACCTTGGTCTTATCGGCCCAATCGCCATTTGTGGTCTTCCGGCCCATCAGCATGGCCGCATATGCTTTGGCCACATCACGCGGGAAGCGCGTGAGGCTGTACGGGTCAACGGCCGGGTCTATCGGCTGGCCCATCAGTGCGCAGAACATACGAGTATGGCATGAGGTAATATCAAGCTCAGAGGTGGACCAGCCATTGATCTTGATATCTGCCCTGCTCTTCTCCGACATGCTCTGATAGCCGCCGCCTTCGGAGCAGATGCGTCCGCCCTTGTCGAAATAGAAGTCATTGGCGTCACCGTTGGCGAATGCCCTATAGAACGCATGGTGGTTATCGGGCGTGATGACCTGTTTCGACCAATAGAGGTTCAGTCTGTTTATCCTTCCGGCTTCAAGCAGGAGTCCAGGATGATGTGGATCGACCTTGATATAGACCTTTGGGGTCTTCTTATCGCCTTTCCATGTCCGCGCTCTTGCCACCCTAACCGGGTTCCATATCGCAGCCGGACGAGAATGCTTTGCAAAGTGCATCGATCTGTTAGCCGGTGTAATGCCATAGCCTAGGGCAAATTCTAGCAGCTTGGGCGTAGGCTGAATCGTCGTCACCTTTCCTACCCCATCATTGGCAACCCGCCACCATATCCCGGTATCGACGGCGATGTAGCCCGCCCTCTCCATCTTGGCCCTGATGCCATTGAAGGCTTTATAGCCCACAGGTAGGTGGGAAAAGCTGTTAGGCGACATATATCGTCCACAAGGCTTTGACGGGCTGTAGGAATGGCCTTTCAATAGGTCGCGAGCCATAGCAGCCAATGCAGCACATGCCTTCTCGGTTGGCTTTCGCTTATTCCCAACGCTCTGATAAAGGTCCAAGGCTAAGGCTTGGGTCATGGCTTCCGCCTGTTCAGAAGAGCAATGCCAGTTGAGCTTCATATGGTAGAAGCCAACCTCTTCCTCTTCTAATTCAACTTCTATATCTAATGCTTCTTGTTCAATCTGTGTATTAATCAACATAACCTATATCTATATCTTATAACTAAAAAGGGAGGGGAAAGGAGGGGCATTAGAGTAACCTTTTTGATTACATATAAATGGGCATTGGTATGCCCGCCCTAACCATGCTTGAAATGAGAAGGGTATCTACTCATTCATCAAGTGAGGAAGATGCGATGAGCATGGGGGCGCTACAGAGACGCACAGAGGCTTTGCCGGTTGATCGGGAGCCTGATCCTCATCGGAGGGGAAGTTGTCGTTACAGGGGATCGGAGGAGGCTCGACCTCATCCATAAAGGGAAACTGTAGCTGTAGATTTTTCATGCTTAATCCTCATTTCTGAATGAATGAGGAAGCCCTAATAGGCACGAATCGCAGCTATGCAACAGCCAGTAGGTCAGCTATTAAAGATCATACTAGCCATCGATCTTAGACAGGTTGTAGACTGACCTTGATGGGTATCGAAGTTTTCATTAAATCTGAGATTATTTATTCAAGTTAAGCCAAGTTTGGCGTATATTTAGGAGTAGCGTTGATATCCGGGTTAAGTTGGACACGATGGTCGTCAAGTGTATTGCTAATTTAACACACGCCGATGATAGCAGGCCCGTAATCGCTGGCTTAAGATATCCGATAGGTCGGTTGGAACGGCTGGTGAATCAGCAATCCAGCTATCAAATCCCAAAGCTCACCCGGCTATGAACAATCGGTAGGCTGGTCGGTTAGGGTGGCAGGAGAGAATGCCATGGATGCCACCTACACAGTAACGCCGGATAAGAGCCGGAACCTTGCCCGCGTTAAGATGGCGGGCTTCTTCGATCAGAAGGAGGTTCAGGAGTTCGCCGCCACATACAGGCAGGTTCTAGCCCATCTAAAGGCGCCCGGTCATCTGACGCTGGTAGATATCGTCGGCATGAAAATTCAGGCACAGGATATCGTAGGGAGCTTTGCGGCCCTCCTTGCCTCCCCCGATGTTCGGTCAAAGAAGCTGGCTTTCGTTTGCAGTTCGTCGCTGTCCCGGTTGCAGGCGCAGCGGTTGACGGATCGGCAAGGGGTAGAGTTCTTTGACCGGGTAGATGATGCGGAGGCTTGGCTGTTCGATTGATGGTGGTTCGGGGGGTGGAATGAGCAGGTGCGCCCGATTTACAGCGCACCGCTCATTGCCTTTATGGGGTAGGTATCGCCGATATACATGTCGGGGCGGTAAAACCGATGAAGGCTATGAGATATCCTCGATTTAAGGGTTTGGGATGTCGGTCGGGATGCCGTTGTGGACATGCACCAATACAATGGCCGTTATTTTGGCCGCAGAGGGGTCGTGAAGCACGATTCAGGAATTTAGCTTGCTTAACAGCCGAACGCGCAAAACCCTCTCAAATGCCCCCTATGACGCTGGAATCAGATGGCTAAAATCGACACCCTCGAATTGAGCGCGCTCTATGATTTCCGACAACCGCGACACAGTGCCTTGACGCAACTTTCCATAGCCCGAAGTGATTGTCTTCTGGCTGTGTCCGAGGACCACTCCAATATCCAGATCGAAGTAGCCCGCCATTCGCAACTGATCTGCTAAACCATGGCGAAATGAGTGCGAGCCAAATCCGTCCCCAGCAGCCTTCAACCCGATACGTTCCAGATACACCCGCCAGAACCGCGACGCTTTACCGGCCTGCCCTCGCTCATTCTTCGATAATTCAGGAAACAGGCGATGGTCGCCATCGGATGCCGCACGATCCCTTTGCATCTGCACGTAGTTCACAAACCCGATGGCCTTTAGCGTCGAGTGGATCGGCGCAACCCGGTTTTTACCCGACTTGGTGGCCTGCCCCTTTGTAGGTTCGTTCTTAATATCTATGACGTCAATGCCAGTCTCTTCGCGAACGTCTTCCAGCCTCAGTTGAGCAATCTCACCAAGTCGAGCGCCGGTGAACAGGCAAACCAAAGGTAGCCAGAAACGCCAGTCTCTGGACCGCACATTGCCTGCTTTGAACTCTTTTCCATCGCACAAAAAGCCCGTAAAAAGGGGCGACCGCAGAATGAAATTGAGTTGGTCGATGGTAAACGGAGGGCGAGCGTTCTTTTGTTTATCGACCTGATAGAACAGTCCGACTACGGGGTTCTCTTCGACATACCCTTCGCGCTTGGCCCACGAAAACAGCGCAGAAACAGCAGACAGCTTTTTGTTAACAGTCACCGGATCGAGCGTCTTGATGCCCTTTTCTTTGGCAATTGCTGCGATCTGCCGCAGAGGCATCCCGTTAAACTCATTTCGCTTTCTGTAGCTGATAGGGAGAGAAGTTTGCAGGTTCCGCCATTCCCGAACGTCTGATGGCTGGATCGACCGCAGGCTGCGATCAACACCAACGAACAGCGCAAATTCGTTAACGATCTTGCCGTCTTGATCCAGACTGTCAGCGCGCTTTTTCCCTTCTGCTATGCGCTGCGCCTGATAGATTTCATATAGCTGGGCAATCCGTTCGCCATCACGCGCACGTTCGCTTTTCCTTCTAATAGCCGCTTGAACCGGCGCAGATGGGACGAATGTATGTTCGGCATCGTTGATGGTTGCTACAGCCTTTGCGAACGTGTCAGTCCCTGCCCGCGCCAACTGATGCACGAACTCATCGAATTGCGGACTGTCGTGCGGCAAATCCCATCCGCGCATTTCGACCTGACGAACCGCACGGCTACGCCAGTACGAATAATCTTCGCCTTTCAACCGCCGAACGGCATCGACATGCCGACGCTCAAATTCGGATCGCAGGGCTTGATAGCTGGCCTCCCCAAGGCGAGCCTTTACCTTGATGAGTTGCCCGACACGTTCGCCTGCGCGTTCGTAACCGACAATAAGGGCCGCCTCTTCCAGTTCCACGTCTGTTGGACGGATCAGCAACCTTGAAGCCTTTTCGGCTTTGTCTGATAGCAGCGCAGCCTCTACCCTAGCCTTCCATGCCATCAAAATCGGCAGCGCAGTTTCCTCCGCGCGCCGTCGATCAGAGACACCCAAAGACTTGGTGAATTCGCGCTTGCCTATGACAGGACGAGCAGCAGCGGGGACCATCATCCGAAGCTGCCAGTGTTGGGATCGAGGACGTTTGCGAAGGTAGTGATTCAGCATGAATATTTGTTCCGGTGGCGAAATAATGTAGCACTCGCACGTAGCACTGCCACACCCGGAACCCGATGAAAACGCCCAGTCCATTGGCTTCTAGGCGTCAACCTACCTCGGTTAGTAGCCGACTTAGCCCTCCTGTCTCCCCGACCACTCAGCTTCAGAACAAGCGTAGGGCGATGATCCATGCGGGCAGCGCGGCCAGCGCCAGGAAGGTGCCCAGCGGCACGCGCGCGGTACGCTGCCTTGCGCCGCCGGTGACAAGCATCCCCATAAGACCCAGCAGCGATGCGATCAGCAGGATGAAGGGCAGCGTCTGCCAGCCGAACCAGGCGCCGAGCGCGCCGAGCAGCTTTGCGTCGCCCAGTCCCAGCCCCTCTCGGCCGCGCAGCGCCTTGTAGCCGAGCGCGATAACCAGCAACGCGCCATAACCGATCACAGCGCCAACGATCCGGTCGGACATGCTGACATCCGTTGCCCACATCCCCGCCGTGAACCCCAGGAAGGCGAGCGGCAGAGTCAGTGCATCGGGCAACCAGAAATGGCGCCAGTCCAAGATCGCCAGCGTCAGCAGCAGCCAGCCGAGCAAGGCCCAGGCCAGACCACCCAGATTTGGCAGACCGCCGATCGCCAGCGCGCCGATAATGGCGCAGGCAGCCTCCACCCGACCATGCAGCGGGTCGATTCGGGCGCCACAACTGCGGCAACTGCCGAGCTGGAGCATGGCGCTGAGCAGGGGAATGAGATCGCACGCGCCCAACGTCCGGCCACACCCATCGCAGGCCGAACGCCCCCGCATGACGCTGCGCCCCTCGGGCCAGCGCAGGATGATGGTGCTGAGGAAACTACCCGCAATCGCGCCGGCCAGCGCACCGATGAGCGCCGCGAGCGGCTGGATCACAAGCGCCCTTCCACCTTCAGCAATTGCGCTCCGCCGACATTGGCGAAGCCCACTTGCCCCAGCGTCGCAGAGAGTGCCGGATCAGCGGTTTCGACCCGCATCTCGGCCGTATAGCGACCCGACCGCCAGATACGCAGGCTGATCTTTTCCATGCCCGACTGGCTGACGAGCGGCAGCAGCAACGCGTCACCATCGCAGGCGACCACGCCCGACAAGCCCTGGCTGAGGTTCAGACCCGGCATCTGGCCGGACATCCGCGCGCGCACCCGTCCTTCGGCATGGCCGCAACGATCGCCGCTATAATAAGCGCTGACGTCGTCCAACATCAGGCTGCCGACCGGCAAGGGCGCAAAGGTGCGGCCGAGCGGCACCACGCCAGTCACATCGTCCACGCCGATCCGCCCGAACCCGACGGTCAGTGCGCCGCCGATATCATCGGCCAGCCCCTTCCTGCGGGCGATATCGAAACGGGCCCGGCCCATGAGCAGCGACACGGGCGAAAGGCCCGCGCGTACGCTGCCCAGCGGCATATCGCCCAGCATCAACTGGTCGATCCGCCCGCTCCACACGCTGCCGCGCACCTCGCGGGCAGCCACGCCCAGCCGCTCCAGTCCGGCAAGGCCGAGAGCCACGCGCATCGGCAGGAACAGCAACAGGCCAAGCAGCAATGCCGATATCAGTATGATCCGCATCCGCCGCGACAGGGAAAGTCCCATCATTGCGCGCCTCCCCGGACCAGCAAGGCCTGGACCGACACGCTCCCCGCCGTCGCGGATGGCCGCGCGCTCATTATATCGACCCGCACCCCCTGCGCCTCCAGCGTGGCCAGCCAGGAGAAGAGCGCGACCGGCCGGACCGAGGCGATGGCGATCTCCATCCGGTCATTGCCCTGCGCTTGCGCCCGTTCTAGCGTCAGCCCCGCCTCACCCGCGCTTTGGCCGACAAACTGGTCGACCGGCGTGGTCGGACCGGTGGCGGCGGCATCGCGCGGCAATGTCTTCAACTGCTTCACTGCGGCGCGGACGGCGGCATTGCGATCCGTTGCGGCCAGCAGGGTTTCACGCGCCGAGCGCTGCGCCCGGTCGAGCGGCATCGCCACGCCGAACCACAGGATCACCCCGCCCAGCAGCGCGAACATCACGCCCAGCATCCATTGTTCGCGGGTCGATCGTTCCGACCAGTAAGTCGCTATCCGTTCCATCATGACCGCACCGTGATATCCGCCAGCGTCCGCCCGCCCGGCTCCTGAGAGGGCGTGGCCGTGATCGTGAAGCCGGCCGCCTGCAACGCCAGCAGCACGACATTGATGTCTTCCGCCCTGGCTGCCGCCAGCGTGGCCCGCACCATGCCGTCAGGATCGCGCGATAGGCCCGTCAGCGCCACGCCCGGCGCATCCTGCATCGCACTCAGCAGGCCTGCGACCGGCGCGGTAAAGGCACGGCCGCCCGCGCCCCGTGCTGCCAGCCTGCCTTCCATCTCGGTAAGCGCCTGTATGGCATCGGTTGCACCCGGCAGCACCTGCTGTGCGCGGGCCAGACTGTCATCGTCCAGTCGGCTGGCTTCCATATGCTGCTTCGCGACACCGACCAGCGACAGGATCAGGCTGAGCAGCAATATCAGCCCGCTCCACAGGGCGATCCGGCCCAGCGCACGACCATCGATCGACCGCCGCACGCGCTTGGCAAAATCGCCCTGACGCAGGTCGAGCGGCGGATTGTCGAGCGCCACGATCGCCCGTCCCTCGATCAGGCCGGCCGTGACGTCCGCAATCGGCGCATCCGCCACCAGTTCCGGCAGCGCCATGTCGGCGGTCAGCGCCATATCATTGCCGCGCAGCACCGCCTCGCCGCCAATCAGGCCACGGGTGAAACCATGCCCCGGCTCGGGCAACAACAGCGGGGCCGGCACGATGCTATCGGGGTCCAGCCCATGATGCTGGGCCCAGAGCAGCCAATGCTGCATGTCGGCGCGGCTCGCCACCGCCATGATATGCGGCCGCGCCGGGTCTTCATTGGCATCGGCGACGGCAAACAACTGGTCGGCCGGTAACAGCCCGCCTGCCAGCGCTGCCAGTCGCGCCGCTGCCCGACCCTGTCGCACGGGCAGATCGGGATGAACCATCCAGTGCAGCGTCACCAGCGCGGCCGGCGGCACCAGCATCACCCGCGCCTGATCCGGCAGCGCGGCAAGGCCACAGGCGGCCAGCCAGTTGGCGCCCTCGCCCGATTGGGTCAGCGCACCATCCATGACCCGCATCCAGCGCGGGGGCGCCTCTGCCGCCTCAGGCAGACAGACGATCAACGCGTCGCGACTGTTCATGACCCCGCGCCCCAGCTGCGCCGCACCAGCCGCGCCGGGCTTTCCCGCGCGTCGATCAGCGCCCGCTCCACCACCTGCGTTCCCCCGACATTCACCGAAACGTCCACTCCGAAAAATCCAGTCGTCAATTTCACCTGTTCCTGCACCTCGGTCATCGGCGACAAGCCGGCGAGTGAAGGCATGGCCCAGAATTGCACCGTGCTGCCGTAGCCATCCGCAGGCCGCTGCGCCAGCAATTGCCGCGCCTGTGCGACACTCAATTGCCCCGGCAGCAGCATCGCGAACAAAGGCGCCTGATCGGGCAGCAGCGTATTGATGTTGATCGGCGACAGCGTCGTGACCGGCAGCGCACAAATCCACGGTTTCGCCAGATCATAGATGGCCGGGCTGATACCGCTGACCGCCCGCAATTCGCTGGCGTCCACCATCATGCGGTTGGGCGCACGATAGGGCCGCTCCATCGCCGCATAGGTTTCATCCTCCGCGCCGCCGGGCTGCGGCACGCTGTCGGTGTCGATCCAATCGGCGAGGCTCGCGGCGGCGACCTGCGCCTGCCGCGCGTCGACGCCCAGCGCCTCCAGCAAGCCCTGAAACTGCTGCACGCCGATCGGCCTGACCTTCAGGCTTGTCTCATTCTCGCCGCTGACGACGCTGTTGAGGTTGAAGCAATTGCCACCATCCGTGACCCGTGCCGTCGCTACGCCGCCGGGGACGGGCAGGCTTTGCGGCGTGCCCATCCATCCGCCCGCCAGCGTGATCCGCGCCGGGTTGGATGCGGTCAGGTCGGCGATACGCAGCCGCGCCATCGCCATGCCCGCGTCGGCATAGGCCCGCCCCTGATCGACCGCCCCGCCATTGCCGGTCATCCGCGTGGCCAGCGCCAGCCGCTCCAGCGCGGTTGCGGCCACCACCGCCATCACCGCCACCAGCAGCAATACGGTCAGCAAGGCGGCGCCCCGCTCGCTATCTTTACGAGGGTCAGGCACCGGATGTCTCCTCTCCCGCCATCAGCTTCTCCGGTGGGCCGGGCGCGACCAGAAAGCGCAGCATGACCGGCGGTTCGCCCGTGCGCGTGACCATCATCTCGACCGCGCGGGGCATCAGATCCGGCTGGCTCGGCGTCCATGCCTCCTGCCATTTGCCCTGTGCATCGCGAAAGCGCAGCACGACCGTTTCGACATTATCGAGCAGAGCGGCAGGATCGTCGCCGGCCGCACCGTCCAGTTGGGCATAGGTGCGCCGCTCCAGCCGGCCCTGCCGCACCCAATATTCGACCTTTTGAAGGGAGGGGCGCGGCAGATCGCCCAGATTGTCCCACCCGCCCCGCACGAACTGCATCACCGGCTGCGCTTCGCCATCATCATGCGCCCAGAAGGCCGGCGCGTTGGTGCCCGCTTCGGTCCGGGTGATGCGCGGCACCGCCTGCCCCAGATCGGCCGCCAGCGCACCGCCGGCCCGCTGCACCGCCGCCATATCGTCCAGCCGCGCCTTGACCTGCGCCTGCGCCGACACGCTATTGCCCAGCAGCAGCACACCCGCGCTGGCCAGCATCGCGAAGATCATCAGCGCCACCAGCAATTCGATCAGCGTGAAGCCCTGTTGGGCGGAACGCTCTGGGAATGTGAAGCCCTGTTGGGCGGAACGCTCTGGGAACGTGAAGCCCTGTTCACCTGCATGTTTGGAGCGCGCCATCATTCGACCACCCGCACGAAGCTGAGCGCGACCGGCGATGCGCCCGGCTGGCCATCGACGGTCAGGTCGACCTGCAACAGCCTCTGGTCGTCGGTCGGCTTGACGGTGCGGCTCCAGTGCCAGCGGCGCCCGCCATTGTCGACTTCGCCATCCTCATCGCCGATCGACGGGGGAACAGGATCGCTCTGGACATCGACCATCAGGTTGCGCGCGACGATCTGCCCCAGAGCCTTGCTGTCGAGATCAGCGGCGGTGCGCAAGGTCACCCCCTGCAACCGCACCAGCGCCAGCGCGGCAAGGCTGAACACCGCCAGCGCGACCAGCATTTCGAGCAGCGTGAAGCCCTGTTCGGATCGTTTCAACATGATATCCGTTCGCCCTGAGCCTGTCGAAGGGCGCGCGGAGAAGGGGCGAGATGCGCCTATTTTACCCACCGACCATGACCTTCCCCGCCATGTCGACGGTCACGGACACGCGCTCGCCTTCGCGGGCCAGCGTCACGGTCAGCGGATCGGTCGGCAGGCCGGTGCCATCAAAAGCAATCTGCTGGCGGCCATCCTTGCCCACCAGCGCGCGGGTGCCACCCTTCCAGTTGGCGGTCACGAAGGGCTTGTCCTCCAGCGGCGCCCACTGGCCACCCTCGCGGCGCTGGAAACCATAGCCGGAGGCCGACACCCACAGGCCCATGGGGCGTGCGGTGACGACCGCTTCGTCGCGCGCGGCGGCGACGCGCGCGGCGAAGCGGTCGGCATCCTCGATCACGCGGCCGCGCGGATCGGGGATGGCGAGCACGACGGCAGCCGAAATGAAGCCGATGATCGTCAGCACGACCATCAGCTCCAAGAGGGTGAAGCCAGTCTCGTTAGAGTTCGCTTGAATAGATATCCGCATTTTCGCTCTCGCCGCCCGGCTGGCCGTCCGCGCCCAGCGAACTGATGTCGAACGCGCCCTTGCGGCCCGGCACGGTGTAAAGATAGGCGCGACCCCACGGATCGTCGGGCAGCTTTTTGATATAGCCGCCACGGCGATAGCGCTGCGGTTGCGCCAGCGAGGCAGGCGGATTGAGCAGCGCCTGAAGCCCGTCCGATCTGGCGGGATAGGTCAAATTGTCGAGCCGATACTGCTCCAACGCCTGTTCGATCGTCGCGATATCGGCTTTCGCCTTCTCGATCCGCGCCGTGTCGGTCGCGGGGATGACGTTGATCGCCACGATCGTCGCCAACAGGCCGATGATGACGATCACGACCATCAGTTCGACAAGCGTGAAGCCGTCTTCGGCGGAACGCCTCAAGGACGTGAAGCCGTCTTCGCCTTCAATCGCTGCTGTGCGAACATTCTTCCATTTAAACATATTCACTCCTTCAAGCCCCGGTGAGGCTTTGCAGCTGCAAAATCGGCAGCAGGATGGACAGGATGATGACGGCGACGATGCCGCCCATCAGTATGATGATGACCGGCTCCAACATCGCCAGCGCGGCCGAAGTGAAGCTGTCGAATTCGCGTTCCAGATAGTCGGCGGCGCGCTCCAGCATGGTGTCGAGCCGCCCGGCGCTCTCGCCGCTCGCCGCCAGGTAGACGAGCAGGGGCGGAAACACGCCGGCCCGGCGCAGCGCGGCCGACAGGCTACCGCCGCCCCGGATCGCCTCGACAATCTCGTCCGACGCCTTGCGCAGCACCCGGTTGTGAACCGTGTTCGCGGTGAGCGACAAGCCCTCCATCAGCGGCAGGCGGCTGGCGATCATGGTCGACAGGGTGCGCGCCATTCGCGCCGCGTGCAGATCGCGGATCAGGCGGCCCAACAAGGGCAGGCCGAGCAGCGTCGCGTCGAACCGATAGCGGAAGCGATCCACCTTCATCGCCCGCCAGAAACCCACGCCGCCCAGCGCCATCAGGATCAGTAGCAGCCACCAATAAGCAGCCAGGAAGGCGGACACGCCCATCACCATCCGCGTCAGCAGCGGCAATTCCTGCCCCACCGTGTCGAATTGCTCCACCACCTTGGGCACGACGAAGATCATCAGCGCCGCGACCACGAACACGGCGAAACTCGCCAGCACGGATGGATAGGCGATGGCGGTCAGCACCTTGGAGCGCATCACCGCCTGCCGCTCCATCAGGTCGGACAGCCGTTCCATGATGGTAGGCAGGCTGCCGGAACTTTCGCCGGCGGAAATCATCGCGCGATAGAGCGGCGGGAAGCTTTTCGGCTCCGCGCCCAGCGCATCGGCCAGCCGCCGCCCTTCCAGCACGCCGCCATGCACCTTGCCCACGATGGCGCGGACATGATCCTGCTCGCTCTGCTTGCCGATGGTGCGCAGCGACTCCTCCAGCGGACTGACCTGGATCAGCGTCGACAACTGGCGGGTGAAGAGCGTCAATTCCTTGGCCGACAGGCGCGGCGTGCGCAGCGACAGGCCCGCCCGTTTGCGCGCCGTTTCGACCGCGCCCGGCTCGATCCGCACGATGAACAGCTTGCGCGCATCCAGTTTGGCGCGCGCATCCTCGATCGTGGCGGCCTTCATGCTGCCGCTGCGTTCACGTCCAGCCGGATCGATGACGCTATAATCGAAATCAGCCATCGGCGATGGTTTCCGCTTCGACCGCGTCGCGGCGCGACACGCGGATGGCTTCCTCCGCCGTGGTCTGCCCATCGCGCACCAGCGCCCGCGCGGCGGACCCCAGGTTCGGCGCATTCAGGAAGGCGTGACGCGCGATCAGCGATTCGTCGCCGCCGTCGTTGATGAGGCGGCGGATGGTATCGTCCACCCGGATTGCCTCGAACACGCCGATCCGGCCCTTATAGCCGGTGCCGTTGCACTCGTCGCAACCGCGCGCCCGATAGATGATCGTGCCCGGATCGAAACCCAGCAGCGCACTGGCCGACTTGTCCGCCTGTACCGGCTCACGGCAGCTCTGGCAGAGGCGTCGAACGAGGCGCTGGGCGATCACCGCCCGCAGCGTAGAGGCGAGCAGGAACGGCTCGACCCGCATGTCGCGCATACGGGTGATTGCCCCCACGGCATCGTTGGTGTGGACCGTCGACAGGACGAGGTGCCCGGTCAGCGACGCCTGCACCGCAATTTCCGCCGTCTCGCGATCGCGGATTTCGCCGACCATGACGACGTCGGGATCCTGCCGCAGGATCGCGCGCAGGCCAGCGGCAAAGGTCAGCCCGACCTTGGCATTGACCTGCGTCTGGCCGACGCCCTCCATCGCATATTCGACCGGATCTTCGACCGTCAGGATATTGCGCGACCCGTCGTTCAACTGGCGCAGACCGGCATAGAGGGTCGTGGTCTTGCCCGAACCGGTCGGCCCGGTGACCAGGATGATGCCGTTGGGTTCGCCCAGCCCTTCGCGGAAGATGCGATCGGGCGTCCCCGTCATGCCCAGCAGGTCGAGCGTGATGCCGGCATTCTCCTTGTCCAGGATGCGCAGCACCACCCGCTCGCCCGCCCGGCTCGGCAGGGTGGACACACGCACGTCGAGCAGCTTGCCACCCAGCGTCAGGCCGATGCGCCCGTCCTGCGGCACGCGCCGTTCGGCAATGTCCAGGCGCGCCATCACCTTGATGCGGCTGACCACCACGGGCGCGACATGCGGCGGCATGCGCAGCGTTTCGCGCAAAACGCCATCCACGCGCATGCGCACGATCAGGCCGGTTTCATAGGGTTCGATATGGATATCGGACACGCCCTGCCGCGCCGCTTCGGCGATGATGCCGTTGATCAGGCGGATCGCCGGCGCATCGTCCGCGCTGTCGAGCAGATCGTCGGCGGTCGGAATATCGGCCGCGAGGATGTCCAGTTCGTCCGCGCCGACCTCCAGCGATCCCGCCATGGCCGCCGCGCTGCCCTCCATCGCATAATGATTGGACAGATGCCGGTCGAACTCGCCCGGCGCGACGAAGATGACGTCGAAGCTGCGCGCCAGATGCCGCCGCACTTCCAGCAGGATGCGCGGATCGCTGCCCTCGCGCACGGCAATGGTCAGCCGGTCGCCCTCAACCGGCAGCATGACCACGCCATGTTTGCGGGCGAAGACATAGGGAATGTCGATCGGCCGCGATGGCAGCGGGATTGCGGGGATATCCGTATCCTGCGGCTGGTCGCTCACTTCTGCTCTCCGCTTGCGGGAATTTCAACCGGTCGCACCACGCCGCTCGACTGACGGACGCTCGGCTCGATCACCTGTGCCGGCACGGCGCTCGCCTCCGGCTGGACCACCGCGTCATTGGGTTGGACCGCGACCGGCGGCTGCGCGCCCATATAGTCGCGCACCAGTTCGTCGATGGTCGGCTCCATGTCGGGATTGCGCTGCAACTGCATGCCGCGCACATAGCCGTAGCGCTGCTGCGTCAGACGCTGCGCATCTTCCTTGGTCCGCAGGATGGTCGGGCGGATGAAGACCATCAAATTGGTCTTGGACCGGCTGCGGCTGCGCGACTTGAACAATTCGCCCAGCCCCGGAATGTCGGACAGCAAGGGGATGCGCTCGATCGTCTTGCGCTCATTATCGTCCAGCAGGCCGCCCAGCGCGAGGATTTCGCCATCGTCCACGGTAACGGTCGTCTCGATCTCCCGCTTGTTGATGATGAGGTCGCTGCTGGAGTTGCTGACCGGCCCGGCCACGCTCGACACTTCCTGCTTCAGGAACAGCTTGATCGCGCCGCCGGTATTGATCTGCGGCTTCACCTCCAGCTTGATGCCGACATCCTGCCGCTGGACGGTGCGGAACTGATTGTCGAAATTCTGACTCAGGGCTTCGCCGGTCGTGACGGGCACCTGCTGCCCGACCAGGATCGACGCCTTCTGATTGTCCAGCGTCATGACCGACGGCGTGGACAGCAGATTGCTCTCCGTGTCGGACTTTACCGCATTGATGATCGCGCCGAAGATACCGTTCTTGCCGATGCTACCGCCCAGGCCAGCGATCGCGCCGGTCGCGCTGGTCAGGCTGTTGAGCGCGGCCTGCTGCAATGTGCTGGCCAGATCGCTGTTGGTCTGCGTCTCGGTCGTCGTGGTCGTACCGTCGGCCGCGACGATCGTCGTCTTCGTCGTGCCCAACTGGTTCGCGCCATAGGCCCCGGCCAGTGTCAGCAGATTGGGCGAGGCGTTGCTGTAATTGGTCGCGGCAAAGCCGGTCGATGTGCTGCCCAGCAGGAATTGCACGCCCAGCTTCTTGGCCGCCGCGTCGCTGATCTCCACGATGATCGCTTCGACCAGCACCTGTTCGCGGCGCGTATCCACCTGACGGATGGTTTCCCCAAGCATGCGCTGCACATCGCTGTTGGCGGCGACGATGATGGCATTGGCGCCTTCATAGCGGGTGACGATCGCCGGGCCACGCGTGGATATCCCGCCACCGCTGGACGACGAAGAGGAGGACGCGGCCGCGACCGGTGCCGCCGCCTGAGACGCAGGCGCCGCGCCGCCGGCCGCCGGAGTGGAGGCCGTCACCGGCTGGCTGGTCGACTGGCCCACCAGTTGCTGCAACACCGGCAACAGCTTTTCGGCATCGGCATGTTCCAGCCAGTAGACGCGGATTTCCGTGCCGCTCGCTGCCTGCTGGTCCAGTTGGCGCGCCATCGCCACCAAACGGGCGACGGTATTGGCATCGCCCCGGATCGCGACCGCATTGCTGCTGTCGATCGGCACCACGGTCGCGGCCGAGGGCGCGGCATTTTCGCCGCCGCCACTGGCTACCAATGCCTGAAGCGAAGTCGCAATTTCGCGTGCGCCGGCATTTTTCAGCATCACCATCTGCGTCGCCGCCGTGTCGCGATCGATACGGGCGATCACCTGCCGGATGCGGGCAATATTGTCCGCATAATCGGCCACGACCACGCTGTTGCCGGCGCGGTTGGCGGTGACGGAGCCTTCCTTGCTCACCAGCGGGCGCAGCGTTTCGAGTGCGCTCGCGGCGTCGATCGAACGCAAGCGGAAGACTTCGGTGACGAAGCTGTTGCGGTTGGCCGCCCGGCCCACGCTGCTGGGCTGACCCGCCGCGCCATCGGCCGGCTGGATGCGATAGGCGCCACCCGGTGCTGGCACCGCGACCAGCCCGTTTGCGCGCAGGGTCGATAGCACGATCTCGAAATATTCGGATCGGCTGAGCGGCCGGTCGGTTACGACCGACACCTTCCCCTGCACCTTATTGTCGATGATGAAGGTGCGGCCGGTGACACGCGCCGCATCCTGAATGAAGGCGCGGATATCGGCATCGCGCACGTTCAGCGTCTGCTGCGCCATCAACGGCGCGGCGATCGGCGTGGCCAGGGCCAGAATGCAGACAATCGGGGCGGTGGCTGCGGAGAGGAGGAGTTTGCGGGTCATTGGCCTTGCACTATGATGTTGACCGATGCGACGGCGGCGCCGCGCTCTACGGTCAGGGAAAGGCGCGCACCGGGCGCGATCTGGTTCTGAAGGGTCTGGAGATCGCCGGCCGATCCGATCGGCTGGCCATTGACCTGCGTCACGATGTCGCCGGCCTTGAAACCGACGCCGGCGAAGCCCGGTCCCTTGGACAGGACAGCAAGGCCGGTGACCCGCCCATTCTGCATACGCGGGGCAAAGCCGATGTCGCGCTTCAGGCTGTCGACGGTGGGACCGGCGCCGGGCGGCGCGGGCGGCGGCGGCGCGGCACTCTGCCAGCCAGCGCCTGCTGCGGGAGCGGGTTCGGCTTCGGGCGCGGGCGTGGATTGATCAAGGAAAATCTGCTCCTCCGCCCCACCGCGGTCGATCGTCACATGGTCGAACGCGACTGCCTTGAGCACCACGCCCGGCATGACCTCGTCACCCACGGAAAAGCTGTTCTGCACCCCGTCCGGCGAAGCGATGATGGCAGAGCCCAGCCCCGACCCCTCGTTCAACCGCACACCATACAGAGTGAGCGCCAGCGACGTGACGACGCCGCTGCCGGCCTGCTGCGGGGCACCGGTGCGAAAGAAGGGATCGAAGCTGGCGAACAGCGCCTGCCGCGCGCTCGGTGACAGCAATTGGGCCTGTCGCCCTTCCCATGGTCCGAAGCTGCCGACGGGCGCCATCACAGCCCAGACCAGCCGCACCAGTTGCAGCGCCAGCACCACCAGCAGCGCCTTTTCCAGCAGCGCCAGCCAGTCGATCGCCGGAATGGAAAGCAACCGGTTCCGCCTGAAACCGCCTATCCTATCGCCAAATGGCACACGCATGATGGTGAAGCACGCCCCCGATTAGTCCCAGGGCGTCAGCTAGGCGGACGATCTTACTCCAGAATGACAGTTATATGACCGATATATGACATGGCGTAACAGGGCTGCCGCGCGACTTGCATTTTCAAGGATGGAAGATAGGCGTGGCGACGTCTTTCTCTAAACTTCGCCTTTTCGGATCGCCCATGACGGACCAGATCGACCTGCCCCCCACAGCTTCGGATGCCGATCCGGCATGGATCGCGGCCCATCCCCGCATCCAGCGTGTGCCGAGCAAGGAATTGACGCTGTTCATCCAGCGCGATTTCCTGAACGGACAGGAATGCGCCGCGCTGGTCGAGCGAATCGATGCGAAGCGCCGGCCGTCTACCATCGCCGACGCCAATGGCGACGGCTATTTCCGCACCAGTGAGACGTGCGACCTCGACCATGGCGATCCGTTCGTTGCGGCGATCAATGCCCGGCTGGATGCCTTCGCCGGCATCGCCATGCCCCACGGCGAACCGATTCAGGGGCAGCGCTATGATGTAGGGCAGGAATTCAAAGCGCATACCGACTATTTCGACCCCAAGGGTGCGGACTATCCACGCTATTGCTCGGTCGCGGGCAACCGCACCTGGACGCTGATGATCTATCTGAACGAACCGGCGGCCGGCGGGGCGACCCGCTTCACGAAAATCGGTAAGACCGTGCAGCCCGAGACGGGCAAGCTGCTGATATGGAACAACCGCCTGCCGTCGGGCGAACCCAACCCCGCCAGCATCCATCATGGCATGAAGGTGCGCGCCGGGGTGAAGCATGTCATCACCAAATGGTATCGCGAACGCCCCTGGGGCTGAGCCTCAGGCCCAGAAGCGGCGGGCCTCCGCCAGCTTGCCATGCGCCTTTGCGGCGGCGGCGAGAAGTTCCGACCTGTCCGCGCTGGCTGTTTCCGCCTTCAGGCCAATCCGCGCCATTGTCGCCGGGGCCGTCACCAGATCGTTGAGCGCACCCAGCACCGACTGCGTCGCTTCCAGTTTGCGAATGAACCGCTTATATCGCCGCCGCGCTCCCTTTCGCTGATAAAGGTTACGAAAATATTCAGCGGCATAGCGCAGTTTCTTCGCATCCTTTCGTACAGTGTGGCGCGCTTCGTCGCTCAGCCGCTTCATATGCTTTCCGCTCTTGACGATGCGCTTGCGGCGCTTGCGCAACCGCTCCGTGGCGAAGGGCGCAACCGGCTGCCCCGCCTCATCGCTGAGGCCCGCCCCATCCGCCAGCCATTGCGTCAGGTCGATCACCAGCATCCGCACCCGCGCCGACGCCAGCCATTGCAGCACCCGTGCATGCACTTCACTCCGCGCCACCTCCAGCCTTTCACGCCCGGTCGCGTCCTTTATGTCCAGCACATCCAGATCGCGCGCTTCGCCCAGCACATGCGCCAGCCAGCGCAATTCGCCCTGAAAGCCGGCAACATCCTCCGCTCGCAACACCGGCTTGAACAGGGTCAAGGCGGTGCGCAATCGACGGATGGCGACCCGTGCCTGATGCAGCGCGGCCGGGGCATAATTCTCCAGCAGCAGCGCTTCGTTCAGCCGATATTGGCGCAGGCACAGCGCCGCTATCCGCCCGAAAGCATCACCGATCGTCATGCCAGGATCAAGCAGAACCGCCTCCGCCTTATGCGCATCCGGCAATGCCTCGGTCAGTCGATAGCCGCGCTCCGACTTGCTCAGCACCCCGGTCCGCACCGCCACATCGGCGTCGATCCGCCGTGCCAGCGCAAACAGCGCGGCCGGTTCGCCGCTCTTCAACTCCAATTCGATCTCGCAGATCGGCTCTTCCCGCTCACCCGCCCGCACCACGCCACGGTCGAGCACCAGTTCGATCATTGCGTCATCCTGCGGCACCAGCCAGGTCCGCCGCTCCACAACGACTTCAAACGCGGGAACGACGTCAACCACAGCCTCGCCCAACAGCGCCGCCACCGGATTGCCCTCATCCAGCACCGGCGCATTGCCCCGCACCGGCCGCTCCCACTCGTCGCGCGCAAACAGGCCAGCCCCCCCGCGCCCGTTGGCCTTGACCGTCTGGATGCGCCGCCGCCCGGAACGACGGATACGCAGGCTCATCCCTTGCCGCGCCAACCGATGATCGGGCGTATCGAAATAGGTGGCGTGCAACGTCGCCGTCTCGCCGTCCAGCGCCTGCAAAGGCGGCCATTGTGCGAAGATTTCCGCCGCTTGTGCAGACAGTTCCAGCTTGAGTTCGATTTCCGGTTGCAAAGCCTGCTCCCTGTCGACGCCCCCGCGATCGTTACGCCCTTAGCATGGCACAGCCTTTCATGGAAACGCCACGGAAGTCGTTAAACTGTCATATGACAGTCCCTTAACTGTCACAGAACCAGCATCACCATGTCATCTGGCGCGCCTAACTGCCCGATCCGAGGGCGACAGGGGGCGTTGTCCGAATCGAAATTCCCCTGCGCTCCGCACTTCAACCATCCCGGCAAGACCGGAGCGGAGACGACATGGCCAAGATTAACCGTATCCACACGATCCTGATGGCGGGCTGCGCCTGCGTGGGCCTGAGCGCCTGCGGTGCGGACGACATCGCTTCGCCCGGCGAAGGCACGATCGTCCTCCCGACGCCGACCCCCACCCCGACGCCGACCCCCACGCCCACCCCGACGCCCACCCCCACTGCGGTGACCCCGGCGGCCGATTGCCCCAGCATTTCGGGTTCGGCCCAGCTGACCAATGCCGGTACCATCACGGACGGCACCAACACCTGGCGCAACTGCGCCTTCCCGGCGCGCTTCACCAGCTCGACCGCCATTTCCAAGCAGGCCGGCGTGATCTACTCGATGCCGGGCCGCGTTGATGTCGGCACCGACCAGGGCGCGTCCAGCACCGGCAACAATGTCACGCTGACGATCGATCCGGGCGTCACCATCTTCGCCGGCACCGGCAACACCTTCCTGGCCGTCAACCGCGGCAACCGCATCAACGCGGTCGGCACCGCCAGCCAGCCGATCATCTTCACCAGCCGTGAAAACGTGCTGGGCACGAACACCGACCAGTCGTCGGGCCAGTGGGGCGGCGTCGTGCTGCTCGGCCGCGCCAAGATCACCGACTGCTTGGCTCCGGCCGCTGCCGCCGGCACCACCGCCTGCGAACGCGACACCGAAGGCGCCAGCGGCGCCCTCTATGGCGGCGACAATGACGCCGACAATTCGGGCCGCATGTCCTATGTCCAGATCCGCTATTCGGGCTTCGTCCTGTCGGGTTCGAGCGAATTGCAGGGCCTGACCCCCTCGGGCGTCGGCACCGGCACGCAGCTCGACCATATCCAGGTCCACAACAGCTCGGACGACGGCATCGAAATCTTCGGCGGCTCGGTCCACCCGCGCTATCTGGTCCTGACCGGCAACGAAGACGATAACCTCGACACCGACATCGGCTATCGCGGCACCGTCCAGTTCCTGTTGAGCATCCAGCGCGCGAACAACGACATCGGTGACGGCTTCCTCGAAACCGACTCGAACGGTGGTACCGCGTCGAACAATGGCGAAGACGCCCTGCCGCGCCAGTATCTGAAGGTCGCCAACTTCACCGCCATCAACCGCTCGACCACCGGTTCGAACGGTTCTGCCATGCTGCTGCGCGGTGGCGCCGACCTGACGCTGGCCAACGGCATCATCGTCAGCCCGACCCAGAGCTGCCTGCGCATCGACAGCACCACCACCGTCCGCGACGCCGACACGGCGCTCCAGGACGCCGGCAAGCCGAAATATATCTCGGTCGTGATGCAGTGCAGCAGCACCCCGTATAAGGGCAGCCGTGGCGTCGACGCCGCCACCGTCCAGTCGATCTTCGAAGCCGGTGCGAACAGCACCATCAGCTACACCCCGTCGCTGACCAGCCTGTTCATCAACGGTGCGACCGAAACCGCCCGCCCGGCGGCCGATCTGACCGCGATCGACAGCAACTTCACCGCCACCACCTATATCGGCGCAGTGAAGGACAGCAGCGACACCTGGTATGCCGGCTGGACCTGCAACTCGGCGACCGCCAGCTTCGGCAGCACCAGCGGTAACTGCACCGCCATCCCGACGACCTGATCGGCACCTGACCTCAACAGGGGCGGGGGAGCGTAGATTTGCGCTTCCCCGCCTTCTTTTGCCCAAATTCTTTGGCTCTGAATTTTCCCAAGGGGGACGAATAGCATGTCGAAGCCGCTCAGCCTGGCGCGCCTGCTCCTGATTTCCACCGCGCTGGTCACGCCGATGGCGATGGCGCAGACCAATCCGACCCAAGCCGGTGACGCCGGCATGTCGACCACGCCCAGCGCCGCCGACGAAGCCGATGCGCAGTCGGGCAATGTCGATGTGTCGATCCCCGGCGCCGACATCGTCGTCACCGGCCGCCGCACCGCCAACATCTCGCAGGCCGCGCCGCAGGTCGTCAACGTCCTGTCCGCCGCCGACATCAAGCGCACGGGCGAAGGCGACATCGCCGGTTCGCTCCAGCGCGTGACCGGCCTGTCGGTCGTATCGGGCGGCTATGTCTATGTCCGTGGCCTTGGCGATCGCTACTCGCTCGCCCTGCTCAACGGCTCCCCCCTGCCCAGCCCGGAACCGCTCAAGCGCGTCGTTCCGCTCGACATCTTCCCGACCAGCGTGATCGCCTCGACTCTGGTGCAGAAGAGCTTCTCCGCCAACTTCCCCGGTGAATTCGGTGGCGGCGTCATCAACCTGACGACGAAGGCAATCCCGACCGAATCCTATCTGGAACTCGGCTTCGGCAGCTCGGCCAACACCGAAACCTCCGGCCAGATGGGCTACACCCATTATGGCGCCAAGTCCGACTGGACCGGCTTCGACGACAGTTCGCGCGACGTTCCGCCGCTGCTTGCAGACGCAATCAAGAGCGGCACGCCCTTCCCGAACATGCCGCGCGCGGACCTGCGCGCCATCGCGATGCAGTTCCTGAACGCGGACACCACCCTGCTCCAGCGCACCAACAGCGTGCCGTTCAACTTCTCCGCCTCGCTCAATGCGGGCACGGCGATGGATGTCGGCAGCGACGGCCGCCTCGGCATCATCGCCACCGGCTCCTACAGCAACAAGTGGCGCACCCGCGACACGCTGCAACAGGCGTCGCTCGATCCCGCCGCAGGCGCGGGCAAGAACACGCAGCAGATCAGTACCGACAATGAGATCACGGTCAACGCGCTGCTGGGCATCGGGCTGGAACTGGGCGAGCAGAAGCTGCGCTGGACCAACCTCTATATCCGCGACACGCTGAAGCGCAGCGCGCTCTCGGTCGGCCAGAATGACGGCCAGATCCAGGGCGCCGACTATATGACGCAAAATACCGCCTGGTATGAGCGCCAGTTGATCGACACCCAGTTCGTCGGCGAATTCAAGTTCAGCGATGCGCTGAGCCTCGACGTGCGCGGTGGCTATGCCAATTCGCAGCGTGAAGCGCCCTATGAGCGCGAATTCGTCTATGTCCGCACCAACCGCGCGCTGACCGAAGATCCGGTCGGCGATCGCTTCATCAACGCGCTGAACCGCCAGCGCGGCGACGCTTCGGTCACCTTCAGCGATCTCAACGAAGATCTCTGGTCGGCCGGTGCGGACCTCAGCTACAAATTCTCGCCGGCCATTACGCTGACGGCGGGTTATGCCTTCACCGACACGAAGCGCACCTCGTCGCGCTACGAACTGCACTATGACGCCACCAACCTGCCGCTCGGTGTGCAGCAGTTGCGCCCCGACTATCTGACGTCGGACGCGATCATCCAGTTGTACGACATCAGCCTGCTCGAATTTTCGGGCAATTATCCGGTCTATGACGCCGCCATGCGCGTCCATGCCGGCTATGGCCAGGTGCAGGCGGAAATCATTCCGGGTGTCAGCATCAATGCCGGCGTCCGCTATGAAAAGGGCGACCAGTCGGTGACCGGCGTCGATGTCTACAACACTGGCCTGACCCCGTTCAACCAGATCAAGAAGGATTATTGGTTGCCGGCCGTCACGCTGACGGTCGAAGCTGCCAAGGGCCTGCAATTCCGGGCGAGCGGGTCCAAGACCATCGCGCGTCCGCAGTTCCGCGAACTGATCGCCCAGCCTTATCTCGACACCGAATCCAACCGCTTCTTCCGCGGCAATCCCTTCCTGAAGGACAGCCAGTTGTGGAATGCGGATATTCGCGCCGAATGGTATATGGGGCGTGACGAGCGGCTTATCGCGGCGGCCTTCTACAAGAAGATCGACAATCCGATCGAAACCTTCACCACGATCAACGATACCTATGCGGTGACGACCAGCTTCGCCAACGCACCGGAAGCGTCGCTCTATGGTTTCGAACTGGAAGCGCAGAAATATGTCCCGCTGGGCAATATCTCCAACTCGGA
Organism: Sphingobium sp. WCS2017Hpa-17; assembly: GCF_031843765.1. NCBI lineage: Bacteria > Pseudomonadati > Pseudomonadota > Alphaproteobacteria > Sphingomonadales > Sphingobiaceae > Sphingobium > Sphingobium sp. WCS2017Hpa-17. The sequence continues at coordinate 29,967 of NZ_JAVTIV010000018.1, forward strand.
CTTCTTCGCCAACCGTCGCATCGCGCTGATCGGCAACTATACCTACACCCAGTCGAAGCTGAAGGTGAAGGAAGGGGATACGACCATCCCTTACACCTACACCACCGGCGATCTGCCTGCGGCGTCCGACTATTTCCTGAACGGCGTCCCGCTGACGGGGCAGTCGGACCATCTGGTCAACCTGCAACTCGGTCTGGAGGATACGGAAAAGCTGTCGCAGCAGACGCTGTTGCTGACTTATGCCAGCCCGCGCGTCACCAGCCGTGGTCCCAACCTGCAACCCGACATCAAGGAAAAGCCGGGCGTGCAGCTGGACTTCGTCGCCCGTCAGGGCCTGACCCTGCCCGGCGGCATCAGCAGCGAGTTGAAGCTGGAAGCCCGCAATATCCTGGGCCGCAAGTTCCAGGAATATCAGCAGGCTGAAGGCAACAAGGTCTATTATAACCGCTACAAGATCGGCACCACGGTCGCGGCGTCGCTCACCGTCGCCTTCTGATCGTCCGCCACAGGCAGATAAGCGAACGGCCGGGGTGACCCGGCCGTTTTGCTTTTGCCCCAAAAGCGAAGGGCGCCGCCCTTGCCGGACGGCGCCCCACTCCCTGCACTTTAAGGGTGAATGTCAATTCATCGCATAGCTGGGGTTGAGACGGCCGAGCGCCCGCACCGCCACCGATCGCGACGATTCTTCGGTCCCGTTGGCCAGCACCAGCGTCACTTCCGGCGCGAAACGAGCGGAGCGATAGGCTTCGCGGGCCTGCGCCATCTTGCCCATGCCGGCATAGGCATTGCCGAGGTTGATGAGGCGGGCGGGATCATTCTCGCCATAGACCGGCATCGCCGCCAGCTTGCGCTGCGCGTCCACGAAGCGGCCGGCCTGGAGCGCGGTCGCCGCCAGCGTGCCATCCGGCGCGCCGACCACGACCATCTCCTCGGGCGCCGCCTGAGCCATGCCCGGCATCATCGCTGCCAGCGCCAGACCCATCATCATAGCGGCCTTTTTCATATCCCGATCTCCTCGAAAAAACTTTCCAACATAGCCAGAAGTATTTCATTTAGATGACATCAGGACAAGATAGCGCGAACGTTGCAAAAACAAGTTTCTTCTTTTTAATATCAATGAGTTATGAATTTTACTTCATACTGTCATAAAAGCGTAATCGAAAAGACAGGTGGAAATCCAGCGATTCGAATCACCCCGCCCGCGGACGAACGACGCCATCGCCCAGCGGACGACCTGAACGCATGACGATGATGGAGGAAGGTCCAGGGACTTCTGTTGCCCGGCGCCCTGGAGACCGCTGAATTCCCTTCTGTTGCCCGGTGGGTTCAACCGCGCTATTTTAGAGTAACGTCAGGCCGTGAGGCCCTCAGTTACGCTGCAATGGCGAGTGCTTCGTTATCGTTGGCACTTGTGAGTTTTGCACAGTTTAACGGCTTACACGGGCCGGGTAAAAATATCGCCTTTGAACACACGTCGATCCTAGTTCGGCCCCATCAGACACCCCGTTTCGGCTGGGCCGTCACGGGACATGTGGTGGAACCGCCGGGTACTGCCCCCGGGTCCGCTGCGTCTATTATACGACACACTTTATCACCATAGCCGGGCGAACCCGGCCCGACCCATATGGGCGCAAATGAAGGCTTTTTCAAGCCATGGTCTTGGCCATGGACTTGAGCGACCTGCGGCGCGATAGATCGGGCCATGTGCATCATGGCCATGGCTTTTGCCGCGCACCCGCGCTGGCGCCTCATCCTGATCGGCAATCGCGACGAATATCATGCGCGTCCCGCCGCCCCGCTCGCCCGCTGGGATGATCGCCCCGGCCTGATCGCCGGGCGCGACCTGCAATCGGGCGGCACCTGGCTCGGCGTGTCGCAGGCCGGTCGCGCCGCGATCGTCACCAATTTGCGCGGCCATGGCGGCCCACAGCCCGATCGCGCCTCACGCGGGGCACTGGTGACGGACCTGCTGGCCGGCGACGGCGCCTATGACAATGCGGCGCAGGCGCGGCTGGCAGATTTCAACCCCTTCAACCTCATCCTGATCGAGCAGGACCGCGCCCATTTCCTCACCAACCGGCCGCAACCGCTGCGCACGGGGCTGACGCCCGGCCTCTATGGTCTGTCCAACGGTACGCTCGACGCGCCATGGCCCAAGACGCTGGCGCTCAAGGCCGCGTTGCTGAACTGGCTGACCGACGGCGCGCAGGAACCCGCCCGCCTGTTCGACGCGCTGCGCCGCGAAAGCCTGCCCGAAGCCGGCATCGCCCCTGCCACACCCTCCGACGCCCCGGACGAAGCCGCCGCCTCCCCCATCTTCATCCGCAACCCCGTCTACGGCACCAGATGCAGCAGCATCGTCGCGATCGACCAAGAAGGGCGCGGCACGATCATGGAGCGACGGTTCGACGCGGAAGGCCGGGACGGTGGGGAAACGATCATGGCGTTTGATTGGCCGCAGGGTAGCACAAGCTCTTAACCGTCACCCCGGACTTGATCCGGGGTCCAGCTTCTTCATCCACTCCACCCGATGTAAAGCGGGATGCCGGGTCAAGCCCGGCATGACGAGATAAGATAAGCTGGTTAATGACCGAGCTTGACCACCGGAAGCCATGATCCCACGCGCCTGAAGTGGACATTGCGAAACCGGAAGCGACATGTAGTCTGGGTGAATGAAACCTCGCAATCTTCCGGCCAAGCGTGACGCCCTTTGGGAGCGGTACTGGTCCATCAAGTACGATCATAGATGTGGTCTTTGCGGGCCGATTCTATGGCACCTGGCTTTAGGCAAAGATTTCTCCGCAATGACGACCTTGGCTGACACCTTCTCCAAGGAAGGTCGAATTGCCGATCCGTTCAGTCGGGCAGGACTATATTATCGTGCGCACAAAGGCGGCTATGAGTATGCCGCCCAGCATCTCGCTATGGATGCTTTCAATCGAGGCGACCTTATATCCTATAGATATTGGTTGCGGCGTGCCGTTCCCTTCGATCCTGAATACCTAAAGCAAATCAAACGGTTTGAAACGCGGCTGCCGCATCAAATTGCTAGAGAAAGAGGACGAGGCCGCCCTTATCGGAAATATGACTAGGCGGTTCTACTCAAGCCCCCTCTCCCCACTTCCCCCCGCGCCCATCCCGCGCTAAGGCTCTGCCCATGATCCTCGTCATCGACAATTATGACAGCTTCACCTGGAACCTGGTCCATTATCTGATGGAGTTGGGCGCGCAGGTGGAGGTCGTCCGCAACGACGCCATTTCGGCGGGCCAGGCCCTGTCCAGCGGCGCGAAGGCGTTCCTGCTCTCGCCCGGCCCCTGCACCCCCAATGAGGCGGGCGTCAGTCTGGACCTCGTCGCCGCCTGTGCGGATGCCGGCGCGCCGCTGCTCGGCGTGTGCCTCGGCCATCAGTCGATCGGCCAGCATTTCGGTGGCAAGGTGGTGCGCGGCGGCCTGATGCACGGCAAGACTTCGCCCGTCACTCATGACGGCACCGGCCTGTTCGCGGGCCTGCCCTCGCCCTTCACCGCGACCCGCTATCACTCGCTGATCGTGGAGGATATTCCCGCCGATCTGGTCGTCAACGCCACCAGTGCGGACGGCTCCGTCATGGGCTTCCGCCATGCGACCCTGCCGATCCATTCGGTGCAGTTCCACCCGGAAAGCATCGCCACCGAATATGGCCATGACATGCTGGCCAATTTCCTCCGCATCGCCGGCCTGCCGGTGCTGGAGCGCGAAGCGGCCTGATCCTGTCCTATTCGGCGCAACCGGGCTATGATGGCCCGGCCGCTTTGCGAATATGTCCGCAATAGGAAATCTAATTACGGAATCAGCGGGAAAAGTGCGAAGTTAACGCATAACGCCCCCTCGACTCATCGCCCCCGCGCCGACTAAGGCCGATGGCGATGACCAGCCTGCCCGATCCTTCCACGCCGCTGTCGGCCGATGCCGCTGCCATGGCCTTCGACCTGCTGTTCGACGCGGACCTGAGCGACGACGCCATCGCCGATTTCCTCGTCACCATGGCCCGGCGCGGCGAGACGGCGACCGAAATCGCCGCCGCCGCCCGCGCCATGCGCGCCCGGATGATATCGGTCAGCGCCCCCGCCGGCGCGATCGACGTCTGCGGCACCGGGGGCGACGGCCATCACACGCTCAACGTCTCCACCGCCGTATCCCTCGTCGTCGCAGCCGCCGGTGTGCCGGTCGCCAAACATGGCAACCGCGCCGCCTCCTCCAAGGCCGGCGCCGCCGACACGCTCGAAGCCCTCGGCCTCAACCTCGACAAGGCCGCCGCCACAGCCGAAGCTACCCTTGCCGATCTCGGCATCTGCTTCCTCTTCGCGCAGAATTATCACCCGGCGCTCAAGCGACTCGGCCCGATCCGCAAGGCGATCGGTGAACGCACCATCTTCAACCTGATGGGGCCGCTCGCCAATCCGGCTGGCGTCCGCCGCCAGTTGGTCGGCATCGCCCGCCCCGCCTATGTTCCGATCTATGCCGAGGCGCTGGCCGAACTGGGCGTCGACCGGGCGATGATCATCTCTGGCGACGAAGGGCTGGACGAACTGTCCCTCGCTGGCGGTAACGACATGGCCGAAGTGAAGGGCCATGACCTCATCGCCATGCACCGCCTGACCGCCGCAGATCTCGGCCTCTCCACCCATCCGGTCGAGGCGATCCGCGGTGGCGACGCCTCCCATAATGCCGCCGCCCTGCGCGCCCTGCTTCAGGGCGAAGCCGGTCCCTACCGCGACGCCGTGCTGCTCAACGCCGCCGCCGCCCTTGTCGTGGCCGACGCCGTATCCGACCTTCGTGAGGGTGTGGAGGAAGCCGCCGAAACCATCGACCGTGGCCTTGCCAACGCCCTGCTCAATTGCTGGATTGCCTACCAATGACCAACAAGCTGATCGAAATCTGCGATTTCAAGCGTGAGGATGTCGTCCGCCGCAAGGCCGCGACCAGCATCGCCACACTCCACGCCCGCGCCAGCGAGCAGACCCCGCCGCGCGGCTTTCGCAAAGCGCTGGACGATGCTGCCCGCGCCGGCTTCGGCCTGATCGCGGAGGTGAAGAAGGCCAGCCCGTCCAAGGGGCTGATCCGCGCCGATTTCGATCCCCCCGCCCATGCGCAGGCCTATGCCGCCGGCGGCGCGGCCTGCCTGTCGGTGCTGACCGATGAACCTTATTTTCAGGGCCATGACGATTATCTGATGGCCGCCCGCTCCGCCTGCGCTCTGCCGGTATTGCGCAAGGATTTCCTTGTCGATCCCTGGCAGGTGCTGGAAAGCCGCGCGCTGGGCGCCGACGCCATCCTCATCATCGTCGCAGCGCTGGACGACGGCCAGATGCAGGAAATCGAGGACGCCGCGCTTGGCCTCGGCATGGACGCCCTGATCGAGGTGCATGACGAAGCCGAACTGGAGCGCGCGCTCAAACTCCGCTCGCGCCTGATCGGCGTCAACAATCGCGACCTGCGCGACTTCTCGGTCGACTTCGCCCGCACCTATGAACTGGTGGGCAAGGCCCCCGAAGGCTGCACCTTCGTTGCCGAAAGCGGCCTTGGCAGCCATGCCGACCTCACCGCCATGGCCGACCATGGCGTGCGCTGTTTCCTGGTCGGCGAAACGCTGATGCGACAGGCCGATGTGGAGGCCGCCACTCGCAACCTGCTGACCGGGGCATGACCGGCCTCACCCATCTGGACGAAGACGGCGCAGCGCGCATGGTCGATGTCGGGACCAAGGCGGTGACAGCGCGCGAAGCCGTCGCCTCCGGTCGCATCGACATGAGCATCGAAGCCGCCAAGGCGATCGCCGATGGATTGATCAAGAAAGGCGATGTCCTTGCGGTGGCGCGGGTCGCGGGCATCATGGCGGCCAAGAAGACCGCCGATCTCATCCCGCTCTGCCACCCGATCGCGCTCAGCGCCGTGACGGTCGATTTCGATTTGGATCCCAGCGGCGTCACCGTGACCGCCACCGCCCGCACCGCCGGCCAGACTGGCGTGGAGATGGAAGCGCTGACCGCTGCTTCGGTGGCGCTGCTCACCATCTACGACATGGCCAAGGCGCTGGACAAGGCGATGGTCATCGGCGCGGTCCAGTTGGAAGCCAAGAGTGGCGGCAAATCCGGCGACTGGCGCCGCCTCCCATGAGCCTGCTGCCGGTCGCAGAGGCGCAGGCCCGCCTGTTCGCGCTGGCCGACCGGCTGCCGGTTGAAACCGTGCCCATTGCTAACGCCGTCGGCCGCTGGCTGGCGCAGGATCTGACCGCGCAGCGGGACCAGCCTTGGGCGGACCTTTCGGCCATGGACGGCTATGCCGTGTGCGCCGCCGAAATGCCCGGCCCCTGGCGCGTCACCGCCGAAAGCGCGGCCGGCACCGGCATCCAGCGGCCGCTTGCCCCCGGCGAGGCCAGCCGCATCTTCACCGGCGCCCCGCTCCCCCCCGGCACCGACGCGATACTGATCCAGGAAAATGCGACCCGCGACGGCGATCATCTGACCGCCAGCGCCGATCCGCTGACGCCCGGCCGTCATGTCCGCCCGACCGCGTCAGACTTTGCGAAGGACGCGATCCTGCTGGAGGCAGGCAGCCGCCTCGGCCCCGCCCAGATCGCGCTGGCCGTGCTGGGCGGCCATGGCACCGTGCCGGTCGCCCGTCGCCCCCGAATTGCGATCCTGTCCACCGGCAATGAACTGGTCGCGCCGGGTGCACCGACGCCGGCGGGCCTGCTGCCCTCCTCCAATGCGCCGATGCTGGCGGCCCTGCTCGCCGCGCTGCCCTGCGACATCATCGACCTCGGCATCGTACCGGACGACCTCGACGCCATGGTCGCCGCTCTGGAGCGCGCCGGGGATGCCGACATCATCGTTTCGACCGGCGGCGCTTCGGTGGGCGATCACGACCTTGTTCGCCCCGCTTTCGTGAAGGCCGGCGGCACGCTCGATTTCTGGAAGATCCGGATGCGACCGGGCAAGCCGTTGATGGCCGGACGGCTCGGCGACAGCCTGTTCCTCGGCCTGCCCGGCAATCCCGTCTCCGCCTTCGTCACGGCGACTCTCTTCCTGCTCCCCCTCGTCCGTCATATCAGCGGCGCGCGCGATCCCTTGCCGCTGACGACCGACGCGCCACTCTCCTCCCCCCTGCCGCAGACCGGCGATCGCGACGATTATCTGCGGGCCTGGCGGGCGCCTGACGGGATCGTCTCCGTCACCTCGCAGGACAGCGCCGCAACCGCCGCCATGGCCAGGGCTGACTGCCTGATCCTGCGCCCGGCCGGATCGCTGCCAGCCGAACCCGGAACACGGGTCACCATCCTGCCGCTATGACATGCAGGACGCTTGACTAAGCCCGATCTGTTTCCTATGCGTTCCTCATACGTTCCACGGAGGACCGCGATGTTGACGCCCAAGCAGCAGGAATTGCTGAGCTTCATTCAGACCCGATTGGACGAGGGCGGCGTGTCGCCTTCGTTCGAGGAAATGAAGGACGCACTCGACCTGCGCTCCAAGTCGGGCATCCATCGCCTGATCAATGCGCTGGAAGAACGCGGCTTCATCCGCCGCCTGCCCAATCGCGCCCGCGCATTGGAAGTGCTCAAATTACCCGACGCCATGCATCGCGCGCCCACGCCGATCGTGCCGGCCAAGCCTAAGCTGGTGACGTCCGCGCCCATCCTGCCGATCGCGGCCAATGACGTGATCGAAATCCCGATGCACGGCCGGATCGCCGCCGGCGTCCCGATCGAGGCGATGGAAGGGCAAACGATGCTCTCCGTGCCTGCCGCGCTGCTCGGCGCAGGCGATCATTATGCGCTGGAAGTGTCGGGCGATTCGATGATGGAGGCCGGCATTCTCGACGGCGACTTCGCGCTGATCCAGCGCACCGATGTCGCCCGCGAAGGCCAGATCGTCGTCGCCCTGATCGACGAGGCGGAAGCCACGCTCAAATATTTCCGCCGGGAAGGCAGCCGGGTACGACTGGACCCGGCCAACAGCGCCTATGAGCCGCAAATCTACGATCCCCGGCAGGTCCGCATTCAGGGCAAGCTGGCCGGGCTGCTGCGCCGCTACAATTAAGGTGCAGTCGCTCGCGGTCGGGGCCGTGGGCGACTGATCCACGGGTGAGCATCGCCGGGCTGATGGACGGTGTGAACTTCGCCCTGTTCCAGACCGATCGACAGACCGCCGGTGCGCGCCAGCAGCCGGCGGTCGATCTTCATCCAGCGCGGACGGCACCAGCGTGGCAGGCCGCGATCGCTGACGACGATATCCGCCGCGGCGCAATCTCGCGCAAAGTCATGCCGGGCGATCAGCACATCACTGCGCGTGAACAGCAACCGCCAGTTGCGTCCTTTGCCATCCTTCAAGCGGACAGCGCAGAGATCCACGGAGCAGCGCGCCGCCGGCAAGTCGGCAATCGCCGCCAGTTCGCCATCATAGCCCGCACTTTCGGACAGGACATCGCGCACATAATCGCCCGCCCGATCGCGCAATATCGCCATCCCCTTTTCCGTCCGCACCGCCACATGGCGCCCGTCTCCGGTCACCAAAATGTCGGGTGGCGATGCAGCAAAGGTCACCGCCACAGCCATCAGGACGGGTGGCAGCCCCAGCCAGCGCCAACGCGTTCGCCACAGCAGGCACCAAAGCAGGCCGATCATCGCAATACCGAACAAGCCCATCCCCATGGTCGGCGCCAGCAGGCTAGCCATCGGACTGGCCGCGACTCCATGGGCCAACAACAGCAGGAGGTTCAGCGCCTGCTCGGTCAGCCACCAGGCCGGTGCTCCCAGCCCCACCAAGTCCAGCAATAACGCCAGCGCCTCCAGCGGCATCACGACGAAGGTCGTCAGCGGAATGGCTATCAGATTGGCGAAGGCACCCAGCAGTCCCGCCTTATGAAAATGGAACAAAGCTATCGGCATCAAAACCAGTTCGACCGCGATCCCCGTCGCGAGCATCACCGTCAGATTGCGGCCCAGCTTGCGCGCCCATGCTTCATCCCGCGCGGCAGCAAAGGTCCGGAAACGGTGATGTTCCGCCAACGCCACCAGTGCGGTCACCGCCGCGAAACTCATCTGGAAGCTTGGCCCCGCCAGCGCCTCGGGCCAAAATAATAGCACGACCAGAGCCCCGGTCGCCACCAATCGAAGCGTCACCGCGTCCCGCCCCATCGCCAGTCCGCCCAGCACCAGCAGCGCCGCGACGCAGGACCGCACGGTCGGCACCTCCGCCCCGGTCAGCAATGTATAACCGATCCCGGCCATCGCGCCGCCCGCCGCCGCGATCAGCATCAACGGCCAGCCCAGCGCTGCCCGCTGGCTGAGCGCCATCACCCGCATCAACAGGAAAATCACTGCACCGATCAGCGCCGTCACATGCAACCCGCTGATCGACAACAGATGCGCCAGCCCGCTGCGCCGCATCGCCTCGGCATCCGCTTCGGGAATCGCGCCCTGATCTCCGGTGGCGAGCGCCGCTGCGATCCCCTCCGCCGGGCCATCGACCTGCGCCAATATATGGCCAAATAATCGTGCGCGCAGCGGTGGCCCCGCCGTCGATGGCGTAAGCATTTCGATTGGCTTCAATGCCTTTCCGGTCGCGCCGATGCCCTGAAAATAGGCGCGCGCGGCAAAATCATAGCCACCCGGCACGCTCGGCGGCGCAGGCGGCATCAACCGCACCCTAAAGCGAATCCGCGCGCCCTCCCCCAAGCCCACCGGCATATCCGCATCGGCGATATTGATCCGGACCACCGCCGGCAGGTCCGGCGCGTCCACCGGCCGCAGCATGACCCGCACCATCGCCTGCGCCGGCACCGGCCGCACCGCCCTCACATCGCCCGTCATCTGCACGAAGCGCGCCCGCGCCAATGGTGGTTGCCCCACCAATACCGCCTTACCCCACACCAAAAGGCATCCCATGCAAGCCAATATTGCGCCAACAACAAGCATGCGCCACAGTCGCCCGCCATCTGGCAGCATCACGCCCAGACAGGCCAGCGCCAGCGCACCACAGCAAAAGGCCAGCCACGCCATGGCATGGGGCAGGATGAACCAGGCCGTAATCCCGCCGCCCAGCGCGATCGGCACCCAAAGGCCGATCTGTTCGCGCTCCCATTCCAGCCAGCTTTCAATCGCTTCCAGCCCGCTTCGGGACAGCGCCGCCAGCCTCCAACCAAGGGAGGTTTGTCGTGGCTCAAAAGCCATGCTAGGGGGCGTCGCATCCATGGGTCAGCTAAGGCGAATGTCGAAGAATATGACGGTAAGTGCAACGGGAATGAACAAGCAGGTGGTGACCCGTTTCGCCCCGTCTCCGACAGGATTCCTGCATATCGGCGGCGCCCGCACCGCGCTCTTCAACTGGCTGTTCGCCCGCCATCATGGCGGCAAGTTCCTGCTCCGCGTCGAGGATACCGATCGCGCCCGCTCCACTGAGGAAGCCGTGGCCGCCATTTTCGATGGTCTGGAATGGCTGGGCCTGGGCGGCGACGAGCCTGCTATGTTCCAGTTCGAGCGCACCCCGCGCCATGCCGAAGTCGCCGACCAGCTGCTCACGGCTGGCCATGCCTATCGCTGCTACGCCACGCCCGAAGAACTGGCGGAACTGCGCGAGCAGCAGCGCGCCGCCAAGCAGCCAATGCGCTATGACGGCCGCTGGCGCGATCGCGCGCCCGAAGAGGCGCCCGCAGGCGCCCCCTTCGTCATCCGCATCAAGGCACCCCGCGAGGGCGAGACGGTGATCGAGGATGCCGTGCAGGGCCGCGTGGTCGTGCAGAATGCTGAACTGGACGACATGATCCTGCTCCGGTCCGACGGCACGCCCACCTATATGCTGGCCGTGGTGGTCGACGATCATGACATGGGCGTCACCCATGTCATTCGCGGCGACGACCATCTCAACAACGCTTTTCGCCAACTCAGCATCATCAAGGCGATGAACTGGGAAGAGCCGATCTACGCCCATATCCCGCTGATCCATGGCTCTGACGGCGCGAAGCTGTCGAAGCGCCACGGTGCGCTCGGCGTCGATGCCTATCGCGACGAGATGGGGATGCTGCCCGAAGCGGTGCTGAACTATCTGCTGCGTCTGGGCTGGGGCCATGGCGACGAGGAAATCATCGCAATCGACCGTGCGATCGAACTGTTCGACATCGCTGGCGTAGGCCGTTCACCCTCCCGCTTCGATATCAAGAAGCTGGAAAATCTGAACGGCCATTATATCCGCGAGACCGACGATGCGCGGCTCGCGGCGCTGGTCGCGCCACGGGTCGAACAGCGTCTTGAAATCGCTATATCGGATACCAATCTTGCGCTCCTGATCCAGGCGATGGCATCGCTGAAGCCTCGGGCCAAGAACCTTAATGAAATTGCCGAGGGAGCAGAATTTCTGTTCAAAAGTTGCCCGCTCGATTTTGACGAGAAGGCTACTGCTCTGCTAGACGACTCCGCGCGCGCGCTGCTCGACAAGACAGCCGACGCTCTCCAACCCGTCCAGTCCTGGACGGTAGAAGCGATCGAAGACGTGATACGCCGCGTGGCAGAGGATGCCGGCCTGGGACTGGGCAAGGTGGCGCAGCCGCTCCGTGCGGCGCTCACCGGTCGCACGACCTCGCCAGGCATTTTTGATGTCCTCTTCCTTCTGGGGAAAGAGGAGAGCTTGGAACGACTGGCCGCCGCAGGGCACGCAACGGCCGGTTGATGACGTACAAGGAGAAAAATATGTCGGATAACACAGCCAACCTGACCGTTGGGGGAGATAGCAAGGACTATGCCATCATGGATGGCACCGTTGGTCCGCAGGTCATCGACGTTCGCAAGCTCTACGCCAATACCGGCATGTTCACCTACGATCCGGGTTTCACCTCGACCGCCAGCTGTGAATCGGGCCTGACCTATATCGACGGTGACGAAGGCGTCCTGCTGCACCGCGGTTATCCGATCGGCCAGCTGGCCGAAGAATCCAGCTTCATGGAAGTCTGCTACCTGCTGCTGAACGGCGAACTGCCGTCGAAGAAGGAACTGGCCGACTTCACGACCACCATCACGCGCCATACCATGGTGCATGAACAGCTGACCGCCTTCTTCCGTGGTTTCCGCCGCGACGCACACCCGATGGCCATCATGGTCGGCGTGGTCGGCGCCCTGTCGGCCTTCTATCACGACTCGACCGACATCAACGATCCGGAACAGCGCCGCATCGCGAGCCACCGCCTGATCGCCAAGATGCCGACGATCGCGGCCATGGCATACAAGTACAGCGTCGGTCAGCCCTTCGTCTATCCGCGCAACGACCTGTCCTACACCGCCAACTTCCTGCGCATGACCTTCTCGGTCCCGGCGGAAGATTATATCCCCGATCCGGTGATCGTGGACGCGATGGACAAGATCTTCATCCTCCACGCCGACCATGAACAGAACGCTTCGACCTCGACCGTGCGTCTGGCCGGTTCGTCGGGCGCCAATCCGTTCGCCTGCATCGCGGCCGGGATCGCCTGTCTGTGGGGTCCGGCGCATGGCGGCGCGAACGAAGCCGCACTCAACATGCTGCGCGAAATCGGTACCGTCGATCGCATCCCGGAATATATCGCCCGCGCCAAGAACAAGGACGATCCGTTCCGCCTGATGGGCTTTGGCCATCGCGTGTACAAGAATTACGATCCGCGCGCGACCGTGATGCAGAAGACCGCCAAGGATGTGCTGGAGAAGCTGGGCGTCAACGATCCCGTCTTCGACGTGGCCAAGGAACTGGAGCAGATCGCGCTCAACGATCCCTACTTCGTCGAAAAGAAGCTCTACCCGAATGTCGACTTCTATTCGGGCGTCATCCTGTCGGCCATCGGCTTCCCGACCGAAATGTTTACCGTGCTCTTCGCCCTTGCCCGCACAGTTGGCTGGGTCGCGCAGTGGAACGAAATGATTTCGGACCCAGCGCAGAAGATCGGCCGCCCGCGTCAGCTGTACACCGGTCCGGCGCAGCGGGACTATGTCTCGGTCGACAAGCGCTAACAAAGCGCGACCATCATAATAGAAAAAACGGCGCCTCAATCGGGCGCCGTTTTTTTATCGTATTAGTCGCCCACAGGGAGGGAGAGAATGAAACGGGCCCCCTCGCCTGGTGCGCCGCCGATGCGGATGTCGCCCTTCATCGCGCGGGCAAGACGACGGGAAATATAAAGGCCAAGGCCGCTGCCGCTGGCGTCATCCCGTCCCAGCCGCTCGAACTTCTCGAAGATGCGTTCCCGGTCCGCCTGGGCCACGCCCGCGCCCTGGTCGATCACGGCTATACGGGCCTGACCACTTTCCCACTCCGTCGCGACGCGCACTTCAGTCCCTTCGGGCGAATAGCGGACGGCGTTGCCGATCAGGTTCACCAGGATTTGCAGGATGCGCCGAAACTCGCCAATCGCAGGCAGGCTCGCATCGGGCGCAGGTGCGATGATGGTGATCCGCCGATCGAGCGCCTTGACCGTCAGCAAGCCCGCCGCGCGTCGGCCCAGATCGGCCAGGTCCACCTCTTCGGCAATCACGCTGAAATCGGGGCGGTCAATGGCTTGCAAGTCGGCCAGATCGTCCACCAATGCCATCAGATGCCGCCCCGCCGCCGCGATATCATTGGCATAACCGGCATAGTCAGGTCGCAACGGCCCTTCCAGTTGTGCACTGATCGTATCCGCGTTGGCGATGATCCGGCCCAAAGGCTGGCGCAGCGAACGATCCAGCCGACGCCCAAACTCTGCCGGATATATGGAAAGCGGTGCTTCTTCCACCAAAGGTGCGACCACAGCCTTTTCCAGTGGGAAGGCCGTACCACGATAGCCGGTCAACTGGCCGGCATGATCGAACATGGGAAAGGCCGACAGACGAAAGCGACTGTTACTGTCGCTCGCCAATATCGCTTGCTGGTCGCGAAAGGCGCGGCGCTGGGCAAAGCCGCGCAACATCGCCATATCGCCATCGCTATCGGCCTCCAGTTGAAAATAGCTGGAGAAACGCGCACCCGGCACGGGCGGAACCGTCGGCAGCGCTCCGCTATCGCCACCGCCGGCCAGCACCATCTGGAACCGCAACTGCGTGTCGATCTGCCAGGTCCAGCCATCGGCCAGCGCCGCGATATCCGCGTCGCGCCGGCCGTCATCGGGCGGCACCGGCGCAGACGGACGCTCGCGCCAGTCCACGATCGACAGGCTGACACCCTGATCGTCGGGCCTGGCCCGCACCCACATGTCGATATCGCCGCGCTGCGCCGCCGCAACTACCGGCCGTGACACCAGAACACCAAGGCGGGCCGCCAACCGGGCGATCGCCACCAGTTGCGGCACCGCGAAGGCCTGGCCGATATCCGCACCCGCCTCCTGCTGGAGCGCAAGCAACAGCGCATCCGCGCTCAACAGGCGGCCATCGGCGGACAGGGTGGCCCGGACGATCGCCGGCGAAGGCATAGTCATGTGCCGGACACCGCACGCAAATGGTCGAGTTTGGCACGCAGGATCGGCGATGTGCGCAAAGCGTTGATCGCAACGTCGGCCTGATCTTCGCTCACGCTTTGATAGCGCTCGGCTTCCGCCACAATGGCAGCATCCGACAGTTGTGGACGCACCGGACGCAGCGCCAGCAGCAAAATGCGATAATCGGCGGCCGAACCACCCAGCGCACGGCACAGGCTGGCCAGTTGCGCCACCGGTCCCATGACCAGCATATCGACCAGTTGGCGGCTTTCCATCCGCAACCGCCGCGCCGCGACCGCAGCGAAGAAGAGGAAATGCCGCTTACCCAGCAGGGCGCCGAGCAACTCCGGCACATCCGCCCGCTCGCCCATGCGCCGCACCAGCTTGTCGGCCTGCGCGATCGGGCAGGCCGCTTCATCATGATCGCGCAGCAACGCCCAACCCGACCGGTCGAAAGCCGCCAGCGATTGGTCGCCACCCTCCGCCATGGTCCGTCGCGCCACAACATGCAGGCAGGCTGCAACGGTCCAGAGCAAGTCGGCAAAATGCTCGGCCGGAAGGTCTGGCTTCATCGGCGCGTCCTCGCCCGCCAGGGCAAGCCAGCGCCCTTCGGACAGAGCCAGCGCCGATAGCGCATCCCCCAGTTCGGGATCGTCGGTGGTTGGGATCAGGTCACCCTGCCCTTCATCCAACTGCTCAACATCCCCCTGCCCGAATTGTCGGAGCAACAGCGTCACACCGGCACGCATCTGCATATGCGCCAGCAGATCGGGACCGAGCAAGCTGGGCTGCGCCCGCACCATCGGCCAGGCCAGCGCCGTCGGCCAGCGATCAAGCGCCGCAGCGACATCAGGCGCATGCTCCAGCGACAGGCGCAGGGCCATCTCGATCGCCGCGACGCAGCCGCCCAGATGACGGCGCGTCTCGACGATCAAGGCGTCGGGCCGCGCCTGTGCCTCGTCCGGAAAGAAAAACGCCAGATCAATGGCATGTCCGACCGGAACGGTGGACAAACCCGACAGGGCACGCGCCATCGGCCGGTCGCTGGCAATGCCGGTGGGGGACGAATGGGCGCTCATGCCGGTCAGCATAATCGCACGTCGTTAAAATGCACTAAACCCTGCGGGCAAAATCGTCATTCCGGCTTGCGCAACAGCATCGCGCCTAGCGAGGCGATGGCCAGCAATATGGCAGTGCGGAAGCCCTGTGCCATCAAGCCAACGAAGCCGGTAAGAATCAGCAGCAGCAGCGCCGAACCGGGGGTGAAGATCATCCACGGCCGCGCCGCGCCAGTCCGCCCCCAGCGATCGGCGACCATCACGATGCCAAGCAGCAACGCCAGATCGGCCGCCATGGTCGTGCCGCCGGCAAAGACCATGCCGGCCAGCACCAGTGTGGGCGCGCAAAAGGCCAGCCAGTTCAACAACGGTGCACGCAAGGCCAGATCGCCCAGCCGGTCGCTGATTTCCGACAGCAGCAAAGCCCCCATCAGCAGGAAGAAGCCGGTCAGCGGCCAGCCCAGTTCGATCGGCACCAGCGCCACGGCGCCCAGCGCGATCGCCGCGATCCGCACCTGTATCGCGGGCACCTGCATTCGCATCAAGGGCGGGCTGACGATCCGTGCCAGCGGAGCGAGCAGATAATGTTCGATACCACCGCGCGCCTGTGCCTGTGCCGCGCCAACGGCGGTTACCGCCTGCGCTACCAGATCGGCCTGCGCCTGCGTCTCGACCAGCGCGACGCGCCCTTCCAGCAGGTCGTCCTGCGGCACCGTGATCCGCCGCGCGCCCTTCTGCACTGCCGTGCGCACCAGCGTCAGCGCCAGATCCCAGTCGCCGATCATGTCGAGCGTGCCGAACAGCAAGTCCGGGCTGATCCGCGCCAGCCCCGCCCAGCGCTGCCCCGCGTCGATCCGCTCGAAGGGCGTGCTCGCGCGGCTGTCGTCGGTCACCAGCATGACATTGCCGTCAGCCCCGCCCATGCCGTCGAAATGGGCCTGTGATACGATTGCGCCATCGGCCACCAACAACACATCGCTGTTCCGCGGCGCATCGCGCACCATCGACACCATGTCACGCACCAGCGCCACAGCGATGCCGTCCGCGCTCAGCCGGTCGACGGCCTGCGACAGGGCCGGGGTGATGACGCTGACCAATATCATGATACGGTCGGCGCCGGCCTGCGCCGCTTGCCGTGCCTGATATTCCACCAGCGTCTGACCAGCGAAATAGAGGCTTGCGCGCAAACCCGGCGGCGAATCGCCCGATGCGCGGCTGGCGCTGAGAATAGCGGCGAAACTCATATTGTTACGCTTGTGACCCGATTGTTGTGCCGCGACCTTTTCGCAAGGCCGCGCGCTTCGCGCAAGCGGCGCGATGCGCCGAACCGGTCAGGTCTGGTCCAGTCCCTGTAACGCGGCCTGCAACTTGCGCAGCACGCGCGGATCGCCCGGCGCGGCCGCAGCCGCCTCATCGGCCAATGTCATCAGCGCGGTCAGGCCGAAGCTGGCAGCCAACCCTTTCAGTCGCCACGCCGCCAATTCCCAATTGGCGTCGCACCGCGCTCGCCCCAACAGATCGACCTGCCGCGTGGCGCTTTCCAGAAAGGCGACGCGCAGATCGGCGATCAATGCGCTATCGTCGCCGACGGCGGCTGCCAGAGCGGCATGAAGGGCGCCAGGATCATAAGACATGGGACGGACGCTATCGGGCTTGCGTTAAGTTTTGGTAACAGGGCATTTCCGCAGCCGGAAAAGATGCTAGGATGCGCGCATGACAGGGGGCAGCACCATCGTCGAGTTCTGGCGAGACGAACAAACCGCGACCGGCAACGAGTCGCAGATGGACGACATCTTGCTTTTGAAACAGGCGGTTCTCGACATAGACGAGAGTGAAGTGGCAGGCGGCGCCGATGAGGCGACGGTGAAGCGGATACGTTGGGCCCTGGCCGTACTGGCGATTGGCTGGATCGGCTTTGCCGGCTGGGCCATAGCGACATCGGGCGATCTGGCCGCCGGTCCGTTCGCCTGGGCCAATGCCGTCGTCACCATCACCATCCCGCTGATCCTGCTGACCGTCGCCTATCTCGTGCTGGTGCGCAACAGTCGCACCGAATCGCGCCGCTATCTCGACACCGCTCGCGCGCTGCGGACGGAGGCGGATCTGCTGGAGTTACGGCTCGGCCGGATCAGCACGCAACTGGAAGCGGCCCGGCAGTCGATGCAGGACCAGGCCGAACTGCTCGACAGCTATGGCGCCGCCGCCAGCAGCAATATGGAGGCATCCGCAGAACTGATCGCGGGCCGTGCCCAGACTACAGCCGACAAGGCCGAATCCGCTGAGAAAGCCGCCATGGCGCTCGTCTCGCGGATGGATCAGTTGATCGGGTCCATCCCCGAACTGGAAGATCGCACCGGTCGCATGACCGCGCAGATGATGGACAATGGCCATGCGCTGGCGGAGCGGATCGACACGCTGGAGGCGCGCTTGCATGCGCTGGGCGAACTGTCCGACGACGCGCGCGCGCGCACTATGGCTGCGACCAAGAGCCTGGCGAGCCAGTTGACGCAGATGCAGGAGGCTACGCGGTCGGCCTCCGCAGAAGTGACCGGCATGGCCGATATCGCATCGGGCCGGATTGACGCGACGGCTCAGGGCGCCCGGCAGGCGATGGAGCATAGTCGGCAGGATATCGAAGCGCACGCCGCTGCGCTGACATCCATGATTGAAACGGTTCAGGGCAATATGGCAGACAGCGGCCAGCAGGTGCGCCGCACTCTGGCCGAAGAGCTTGACGCCACCGAAGCCGCCGTGCGTTCGCGTTTCGAAGGCGTCCAACGCACCGTACAAACGCTGCTGACGACCACCGACGATGCGCTCACCCGCCGGGCTGAAGCGCTGGAAACGCTCGTCACCGCCGCTGAAAAGGGCATCGGTCAGGCCAGCGAAGATGCGCTGACCATCCTGGAACGCGACATGGAAGCGATGGAGACCGACCTGCGTCGTCGCCTCGACGCGGCGCTACAGCGTGCGCAGGAAACGCTGGCCATCACCGATGGCGGCCTGAACAGCCAGACGGCAACGCTCGATGCGCTGATCGCCCGGTCACGCGAAAGCCTGACCGCAATCGGCGACGAGACGGTCAACGGCCTCAGCGACACGATCGGCGATGTGGAAAGTCGCCTGCACCAGATCAACGATGTGATCGAAGGCCAGCGCAGCCTGATGACCAGCCTGCACGGGAGCCTGCTGGAAACCATCACGACCACCGAAGACCGTTTCGCGGCGCTGGAAGACAGCGCCCTGGCGCGGGGCGAGCGGCTGACCGGGGCGTTGACGCGCATGACGCTGGAAACCCAGCGGATCGATGCAGCACTGGCGGCGGGCGGCATGACGGCTGAAAAGCTGATCGGATGCGCGGAGACGCTGCTGGTTGCGCTGGATTCCAGCGTACGCGAACTGGACGAGACCTATCCGCAGGCACTGGAGCGCTTCGACGCACGCTTGCAACAGAGCCGCGCTCTGCTTGGTAGCACGACCCCGGAAATGGAGCGTCTGGAGGCGATTTCGGAAGCGCTCGTCGGGCGCACCGAAGAAGCGGAGGAAATGCTGCGCGGTCAGGGCAGTCGCCTGACCGAATGGCTGGAAAGCACGCAAGGCGGGCTGGAAGCCAATCGCGAACTGGTGGAACGGCTGCGCACGACGCTGGACGGCGCGCATCAGGATGCGACCCGCATCACCGAAGGCGCCGGACCACTGCTGGTCACGGCGCTCCTGCGCGTCAAGGATACGGCCGATCAGGCCGCCGAGCGCGCACGCCAGGCTTTGGGCCGCGCCATCCCCGACGCGGCGCAGAAGCTGGCGGAGGCCAGCGACGAAGCGTTGCAGGGCGTAGTTGGTGAAAAGGTGACAGCGCAGATCGAACAGGTTGCGCGTGTGGCGGAGGAAGCGGTCAAGGCAGCGCATCAGGCGTCGGAGCGGCTGACTCGTCAATTGCTGACGATCGCCGACACCAGCGCCAGTGTAGAACAGCGGATCGAGGAGGCGGAACGCGCCTCCGAAACCCGCGATCGCGATCATTTCGCGCGGCGTTCCGCTCTGCTCATCGAATCGCTCAACAGCACGGCGATCGACGTCGCCAAACTGCTATCCAACGACGTGACCGATTCGGCCTGGTCCGCTTATCTGAAGGGCGACCGGGGCGTGTTCACCCGCCGCGCGGTGAAGTTGCTGGATGCCGGCGAATCTCGTGAAATTGCGCTTCACTATGACAATGACGCGGAATTCCGCGATCATGTGAACCGCTATATCCACGATTTCGAAGCGATGCTGCGGATCATCCTGGCGGCGCGCGACGGCAATGCGCTGGGTGTCGCCATCCTCTCGTCCGACATGGGCAAGCTTTATGTCGCGCTGGCACAGGCGATCGAGCGGCTGCGGCAGTAAGGCGGCAGTAAGGCGGCAGTAAGGCGGCAGTTCAGCCGATCATTTTGCGAAAATAAACCACCCGCTCGGTTTCTGCGAATCCGGCAGCCTGGTGGAAGGCATGGCTGGACAGGTTGGCGATGTCAGCATCGGACGCCATTTCCGTACAGCCCTGTTCCTGTCCCCATGCCGCCAAGACCTGAATCAAGGCGCACCCTACCCCTGCCCGCCTCATATCCGGCGCGACATACAGCCCCTCGACGAACAGGACCGGGCTGGTGTCGCAGCCGTTGACATAACGCCGCCTC
Source organism: Sphingobium sp. WCS2017Hpa-17 (assembly GCF_031843765.1). Lineage (NCBI taxonomy): Bacteria > Pseudomonadati > Pseudomonadota > Alphaproteobacteria > Sphingomonadales > Sphingobiaceae > Sphingobium > Sphingobium sp. WCS2017Hpa-17. Next base: position 50,150 of record NZ_JAVTIV010000018.1, read on the forward strand.
GACAAAGGCGACGGCGTTGCCCTGTCCGTCCAACGCGACGAAGGCCACGAAGCCTTCGTCTGTTGCCAACATTGCTACAATCTCTTCCCGATGTTCGGATATATCGGCGTCAGGCCAAAGCGCGCTGCGCATATGTGCCCATGCTCCCACATGGACAGCGGCAGCGCGAACGATCCGCACCGCCGCCCCGTTCATCGCGCGACGCGATAGCCGGGCAGCATGTCCAGCGTCACCCAGCCCTGCACATAATTGGCATAATAGAGGCCGAACAGGATCGTCGCCAATATGGTGGCACGCAGCATCACGACCGCCGGCCGAAAATTGCTGGGTGCGCTGTCCGCCTGCCCCTTCAGCAGCACCTCGCCCGTTTCATTGGGCGTGCGGATGCCGAAGGGGAGCATGATGAAGGCACTGATGACCCACATCAGGAAATAGATGGCGAAGATGGCGTACCAGTTCATCGCGCCTGTTTAGGCACGAATGATCAATACGTCCACTATCGGCTTCTTGCCGGTCCAGCGCGTAGCGGTACGACGCACGGCGAGGCGCAGGCGCTCCCGCAAAGCCTCTTCTTCCTGCGATCCCTTGGGAATGGCGGCGGCTGCTTCCTCGGCCGCTTCCGTCAGGAAAGCCGCCTTATCTTCCTCCACGGGCACGCCCTGCGTGCGCAACATCGGATCACCGATCAGCTTGCCCTTGCGGTCGATGGCCACGGCCACGCTGATCTGACCATGCAGGCCCAGCTTGCGCCGCTCGTTCATGGTCGAACCGTCGGCGGGCAGGATGACGTCCCCGTCCAGAACCAGTCGGCCCGTTTCCTGCCGGCCGATAATCTCCGGTGCGCCCGGCGCCAGACGCAGCAAGTCGCCATTGGACTGGACCACAGCATGACGGATGCCACTCGCGATACCAAGCCGCGCCTGCTCCGCCATATGGCGACGCTCGCCATGAACAGGCAACAGGATGTCGGGCCGGATCCAGCGATACATCGCCTCCAGTTCAGGACGGCCAGGATGACCCGATACATGGACTTCGGCCTGACGATCAGTGATCATCAGGATATTCTTCTGCGCCAGCGCATTCTGGATACGGCCGATGGCGATTTCATTGCCGGGAATCTGCTTGGACGAGAAGACGACCGTGTCACCTTCCGACAGCTTGATCGGATGGCTGTCAAATGCGATGCGCGACAGAGCCGCGCGCGCCTCGCCCTGCCCGCCGGTGGCAATGATCATCACTTCGTTGCGCGGCAAGTCCATGACATCGTCCCAGTCGACGGTCGGCGGAAAATCCTTGAGGTAGCCGGCGGCCTTGGCGGTACCGATGATGCGGTCGAGCGAACGGCCTGCCACGCATAGCTTACGCCCGGTGGCAGCGGCGACTTCGCCCAGTGTCTGCACCCGCGCCGCGTTGGACGCAAAGGTCGTGACCAGCACGCGCCCCTTGGCGCCTGCGACGGCCTGCATCAGTCCTTCACGCACATCGCCTTCGGACCCGCTGGCCTTGTCGTTGAAGACATTGGTGCTGTCGCAGACCAATGCCAGCACGCCTTCATCACCGATCGCGGTCAGTTCCTCCGGAGTCGACGGCTGGCCCAGCAAGGGCTGTTCGTCCAGTTTCCAGTCGCCGGTATGAAAGATGCGACCATAGGGCGTGTCGATCAGCACCGCATTGCCCTCCGGAATGGAGTGGGCGAGCGGCACATAGCGGAAGCCGAACGGGCCGAGGTTGAAGCTGCCTTCATTTTCGATCACATGCAGCTTGACGTCCTTGCTGAGCCCCTCCTCCTCCAACTTCAGCCGGATCAGGCCGGCGGTGAAGGGTGTGGCATAGAGCGGCACGCCCAGATCGGCAGCGAGATAGGGAATGGCGCCGATATGATCTTCATGCCCGTGGGTGAGGACGATGCCGAGCAGGTCGTCGCGACGCTCTTCGATGAAGCTCAGGTCCGGCAGGACCAGTTCCACGCCGGGGTAATTGGGGTCGGCAAAAGTCAGGCCGAGATCGACCATGATCCACTTGCCCTGGCAGCCGTAAAGATTGACGTTCATGCCGATCTCGCCGGACCCACCGAGGGCCAGAAAGATCAGTTCATCCTTGGGTGTCATTATGTTTTCAAACTCCGTTCGTACAACAGCGCCAGCCCCAAGATGGTGAGGTCCGGTGCGATCGCATCGAAAATATCGCTATTGTCATTGAAGAGGACGGCCAGTCCTCCGGTCGAAATCACCTTGGCGGGACGGCCGATCTCAGCGCGGATACGCGCGACCAGCCCTTCCATCATCGCCACATAGCCCCAGAAGACACCGATCTGCATCGCGTCCACTGTGCTCCGCCCGATCACCGACCGATTTTCCGGCGGCTCGATCGCAATTTTGGGCAGCTTGGCCGCCGCGGCAACCAGTGCATCCAGCGACAGGTTGATGCCAGGCGCGATCACGCCGCCTTTGTAGGCACCGCTATAATCGACCACATCAAAGGTCGTCGCCGTACCGAAATCGATCACGATCATGTCGTCATGATAGAGATGGTGGGCGGCAATGGCGTTTACAACCCGGTCCGCGCCGACCGAACTAGGCTCGGCCACATCCAGTTCGATGCCCCATTCGACCGGCGCCTGTCCGGCGACCAGCGCTGTGGTGTTGAAATATTTCTCCGCCAGCACCTGAAGATTATGGAGCGCGCGCGGCACGACGGTGGCGATGATGACCGCCTCCACGTCGGCGATCGCATAGCCTTCCAGTTGCAACAGCTGGTTCAGCCAGACGACATATTCGTCAGCCGTGCGCCGGGGGTCCGTGGCTATCCGCCAGCGTGTCTTGATCTCGCGCCCTTCGAGCAACGCGAAAACGACATTGGTGTTGCCCGCGTCGATCGCGAGAAGCATGGCCGGTCCCTCAGCTGAGAATGATATCGCCCGCGTGAATGGCACGGCTCTGGCCATTCGCCAAGCGCAGGATCAGCATGCCCTGACGATCGAGCGTATCGAAAGCCCCCTCCACTTCGCTGCCATCGGGCTGAATCACGCGCATTGGCGTGCCAAGGGGATGGGCGTTCAACAGCCAATGGGTGCGAATGGGGTCCAGCCCCTGCGCCCGCCAGATGGACAGCCAGTGGGAGAAAAGCTGCGCAAGCCGCTCATACAGGGCTTCCGCCGTAGCATCGGCCGCGCCCTGCGCCGTCAGGCTGGTGACGGGACGATCCAATCCGACCGGGTGGCCGACGACATTGATACCGATGCCGACAACGATTGCGTCGCCCGCCCGCTCCAACAATATGCCGGCGATCTTCGCGCCATCGATCAATATGTCATTGGGCCATTTGATCCGCGCCTGCCCCATACAGAGCGGTGCGACCAGCGCATGGACCGCATTGGCCGCAACCAGCGCCAGCGTGTGGGGCAGTGGATTGGTCGGCTGCAACCGGACCAGGGTAGAGCAATAGAGATTACCGTCCGGGCTTTCCCAGGCACGGCCCATACGCCCCTTGCCACCCAGTTGGCGCCCGGCGCGCAGCCAACTGCCATCAGCCCCGCCCTGCTCCGCCAACACCAGCATATCGGCGTTGGTGGAGCCGGTTTCCTCGACGAAGCGGAGCAGCGTCAGAAGAGCGACGCTGCCGCGGCAGCGCTCGCCTGATCCAGCGTGGGGTTGAGCAGATAACCCAGCACGATCACCACGGCACAGGCCGTCAGGATGATATTCTCGACCGGGCCACCCTTCGCCTCATAGGCGACGACCGGTTCGTCGAAATACATCGTCTTGATGATCTTGAGATAATAGAAGGCGCCGATCACCGACATGGCGATACCGAAGGCCGCCAGAGCCGTAAGGCCCGAAGCCACGGCGGCATCAAACACCAGGAACTTCGCCCAGAAGCCGAAGAGCGGCGGGATGCCAGCCATCGAGAACATGAAGATGGCGAGCGCAGCGGCCAGCCCCTTGCGCGACTGCGACAGGCCGGCCAGCTTGGCGATCTCTTCGACCGGCTTGCCGTTGGCATCGCGCAATTGCAGGATGCAGGCGAAACCACCGATGGTCATGATGACGTAGATCGCCATATAGCTCATCGTCGCGGCCGCACCGGCGGGCGTACCCGCAGCCAGACCGATCAGCGCGAAGCCGACATTGTTGATCGACGAATAGGCCATCAGGCGCTTGATGTTGGTCTGCCCAATCGCGGCAACGGCACCGAACAGGATGGATGCGAGCGCGACGAAGATCACGATCTGCTGCCAGTCCAGACCAGCCGGCCCCAACGCTTCGATCGCGACGCGGACGGTCAGGCCGATGGCTGCAACCTTGGGCGCGCTGGCGAAGAAGGTGGTGACGGGGGTGGGTGCGCCTTCATAGACGTCGGGCGTCCACATATGGAACGGCACGGCGCTGATCTTGAACGCCAGACCGGCCAGAACGAAGACCAGACCGAACAGTTCGCCCTTCGACACGCCGTCGCCCAGCGCGACGGAAATGCCGTCGAATGCGGTGCTGCCGGTGAAACCGTACAGCAGCGAGATGCCGTAGAGCAGGATACCGCTCGCCAGCGAACCGAGCACGAAATATTTCAGGCCCGCTTCGGAAGAGCGCACGTCCTGGCGCATGAAGCTGGCCAGCACGTAAGAGGCAAGGCTGTTCATTTCCAGGCCGACATAGAGCGTCAGCATGTCGCCCGCCGACACCATCATGCCCATGCCGATGGCGGCGAACAGGATCAGTACCGGATATTCGGGGCGCGGATTACCACCGACCGAGAAGAAGCGCGGAGCCAGCAGGATAGCCGCCGCCGCAGCACCGTAGATCAGCGCCTTGGCAAAGGCCGAAAAGGCGTCTGCGCGATAGAGGCCATCAAAGGCATCCGGACCATGGGCCAGCGAGCAGGAGAGCGAAACGCCTGCAATCGCCAGCACGATCACCGACAGCCAGTTGACCAGACGGGCGGAGCCGTCACCGCCAAAGGCAGCGACCAGCATCAGCGCTAGACCACCCACCGTCAGTATGAGTTCCGGCACGACCGCCAGAAGGGAAGCGGAGTCAATCATCAGTGCGCCTCCCCGTGCGCGGATGCTTCTTCATGGTGGCCCTCACTTTTAGGCTTGGGCGCACCCATCTTGATCTTGGAATCTCCTGCGGGAGCCGCAGGGGCGAGGCGCGCTTCAAGCGCTTGGATGTCGGACCGCATCGGGGCCAGGAAGCTTTCCGGATAGACACCCATCCACAGCACCACGGCTGCGATCGGCGCCATCAACCAGAATTCCCGGATCGACAGGTCGGGCATGGCCGCAGCATCGGCGTTCACCTGATCGCCGTAGCAGATGCGGCGATAGAGGTAGAGCATATAGGCTGCGCCCAGAATGATGCCTGTGGTGCAGACCAGAGCGACCCAGCTCGATGCCTGATAAACGCCCATCAGCGACAGGAATTCACCGACGAAGTTGGACGTGCCCGGCAGGCCGACCGATGCCATGGTGAAGAACAGGAACAGCACGGCATAGCGCGGCATGTTGATGCTCAGGCCGCCATAGCGGTTGATCTCGCGGGTATGAAGGCGATCATAGACCACGCCCACGCACAGGAACAATGCGCCGGCGACCAGACCATGGCCCAGCATGACCATCATCGCACCTTCGATGCCCGCCTGATTGAAGGCGAACAGGCCGATGGTGACGATCGCCATATGCGCGACCGACGAATAAGCGATCAGCTTCTTCATGTCCGACTGAACCAGCGCGACGAGGCTGGTGTAGACCACCGCGACCATCGACAGGCCCCAGACCAGCGGCGCAAGCTGCGCCGAGGCTTCCGGGAACATCGGCAGCGAGAAGCGGATGAAGCCATAGCCACCCATCTTCAGCAGCACGCCGGCCAGAATGACCGAACCGGCCGTCGGCGCCTGAACGTGCGCATCGGGCAGCCAGGTGTGGACCGGCCACATCGGCATCTTCACCGCGAAGCTGGCAAAGAAGGCCAGGAACAGCCAGGTCTGGACATGCGGATCGAAATTATAGGCCATCAGGACCGGAATTTCGGTCGAACCGGCTTCATGCACCATCCACATCATCGCGATCAGCATCAGAACCGAGCCGAGCAGCGTGTAGAGGAAGAATTTGTACGAAGCGTAGATGCGGTCCGCGCCACCCCAGATACCGATGATCAGATACATCGGGATCAGGCCGGCTTCGAACATGATGTAGAAGAGGTAGAGATCCTGCGCCGTGAAGACGCCGATCATCAGCACCTCCATGAACAGGAACGCCGCCATATATTCGCCGACGCGCTTGTTGATCGCATTCCAGCTGGCGCCGATGCAGATCGGCATCAGGAACACGGTCAGCGCGATCAGCATCAGGGCGATACCGTCGATACCCAGCGCCCAAGCGAAGCGACCGAAGATCGGCGCATATTCCTGGAACTGCCATTGCAGCCCGCCCTGGTCGAAATTCATCCACAGGACGATGCCCAGAACGAAATCGACCAGCGTCGCGATCAACGCGATCCAGCGCGCATTATTGGCGCCCGCGAACAGGCAGGCGATGGCCCCGGCCATCGGCACTGCCATCATCAGGGAAAGGATGGGGAAGCCGTCCATTATCGTGTCATCGCCCAGGTTGCTGCCGCGGCGAGCCCGATGAGCATCACCAGCGCGTAGGTGTAGAGGTAGCCGGACTGAAGCCGACGGGTGATCTTGTTGCCCTGCACGACCAGAGCAGCCAGCCCGTTGGGGCCGAAGCGGTCGATGAAGCCGACGTCACCGAACTTCCAGAAGAAGCGGCCGATGGCGAAGGCGGGCTTGACGAACAGGAAGTTGTACAGCTCGTCGAAGTACCACTTGTTCAGCAGGAACTGGTAGAGGCCACCGAAGGTCGCGACGAAACGGCGCGGCCAGTCGGTATTCTTGATGTAGCTCAGCCAGGCAATGACCAGACCGGTCAGCATCACCGTAAACGGAGAGAACTTGACCCAGGTCGGCACTTCATGGGCTTCGTGCATCAAGTGGCTGTCGAACGCGAGCGCGCCCTTCCAGAATTCGATACCGCCTTCCGGACCAATGAACTGATCGTGGAAGACGAAGCCGGCGAAGACGGCGCCGAGGCTCAGCACCAGCAGCGGGATCAGCATGACCAGCGGGCTTTCATGCGGGTGATAGCCACCTGTACCATCGCCGGCATCATGCGCATGATGATCGTCATGGCCATGGGCATCATGGGCGTGCGCCGCATGATCGTCATGACCGTGCGCGTCATGGGCATGATCGTCATGGCCGTGACCATGGGCGTCATGCAGCGCGTGCTGAATATGCTCGGACTGCGTCCAGCGCGGCTTGCCGAAGAAGGTCAGGAAGACCAGGCGCCAGCTGTAGAAGCTGGTCAGCAGCGCGGCGAACACGCCGACGATGAACGCACCCGTGCCCGCACCGCCAGCCGCATAGGCCGCTTCGAGGATGCCGTCCTTCGAATAGAAGCCGGCAAAGCCCACGCCGACGATCGGCAGGCCGACGCCGGTGATGGCGAGCGTGCCCAGCGTCATCGTCCAGAAAGTGATCGGGATGCTCTTACGGAGGCCGCCATAGTAACGCATGTCCTGCTCATGGTGCATCGCATGGATGACCGAGCCGGCGCCCAGGAACAGCAGCGCCTTGAAGAAAGCGTGCGTGAACAGGTGGAACATCGCCGCGCCATAGGCGCCGACACCGGCCGCAAAGAACATATAGCCCAGCTGCGAACAGGTCGAATAGGCGATGACGCGCTTGATATCGGTCTGCACCGTACCGACGGTCGCGGCGAACAGACAGGTCGCGGCACCGACATAAGTGACGACGGTCAGCGCCGTTTCCGACGTTTCGAACATCGGCGACAGGCGGCAGACCATGAACACACCGGCGGTCACCATGGTGGCCGCGTGGATCAGCGCCGACACAGGGGTCGGACCTTCCATCGCGTCCGGCAACCAGGTGTGCAGGCCAAGCTGCGCCGACTTGCCCATCGCGCCCACGAACAGCAGCAAGCAGAGGACGGTCATGGTGTCAAAACGATAGCCGAGGAAGCCGATGGTCGAACCCGCCATCGAAGGCGCAGCGGCCAGGATTTCCGGGATCGATATGGTGTTGAACACCAGATAGGTGCCGAAAATGCCCATCATGAAGCCAAGGTCGCCGACGCGGTTGACGACGAACGCCTTGATCGCGGCCGCATTGGCGCTGGGCTTACGGAACCAGAAGCCGATCAGCAGGTAGGAGGCCAGACCCACGCCTTCCCAACCAAAGAACATCTGCAACAGATTGTTCGCGGTCACGAGCATCAGCATCGCGAAGGTGAAGAGCGAGAGATAGGCGAAGAAGCGCGGTTGATCCGGCTCTTCGTCCATATAACCCCAGCTATAGATGTGGACGAGGCTCGACACGCTGGTGATGACCACCAGCATGACCGCCGTCATCGTGTCGACGCGCAGCGCCCACTGGGCATCGAAGCTACCGCTTTCGATCCAGGTGAAGAGCGGCGTTACCGTCGCTTCGGCATGGCCGAGCAGGAAGGGAATGAAGGTCACCCAGCTCAGCGCGCAAGCGATGAACAGCGCGCCGGTGGTGACGATCTTTGCAGGCAGTTTGCCAAGGGCCTTGTTGCCAAGGCCGGCGATGGCAGCAGCTAGCAGCGGAAGAAGGACGATATACTGAATCATGTCAGGAGGCTCAGCCCTTCATCCGGTTGACGTCGTCGACGGCGATGGTGCCGCGACCGCGGAAGTAGATGACGAGGATGGCAAGGCCGATGGCCGCTTCACCCGCCGCGACGGTCAGCACGAACATCGAGAAGACCTGCCCCACCAGATCGCCCAGGAAGGCGCTGAAGGCAACGAGGTTGATGTTCACGCTCAAAAGGATCAGCTCGATCGCCATCAGGATGATGATGACATTCTTGCGGTTGATGAAGATGCCCAGCACCCCCATCACGAAGAGGATGGCGCTGACCACCATATAATGTTGAAGGCCGATCACAGCTCCACCCCCTGCCCGACGGGCTGATTGATGTTACGCGTCGCATCCTGCGGACGGCGACGGTTCTGCTTGGCGACATTCTGGCCCTTCACGCCGCCGCGTGCGCGGTGGGTCAGGACGATCGCGCCGATCATGGCGACCAGCAGCACGATGCCCGCCGCTTCGAACAGGAAGATGTAGCGGGTATAAAGCAGCCCGCCGATCGCCTGAATGTTCGACAGTTCCGGATTGGCCGGAGCGGCACGCTGCGCCAGTTCGATCGGGCCGGCGCTCCACAGGCCGATGCCCAGGATGATTTCCGCCAGCAGCACCAGTGCGATGAGCAGGCCGAAGGGCAGATAATCGACGAAGCCGGCCCGCAGTTCGGCGAAGTCGATGTCGAGCATCATGACGACGAACAGGAACAGCACCGCGACCGCGCCGACATAGACGATGACAAGCAGCATCGCGATGAATTCGGCGCCGAGCAGGATCATCAGACCGGCAGCGTTGAAGAAGGCCAGGATCAGCCAAAGGACCGAATGGACCGGGTTGCGCGACAATATCGTGAGCGCGCCGCTGCTCACCACCAGAATGGCGAACAGGTAGAAGGCGATAACGTGGATCACAGGATCATATTCCCCTTGATGCCGGCGGCTTAACGATAGGGTGCATCGGCGGCAAGGTTCGCGGCAATCGCCCGCTCCCACTTGTCACCGTTTTCCAGGAGCTTGTTCTTGTCGTAGATCAGCTCCTCGCGGGTTTCGGTCGCGAATTCGAAATTCGGTCCCTCGACAATCGCATCCACCGGGCAGGCTTCCTGACAGAAACCGCAATAGATGCATTTGGTCATGTCGATGTCGTAGCGCGTGGTGCGGCGGCTGCCATCGTCGCGCGGTTGCGCCTCGATGGTGATCGCCTGCGCCGGACAAATAGCCTCGCACAGCTTGCACGCGATGCAACGTTCTTCCCCATTGGGATAGCGGCGCAGCGCATGTTCACCACGGAAACGCGGCGAAATCGGGTTCTTCTCATAGGGATAGTTGATCGTCGCCTTGGGCTTGAAGAAATACTTCAAGGTCAGCCAGTGCGCCTTCACGAACTCCCAGAGGGTGAAGCTCTTGACGTAGTAACCGAGGCTCATTGTGCGCCTCCATAGCGCGTCAGCATGAGGAAGCCCGAAACCAGGAAGACGAACAGAAGCGAGGTCGGCAGGAAGATTTTCCAGCCCAGCCGCATCAGCTGGTCATAGCGGTAGCGGGGCACCGTCGCCTTCACCCAGGAGAAGACGAAGAAGAAGAAGAGGATCTTGGCGAGGAACCAGATGATGCCCGGCACCAGATAGAGCGGCGCCCAGTCGAACGGCGGCAGATACCCGCCCCAGAACAGGATGGCGTTCAGGCCGCACATCAGGATCACGTTGGCATATTCGCCCAGCCAGAACAGGGCGAAGGCCATGGACGAATATTCGGTCTGGTAGCCCGCGACGAGCTCGGATTCCGCTTCGGTCAGGTCGAACGGCGCGCGCGCCGTTTCCGCCATGGCCGAAATCAGGAACATGATCGCCATCGGGAAGAGCAGCGGGTTGAAACCGTTGCCGTTCAGGAAGCCATAATAGCCCTTCTGACTTTCCACGATCGCGCTGATGTTGAAGCTGCCGGCCCACAGGACGACCGTGATCAGAATGAAGCCGATCGAGACTTCATAGCTGATCATCTGCGCCGAAGCGCGGATCGCCGAGTAGAAGGGATATTTGGAGTTGGACGCCCAACCGGCCAACACCACGCCGTAAACGCCAAGCGATGACACGGCGAGGATGTAGAGCAGGCCGACATTGATGTTCGACACCACCACGCCCACGCCGAACGGCACCACAGCCCAGGCGATCAACGCCACGGTGAAGGTGATGATCGGCGCGATCAGGAACAAGGATTTGTTCGCGGCCGACGGAACGATGGTTTCCTGAAGGAAGACCTTCAGACCGTCCGCGAAGGACTGGAGCAGGCCGAGCGGACCAACGACGTTGGGACCACGGCGCAGCGCCATCGCCGCCCAGATCTTGCGGTCGGCGTAAATGATCATGGCCACGGCCAGCATCAGCGGCAGGGCAATGACCAAAATGCCGACGATGGTGGAAAGCAGCCAGGCGCCTTCGAAAGGCAGGCCGAGGCCTTGGAAGAAAGCGGTCACTCTGCGGCCTCCGCATACTCAACGCCATGGATCAGCTCGGCCGAGCATTGCTGCATCGTCGGGCTGGCACGGCAGATGGCGTTAGTGAGGTAGAAATCCTTGATCGGCGAACCGAATTCGCCGGTCGCGCCGGTCGGCAGCGACGGCAAGGACCAGCCATAGTCGGCCAGCCCTTCGACGCCGAGCGCCGGAACCGCCTTCACCATTTCGGCGCGCAGCTGTTCGAAGCTGTCGAATACCAGCTTGGCGCCCAGCGCTTCGGAAAGCGCACGCAGGATCGACCAGTCCTCGCGGGCATCGCCCGGCGCGAATACGGCCTTTTCACCGAATTGCACGCGGCCTTCCAGATTGACGTAGGTGCCAGCTTTTTCGGCATAGCTTGCGCCCGGCAGGATCACGTCCGCCGCATGCGCGCCCTTGTCGCCATGATGGCCGACATAGAGTTTGAAGCTGTTCTCGAACGCCGCATAATCGACTTCATCCGCGCCCAGCGAGATCAGCAGCTTGGGCGCGGCCTGCGCCACTGCCTTGATGCCGCCCTTGGTCGCATAGCCCAGCATCAGGCCGCCCATGCGAGCCGCCGCGAAGTGCAGGACGTTATAGCCGTTCCAGCCATCTTTCACGAGGCCCAGCGTCTCGACCAGCGCCAGCGTGTCGCCATGCGCGCCGTCCTTGGCCAGCACGCCGCCGCCGACGATCATCGCCGGACGGGCCGCGCCCTTGAACGCTTCCAGCACGGCTTCGGGGAGCTTGGCGAGCAGCGAAGCATCGTTACCCAGCCATTCGACCTTGTAGGTCAGATCGACTTCCGGTCCGACCGCGAAAATCTTCGCGCCCTTCTTGATCGCCTTGCGGATGCGGGTGTTCACCAGCGGCGCTTCCCAGCGCAGGTTGGTGCCGACCAGCAGGATGACGTCAGCGGTTTCGAGGTCCGCCAGCGGCGTGTTGAACACCACCGACGACAGGCTCGACACATCGTAGGACAGACCGGTCTGGCGACCTTCGAGCAGCGAACCGCCCAGCTTTTCGACCAGCGCCTTGCCCGCGAACATGGTTTCGCAATCGAGCAGGTCACCGGCGATCGCAGCCACGCTGCCGCCATGCTGGACAGCGGCAACAGCGGCGAAGGCTTCTGCCCAGGTCGCAGGCACCAGCTTGCCGTCCTTGCGGACATAGGGCTTGTCGAGGCGCTTGCGGACCAGACCGTCGACATTGTGGCGGGTCTTGTCGCTCGCCCACTCTTCGTTCACGTCGTCATTGATGCGCGGCACAGCGCGCAGCACCTGACGGCCACGGCTGTCGAGGCGGATGTTGGTGCCCAGCGCATCCATCACGTCGATCGCATGGGTCTTCTTCAATTCCCACGGACGCGCTTCGAAGGCGTATGGCTTGGCGGTCAGCGCGCCGACCGGGCAGAGGTCGACCACATTGCCCGACAGCTCGCTCTTGGCGGCATGTTCGAGATAGGTGGTGATCTGCATATTTTCGCCGCGATAGATGGCGCCGATTTCCGGCACGCCCGCGACTTCCTCTGCAAAGCGCACGCAACGGGTACACTGGATGCAGCGGGTCATGACCGTCTTGACGATCGGACCCATATTCTTTTCGGTCACGGCGCGCTTGTTTTCGTCATAGCGCGACGCGCCGCGACCATAAGCGACCGACTGGTCCTGAAGATCGCACTCGCCGCCCTGATCGCAGATCGGGCAATCGAGCGGGTGATTGATGAGCAGGAACTCCATCACCCCTTCGCGGGCCTTCTTGACCATTTCGCTGTCGGTGCGAATTTCCTGGCCTTCGGTGGCCGGCAACGCGCACGAAGCCTGCGGCTTGGGCGGTCCGGGCTTCACCTCGACCAGGCACATGCGGCAATTGCCCGCGATGGAAAGGCGCTCATGATAGCAGAAACGGGGGATTTCCTTCCCCGCCTGCTCGCAAGCCTGAAGAACCGTCGCCCCGGCCGGGACTTCCAGTTCTACGCCGTCTACTTTGACCTTCGGCATGGTTACTCCGCTGCCTCCATGACGGGGGCACTACCCTTGTTCTCGTTGATCCGGCGCTCGATTTCCGGACGGAAGTGCCGGATCAGCCCCTGGATCGGCCATGCCGCCGCGTCGCCAAGCGCGCAGATGGTGTGGCCTTCGACCTGCTTGGTCACCTGGAACAGCATGTCGATTTCGCTCTGGTCGGCGTCGCCGGTGCGCAGACGCTCCATGACGCGCCACATCCAGCCGGTGCCTTCGCGGCACGGCGTGCACTGGCCGCAGCTCTCATGCTTGTAGAAGTAGGAGAGACGCGAAATGGCGCGGACGATGTCGGTCGACTTGTCCATGACGATGACGGCGGCGGTGCCAAGACCGGAACCGAGCGCACGCAAGCCGTCGAAATCCATCGGCGCGTCCATGATTTCCTTCGCAGGAACCAGGGGCACCGACGACCCGCCGGGGATGACCGCCAGCAAATTGTCCCAGCCGCCCCGGATGCCGCCGCAATGGCGGTCGATCAGTTCGCGGAACGGGATCGACATGCTTTCCTCGACCACGCACGGCTTGTTCACATGGCCGCTGATCTGAAACAGCTTGGTGCCACGGTTGTTCTCGCGACCAAAGCCGTTGAACCAGGCCGCACCGCGCCGCAGGATCGTCGGGCTGACCGCGATCGATTCCACGTTGTTCACGGTGGTCGGGCAACCATAGAGACCCGCGCCCGCCGGGAAAGGCGGCTTCAGGCGGGGCTGGCCCTTCTTGCCCTCGATGCTTTCGATCTGCGCGGTTTCCTCGCCGCAGATATAGGCGCCCGCGCCACGATGGACGAAGACGTCGAAGTCATAGCCCGACCCGCAAGCATTTTTGCCGATAAAGCCCTTTTCATAGGCCTGCTCGACGGCGGCGAAGAGCACCTTCGCTTCGTAGATGAACTCGCCACGGATATAGATATAGGCGGCGCGCGCCCGCATCGCGAAACCGGCGATCAGCGCGCCTTCGATCAGCTTGTGCGGATCGTGGCGGATGATTTCGCGGTCCTTGCAAGACCCCGGTTCGGATTCGTCGGCGTTGATGACCAGGAAGCTGGGACGGCCGTCCTTGCTTTCCTTGGGCATGAACGACCATTTCAGGCCGGTCGGGAAGCCCGCGCCGCCACGGCCGCGCAGGTTCGACGCCTTCATGATGTCGATAATACCATCCTGGCCGATTTCCATCAGCTTCTTGGTATTATCCCAATCGCCACGCTTCATCGCGGCGTCGACGCCCCAATCCTGGAAGCCATGGACGTTGGTGAAAATCCGGTCCTTGTCGGTCAGCGGGCCGACGAAGGGCGGCGGTGCCGCCGGTGCGGGTGCGTCGGTCATGCCCAATCCCCCCGATAGTCGTGATTTTCCGTGACCATGTCCTTCAGCGTGGTCGGGCCACCTTCAGGTGCGCTCGTCTGACGGTCGATCTGCGGGCCGATCTTCGGCTTACCGCCAGCGGCCAGCGTTTCCAGGATGGCGATGGTGCTGTCATAGGTCAGATCTTCGAAATTATCGTCGTTGATCTGGACCATCGGCGCGTTGGCGCAGGCGCCAAGACATTCCACTTCGGACAGGGTGAACAGGCCGTCGGGGGTCGTGCCGCCCTTGACCAGTCCCTTGTTCTTGCACGCCGCGAACACATCGTCCGACCCACGCAGCATGCACGGCGTCGTGCCACATACCTGCACATGGTAACGGCCGACCGGCGCGAGGTTGTACATGGTGTAGAAGGTCGCGACCTCATAGACGCGCATGTACGGCATATCGAGCTGACGCCCGATATATTCCATCACCGGCACGGGCAGCCAGCCATTGGTTTGCGTTTCCGCACCAACCTGACGCTGGGCGAGGTCGAGCAGCGGCATCACGGCCGACTGCTGGCGACCGGCGGGATAGCGCGCGATGACCGTCTTGGCCTGTTCGGCATTTTCGGCGGTCCACTCGAACGCGCCCCAGCGCGCACGGGTTTCGGCCTCATCGGGGATATGAACTGCGTCAGCCATTATCGGTCACATTCTCCGAACACGATGTCCATCGCGCCCAGTACAGCGGTGGTGTCGGCGAGCATGTGGCCCTTCATCATGAAGTCCATTGCTTGCAGATGCGAGAAGGCGGTCGGGCGGATCTTGCAGCGATAGGGCTTATTGCTGCCGTCGCTGACCAGATAGACGCCGAATTCGCCCTTGGGGCTTTCGGTCGCCACATAGACTTCGCCCGCCGGGACATGGAAGCCCTCGGTATAGAGCTTGAAGTGGTGGATCAGCGCTTCCATCGACCGCTTCATTTCCCCGCGCTTGGGCGGCGACACCTTGCGATCGAAGCTGGCGATCGGCCCTTCGGGCATTTCGTTCAGGCACTGCTTCATGATGCGCGCCGACTGGCGCACTTCCTCGACGCGGACCATGAACCGGTCATAACAGTCATAAGCGGTGCCGACCGGAATGTCGAAGTCCATGCGGTCATAGACGTCGTAAGGCTGCGCCTTGCGGATATCCCAGGCGATGCCCGAACCGCGCAACATGGGACCGGAAAAGCCCCATTTCAGCGCGTCTTCCTTGCTCACGATGGCGATATCGACATTGCGCTGCTTGAAGATGCGGTTGTCGACCACCAGGCTCATCGCATCCTCGAACAGGCGCGGCAAACGGGTGTCGAGCCAGTCTGCGATGTCGGTCAGCAGCTTGAGCGGCACATCCTGATGCACGCCACCCGGCCGGAAATAGGCACTGTGCATGCGGGCGCCGGATGCGCGCTCGAAGAAGTTGAGGCAGTCTTCGCGGATTTCGAACAGCCAGAGGTTCGGCGTCATCGCGCCGACGTCCATGACGTGCGAACCGAGGTTCAGCATGTGATTGCAGATGCGGGTCAGTTCCGCGAAGAACACGCGCAAATATTGCGCGCGCAGCGGCACTTCCAGGTTCAGCAGCTTTTCGACCGCCAAAACGTAGGAGTGCTCCATGCCGAGCGGCGAACAATAGTCCAGCCGGTCGAAATAGGGCAGCGCCTGCATGTAGGTCTTATATTCGATCAGCTTTTCGGTGCCGCGATGCAGCAGGCCGACATGCGGATCGCAACGCTCGACGATTTCGCCTTCCAGTTCCATGACCAGACGCAGAACGCCGTGCGCCGCAGGATGCTGCGGGCCGAAGTTGATCGTGTAATTCTGGATTTCCGTGTCGCCATAGGTCGGATCGACCGCATCGGTGACATGATCCAGCTTTTCGAGATAGTCGGACATTATGCCTTGTCCTCCGGCTTGGCAGCGCCCTTGCCTTCATCGGTGGCGGCGGCGGGCTTTGCCGGTGCGTCGGCCGACTTGTTTTCGGCCTTCTTGTTGGCGGCGTCGCCTGCCCCGGTGTCGGCCTTGCTTTCGGTAGCCTTGGGGGTCGGTGCAGCGGCAGGTGCGGCAGGCGCAGCGGCCTTTTCATCGCCGGGCAGCACATATTGCGCGCCTTCCCATGGCGACATGAAGTCGAAGCTGCGGAAGTCCTGCGCCAGCTTCACCGGCTCATAGACGACGCGCTTATCCTCTTCGGAATAGCGCAGCTCGACATAGCCAGTCAGCGGGAAGTCCTTGCGCTGCGGATGCCCCTTGAACCCATAGTCGGTCAGGATGCGGCGCAGGTCGGTATTGCCGTCGAACACGACGCCATACATGTCGAACACTTCGCGCTCCAGCCAGCCGGCGACCGGCCAGATGTGCGTGACGGTCGGCACCGGCGTATCTTCGTCGGTCGACACTTTCACGCGCACACGATGATTCCGCGTAACGCTGAGCAGGTGATAGCAGACCTCGAACCGATCCGGACGATCCGGATAGTCGACGCCGGCAATTTCCATCAGTTGCTGGTAATGACCCATGTCGCGCAGCGCGACCATGGCATTGGCCAGTTCCTCGCGGACGACGGTGAAGGTCAGCTCATCGGCATGATCGACGGTTTCGACCAGCATGGACCCCAGGATGGTGCCGATTTCCTCGGCGATTCCCTGGGGGTTCACGATCTTGGGTGCAGAATGGCCCATATTAACGCTCAATCGTCCCGATCCGGCGGATCTTCCGCTGAAGCTGCATGATACCGTAGAGCAGAGCCTCGGCAGTCGGCGGGCAACCCGGCACATAGATGTCTACCGGAACGATGCGGTCACAGCCACGGACGACCGAATAGCTATAGTGGTAGTAACCACCGCCATTGGCGCAGCTGCCCATCGAAATCACATATTTCGGGTTGGACATCTGGTCGTAGACCTTGCGCAGCGCAGGCGCCATCTTGTTACACAGCGTACCGGCCACGATCATCACGTCCGACTGACGCGGGGACGCGCGCGGGGCGGCGCCGAAGCGCTCCATGTCGTAGCGCGGCATGTTGACGTGGATCATTTCCACGGCGCAGCAGGCCAGACCAAAAGTCATCCACCACAGCGAGCCGGTACGGGCCCACTGGAACAGTTCCTCGGTCGAGGTGATCAGGAAGCCCTTGTCATTCACTTCGCTGTTCAGCGAGTCAAAGAAGGCCTGGTCGGGCTGGGTTCCCATCGGCGGCATGGTGCCGGGGACGGGACCGGACAGTTCTACTCCCAATCGAGTGCTCCCTTCTTCCACGCATAGACGAGGCCGAGCACCAGCTCCGCTATGAAGATCATCATCGTTGCCCAGCCGGCCCAGCCGATCTGGTCGAGGCTAACAGCCCAGGGGAACAGGAACGCCGCTTCAAGATCGAAGATGATGAAGAGAATGGCGACCAGATAGAAACGCACGTCGAACTGGCTGCGCGGCTCTTCAAATGCGGGGAAACCGCATTCATATTCGGAGAGCTTCGCAGGGTCGGGCTTGTGCGCCCCGGTGAGGCGACCAACCAGCATCGGCAGAAAGACGAAGGCGCTGGAAAGCAGCAAGGCAATCCCGAGAAAAATCAGGATCGGCAGATATTGGGCGAGATCGACCAATGGAATCCCCTGGGCGAAAATTGTATCTTGGGGCGCGCTTTAGGCCTGCTGCATATGCGAAGCAAGGGGCCAACGCTGTGAGAATGAATCGCAAAAAGGCCAAGCCCTTGAAGAGCTTGGCCCCGTTGAACTTTAGCGCAATGCGCCAGCAACGAGCTTGTGCAATTTGCTGTGAATTGCGTCGTTTCCAGCAATGACTTCCTTGCGTTCGATCGCCTGATCGCCGCCGCGGAAATCGCTGGCAAAGCCGCCGGCTTCACGAACCAGCAACAGGCCGGCCGCAACGTCCCAGGGCTGAAGACCGCTTTCCCAATAGCCGTCGTAACGGCCGGATGCGACATGAGCCAGATCGAGCGAGGCGGCGCCGAAACGGCGGATGCCGGCGACCGACGGCGCCACTGCGCCGAAGATGCGGGTCCATTCGGCCATATTGCCATGACCCATGAACGGAATACCGGTCGCAATCACGCAATCGGCCAGGTCGCGGCGCGCGGAGACGCGCAGGCGCTGGTCATGACGCCATGCGCCCCGGCTTTTTTCTGCCCAATAACTTTCGTCTGTCACAGGCTGGTAGATGAGGCCAGTAGTCACTTCGCGCTTGTTGCCGCCATAGAGCGGCTCTTCGACCGCGATCGAGATGGCGAAGTGCGGGATGCCGTGCAGGAAGTTGGTGGTGCCGTCGAGCGGGTCGATGATCCAGCGCGGCTTGGTGGGATCACCGGCAATCTCGCCCCCCTCCTCCAGCAGGAAGCCCCAGTCGGGGCGCGCCTTCTGCAATTCCTCGACCAGCGTCTTTTCCGCCTGATGGTCGGCCTTGGACACAAAGTCGGCCGGTCCCTTGCGGCTGACCTGAAGATGCTCGACTTCGCCAAAGTCGCGGCGAAGCTTGCTGCCCGCCTTGCGCGCGGCGCGTTCCATGACGGTGAGAAGGCCGGAGTGCGATACCATAGTTTTTCTCCGCCGCTCCCAGCGGGAACGGCCTGGTTGGTTATTTCTTCGGGGCGGGCTTGGCAGCCGGCTTAGCTGCAGCGGGACGATAGCCGCAGGAGCCGGCGATGACCGCCAGCATCTGCGACGCGTCCTTGCGATCGACCTTGCCGGCATTGGCGGCGATCACCTTGTCCGCTTCAGCGCTGATCTCGCCGATCGAATTGGAATAGAGGCAGTCGAACAGCGCGTTTTTCACCGGCTGTTCGACTTCGCTCGACTGCAACGCGGTCATGACGATGCGCAGCGTATAGGCTGCGCTGTCGAGCTGCGCCTTGGTCGGCGCGCCTCGTGCCGTCGTCTGCGCGCTTGCCGGAGCGGAGAGCGCAACCGGCGTGGCGCCGATCGCGAAGATGGCGGCCAATGCCGATATGCGCCCGGACCGCATCAGTCGGCCCGCTTCACATATTCGCGTTCGTACACGTCGACCACGATACGGGTGCCGGTGACGATATGCGGGGGGACCATGACGCGCACGCCATTGTCGAGAATGGCGGGCTTGTAGCTGGCCGAAGCGGTCTGCCCCTTCACCACGGCGTCGGCTTCGACGACGGTGGCTTCGATGGTTTCGGGCAACTGGACGCTGATCGGGCGTTCTTCATACATTTCCAGCACGACCATCATACCGTCCTGAAGGAAGGCGGACGCGTCGCCGATCAGATCCTGCGCCAGGTTGATCTGCTCGTAGGTTTCGGTGTCCATGAACACCAGCATGTCGCCTTCGGCGTAGAGATACTGGAAATCCTTGGTGTCGAGGCGGATGCGCTCGACGGTTTCGGCCGACCGGAAACGGACGTTGTTCTTGCGGCCGTCGATCAGGTTCTTGAGTTCCACCTGCATATAGGCGCCGCCCTTGCCGGGCTGCGTGTGCTGGATCTTCACGGCGCGCCACAGGCTGCCGTCATACTCGATATTGTTGCCGGGACGAATCTCGACGCCGCTGATCTTCATGGGAAGAGCCTGCCTATATGTCTGAATGTGGAAAAGAGCCGGCCTCTTGGAGGCTGGGCGCGCCTTTACAGCGGGACGGCGCGAAGGGCAAGGGGGAGCCGGTTCGGCCCTTAACTTCGCACTTTTCCCGCATATCCTGAAATTGCGTTTCCTATGTAGGATAGATTCGGAAAGCCGACCCTGCCCACCGCCGTTCGTTTCGAGCGAAGTCGAGAAACCCAAGCACTACCGCTTCTCAACTTCGCTCGAAACGAACGGACCTAGCATAAGCTGTAGCCAGTAGGACAGATCAGTGCCGTATTAGTAGCGGATAGGGGTTGATCGGCCGCCCACCATGCCACGGCTCCCCCGGTCGCATGAGGTTCACCGCGAAATGCAGGTGCGGCGCGGCCGGATCGGCGTTGCCCGTACTCCCGACGGTGGCGATGCGCTGGCCGCGCCGCAGCGCCTGCCCTTCGCGCAAGCCGGGCGCATAGCCATCCAGATGCGCATAATAATAGATCAGCCGCCCATCGGCTGATCGTTGATAGAGGGTGCGTCCGCCATCCTCGCTCCAGAACAGCTTTTCTACCCGTCCGTCGGCAGCGGCCAGCACGGCCCTGCCCCGCGCCGCCATGATGTCGATCGCGTCATGCGGATGCGCCCCGCCGGCCCGCGCCTGCGTGAAAGTGTCGGTCAGCGCGGAGGCCGGCACGCCCTCCACCGGAATCTGCAGGGGACCATTGTCGGCAGAGCGATGCACATCAGCCGCCCTTATAGTTGCCGTGGGCGCAGGCGCATCGGCCGGCACGATCCTCACGCAAAAAAGGACGAAGGCAGCGCAGAGCAGCAAGGCCGCCAAGGCCCCGCCCCACGCCTGCCGGCTCATGCCTTGAACTTCGCCTTGACCCCGCTCTTCACCATCTGGGCGAGCCGGGCGGCGTCCCAGTTGGTCAGGCGGATGCAGCCGTGGCTTTCGGTGCGACCGATCAGTTGCGGCTCCGGCGTACCGTGGATGCCATAATGATCCTTCGACAGGTCTATCCACACGACGCCGACAGGGCCATTAGGACCGGGCTTCAGCACTGCCTTCTGATCCTTGCTGGAAGCGTCCCAGAAAAGGTTGGGATTATAGTGAAAATCCGGATTACGGCTCACGCCCTTGATCGTCCATTCGCCCAGCGGCAGCGGGTCATGCTGTGAGCCGGTCGTGACCGGAAACTGCGCGATCATGCGGTTTTGCGCGTTATAGACTTTGAGCAGCCCTTCGGACTTGTCGACGACGATATGGTCGGCCTGCGGCTGATCTTTCGCCACGCCCAGACCGGCGAGCGTCTCGCCCCAGCCCCGTTCGTCGCCCTCGATCTGCGCCACCGGCTGATTGTCGATCGCGGGGACGCGGATCGTGGCGCCAGCGGCGACCTTGGTGCCCGGCGGATTGAGCGCGACCAGCGCCTCGGATGTGGTATGAAACCGCTCTGCAAGCTTTTCCAGCAGGTTGCGATAGGTGAGCGCGGGCAGGCTCGCCTGCTCGTTCAGCCCCTTGGGCACGTCGAAGAAGGGGCCACGAGCGAAGTCGTCAGGGATCTTCACCAGATAGGTGGTCGGCCGCGATTCCCCCTCCAAGAGGGCAATGCCGGTCTTCTGGTCGAACTGGCCGGTCACGGGCAGGTCATGGGCCACCTGAAAACCGCGCAATGCGGCCTTGTAGCTCAACCCATCCTTGCCATCGAGTACGCCGGGCGAGAAACCCCAGCGATCCAGCGCCACCTGTGCCATCAGGATGCGATTGGGCTGTTTCGGGTTTTGCTCCGTTACGACCTGAAAATCATAGGTGGCGTTTTTGGCGGCGGCCTCTGCCGCTACGGTGTTGGTCGATTGACCGGCATTGGTCGCGGGCTGGCTGCTATTGGCGTCAGTGACGCTGACATTGCAGGCGCTGCACAGCAGGGCAACAAGCAACAGATGATTTTTCAAGGCGCTACTCTCCGTCGTTACGGGGAGAGAACGCGCGAAAAGGCGGAAGGCTGCGCAGCGCCGCAGATCAGCGCGGCGGCGGCGCCTTGCTGGCCAGCACATCCCTGAACGCAGCCACGCCGGCGGCGGGGCCTTCCGGATGGTTCCACACCGCGCCGCTGACCGCCAGGAAATCGGCACCGGCAGCAACCAGCGGGCCGGCATTGTCCGGGGTCACGCCGCCGATCGCGACGCAGGGCAATTCGAACAGCGTCGTCCACCAGCCCAGGATCGACGGTTCGGCATGATGCGTCACTTCCTTGGTCGTGGTCGGGAAGAAAGCGCCGAACGCGACATAGTCGGCCCCCGCCTCGCCCGCTTCCATCGCCAGATGGCGGCTGTCATGGCAGGTGATGCCGATCTGCACCTTCGGTCCCAGCAGCTTGCGGGCTTCCTTGGCATCGCCGTCGCTTTGCCCCAGATGCACGCCATCCGCGCCAAGCCGCTGGGCGAGCGCCACGCTGTCGTTGATGATGAAGGCGACTTCCCGCTCAGCGCACAACGCCTGCAACGGCGTTGCGGCAGCGGCGATGGCGTCGTCATCCAGCCCCTTGAGCCGCAACTGGAAGGCGGCAACGTCACCGCCATCAAAAGCCTGCGCCAGTCGATCGACGAAATCGTCGCCGATGGTCGGCGGGGAAATCAGGTAAAGCTGGCAGGCGGGGCGAAAGCCTGCTTCGAACTGGTCGGCAAAATGCGGATCGAGCGCCAGCTCTTCATCGGTAAAGTCGGTCATGCGCGCCTTATAGCCATTCAGGCGCGTGCGCCAAGTGTGGCGAGCGGCCTGCGCGCTTGATAGAGGGACGGGTCACTTCAAGGGAACCATTTCATGCGCCATGCCATCGCCGCCGTCCTGCTGCTGTCCGGCGCGCCGCTGCTGGCGCAGGAAGCAGCCCGCCCCCGCGCGCGGGAGGCCGGCGTGACCGTCGGCATCCTCCAGCCGGGGCCGCTCAATGCGATCACCGATGTGGCCGGCGTGAAGGTCGGTCAGGTCACCTTGCCGCGCAGCCATGACGTCAACACCGGCGTCACCGCGATCCTGCCCCATGGCGGAAACCTGTTCCAGGACAAGGTGCCGGCCGGTTTCGTCGCCTATAATGCGTTCGGCAAATTCATGGGATCGACCCAGCTTGCCGAACTGGGCGAGGTCGAGACGCCGATCCTGCTGACCAATACGCTGAACGTAGCGGAAGCCGCGGCGGCCTCGATCGAATGGACGCTGGCGCAACCGGGTAACGAGGAGGTGCGGTCGGTCAACGCCGTAGTGGGTGAAACCAATGACGGCACGCTCAACGATATTCGCGGCCGCCATGTGCAGATTGCCGACGCCCGCCGGGCGATCGAGGTCGCGAAGGGCAGCGCGGTGGAGGAAGGCGCAGTCGGCGCGGGCGCCGGCACTATCGCTTTTGGCTACAAGGCCGGGATCGGGACATCGTCGCGCAAGCTTCCCGCGTCGCTGGGCGGCTGGACCGTCGGTGTGCTGGTGCAGGCCAATTATGGCGGCGTGCTGACCATCGCCGGCGTGCCGGTAGGCGTGAAACTGGGCCGCTACGATTATCGGCAACAGGTGGAGGAAAAGAAGGCGGACGGCTCCGTCGTGATCGTGATTGCGACCGATGCGCCGCTGTCAGACCGCAATCTGCGCCGGGTCGCCGAGCGTGCGTTCGGCGGGATTGCGCGGACCGGGTCCAGTTTCTCCAATGGCTCGGGCGACTATGCGGTGGCTTTTTCCACCAATGTGGTGGTGCGGCGGACGGCGGCGAGGCGCAACGCCGTGGCGGCTATCGAGGATCTCCCCAACGACCGGGTGTCACCGCTGTTTCAGGCAACGATCGAGGCGACCGAGGAAGCGGTGCTGAACGCCCTGTTCAAGGCGCAGACGGTGGTGGGGCATCGTGGCACGGCGGACGCGCTGCCGCTGGATAAGGTGCTGCCGATGGTGAAGCGTCAAAACGCCCAATAGCCGTTCGCTTCGAGCGCAGTCGAGAAGCGGCCAGAACCGCGCTTTACGTTTCTTGACTTCGCTACTTCGCTCGAAACGAACGGATCATTCTCGGATGAAAAAGGTGGGCAGATCGCTCTGCCCACCCGTTCAGCAGATCATCAGCGGATCAGGCAGCAACCGGCTGCTTGGCGACCGAAGCGCCGTGGATTTCGTCGATCGCTTCGCCGAGCGAGGCGTTGAATTCTTCGTCGGTCATCTGATGGCGCAGATCGTTCAGCAGCGCGCGGCTGAAACTGGCGATGATGCCGCGATTCTTGCTCAGTTCGACGCAGGCTTCGGGACGCGCAAAGCCGCCCGACAAAGCGACAACACGCAGCACCTTGGGATGATCGACCAGCGGGTCGAACAGGCCGGCCTTGGCAGGCAGCGACAGTTTCAGCATGACCTGAACACCGTCGTCCAAGGCATCGAGATTCTTGAGGATTTCCTCCAACAAAATCTGGTCGGCTTCGGCGCGTTCGGGCGACTTGATGTTCACTTCCGGCTCGATGATCGGCATCAGGCCGCCGGCCAGCACCTGCTTGCCGATTTCAAACTGCTGCGCGACGACGGCAGCGATGCCTTCGCGGTTGGCCAGGTTGATGACCGAGCGTTCCTTGGTGCCGAATACGCCCAGGCCCTTGGCGCGGGCCAGCAGCGTGTCGAGGCCGGGATTGGGCTTCATCAGCTGCACGCCGTTCGCCTCATCTTCCAGACCCTTGTCGATCTTGATGAAGGGAACGACGCCGCGTTCGATCAGCGCGGTCGGGGTCGGCTTGCCGTCAACGGTGCCGTCCATCGTGCGCTCGAACAGGATCGCGCCCAGAACCTTGTCGCCGGTGAAGGGCGGTGCGGTGATGACGCGGCTGCGCATCGCGTGGATCAGGCCGAACATTTCCTCTTCGCTGGACCAGGCGCTTTCCTCGACGCCATAGCCCTTGAGCGCCTTGGGCGTGGAACCGCCGCTCTGGTCGAGCGCGGCGATAAAGCCTTCGCCCGTCGCAATCTTCTGCTTCATGTCCTGATCCAGCATCTGCACATACCTTCCCTTGGGCGCCGCCGTCTGGCGGCATGAATGATCTTGTCGGCGGATGCTCCACCATCCGCCTGCCGGGTGCGACTTTATATCGATGATCGCCGGTAACGGGGCTGGTAGCCAGTCCCATGCCGCACCGCAAGAAAGATTGCCCGGAAAATCGGCGCGAACGGCGGGATATTGCTGGCGTCGGGTGTGGGCAATGCTATCCCTGCGAAAGGGCATGACAGGGGGACATGATTTGACGATGGGGATCAAAGGCTTGTGCGCCACGGTGGCGGCGATGCTGTTGGCAGGCTCGGTACCGGCTAGCGCGGCGGAAAAGCCGGTAATCGGCTCAGCGGCGCCAGCCTTCGAACTGACCCTGATCGACGGCAGCAAGGTGGCGCTGGCGGACCTCAAGGGCCAGGTCGTGGTTCTCAACTTCTGGGCGACCTGGTGCGTGCCCTGTCGCACCGAGTTGCCGACGCTGGACGCCTATTATGCAGCGCAGGAGAAACATGGGCTGAAGGTCTTCGCGATCACGACCGAAGGGTCGACGCCGATCCCCCAGCTCAAGAAGCTGTTCGCTGCCATGCACATGCCATCGGCCCGGCGGATCAAGGGGCCTTATGGCCCGCTGACCGGAGTGCCGACCAACTTCGTGATCGATCGCTCTGGCGTGCTGCGCTACGCCAAGTCGGGTGCCTTCGATCTGGACGCGCTCAACGCGCTGCTGGTGCCGCTGCTCAAGGAAAAGCCACCCGCCGGCTGAAATACGCTGCATTGCAGCATGAATTGGCCGTCCATGGGTTGAAAGGTTGCGTCCCGAGACCCATAGGGCAGGCATGACCAGCATCGCCGCCGCAAAACCCGCCGACCTGTCCCCCGTTGCCATATTGCTGATGGCGGTCGGATGCGGCGTGATGGTCGCCAATCTCTATTATGCGCAGACGCTGATCGACGTGATCGGGCCGGAAATCGGCATGTCGGCCGGTGTCGCCGGCCTCATCACCACATTGACGCAACTTGGCTATGGCGCCGGCCTGTTTCTGGTGGTGCCGCTGGCCGATTTGTTCGAAAACCGGCGGATCGTGCTGACGTCGATCGTCGCGACGATCATCGGCTGCATCGCCATCGCCTTTTCCAACGGACCGACCAGCTTTCTGGTCGCGTCGATCCTGACCGGCGTGGGTGCGACGGGCGCGCAGGTACTCGTCCCGCTCGCCTCTCACCTCGCCAGCCCGGAAAAGCAGGGGCGCGTGGTCGGCACGGTAATGAGCGGCCTGCTGTTCGGCATCATGCTGTCGCGCCCGGTGGCCAATTTCCTGGCCGGATCGGTCGGCTGGCGCGCGACCTTCATCGTGTCGGCGATCGTCATGGCCATGGTCGGCATCGCCCTGCTCACCGCCTGCCCCAAACGCCAGCCCAAGGGCGGCATGCATTATGGTCAGGTGCTGGCGTCGACCTTCTCGCAACTGGTGGTGCATCGCGTCGTGCGGATGCGGGCCTTTTATCAGGCAGCGATGTTCGCCGCCTTCAACCTGTTCTGGACCGCCGCGCCGCTGGCGCTGATCCATGAATTTCATCTGGGCCATGGCGGCATCGGCGCCTTTGCGCTGGCCGGAGCCGGCGGCGCGCTGGTCGCGCCTGTTGCGGGATGGATGGCGGATCGCAAGCTGACCCGGCCAGCCTCGCTGATCGGCCTTGCCGGGCTGACGCTTGGCTTCCTGCTGGCCGACTGGACCGTGGCGGCAGGCAGCCTGATCGGCTTCACAATCATGGCCGTGCTGATCGACGGCGCAGTGCAGATGAGCCAGATTACCGGACAGAAGCTCATCTTCTCGCTCGATCCCCATGCGCGGGGACGGATCAACGCCGCCTATGTGACGGTGATGTTCCTGGTCGGCGCGCTGGGATCGGTGATCGGCTCGGTCACTTATGAAGCGGGCGGCTGGACTGCCAGCGCTCTGGCGGGCGCGGCGATCGGCGGCGTCGCCACCCTCGCCTTCCTATTGTTCGACCGGGGCGCCAGCGTCAGCCGCTAAGATTTTGTATTACCTTCCGTTCGTGTCGAGCGAAGTCGAGGCACGCTGCTCGACTTTGCTCGAAGCGAACGGATTATTGCACGCTCAGACGAACAGTGCCTTCACGCCCGGCAGTTCCTTGCCTTCCATCCATTCCAGGAAAGCGCCGCCTGCGGTCGAAATGAAGCTGAAATCGCTGCCAACGCCCGCATGGTTGAGAGCCGCGACCGTATCGCCGCCGCCGGCCACCGACGTCAGTTGACCTTCCTTCGTCAGCGCGGCCGCCGTCTTCGCCAACGCGACGGTCGCCGCATCGAAGGGCGCAATCTCGAACGCGCCCAGCGGGCCGTTCCACACCAGGGTCCGGCAGTTCTTGAGCGCATCGCCCAGCGCCTCGACAGCCGCCGGGCCGACGTCCAGGATCATTTCGTCTTCCGCAACTTCATGCACGTTGCAGGTGCGTAAAGACGGCGGGTTGGCGGCAAATTCCTTCGCCACGACGACGTCATAGGGCAGATGGATGATGCAGCCGGCGGCTTCCGCCTTGTCGAAGATCGCTTCGGCCGTCTCAGCCAGATCCTTCTCGCACAGCGATTTGCCGACATCGACGCCGCGGGCATAGAGGAAGGTGTTGGCCATGCCGCCGCCGATGATCAGATGATCGACCTTGGCCACGAGGTTGTTGAGCACATCCAGCTTGGTCGACACTTTGGCGCCGCCCACGACGGCAGCCACCGGCTTCACCGGTTCGCCCAGAGCGGCCTGAAGCGCGTCCAATTCTTTCTCCATAGAGCGGCCCGCGAAGGCAGGCAGCTTGTGCGCGAGGCCCTCGGTCGAGGCATGGGCGCGGTGCGCGGCCGAGAAAGCGTCGTTGACATAAAGGTCGCCGATCGCGGCCATCGCCTCGACCAGCGCCGGGTCGTTCTTTTCCTCGCCGGGATGGAAGCGGGTATTTTCCAGGATCGCGATGTCGCCGTTCCGCATCACCTTGATACCGTCGGTCGCGGCTTCGCCCTGACAGTCGGGGATGAACTGCACGTCACGACCCAGCACCTGCGTCAGCGGGCGCGTGATCTTCGACAGCGAATATTCCGGGTTCTTCTGCCCCTTGGGGCGGCCGAAATGGGCGAGGATCAGCACCTTGGCGCCGCGATCGGCCAGTTCCAGCACAGTCGGCATCGCCGCACGCAGGCGGGTATCGTCGCTGACCGAACCGTCCTGCATGGGCACGTTCAGGTCTTCGCGCACCAGCACGATCTTGCCAGTGATGTCGCCCATATCGTCGAGCGTCTTGAAGGGCTTGGTCATGTTTTTCCCCTGATCCTAACAGACGTCATCCCAGCGAAGGCTGGGATCTCTCTCCCTTTCCCACGGTGAGGAAGAAAGCGAGATCCCAGCTTTCGCTGGGATGACGAAAAAAGAGGGGCAGGATAGCCTGCCCCTCGCACATATTACAGGAACTTCGCGACGACGCCGGTGGTGTCGATCATGCGGTTCGAGAAGCCCCATTCATTGTCGTACCAGCTGAGTACGCGGACCAGCTTGCCATCGACCACGGCGGTTTCCAGGCTGTCGACGGTCGAGCTGCGCGGATCGCCATTATAGTCGATCGACACCAGCGGCTCGTCCGAATAGCCCAGCACGCCCTTGAGCGGACCAGCTTCCGACGCGGCCTTGAGCAGGCTGTTGACCTCGTCCTTCGTGGTCGGGCGCTTCGGGATGAACTTCAGGTCCACGACCGAGACGTTCGGCGTCGGCACGCGGATAGAAGACCCGTCCAGCTTGCCCTTCAATTCAGGCAGAACTTCGCCCACAGCGCGGGCGGCGCCGGTGGAGGTCGGGATCTGCGACAGGGCAGCGGCGCGGGCGCGGCGCATGTCGCTGTGCAGCTGGTCCAGCGTATTCTGGTCGTTGGTGTAGCTGTGGATCGTCGTCATGAAGCCGCTTTCGATGCCGATCGCATCGTTCAGCACCTTGGCGAGCGGGGCCAGGCAGTTGGTGGTGCAGCTAGCGTTCGAAATCACGATGTCGTCGGCGGTCAGCGCGTCATGGTTGACGCCGAACACGACGGTGCGATCGACATTGGTGCCGGGCGCGGAAATGATCACGCGCTTGGCGCCGGCGGTCAGGTGGGCGCTGGCCTTGTCCTTCGTGGTGAAGATGCCGGTGCATTCCAGCGCGATTTCGACGCCCAGAGCAGCGTGCGGCAGGTTGGCGGGGTCGCGCTCTGCCGTCACCTTGATCTTCTTGCCGTCCACGACCAGAAAATCGCCGTCCACGCTGACGTCGCCGGCCCAGTTGCCATGCACGGAGTCGCGCTTGAACAGCAGGGCGTTGGACTTGACGTCGCCCAGATCGTTGATGCTGACCAGTTCAAGGTCATGGTCGGTGCGCGAAAGAATGGCGCGCGCCACCAAGCGGCCGATACGTCCAAAACCGTTAATTGCTACCTTCGTTGCCACTGCACTAGCCTCCTGGGGTGTTGTTGTTCGGTTATAGGTCAGGGGTGCGCGCCACCGATCGGCAGCGCGCAACCTGTTTTAGAGAGCAGCCGCGATCTGCGGCGCGATCTTGGCGGCGGTCAGGCCGAAATGATCGTAAAGGTCTTCCGCCGGGGCCGACGCGCCGAAGCTGTCGATGCCAAAGCGCAGGCCGTCAAGGCCGGTATAGCGTTCCCAGCCGAAGGTCGTGCCCGCCTCGATCGAGACGCGCAGCACGTCCGCAGGCAGGATATCGGCCTTGTA
Organism: Sphingobium sp. WCS2017Hpa-17; assembly: GCF_031843765.1. Lineage (NCBI taxonomy): Bacteria > Pseudomonadati > Pseudomonadota > Alphaproteobacteria > Sphingomonadales > Sphingobiaceae > Sphingobium > Sphingobium sp. WCS2017Hpa-17. Next base: position 79,965 of record NZ_JAVTIV010000018.1, read on the forward strand.
GGCAGCGTCCTGCGCATCGAAATGCGCGAAGCTGGGGACGGAGACGACGTCGGCACCGATGCCCTGTTCTTCCAAGACCTTGGCGGTGTTGACGGCGATTTCGACTTCCGAACCGGTGGCGAGGATCACCACCTTGCGCGCGGCGGTGGCGGCGACGAGGCGATAGGCGCCCTTGGCCGACAGATTCTCGCTCTTTTCCGTGCGCAACTGCGGCAGGTTCTGGCGGGTCAGCGCCAGCACCGATGGGCCAGTCGCGTCCTTCAGCGCCAGTTCCCAGCATTCCGCCGTTTCGACGATGTCGGCCGGGCGATAGACGTCCAGATTGGGGATCATGCGCATCGACATGACATGTTCGATCGGCTGGTGAGTCGGACCATCTTCGCCCAGACCGATCGAGTCGTGGGTCAGGACGTGGATGACGCGCTGCTGCTGGAGGGCGGCCAGACGGATGCCGCCGCGCATATAGTCAGAGAAGACGAGGAAGGTGCCGCCATAGGGGATCACGCCGCCATGCAGCGCCATGCCGTTCATCGCGCAGGCCATGCCGAATTCGCGGATGCCGTAATAGACGTAACGGCCCGAATAATCGTCCTTGGTCAGCGGACCGGTCGACTTGGTCTTGGTATTGTTGGAGCCGGTAAGGTCGGCCGAACCGCCCAGCGTTTCGGGCAGCAGATCGTTGATCGCGCCCAGCGCCAGTTCGCTCGCCTTGCGGGTCGCGACCTTCTGCGGATTGGCGATCAGGCTGTCGATATAGGCGGAAAGCGAGAAGTCAGCCGGCAGTTCACTAGCCATACGACGCGAAAATTCCGCTGCTTTCTCGTTGCTTGCGAGGCGAACTTCCCAAGCGGCGCGAACGTCGCGGCCCTTGGCACCAATTGCCTTCCAGGCGTCGGCAATATCGGCCGGGATGACGAAAGGTTCGGCAGTCCAGCTCAGAAACTCGCGAGCGGCAGCGACTTCGTCGGTGCCGAGTGCTGAGCCATGGACGCCCGAAGTGCCAGCCTTGTTCGGCGCGCCATAGCCGATCTTGGTGGCGCAGGCGACGATCGAGGGGCGGCTGTCGGCCACCGCTTCGGCCAGTGCGCGGCGCACGTCGGCGACGTCATGGCCATCGCACGATACGACATGCCAGCCGGTCGCGGCATAGCGCGCCAGCACATCTTCGCTGCTCGACAGGTCGACGGCACCGTCGATGGTGATTTTGTTATCGTCCCACAGCACGATCAGGCGGCCGAGGTTCAGATGACCGGCCAGACCGATGGCTTCATGGTTGATGCCTTCCATCAGGCAGCCGTCGCCCGCGATCACCCAGGTGCGATGATCGACCAGATCGTCGCCGAACTGTGCGTTCAGATGACGCTCGGCAATCGCCATGCCGACGGCGGTGGCCAGACCCGAACCCAGGGGGCCGGTCGTGGCTTCCACGCCCGCCAGCTCGAAATTCTCCGGGTGGCCGGCGCAGGGGCTGTGCAACTGGCGGAAATTCGCGATATCCTCGATCGTCGGCTTGGCATAGCCGGTCAGGTGCAGCAGCGAGTAGATCAGCATCGATCCATGGCCCGCCGACAGGACGAAACGGTCGCGGTCGGCCCATTTCGGCTGGGTCGGGTCGAACTTCAGATAATCGCCGAACAACACGGTCGCCACATCCGCCATGCCCATCGGCATGCCCGGATGGCCGCTATTGGCGGCCTGCACGGCGTCCATGGACAGCGCCCGGATGGCGTTGGCGAGCGACTTTTCGGAAACGGTCATCTGGGCTGGCGTCTTTCCTGAACATGGCAAGCGACGGCGCCCGCGCGCATGCAGGCGAGTCGAGATCGCGCCCCCTTTGTCGCGTCAAGCCCCATGCGTCAACCGCACGGGTGCCAAGAGCGGGGCCAGCTGCCCGAAAGAGCGCTTTTGCAGGGCCTTTTCTTTCGCTATGGATGAGCGATGGCAAGCGACCGCATGATGCAGGCGATCGGCACGCTGGAGCGTGCTGTGAGCCGGCTTGAACAGGATGTGGCGGGTCTGACGGCCCCGGCCGATCCCCGCCCCGCTGTGGACCAGAAGGCGGCGCGCGCCGCGCTGCGCTCCCTGGACGATCTTATCGACACGTTGAAAGGGCATGCGCATGGCTGAAACGACTTTAGTGATCGCCAGCCGCCATTATCAGATCCGCTGCCGCGACGGCGAGGAAGCGCATCTGGCGCATCTGGCCAGCCTGATCGAAGACAAGGCAAGGGTCGCCCAGCAAAGCACGCCGGGGCTGACGGAAGTGCGCACATTGCTGTTCGCCGCGCTGTTCCTGGCCGACGAACTCAACGAACTGAAGCGCGAAAACGCCGGCCGGCAGGCCCGGTTGCAACTGGATGGCGACGACGAACCGAGCGTTCAGGCGATCGAGGCTTTGGCGGGTCGGATAGAAAAGCTGCGCGACCGGCTTGCCGCACGGACCGACAACGCCTAGATTAGGCAATGACGGGCACTGCGCGGTACGAGCTTTAGCGAACATCCCTGAGGCGATAATCACATCCAAGGGGGCTGTCCCTGGGCGGGTTCCGGCCCGTTCTACATGGTCCCCACCTGACGTTGAGGCGTCAGAGGATATTCCAGCACACGGCCGAGGTGGTCCCGTCACCCTCCTTACATCTTCCAGTCCGATAAGGTCATCATGAGCGACGAGACGCCCGCCGCCGACAAGAACAGCCTGCGCGCCATCGCCCGGCAGCGGCGCAGCAGCTTCGTCGCCACGCTGGACCCGCTGGCGCATCGGCTGGCGTTCAAGGCCATCCCTTCCCCGCTCGCCCGCAGAATCGCCGACGCGAAAGTCGTGGCGCTCTATATGGGCCTGGATGATGAGGCGCCGGCGCAACGCATGGCGGCACAGTTGCAGGCGATAGGCAAGGTCATGGCCTTGCCGCGCGTACTCGACCGGCTGGGCAGCATGGATTTCCTGCCCTGGCAGCCGGAAGAGCCACTGGTGCCCGGCCTGTTCCGTACCAGCCATCCGGAACCGAAAGACGGCGCCGTCGCGCCCGATGTCATCATCGCACCACTGGTGGGCTTCGATCGGGCGATGAACCGGCTGGGTCAGGGCGGCGGCTATTATGACCGCGCCTTCGCCCGCTTCCCGGACGCGCTACGCGTGGGCATCGCATGGTCCGTTCAGGAACTGGACAACGTGCCCGCCGATCCATGGGATCTGCCGCTGGACATCATCATGACCGAAGTCGAACTGATCGAAGGACCGGAGCTATGAACATCGACCCGCGTCATTATCACCAGCCCAGTTGGCGCAAGCCGGCGGGCATGCTGGCGATCGTCGGGCTGATCGCGCTGTGGGCGATCATGGTGGGCAGCCTGTCCGGCCTGATCGGTGCATTGCCGATGTGGGCACAAGTGCCGGTCTATGTGGTGCTGGGGATCGTGTGGATCTGGATCTTGCCGCTGCGGCGGCTGCTGGCCTGGATGGAAACCGGGCGCTGGCGCTGAAATTCTAATTCCCATCGCTTGATAAAAGCGATGGCGCGAGTGACGGGGCTCGAACCCGCGACCTCCGGCGTGACAGGCCGGCACTCTAACCAACTGAGCTACACCCGCGTAGGCGCTGCATCCTTACCGGCTTAACAAGCCGCCAGATGATGCAATATCTGGGAAAATCACCCTCCGGTCAAGGAAGGTGGCGCGAGTGACGGGGCTCGAACCCGCGACCTCCGGCGTGACAGGCCGGCACTCTAACCAACTGAGCTACACCCGCGCAGGGTGACATCCATTCCGACTTTTCAGCCGCCAGACGATGCAGTCTGGAACACCATATCCACCCTCCGGTCAAGGAAAGTGGCGCGAGTGACGGGGCTCGAACCCGCGACCTCCGGCGTGACAGGCCGGCACTCTAACCAACTGAGCTACACCCGCGTTTGGTGTGGAGCCGCCGTCTATGAGCGTCCTGCGATGCTGTCAACCGTCCGCAACATCAGTTTCATCTTTCTCGTCATTTTCTTTGCGGCGCGGCACGGTCAGCGTGCCTTGCTCGAACAGGAAACCCGCAATATCCGGGGTGCCGGCGGCCGACACGACAGTCTGGATGATGATCAACAGCGGCACCGCCAGCAGCGCACCGGGCGTGCCCCACACCCATCCCCAAAAGGTCAGCGACAGGAGAATCAGCAGCGGGTTCATCGTCAGCCGCCGCCCCAGCAGTAGCGGGGTGATGACATTGGCCTCCACCAGATGGAAGCCGACCTGCAACCCGGCCGGCAGCAACGCGACATAGACGTCGTCAAATACCATCAGGCCGCCCAGCCCCAACAGCACGGCGGCCAGCATCGGCCCGAAATAGGGCACGAAGTTGAGCAACGCGACGATCCCGCCCCACATCAGCGGCGATGGCATGCCGATCAGCCACAGGGCGACCGCCACGGCGAGGCCGAGCGACAGGTTGATGATGGCGATGGTGATGACATAGGCCGATGTCGCATCGACCACATTCTGGATCACCCTCGCCACCGCCATAGCGCCGTCGAAACTGCCCCGGCTGTTGATCGTGCGCCGCCGCAGCCGGGTCCAGCCAGCGAGGAAGAAATAGATGATGAGCAGCGCGAATACCATCTGGATGATGGCGGAGGGCGCCGACGTGGCGGCAAATTGCAGCAGAGATCGTGGCGCCTCCACCGCGGCTGTCTGCGCCGCCGCAACCGGACCGGTGGCCAGCATCTGCACGGTTTCATCCACGAACCGCTGAAGATTGGCATAGAAATCGATCAGCGGCGCCAGGTTCGCCTGAATCTGTGGCAGGCGCTGCGGCAGTATCACGAACCATTCGGTCGCCGGCACCACGATCAGCACCAGCGCGGTATTGGCGACCAGCAGGAAGCCCACCACCGCAATCAGCGCCGCGAATCCCGACGGCAGCCCGCGCCGCTCCATCCACTCCAGCAGCGGAACCAAGGCGATTGCGACGACCAGCGCAGCGGTGAGCGGCAGGAAAAACTCTGCGCCCGCCCGCAGCGCGAAAGGCAGTGCCAGCAAAAGGCCGATGCCCGACGTCAGGGCGATCGACGCCAGCAGCCGGTCGCGACGCCGGTTGACCTCTTGCAACTCCGTCAATGGCACGCCTGATTCCCCTTTCGTTCACCCCGATGTGCGCCGCCAGCGTCGCAGCGTCAATTTACAAAGGGCGTCAGCATGACAGCACTCAAGGAAAAGAGCGGCTTAACCAAATATTTGCGCTCGATCGCTATGGACAGGCGCCAAGGGGACGAAGGAACGGGGAAGACTATGACGCGCAGGCTTTTCGCCTGGCTCGCCGGGGCGGCGGGCATGGCAGCCAGCTTGACAGGTGTGGCCGCTGCCCAGCCGGCGATGCGCCTCGACACGCAGATGTTCGTGGAACGGGTGTCGACCGACATTAACGGTCGGGCGCGCCGGACTTTGGCCAGCGCCGATCGGGTCAGCCCCGGCGACACGCTGATCGTCATCGTCCACTGGCGCAATGACGGCAGCCATGCGCTGCGCGATTCCGCGATTACCCGTCCGGTACCGCGCGGCATTCGCCCGGACATCAGCGATCCTACGATGATGGTGTCTGTAGACGGCGGCACCCATTGGGGGCGGCTTGACCAGATGTGGCTACCTACGCCTTTGGGCGGCGTGCGCCGCGCCGTGGCCGAGGACGTGACCCATATACGCTGGCAATTGCCCGACATGGTGCAGCCCGGCCGCGCCGGTCGCCTCAGCTATCGCGCGGTCATGCGCTGAACAGGCGAGCGGGCGACATGGTGCCGCCCGCCCCTACCTTTATACTCAGTCCACGAACAGGAAGGCCGGCGCCTCCAGCAGCTTGCGCACCGCCTGCACGAAGCTGGCCGCGTCCCAGCCGTCCACGACACGGTGGTCGCAACTGATCGACAGGTTCATCAGCTTCGCCGCGACAATCTCCTTGCCCTTGAAGACAGGTCGCTCGATCACGCGGTTCGGGCCGATGATCGCGACTTCGGGCCGGTTGATCACCGGCGTGGTCGCAATGCCGCCGAGCGGCCCCAGCGAAGTCAGCGTCAGGGTGGAGCCGGACAGTTCCTCCGACTTCGCCTTGCCGCTGCGCGCAGCCTCTGCAAGGCGACGGATTTCGGTCGCCAGCTGCCACACATTGCGATCCTGCGCATCACGGATCACCGGCACCATCAGGCCCGCGTCCGTCTGCGTCGCCATGCCCAGATGCACCGAACCATGCCGCGTCACCACGCCCGCTTCATCATCATAACGGGCGTTGAGCATCGGGAAGTCCGGCAAAGCCTTGCACAGCGCCACAATCAGCAGCGGCAGCATGGTGAGCTTGGGTCGGTCGCCACGGTTGGCGTTCAACTGCTCGCGCAGTTCCTCCAGCGCGGTGACGTCGATTTCCTCGACATAGGTGAAGTGTGGAATGTGGCGCTTCGACGCGGCCATATTCTCCGCGATCCGACGGCGCATGCCGATGACCTTGACCTGCTCGTCGGCACGCTTGGCGGAACGTCCGGCCGGACGATAGCCCTGCCCCTGTCCATAGAGCAGATAGGCGTCGAGGTCCGAATGGCGGATATGGTCGCCGGCAGGCTTCACCTGCGACAGGTCGACACCCAGTTCCTTGGCACGCGCACGCACGGCGGGAGAGGCGAGGATGGGTTCGGCACTAACTATTCCCCTCCCTTCCAGGGAGGGGTTAGGGGTGGGTGCCGGCGAAGCCGGCTCTTCTACCGCAGCGACAAAAGGCTCGCTATGCTCGCCACCCATCCCCGGCCCCTCCCTAGAAGGGAGGGGAGTTTCGGTAGCTCCCCCAACCACTGTCTCGCCGGGCACTTCCGCCTCGATCGTTTCGACCGACGGCGGCGGGGCAGCAGCGGCTTCGCCTTCCACCTCGATCTCCACCAACATCGCGCCGATCGAAATCTGGTCGCCCGGTTCGCCGGCCAGCCGCACGACCGTGCCCGCGACGGGGCTTTCCATCTCGACTGTTGCCTTGTCGGTCATCATGTCGGCGATCGGCTGGTCTTCCTCGACCCGGTCGCCGACCTTGACGTGCCAGCCGACGATTTCGGCCTGTGCGATGCCTTCGCCGATATCCGGCAGCTTGAATGTGAAAAGAGCCATGGCGCTCAGTCCTTCATGATCTTGTTGATAGCTTCGCGGATGCGCACCGGGCCGGGGAAATAGGCCCATTCCAGACTGTGCGGATAGGGTGTGTCAAAGCCGGTGACGCGCTCGATCGGCGCTTCGAGATGATAGAAGCAACGCTCCTGCACCTGCGCGAGCAACTCCGCGCCAAAGCCGCTCGTGCGGGTCGCCTCATGCACGATCAGGCAGCGGCCAGTCTTGCGCACCGATTCCTCGATCGTGTCGATGTCGAGCGGGACAAGGCTGCGCAGGTCGATAATCTCGGCATCGACGCCATGCGCCGCGACCGTATTCTCCACCACATGCACCATCGTGCCGTAGCAGAGGATCGTCAGCGCCTGCCCTACCCGCGCGATCCGCGCCTTGCCCAGCGGGATGCGATAATAGCCGGCCGGCACCTGTGCATCGGCATGCCCTGCCCAGCTTTTCGCCGGCGTATCATAATGGCCGTCGAACGGGCCATTATAGATGCGCTTGGGTTCGAAGAAGATAGTCGGATCATTATCCTCGATCGCGGCGATCAGCAGCCCCTTGGCATCATAGGGGGTCGACGGGATCACCGTCTTGATCCCCGAACAATGGGTGAAGATGCCTTCGGGCGACTGGCTGTGCGTCTGGCCACCGAAGATGCCGCCGCCAAAGGGCGACCGTACCGTCATCGGCGCGATGAATTCGCCGGCCGACCGATAGCGCAGCCGCGCCGCTTCCGACACCAACTGGTCCAGCGCGGGATAGATGTAATCGGCAAACTGGATCTCCGGCACCGGGCGCAGGCCATAGGCGCCCATGCCGACCGCCACGCCGATGATCCCGCATTCGGTGATCGGCGTGTCGAACACCCGGTTCTTGCCATGTTTCTGCTGAAGGCCGGCGGTCGCGCGGAACACCCCGCCGAAATAGCCGACATCCTCGCCCATCACGACCACGGTGGGGTCGCGCTCCATCATGACGTCCATGGCGCTGTTGATCGCCTGGATCATGTTCATCTGCTGCACGTCGGCAGGCGTTTCGATCAGAGTATCAGTCATGAAAAACCTCCGTCATGCCAGCGAAAGCTGGCATCTCTCTGCCTTCCGGCGAGAGGGCGGAAAGAAGAAGCGAGATCCCAGCCTGCGCTGGGATAACGGACATGGTGGATGGCGCGCTCACAGCCCGGCCGCCTTCCATTCGTCCAGCATCTGCTGCTGCTGTTCCTTGAGGTGCCGGGGCATTTCCTCGAACACATCCTCGAACATCGATTCCATCGGGTGATGGAGGCCATGGCCAAGGATGCCGTTCTTCTCTGCCTCGCGCGCGGCGTCACGGACCAGTTCGGCCAGTTCCTTGTCCATCGCGGCGTGGCGATCCTCGTCCCAGATGCCGAGCGTGATGCAATGCGCCTTCAACCGCGCGATCGGGTCACCCAGCGGCCAGAGGCTGCTTTCCTCGGCGGAGCGATAGGCGGTCGGATCATCCGACGTGCTATGCCCTTCGACGCGATAGGTAAAATGCTCGATCAGCGTCGGCCCGCCATTGGCCCGCGCCCGATCGGCGGCCCAGCGCGTCGCGGCATAGACGGCAAGGATGTCGTTACCGTCGACCCGCAGGCCGGCAATGCCATAGCCCACGGCGCGCGCGGCGAAGGTTGTGGCCTCCGCTCCCGCAAAACCTGAAAAGCTGCTGATAGCCCACTGGTTATTCACGACATTCATGATAACTGGCGCGCGATAAACACTGGCGAAGGTGCAGGCCGAATGGAAATCGCCCTCAGCCGTCGATCCCTCGCCGCACCATGTTGCCGCGATCCGGGTGTCGCCCCGCGCCGCGCTGGCCATCGCCCAGCCGACCGCCTGCGGATATTGGGTCGTCAAATTGCCGGAGATGGAGAAGAATCCCGCCTCCCGCGCCGAATACATGATCGGCAACTGGCGCCCCTTCAACCGGTCGCCGGTGTTGGAATAAATCTGGTTCATCATGTCGACCAGCGGCCAGTCACGGGCGAGCAAGATGCCCTGCTGGCGATAGCTGGGGAAGCACATATCGTCGCGCGCCAGCGCCAGAGCAGCGCCGATCGACACAGCCTCCTCGCCGGTAGACTTCATGTAGAAGCTGGTCTTGCCCTGCCGCTGGGCGCGGAACATGCGCGCGTCGAACGCGCGGGTCAGCGCCATGTAGCGCAGCATCCGCAACAGCGTCTCAGGCGGCAGCTTGGGGTTCCAGGCCCCGACGGCCGCGCCATCCTCATCCAGCACGCGGATCAGGCCATAGGCCATGTCGCGCATGTCGCCGGGCTGCGCCGCCTCGTCGGGGCGCGGCGCGGCATCGGCGGCCGGAATGTCGAAATGGGTGAAGTCGGCGCTTTCGCCGGGCCGCGCGGGCGGCTCTGGCACATGCAGGCGCAGCGGCGGAAGATTCCGCCCGGCCTGCCCTTGCGTGACGCCTGATCCGATGGGATCGCTCATCCTGCCTCCTATGGTGCATTGCAATAATATTGCTTGCGGCAATTATTAAATTACAACACCACGAAAGGCAAGCCTTCCTTACCCATTTTTCCTTTTTGCTATCGTTTCAACTGTCCAACTCGCTGTCTCTTCGACGGCTTTCAGACAGCGACCGGCGCGGAAATATGGGCCTGCGGCGCGTAATCGCTCACCTCGAAATCTTCGATGCGATAATCGAAAATAGTCGAAGGCCGCCGATTGATCCGCAATTTCGGTGTGCCGGACGGATTTCGCGACATCTGCTCCTCCACCAAGTCGGCATGGTTGAGGTAGAGATGGACGTCCCCGCCCTGCCAGACCACTTCACCAGGCTCCAGATCGCATTGCTGCGCCAGCATCCGGGTGATCATCGACAGGCCGAAAATATTGAAGGCAAAGCCAAGGCCCAGATCGCAACTACGCTGGAACAGCAGGCCGTTGAGGCGACCGTTGGAAACCTGAAACTGATAGGTCATGTGGCAGGGCGGCAGCGCCATCTGCGCAACTTCCGCCACATTCCAGCCGGTGAAGAGCAGCCGGCGCGATCCGGGCGTGGCGCGAATCGCATCGACCAGTCCGGCAATCTGGTTATGCCCCTGCGCCGCGCGGCGGAACAGGCCGTCGCCCGCCGGTTCATAACGCGGCCAGTTCACCCATTGCGCGCCATAGACCGGCCCCAGATCGCCCCATTGCCGGGCAAAATCCTCATCCGCGATGATTCGGGCCTCGAACGTATCGCGGTCGATCGCTTCACCCGTCGCCCGGCGATAGGCGTCGAGCGGCCAGTCGGTCCAGATATGCACATTCTGCTTCACCAGTTCGCGGATATTGGTGTCGCCGGTCAGGAACCACAGCATCTCCCGCGCCGCGACCTTCCAATAGACCCGCTTGGTCGTCAGCAGCGGCACGGCATCGTCCGCCAGCGAGAATCGCATCGTCGCGCCAAGAATCGAGCGAGTGCCCACACCGGTACGATCCACCCGTTCATCGCCATGGCGCCAGATATGTCGCATCAGGTCCAGATATTGCTGCTCATAATGGGGGACGGACGAAGAAGACATATCGGTCAAAGCAGGTTCCTGAGCATGCGAGTCTGGATAGGCCGGCTGTAGCCCAGCACCGCCGCCGCGCCAATCTTGGGCGGCCACTCCATAATGGATCAGCTTCTACTGGCAGGCGCCCCGCCCGTTCCGTCATGCTGGCGTTATGACGGACCGCGACACGCTGCTGCTGGCATTGCTCGACACGGACTGGCGGCCGCGCGGCATCGTCCCCCTGCAACCGGACTGGCGCGGGACGTTCGGCCGGATATTGTCGATGGACGGTCAATGGCTGGCGCTGATCCAGCAACGCGCCGCCGGCACGTCCTGCCTGCCCCGCCCCGACGACATCATGCTGACCCGCCTGCTCGCCCGCCGCCTGCGCCCGCTCGATATGCACCTCGCCGACCATGTCATACAGGCTGGACCAGCCCGTTTCAGCTTCCGCGCGGAAGGGCTGCTCTGATGATTTTGCGATCATTGCAAAAAAACGTCATTGCCCGCTTGCCAGCCCGGAAACCCCTGTCTATAGGCCCACTCCTGCCTTACGGGGCCGCCCACAAAGCGGTTTCGGCATCGGTCGGGGAATAGCTCAGCCTGGTAGAGCACTGTCTTCGGGAGGCAGGGGCCGGAGGTTCGAATCCTCTTTCCCCGACCAACTTCTTTTCCAACAACCCACGGTTTATAGCCGTTCTGCCCGGTTTGCGCAAGCAAACTGAGGCAGGGGTTGAAGGTTCTTATTGAACCTTGCTCCATCAAAACGGCCTCCTCTGAACCGCGTTGGCAACCCCCTTCAAATATCCGGGGCTGAACCGCGCATAGTGCTTTTGGGTCGTGCTATCGTCGTCGTGGCCCATGAATTGGGCCAGCGCCGCCATGGATATGCCATTTTCCGCAGCCCAGACCGCGCCAGTATGGCGAAGCATGTATGGCGTCACCTGAACGCCGCTGCGCTCGCTGGCCGCCTGAAAAGCCTTCTTGATGCTGGCGATCGGCTGACCGCCGCGCTCAATCACATGCGATATCTGGCGAGCCTCGTAGGCCTTGACCAGTTCGGCCCGCAGTTCATCATTCATCGTCACGACGGGCCGCCGCTTCGCTGTCTGGCGCCTGCCTGCCGGGTTGAGGTCGATCAATCCGCGCGCGAAGTCGATTCGGTCCCATGTCAGTTCGAGAATCGCCTTGGGTCGCGCCATCGTATAGAGGCCAAGCAGCACATAGAGGCGGGCATGTGGCGCAACGACGCCATCATAGAACTTCTCGAATTGCGCGTGGGTCAGGTGGCGGATCTTCCGATCCGCTACCGGCGGCAACCACATTTCCGGCTTAGGCTTCTTCGCCCACTTCACCGCCGTGGACACCATCAGCAACTCATAGCGAATCGTCGCCGGGGCCGCCTTGCGCTGCCTGTCGTATGACCGACACATTTCCGGATCGATCAGGGCAGGGTCCGTCTTCTCCCAGAAGGGCTTCATGGCCTTCCATGCGTCACGGCGGCGCGGGGCAGACGCTTTATCGTCACGATCCAGCGATGCGATATAGCCCGCCATGATCTCGCCTACCGTGCCGGCGCTGTCGCTGGCGCTCGCTTGCCAGATGGAACGAGCTTCCGCTTCCGCGCCCGGACGATCTTGAGCGTCGAGCCTGATTCGACGTCGCTTTCCGTCTGACTCTTTCCAGACCATGGCGAATCGCCCAAGGAGGCGCTGGACGGTGTATGGCTCTGACATTCAACTCTCTCAACTTCATCGGCCGGGACGCGGATCAGCACGCCAAGCCGGAATGACCGCAATTCGCCGCGATCGATCATCTTGCGTATAAGGCCTTCGCTGCAACCCCATCGGTCGGCCAGGTTCGGCACGGTGAAGGGCTTCTCGATTTTCTGGACGGCACCCACTACCCTTCCTCCCCCTTCAATGCAGCGTCGATCGGAGGCGCGGGAAGCGGCATCCAGTGCGAATAGTCGTCTATGTTCGACCAGCCATGATCGCAATCGGGATGGATTTCGCCCGTCTCGTCGTCAGCCCAGATGACATAGGTTTCCCACCAGCGCGCGCCCGTCTTGACGTTCCGGACGATGGCGGTCGCAAGGAAATGGGTGCCATCACGCGGCGCGGTTTCGATCGGTTGCCAGCCCGCTTCCTCGCGCATGGCCTTGATGGCGGCGGTGGCGAGTTGCCTCCAGATACCAGCGCTGGTACCTGCGGTGGTCCAAAACAGTTCATCGGCAGGCTTCCCAGCGTCCGCTTGCATCGCCCGCGCGACTTTCTCGATCATGCTCTGATCAGTCATGGGCGGCGTCCTTCTTCTCGATCGTGATCCGAAGCGTCGTTATGTCGAAACCGCGCGTCTCCAGTTCCTCGACCAGTGAGGGGTGATATTCATGGCCGGGGCCGGGGAATTTGGCGTGCAGCGTCTTCTCGGTGATCGCGTGCATGATGAGGCGAGCGGTGCATTTCATGTCCGTGCCAGCGCCCCATGCGACGCACAGGTCAGGATTGTTGTGGCGATCGACACGGCCATAGACGATCTTGATCTGGCCGGGCTTGGCAGTTGGAGTGCGCCAGCGTTTCATTCCCCGGCCTCCGCTCTTGCGCGCAGGGCGGCGGCGCATAGGGCGAGCGCGGGGGTTGCGGCCAGCCCATGCTCTGTGCTTTCCATGGTCAGGACCGTTGCGCAGGGTTGCTCGTCTTCCAGAGCGCTGGTCATGCTCCACGACGCGCCTTCCGGAACAAGCGTTATAGCGGCATCGATTGAGCCACTATAGCGCGGCAACAATGCCCACCCCGGAAACACCGGAACAACCAGCGCTCCAAGGGGCCATCCAACGCCACCAACGCGCGCCGGAAACGTTGTGACTGCCTCATGGATTTCAGCGTCGAGTCTAGCATTGCCGTCCTCCGCCGCCTCCACCCGATCCGCCAGCGCCAGCAGGGTTGCGCGGTCAGTCATGGTCATTCCTCCACCCAATAGGCAAGATCATCATCCGTGACCTGAATGGCGGCCTCGATCGTGCGTGGCTTCGGATCGTCAGGCCAATCGGTGTCCCATGTCGCCATGGCCGCGTCGTAAGCCTCTTCCATCGTAAAAGGCGGCTCCACGCCGTTCATGTGGTTCATGTACCGGGTCGCCATCGTCTGGATGATCTGCGCGCGGAAAATCACAGGATCGACATCGACCGGCGCGGCGACCGGATAATCAAGCGCCTCAGCCATGTTCCACCTCCACCACCCGCAGCGGCAACGGAGGCCGCGATGCCGGGTCAACGTCATCGCTGAACCGGCGCTCAATCTCGCGATCTTCCGCCCGGTGTTCGGCGCACATCAGGCCATGGTCGGCGTGCTGGCCTTCGCAGGCTTCCGAC
>NZ_JAVTIV010000019.1:0-92291 GCF_031843765.1 Sphingobium sp. WCS2017Hpa-17
ATCTTGTCCGAGAGCCGGATGCGGGAGATCTGCACGTCCGGTTCGATGAGCAGGGAGTGGAAACGGACCGTCTGGCAAGCCCCACAGGCGCGCCGCACGACACCGCGCCACTTCCTGACTCTACCGGTGACGGCGCACAGTCATTTTTCAGCTATTGTAAGGATTAGAGCGATCCTACCTTTATCTTGGAGCCATCGAGCAGCCGGCTGAGCCGGAAGTGGGACGGATCTACCGCCGGCTTGTCCTGAGCGACCAATTGTGCTGCCAGATAACCGATACCAGGCCCCAGTCCAAAACCATGGCCCGAGCAGCCCGCCGCCAGATACAGCCCGTCCACCGTATCGGTGGCGGAGATGACCGGTACGGCATCGGGCGTGCAATCGACGTAGGCGCCCCAGGCGTGATCGATCTCGATCGCGTGCAACTGGGGAAAGGTGCCGCGCACATTGTCCAGGATTGCGTTGACCAACCTGCGGCTAGGGGCAGGATCAAGGATGCGGTTGCGCTCAAAGATGCGGTCGCTGCCGAAAAGGGCCGCCAGCGATTCCGGACCTTTGATAAAGGAACTGCCGACCTGCATCCGAACGGCCTTTAGCCGCTGGATGAATTGCGGCATGAATGCGCGTGCAAAGGCAATACCCTGCGGGGTCAGTTCCAGCGCGGCGCGTCCGCTGATTGCCAAGGTATAACTGCCGTCGAGACGACGGGTCATAGCCAGATCGGGACAGTAGAGAACCTCACCGACGTCCACTGTCGGCTTGGTGCGGATGGCGGTCTGCCGCACGCTCGCCTGCGGGAACGTCACCCCATGACGGCGCAGGAAACCGGAAGCCCAGGCGCCTGCCGCGCAAAGCACGGCATCGGTCCTGATGAACCCCTTTTCGCTATGGACGCCTGTGACCCTCCCATTGGTAATGTCGAGGCTCCGCACTGCGCAATTTTGATGAAGGGTTGCGCCCAACGCTCGGGCGCCTTCGGCAAGGATGGGCGCAGCGAGGGCTGGCTCGGCCTTGCCATCCGCGACAGAGTGAATTCCGCCGACCCATTTGCGGCGGGTTTCCGGAATGCGCGTGGCAGCTTGCGCGGCGCTCAGCATATGGGTTTCGACGCCGAACTCGCGGGCTGTCGTGCGCCAGGCTTCCCAGCCCGCGAGCATCGCAGCATCGTGGGTCGTGTAGACAAGGCCGGTGCGGCGAAATCCCAGATCCTGACCGATTTCACCGGCCAGACTGTCCCACAGCGACATGGACAGAAGCGACAGGGGCATCTCGCGAGGATCGCGGTTTTGCAGGCGGCACCAGCCCCATGTACGGCTGGATTGCTCGCAGGCGATATGGCCCTTTTCGAGCAGCGCTACGGACAAGCCCCGCTTCGCCAGATAATAGGCCGATGCCGCCCCGACGATGCCGCCGCCGATGATGACGACGTCCACTGCCTCGGGCAGGCTCTCATTGCTCGTGACAGGACGAACGGCAGGATACATTAGGGGAACCTCTATCGATGGGTAGGGCGGGCGCGTTACAGATATTTGAGCCACCAGATGTCCTTGCGCCGCTTTTTGAGGTTCGAGAACCAGCGCGTCGGAAAATAGAGGGGCACGATCAGACCCAGATACCAGAGCCAGACCCAGCCGAGCGAGTCTACGCCGAAAATGTCACCATGGTTCGTGCCCCAGATCGCCCGCGCTGTCAGATAAAGGACACGCAGCAGATAGAGATGGAAAAGGTAGAAGAACATCGGCGCGCCGCCCATCACTGCCAGCCAGTGCGTCAGTCGCGTGTCATTCGCCCGCTCAAAGGCTGCAAGCAGGAGGAGGCCGATGCCCAGCGTCGGCAGCAGGAACAGCAATGACGGGGGATATTTGGTGAGTGCAAGGAAGCTCATCACCGTCCGGAGTGGCTCGCCCGGCACGACGAACCATAGCGCGTCACCATAGATGTTGAGCGCGCGCAGGGTCAGGAAGCCGACAATCATGGCCGCCCCGGTGAGCAGCAAGGTCTGGCGGCGTTTCTCGGCTGTCAGCTTCGAAAACCAGCCGCCCGCCGACCATCCCAGGCAGATCACGCCGATCCAGGGCAGGACGGGATAGTTGAACTTGATGACCGTGCCTGCCAGTTCGATCTGAGAGCGTTCGTGGATGATGGCCCAGGGTATGAACAGCGGATGGTCGGGCGGAAAGACGATGCCGTCCAGCAGATTATGTCCTGCGACTAACGCAATCCCCAGTAGCAGGAGAGCGCGCGCTGGCAGATGGATGAGCGCCGCCAATATGATCATGCAAAGGCCTATGGCCCAGATCACCTGCAAAAAGACGAAGTGCGGAACCAGCTCGACCCGCCAGGAAAAATTCACCAGCGTCAGTTCCAGCAGCACGAGGAAAGCGCCGCGGCTGAGCAGGAAGCGACTGGTTTCGGCCAGACTGTGACGCTGGCCATAGAGATAAGCCGAAAGGCCGGTCAGGGCGACGAAGATCGGCGCGCAAAGCGTGCTGGTGATACGGGTGAAGAACAATGCCGGCATGATCGTCCGCGCATCCACCGGGTCGCCCACGGGCATGTAGAGGAACCAGGTTTCCCGCACATGGTCGAGCAGCATGATGACCATGACCAGCCCGCGCAGGGCGTCGATGCTTTGCAGCCGTGATCCGCTGGCGACCGGACTATGTGCGGTCGAAGCGGACGGGTAAGCGAGGGTGGCCATGGGCGCCTCCGGTTGACGAGGGGAATATCTAGGCAGGAATGCGGGCGATTGCGTCCACCTCGACCAGAAAGCCGTAATGCAGCTGCGGAACCGGAACGACCGTGCGGGCGGGCCGGGCACCGCCGAGCATGTCGCTGTAAATGCGGTTGAACTCCGGCCAATTTTCGACACCGACAATATAGGCGGTGACCCGGCACAGATCGTCCGGCTGGCCGCCTGCCGCCGTCAATATCGCCAGCATGTTGGCGATCGCTTGCCGTGCCTGCGTTTCAAAGCCCATGTCTGGCAGCGGGGCCTCGTCGGCGCGGATGGGCAACTGGCCCGAAACATAGAGATCGTCACCCGACCGCATGGCCTGGGAATAATGGCCTGCCGGCGCCGGTGCGGCGTCGGTCAGGATAGGTTGTGGCTTGTCGTTCATTACCATCCTCCAAAGCGCTGCCACTCGCCATGGACGATGTCCGAGGCGCTGTGGACGACATGATAGCTGCGATGCTGTGCGCCGGTGGCGCAGGCATGATTGGGGAGGATGCGGACCCGGTCGCCGATTTTGAGGTCCGGCAGCGCAGCGTCCGTTTCGGGGCGCACCATGATGATGCCATGTTCCTGATTGGCGTCCGCCAGGATCAGATCGTCATAGGGCTGACCGCTACTGTCACAGACGACGCCATAGCCCTGATTGACCGCCTGCTTTGCCGTGCCGCGATCCTGCGACATCGCCATCCAGCCCGCATCGATCAATATCCACCCCTTTTCCCGCTGATGCCCGATAACGGTCGCCAGGACGGACAGCGCAATGTCCTCGATCTTACAGATGCCGACTCCGGCCATGACCAGATCGAAAAAGACGAATACTCCCGCGCGCACTTCCGTCACACCCGTCAGGTCGGTGGCATGATGCGCGGTCGGCGTGGACCCCACGCTAACCACCGGGCAAGGCAGGCCCGCATCGCGCAGGATCGTGGCCGCGTCCACGACGCTGCGCCGTTCTTCCTCGGCGCAGCGTTGCAGCGCCTCCGCCCCGCGCGCGGCATAGCTTCCCCCGGCATGGGTCAACACGCCGCGCAACTCGCCACCGTCGACCAGCGCCTTGCCGATGGCGATCAGGCGATCCCTGTCTCCCGGCAGGACACCGGCGCGATGGCCGTCGCAATCGATTTCGATCAGCGCGGGAATGGCATCGCCCGCTTCCCGCGAGGCCGCCGCAACCGCCTGCGCCTGCTCGACTGTATCTAGGACGACGGCGAGATCGACCCCTTGCCTGCGCAGCGCAATGACCTTGGCCAGCTTCCACGGCGCGATGCCGACGGCGTAGATGATATCGCGCACGCCGCCCGCTGCAAAAAATTCCGCCTCCTTGAGCGTCGATACCGTGGCCGGCCCTTGGGGCGTAATCATGACGCGCCGGGCGACCTCCACCGATTTCGCCGTCTTGAGGTGGGGCCGGAGGGTCACGTTCAGAGGCTTGAGCCGTTCCCGTAGCCGGGCGATATTGCGCTCCATGCGGCCGGCGTCCAGAACAAGGCACGGCGTTTCCAGATCGCCGAGGCGCTTGCCAGCATCCGGGATTTCTATGGCTTCCAATGTCTCTGCTGCGTTCACGGTGGCTGTCCTTGCTGATCTTGAACGGGATGCTGCATGATACTGAGCGATCACGCAATTAACGGCTGTTGCACGTTTGGATAAGGTGGAGCTTAACTCCTACCCATCCCACCAGACATGCTCGGCAAAAGTATATCCCATGAAACCGCCCAGAGGCACGGGATACAGGCCCTTTATTCGGCGGTCATGGCCGTCGAGCAAGCTGATGAAGACCGGGATCGCACTGCCGCAATATTGGCGCACAAGACCCTGCATCTCTCCATATAGCTGTTTACGCTTTGTCTGATCCGACTCTCCCCGCGCTTCCAGCAGCAGACGATCGAACCGGGGATTCTTCCAACCCGATTCATTCCAGGTCGCATCCGACTTGTAGAACAGGCTGAAGATCATGTCGGCGGTGGGGCGAGGATTACTGTTCCCGAAGCCGAGCGGATGCTTCATCCAGTGCGTCGACCAGTAACCGTCGGCCGGCACGCGGTTGACGGACAGGTTCAGACCAATGCGTGATCCATATTCCTGAAGGACCGATGCCATGTCGACCGACCCTTCGGCCGCCGGAGAGGCATAGATTGGCAGGCGCATGCCGGCGACGCCGGACCTTTGCAAATGCCATTTCGCGCGATCCAGATCGAGTTGGGTCTGGGGCAGATCGGCGCGATAATAGGGATGGGATGGCGGAATGGGATGATCATTGGCGATGGTCGCATAGTTGCGGAACAGCGCCCGATTGATAATCGGCCGGTCGAGCAGATATTTGATCGCCGCGTTGAAATGCGGGCTGGATGTCGGCAGCCGGTCCTGCCGGATGATGAGATTGGTATAGAGGCCGGATTTGGCTTCGACGATGCCGTGGGCGGGCGACGCGAGGATGCGACGGGTCGATCGGGGATTGACCGCGTTGATGAGATGTACGTCGCCAGACAGCAGCGCGTTGACCCGGCTGACCTCGTCCGGGATGCCGATCAGTTCGATCTCGTCCAGATAGGGTTTGCCGGGCTTCCAGAAATTGGGGTTGCGCCGGACCAGCGTGCGGATGCCGGGGCGGAACTGGGCCAGCCTGAACGGACCGGTCCCGTTTGCCGCGCGGAAATCCTTTTGCCCATCCGAGACGATCAGGAAATGGGATTGGGCGAGGATCGCGGGCAGATCGGCGTTGGGACCGACCAGCCTGATTTGCAACTCCAGCGGCCCGGTCGCCCTGATCTGTGCAAACTGCCGGGCGATGTCCGCCATTTTCGAGCCGACCCTCGGATCTTTATGGCGGAGCAGGGAAAAGACCACATCTGCCGATGTCAGGCTTTTCCCATTGTGAAAGGTGACGCCTTTGCGCAGCCGCACATACCACAGCATCTGGTCCCGGCTGACCATGGTTTCGGCCAGGGCCGGGCGTGGATTGAGCGCCCGATCCAGTTCCGTGAGGCCGCTATACAGCATGAAGTGCCGGACATAGTCGGTGTTGAGCGCACCCTTGGCGGGATCGAGCGTATCCGCCGTCGAGGTAGATGTGCTGGCGACGCGGATGCGCCCGCCTTTGCGTGGCCGACTGGCACTGGCGGCGGAGGCTGGCAGGATAATGCCGCCCGTGCTCATCGCCACGCCCGACCCGATCAGGTCGCGACGGCTGAAAAGCGGATCGCTCATGCCGGAAAATAGCCCAATACCGCCTTGGTTTCGAGATATTCCTCAAGACCGAAGACGCCATATTCGCGGCCATTGCCGGACTGTTTATAACCGCCGAACGCGGCAAAGCCGTCCCAGGCTGGATGGTTGATATGCACCTGTCCGGCCCTGATCCGGGCGGCGACGCGGCGCGCGCGGTCAAGATCGCCCGATTGGACATGGGAACCAAGGCCAAAGATGGTGTCGTTGGCGATGCGGATGGCGTCCTCTTCATCCTGATAAGGGATCAGGCAAAGGACCGGGCCGAATATTTCCTCCTGCGCGATCCGCATATCCGGCTGGACTTCGGAGAAGATCGTCGGTCTGGCGAAATAGCCACGCGACAGGCCTTCGGGTCGGCCCGGCCCACCACACAGCAGTTTCGCGCCTTCCGCGATGCCGACGCCGATCATGGCCTGCACCTTGTCGAACTGGCTGCGATTGGCGAGGGGGCCGAGAATCGTGTCCTCCGACTGCGGATCGCCCACCGTCATCGATGCCGCAGCGGCAACGGCCAGTGCTTCGGCTGCCGCCAGTCGCCCGGCAGGCACGAGCATCCGCGTCGGCGCGCTGCAGGATTGCCCGACATTGCGGAACGCCGCCGCCACCCCGATCGGCACGACCCGTGCGAAATCGGCATCGTCCAGCAGCATATTGGGCGATTTGCCGCCCAGTTCCTGCGTTACCCTTTTCACGGTCGGCGCGGCCGCTTGCGCCACCAGCACACCTGCTCGCGTAGATCCGGTGATGGAGATCATGTCGATATCGGGGTGCGCCGCGATGGCTGCGCCAACCTCCGCGCCGGAGCCGCTCACCATGTTGAAGACGCCCGTCGGCGTCCCCGCATCATGCATGATCTGGGCGAACAGATGGGCGCTGAAGGGCGAAAATTCGCTGGGCTTGAGGACAATGGTACAGCCCGCTGCGATGGCTGGCGCGACCTTGGCCGTGATCTGGTAGAGCGGCCAGTTCCACGGGGTTATGAGGCCGCAGACGCCGATCGCTTCCTTTGCGATGGCCGTCGTTCCCTGCTGGTGGATGAAGGCATAATCGTCCAGCACCGCGATCGCGGCGCGCACATGCGCAATGCCGAACGGCACCTGCGATGCGCGCGAAAAGGTGATGGCACTGCCCATTTCGAGTGTGATCGCCTGCGCCAATTGCTCGAATCGTTCCTTCATCAGCGTCAGGATGGTGTGAAGCAGGGCGATGCGAGCAGCGGGTGAGGTCAGCGAGAAGGAGGCGAATGCCTTGCGAGCCGCCGCGACCGCCCTATCGACATCCGCCGCGCTCCCGGCCGCGACCGATCCGATGATCTCCTCGGTTACCGGGCTGGTCATGGTGATGGACGGCAAGCATCCTGTCGGTTCCTGCCAGCAGCCGTCGATATAGATCTGATCGCAATGCGGCACGGTCATTATCGAACCTTTCAGGGTCAGGCGGGCGGCGCTTTTGCGGTCATGACCCGTTGTTCCGATGCGCAGGATATGCCAAATCGTGAATGCTGCAATTAATCTAAACTTTATGTTGAATTAAGGCACGACCTAATGATCTCGACCGACGATCTGACCTTCTTCCACATGATCGCAGGCTCCCCTTCGCTTGCCGAGGCCGCACGCAGGCTCAATGTGACGCCGCCCGCCGTCACCCAGCGCCTGCGCGCGCTGGAGGCAAAGGTTGGCGTCAAGCTCATCGACCGCACCTCGCGTGGCCTCAGCCTCACGGATGAAGGCGAACTCGTCGCCTCGGAAGGGGCGACGATCATCGGAGCAATCGATGATCTCTCCGAGCAATTGGCCAGTCGGACCAGCCAGGTACGCGGCCATTTGCGCATTGCTGCGCCTTATGGTTTCGGCCGACGCCACATCGCGCCGATCGTTCAGAAATTTACCGAGGACCATCCCACAGCTTCGGCCACGCTGGAACTGTCCGACAGCCCGATCCGGCAGATGTCGGAAAGCTGGGACATCATCGTCCATATTGGCGCCCTGCCGGAAAGCGACCGGTTGGTCACGACGCTTGCCCCCAATCGGCGTATCCTCTGCGCGGCTCCGACCTATCTGGCGAACGTCGACCCGATCGAAAATCCGATGGATCTTGCCGCGCATCGTTGCCTCGCGCTCCGGGAGAATAATGAGGATGTCACGCTGTGGCGCTTCAGCCACGTCAGACATGGCAAGGTGACGGTCCGGATCAAGCCTAACCTTTCAAGTAATGACGGCGAAATCATTCGTGATTGGGCGCTGGCCGGACTTGGAGTAATTGTACGGAGCGAATGGGATGTGGCCGAAGACCTCGCCGCTGGCCGACTGACAGAAATCCTACCGAATTGGTCGCTGCCTGCCGCTGACGTCGTAGCTCTACTTCACGCTCGAACGGGGCGAAGTGGTCGGACGAATGTCTTCCTACAGTCACTGAGAAATAGGCTATCGCCGGCTCCATGGCGTTGCGAAGCATAGCATTTCCGAGGTGCCGCTCACTGATCCTGTTCTTGGGAGCAACAGGCTGATTTCGATGCTCGAGCATCTGCCGGTGAGGTCTGAGCGAACGGTCCGCTCCTGGGGGACGATTTTGGGCCGCTGAGCGGCAACAAAGGGTCAGATATCACCACCCCCACCGGACACAAGGAGCGCCCCGCACGCCGCGCAAATTTATGTATCGCAATGCAGTTTTGAAACGACGTTGCAAAATAACTTTTTGACGATATTGTGCACCTTGTGAAGGGGCCGATGCCCCTCGATTTTGGATCGAGGATGAACATGTCAAACCATGCTGCGCTGATCGTCGGCGGTGAAATCGCGCCGAAGGCAAGCGCATTGGCGAACGAGCGCGGATTGGCGCTGACCTCCTGCAAAAGCTACCCCAGCGAGGATGAATTGGTCGAGGCTGCCAACGCCATCAGGGCGCAGGCGTTGATTCTGCGTATGGGTACGATCAGCCGTGGCGCAATAGAACGGATTCCGACGCTCAAGGTGATCGCCAAACATGGCGTCGGTTATGACACAATCGACATTGCCGCCGCTGCCGATCAGGGCGTGATCGTTCTGGTTGCCGGTGGCGCCAACGCACTGTCCGTGGCGGAGCAGGCGCTGGCATTGTTGCTGAGCGTCGCGCGCTCCACGGCCTGGCTGGACCGCCGCCTGCGTGCAGGCGAATGGGACAAGTCGACTTATACCGGCGTGGAAATAACCGGCCGCTCCATCGGCCTGATCGGCCTGGGGGTGATTGGCCGTACCTTTCTGGATCTGCTTAAGCCATTCAACATGACCGTTCGTATCTATGATCCCTATCTGGCTGACGATCAAATTCCGGTTGGGGCCGAGCGTGTGGAGACAGTCGACGCGCTTCTTACTGTCAGCGATATCGTCAGCCTTCATTGCCCGCTGACGGAGCAGAACCGCAATCTGATCGATGCAACCGCACTGGCCACGATGAACCCAGACGCCATTCTGATCAACACTGCGCGGGGTGCTCTGGTCGATCAGGATGCGCTCTTCATCGCGCTGCGTGACGGTATAATCCGTGGCGCAGGCCTGGATACGTTCGCAAAGGAGCCGACATCGGCGGACAACCCTCTATGGACTTTGCCCAATATCGTGGGGAGTCCTCATGTAGGCGCCAACACGGTAGAGGCGCGTGATCGCGTCGGCATGTCCTGCGTCGACCAGATCGTGACCTATCTTGCTCATGGCGAGATCGACGCGCGCAATCATGTGAACCGTGCCGTCAAGGCTGCGGCCTGAAAGTACCGAGCATCCGCAGGCGGCTGTGACACCGGCCTGCGGCAAGACAAGAAGAGGTGCACCAAGCGCCTGCTCTTGAGGCTGAGGAGAGTGAAGCCATGAGTTCCGATCGCGCCCTTGAAGCGCAGACGATGCGTAAAGTGACCTGGCGCTTGTTGCCGTTTCTGATGCTCTGCTACCTGATGGCGTTCATCGATCGTACCAATGTTGGCATGGCCTCGCTCCAGATGAATGCGGATGTGGGGCTGAGCAGCAAGGTGTTCGGCTTTGGCGCTAGCCTTTTCTTCATCGCCTATTTCCTGATGGAGGTGCCCAGCAACCTGATGTTGCAGAAGGTCGGTGCCCGTTTCTGGATTGCCCGGATCATGATTACCTGGGGGCTGGTCTCCATGACCATGGCGCTGGTGTGGAATGCCCAGTCCTTCTATGTGATGCGCTTCCTGCTGGGCGCTGCGGAGGCCGGCTTCTTCCCTGGCATCATCCTGTACCTCACCTACTGGTTGCCGCCCCGTTATCGTGGTCGCTTCCTGGCCTTGTTCGCGATAGCGATCCCCGTATCCAGTTTCATCGGTTCGCCATTGTCCGGCCTTCTGCTTTCGATGAATGGCCTTGGCGGACTGCGCGGCTGGCAATGGCTTTTCATCCTGGAGGGGGTGCCGACCGTCCTGCTCGGCATCGCGTGCCTGAAGGTCCTGACCGATCGTCCGGCGCAGGCGACATGGCTGACAGAAGAAGAGAGGAACTGGCTGCAACGCGAACTGATCGCCACCGCGCCGCAAAAGCCGCTGGTGAGCGGTTCGGCCTGGCGTCTGGCCGTCACGCCGGCCTTCTGGGCAATGGTCATCGCCTGTTCGGGCGCGTCGGCGGCGGGCAGCGTGCTCAGCATCTGGCAGCCGCAACTGCTCAAATCCTTCGGACTGACCGATCTTCAGACCGGACTGGTCAACTCGATACCTTATGGGGTCGCGTCGATCGCCATGGTGTTTTGGGGTCGGCATTCCGATCGCACCAATGAACGGCGCTGGCATACCGCCCTGCCACTCATCCTCATCGCCGTAGGGGCCGTGGGCACTTTCGTGCTGAGCGGACTGGCGCCGACGCTGCTGCTGCTTACGTTCGTACTGGTCGGTGCATATTGTTTTAAAGGGCCATTCTGGAGCATGGCGTCGACATGGCTGTCGGGCAGCACCGCTGCCGCCGGTATCGCGGCGATCAATGCCACTTCCAATCTTATTGGCGGCGGCCTGATGGTGAATGTCTATGGCTTCATCCATGACGCAACGGGCAGCTATGTGCTTGCGCTTGTTCCGCTGGCACTGCTGACGCTGGCCAGTGCCACGGCAGTTGTGATTGTCGGGCGCGCGACAAAGTCCGACAGGGTGGCAGGGGCCATCCGCGCCTGACATGAAAGAGGGGAGGCGCAATCAGCGCCTCCCCTCGCCGAAAGGTGCGACCCTCGGCTTAGTCGATCATCATGGCTTTGCGGATTGAAGCGTCGGCAGCAACGCACCCGGCGCGGCCCTCGATACCGCCTCATCAATGTCGGCGCTCAGGCACATGCGCCATTCCGCATCATATCGCACCACGCCTTCGCGATCGACGACATAGGGATTGGGGTCGCCCGCCTTGCGATTGGCGAGTGCCGTTACCCGTGTCAGTCCATCATCGCCGACCGTATGGTTGGACAGCACGACATCGGCCTGCATCAGGTCGGTATAATCCGCGAAATGATTGAGCGACCGTCGAAATTCCAGCAATGACGCCAGGTCGCGCGGCGATCCCTGCCCGCCAAACAACGACGCCATATGCGGAACGCCTTTATCCGTCACGGGAAACAGCAGCGACACGGTGCCGGGGGTATGGCCCGGCGTCATCAGTACCGTCAGCGTTCGCTCGCCCAGACCTATTTGCTGCCCGTCGGTCAGGAAGAAATCGTTTCCGGACTTTACCGGCAATTTACCCCATTTGGGATCGCCTTCCCAATCCTCCCGGCTCATCCCAATCCGTGCGCCTGACAGCGCCTTGAGATAGGACGCACCGCCAAAATGGTCGAGATGATTATGGGTGATGAGGATGATGCGGATGCGCTTGGGATCGAGGCCCAAAGCCTTCATGTTCGCGACGATCACATCCCTGGCATCCGCCTCTGTGGTCAGCGCGTCGAGCAGGATGATGCCATCCTTGGTATCGATCGCCCAGATATTATTTTCTGCCGTGCCGATCGAATAGACTTTGTCGAACACCTCGATCGGTCTGGGGGCAGGGGCCTTGAGCGGTCGGCGCTCGCGAACCGCCTGACAGCGATAATAAAGGGTGACGGGCCAGAGCGGACCGCCGGCCTCAGCCGCCATGTCGGCATAGGCGCGCGCGCCCGACGCGCTATAGCCGCCGACCTTGCGCATCTCTTCGACATTATGGATTTCCGGGCGGCCGCCATTGGGGCTGGCCGGCGCGCCTTCCCGTGCCTGCGTCCATGCCGGCACCAGCGCGATCTGCGCTGTCAGCGAGGCGAGGAGCCATGATCGAGTTCGCATAGTCTCTCCTTAATGTCTTGGTTTTATAGAAGGGGGTACGCGGCTGTCAGCATGACGCCGCAATCACGGCGACGCGCTCGGTGAGCCGCTGTGCCAGCGAATGACGCACCGCTCGTCCAGCGACCAGCTTACGCCATGTATTATAGCTGATTCCAAACCGGTCGTTCAGCGCCTCATCGGTCTGGCCGGTAGCAAGCCTCTTCATCATCTCGACGACTTCGGGGTCAAGGAAGGTCTGGCCCTTGGGCGCGGCAATGCCATGCATGTCGATCATTTTCTTGGTCACGGCTCCTCTCTTGTCGATCCTTTTTTTGCGATCCGGCCCCGAGAATAACGGGGTCATATAAAAATGCAACGACGTTTCAGAATTGTGTTGCAATGAAATTCGAAGACGATAGAAGCTGCCCTCACATCCATATATGGACAAATATCGGGAGAGGATCTGATGGGAATGGTTCGGTCGCACACGCGCATGATGCGGGTTTCCTTGCTTGCCGGCGTCGCGATAGGTTTCGTGGCGGTACCAACCGCTTATGCGCAATCGACGGCAGCTGATGCCCCACAGGGTTCCATCGACCAGGCGCAGGGAACCGACGAAGCTGCCGATCAGTTAGTCGCGCCTCAGCAGAGCCAGACGGCCGATATCGTCGTAACCGGATCGCGGATCGGCCGCAGCGGCTTTACGACTCCGACCCCGGTGACCGTGCTCAACGCTGACCAGCTGACCAAGGCGGCGCCATCGACCATTGCGGACTCGCTGCGCACCCTGCCGGCACTGACCGCGACCAGCGGTCCCCAACGCGCAAGCGGCACACAGGGGGGCGGTCAGAGCTTCCTCAACCTGCGCAATCTGGGCGCTACCCGCACCCTGACACTGTTGGACGGTCGCCGCTTCGTTGCAGCCAGCCAGTTCGGCACGGTGGACGTTAACCTGCTGCCTTCGGGCCTGATTCAACGCGTCGATGTCGTGACTGGCGGCGCTTCGGCCGCCTATGGCTCGGATGCTGTCGCAGGCGTCGTCAACTTCATCCTCGACACCAAATATGAGGGTCTGAAGGGCGAAGTTTCCTCAGGCATTTCCAATGAGGGCGACAATCAGGAACTGCGCGGCACGCTGACCGGCGGCATTTCGCTGGCCGACAATCGCCTGCATCTGCTCGCCAGTGCGGAATATTATCGCAACAAGGGCATATTGGAAGGCGAGCGCGACTGGGCACGGCGTGGCTCCAACCTGATTAACGGCCCGGCTGGCGGCCCCGCACTGATCGCAGCGGAGGATGTCCGTGCAATCGGTAGCTATGGTGGCATGATCACCACTGGCAACGGTGGCACGGCGGCCCAGAATGCCCTGTTCCGGGGTCTGCAATTCGATCCGGGCGGCGTGGTTCGCCCTTATGATTACGGCTCCTACACCACAGCGACGCAGCAGATTGGCGGCGATGGCGTAAACACCGAACTGCTTCAGGAAATCAACCGCCCGCTGGAGCGCGCTGCCTTCTTCGGTCGCGCCGAATATGATCTGACCGATAGCTGGTCGATCTTCGGTGAGGCCTCCTACGGCACGACCTCGACCCGCTATTCGACCTCGACCAATCGCCATCTGGCGACCAACCCTATCACCATTCGCCGCGACAATGCTTTCCTGCCTGATTCCGTGCAGGCGATGCTGGCAGCGAACCCGAATGTCACCTCGCTTACCATGCTGCGCTGGTCGGTCGAGGGCGGGCTGGCTGACGTGGCGGTCGACACCGACACGGACCGTTATGTCGCGGGCTTCAAGGGCGAGCTGGGCGGTCTCAAGATCAACGGCTATTATCAGCACGGCCGCACCAAGCAGCGCACCGATGTCATCAACAACGAGATCACTGCGAACTTCACCCGCGCGGTCGATGCCGTGGTCAATCCGGCGAATGGCCAGATCGTCTGCCGCTCCACATTGACGAACCCCAATGATGGTTGCGCGCCCTTCAACGTCTTCGGCGAGGGATCACCATCCGACGCCGCACTCGCTTATACTCGTGGCACCAGCCGGACGGACTCGACGTTCAAGGAAGATGTCGCCGCGATCAACATTTCGGGTACGCTGTTCGAAGGCTGGGCCGGTCCCATCTCCTTCGCGACAGGTGGCGAATATCGCAAGGAGCAGGCGCAGCTCAGCGTCGATGATATTTCCCATGCTGGCGGCTTCCTCTTCGCCAACCCGCAGCCCTGGTCGGGCAATTACAATGTCAAGGAAGGCTATGTCGAAACGGTCATCCCGCTGCTGAAGGACCTGCCCTTCGCGAAGGATGTCGAGTTCAACGGCGCCATCCGCTACACCGATTATTCGACCAGCGGTGGCGTTACGACCTGGAAGGCAGGGCTTAGCTGGACGCCATTCGATTCCCTACGTCTGCGCGGCACCCGCTCGCGGGATATCCGAGCGCCCAACCTGTCCGAACTCTTTACCAGCGGTCGTACCCAGTCGGCCACCGTGGTCGATCCGTTCATGGGCAATGTCCGCACATCGGGCATCTTCATCACCACGACCGGCAATGCCAATCTGCAACCGGAAAAGGCCGACACACTGACTTTGGGCGCGGTCTATCAGCCGTCTTTCGTGCCCGGCTTTAGCATCTCGGCCGACTATTATGACATCAAGATCAACGACGCGATCGGATCGCTGTCGGCGCAGCAGGGCGTGGACCAGTGCTTCGCGGGCAACCAGTTGGCTTGCGGCTTCATCACCCGCGATGCGGCCGGCAACATCGCGGCCTTGACGGCCTATCCCATCAACCTGTCGACACTCGAAACCAACGGTGTCGATGTGGAGCTCAGCTACCGCGTGCCCTTCGCCGACGATACCACATCGCTGTCGCTGCGTTCGGTCATATCCTATGTCGGCAAGCTGGCGACGACCACGCCGGGTTCACCCTCGATTGACCGGGCCGGGGAAGTCGGCATCAATTCCAACCCGCACTGGCGTTTTAACGCCCAGGCCGACTTCACGCGCGGCAATTTCAACTGGTTCAATCAGGTCCGCTTCATTGGCGGCGGTCGCTATGACAATACCAAGGGACCGGCGGCGGTCGAGCTCCAGGACATCAAGCCGCAAGCCTATTGGGACATGCGCTTCGCCTACAAGTTCCAGGACTTGGGCAAGGGCGCTGAAATGTATCTGAACGTGCAGAACGTCCTCAATCAGGATCCGCCTTACGCCCCCGGCGACGGCTCGATCGCGGTCGCCACCAATACGCAGCTCTACGACACATTCGGCCGCGTCTTCCGGGTCGGCTTCCGTTTCAACTTCTAATCTGACTGGAGTGAAGAATGAGCATTGGTTTTCGCGTCCTGCCCGTCGAGCGCCGGGTATCCGCCGAACTGGTCAGCCAATATCGTGACCTGCCGGTGGCGAATGTCAGCGATGCGATGAACCGCATGTTTGCCGGTGGCGCTGCGCTTCGCCCGATGCACGGGGGCGGCATCCTTGCCGGTCCTGCCGTGACGGTGAAAGCGCGGCCCGGCGACAATCTGATGCTGCACCGCGCCCTCGACATCGCCCAGCCGGGTGATGTTGTGGTGGTCGACGCTGGCGGCGACCTTACCAACGCGCTTATCGGCGAGTTGATGGTCGCCCATGCGGAAAGTCGGGGTTTGGCGGGCATCGTCATTTTCGGTGCCATCCGCGACGTGGCGGCGATCCGCGCCGGCACTTTCCCAGTCTTCGCAGCCGGGGTCACGCATCGTGGCCCCTACAAGGACGGTCCGGGCGAAGTGAATGTGCCGATCGCGATCGACGGCATGGTTATCCATCCCGGCGACCTCATCGTTGGCGACGATGACGGACTGCTGTCGGTTGGCATCGATGAGGCGCAGGCCATTTATGAAAAGGCCAGCGCCAAGCATGCGGCCGAAACCGCGCAGATGGAAAAGATCCGGCGTGGTGAAAACCCGCGCGCCTGGGTGGTAGAGACGCTCAAGCGCCTGGGTTGCGAAGGCGTTTGATAGCGGTTGATCTGTTCGCTACAGCAGTCTGATTATTGAGGATTGCTATGGCGACGGACGTAAAAGACAGACCGGCATTGGAAGGTGTGGCAGCGCTCGAAAGAGGGCTGCTGCTTCTTACCTGTTTCAAACAGGGTGACGGGGTGGTGGGACTTGCCGAACTGGCCGAGCGCACCGGCCTCGTCAAAAGCACGATCCTGCGGCTGGCCGTATCGCTGGAACGCTATAATCTGATCGTGCGCATGCCCGATGGCCAATATCAGTTGGGCAGCGAAGTCGCGCGACTGAACTCGGTCTTTCGCGAAAGCAATGACTTGGAACGCCATATCCAGCCGATCCTGGCCAAGCTGGCGGTCGAAACGGAGGAAACGGCAACTTTCTATGTGCGACAGGGCGACGTGCGCCTCTGTCTGTTCCGGGTAAACTCGCCGAGCAACCTGCGTCTCGACGTACAGCCAGGCACACAGCGACCGCTCGACGGTTCCGCCTCGGCGCAATTGCTCCAGTTGTTCGAACAATGGCCGGATGCGAAGCCGGATCTTCCGCCACTACCCATCTATACTTCAGGCGTCACGACGCCGCATGTGGCGTCCATGTCGGTTCCCGTAATCGGCCATGGCGATCGCCTGATCGGCGCCCTCAGCCTTGCCGGCCCGGAAGTGCGCTTGAGTGAAGGGCGTTCGCAGCTTGCGCTGCCGTTGCTGCAAGCGGGGTTAGCCCTTTGCCGATCGCTCGGCGGCGATGCGGAAGCGATCTATCGTGTGCCCATCGCCCTCGCGACCTAACCGAGAATGAAAGATCAAACATTGGTAAGGCTCTGCCATTATCGTGATCGGTCGGTCGAAGCCACTGGTGAGCCCGACAGTAACGCACCGACCTTGGTCACTTCTGCATAGAACTGACAATTGACTTGGTAGCGCGGCGGCCATTTTCGTCTGGCCCATAACGACCTCAGTTGGCGGGCAAGTATAGGGCCACTATTTCAGCTTCTCTGCCCCGAGCTTGAAGGTTGCCTATCCGCCAGTTCTGCAGGGCGTTGTCAGGTTAGCTGACGGTCCGCTCTTGGAGCGGAGAAATTTGCGGCTGAACGGCAACAATGGGTCGTCATTCGCAGATAGGCTTCTACCCAACGATGGCTCGATAACCGGCCGCCCGACTTAAATCCGCCGGCAAGCGTCGCGCCATAGGCCACACCTATGGTGCGGGTAAAATTCGTTATTTGACCTCAGATTGAAGAGGATGCGACCAAGGCGGCCGACTGGGAGATGGATTGATGCACGCCGGTTACACCTTACGCGCCCGTCGGCGGTGCGTTCGTCGTTTTTGCTTTGCCGCGCTGTCATTCTCATCCCTTTTCATGCCGCCTGCACTTGCCCAACAACCGGCGAGTGGACTTCGCACTGCCGTCGATTCGGCACGGTTGCGCCGCGTCGGCACGATCGATCCCCGCTTTCAATCCTACAATGTCGAGATGATCGAGGTGATGGGCGGTGCCTTCTGGAAGCCCTATGGTTCGACCATCAGCGCATCGCCCGCCTCTCACGACGCCCAACTGGGCATCAATGTCAGCCAGTTCGAATACCGCCCGCCGATCGATCTTGCCAATGCCCGTCTCCGTCTCCTCGCCCGAGCGCTCGGCCCCGCCTACATTCGCGTTGCCGGTACCTGGGCGAACAGCGTCTATTTTGCCGACAGCGACACACCGCCCGCAAAGGCACCTGATGGCTTCAGGGGCGTTCTCACCCGCCAGCAATGGCGCGGCGTAATCGCATTCGCCAGGGCGACCGATGCGAAGATCATGACGTCCTTCGCCATCAGTCCCGGCGTGCGAAATCGCAGTGGCGCCTGGACTCAGGACATGGCCCGGCACTGACTTGCCTACACCCGCGCGGTCGGGGGCACGATCACCGCCGCCGAGTTCATGAACGAGCCATCGATCGCCGGTATCAGCGGCGCACCCAAGGGATATGATGCCGCCGCTTATGGCCGAGATTTCCAAGCCTTCCGCGCCTTCGCAAAGAGAGAAGCGCCGGGCATGCTCATCCTTGGCCCGGGCTTAGCTACCGAGACACCCGAGCCATGGGGCATGCCGTCTGACATTCCCGGATCGATTTCCACCGCTGAATTGCTCGCGAGCGGAGGATCGGACGTCGATGCCTTTTCCTATCATCACTATGGCGCTGCATCTGTCCGTTGCGAAGCGTCGCGCATGCCGCAAACTCGGCTGGACGACGCGCTGTCCGAAGAATGGCTGGCTCGTACCAGCGTAACGCACGCCTATTATGCGGCGCTGCGTGACCGCTACGCGCCGGGCAAACCGATCTGGATGACAGAGGGCGCCGATGCGGCGTGCGGAGGCAATCCATGGGGTGGCACCTTTATCTACAGCTTCCGCTATCTCGACCAGCTCGGCCGACTGGCAAAACAGGGCGTTCAGGTCTCCATCCACAACACGCTCGCCGCCGGCAGCTACAGCCTGCTGGATCCTGAGGATTTCAGACCCAAAGCCAATTATTGGGCCGCTCTTCTATGGCACAGGCTAATGGGGGCGACCGTTCTCGACGCGGGAATGCCGCGCCAGCCTGGTCTCCATGTTTATGCCCATTGCCAGCCCGACCGGGCAGGTGGCGTCGCATTACTCGTCATCAACAATGACGCGGCCCGTACTGCATCGATCACTCTGCCCGGCAAGCGCTTGCGCTATACTCTTTCAGCGCCAGACGCGCCGTCGATGGGCGTGAAGCTGAATGGGCAGCTGTTGCGCCTCGGTGCAAACGACAGACTGCCTGTCCTCACTGGCTTCTCTGAGCGATCGCCCGTTGCTAGTTTTGCGCCGCGCACTATTAGCTTTCTTGCCATGCCAAAGGCTGAGAACCCAGCCTGTAAGTCACATTGATGCTGGCCAGTCGTCGGTCAGCTTGAGGATTGATGCTTGATCAGCGGCCCTTCCTCTCCTGAAGGTCGCGCTTTTGCTGTTGATTGGCCGGAAAGGGGTTACAGCGGCAGGCCACAGTTGGGGCTTAACCAAAAGTCGGCTTTAGCATCATGAACTGAGGAAAGCCGACAGTCGTCGAGGGCAGGCCGATGCAAATGATTTGACGAGCATTCGTCCCTATCCAGGCCTTTGTATCGGATTGCTCGCCTTTCTGACTCTTGTCGAGGAGCGTTGCGGGTAAGTCGATATTTGTTGGACTTTCATAATTCTTCGAGCTGGTTTCGCTCAGCTGCAAGATCCTGCTGATTAAGCGGGACATAGCCGCCGTTAAACTTGGTATAGCGATGCTCGGCTGACGCATCACTTGGCCTGCGCTCTTCAACCGTTGAGATATTCCCAGACTTTGGAAATGACGACCGATCCTTCCCCGACTGAAGAGGCCACGCGTTTGACCGAACCCGAACGGACATCGCCGACCGCAAATATGCCGGGGCAGGAGGTCGCATAGGGCGAGCCGCCATCTACGGGGTCGCCCGTCATTACAAACCCCTGGTCATCCAGGGCTACAAGACCAGTCAGCCAGTCCGAATTGGGTGCCGCGCCCACCATCACGAACATCGCGCAGACCTGAATCGTCTGTTCCTCTTCACCATCCTTCTGGATCGTGACGGCGTCGAGCTTGTCGGTGCCGTGCAGCGCCGTCACCTGCGCGCCATATTCTATGCTGATCCTAGGGTCGGCTTCCAAGCGGCTCGACAGATAATGAGACATGGACGTCGCCAGTGAAGTGCCTCGCACCAGAAGACGGACATGGCCGGCAGATCGGCTCAGATACATGGCCGCCTGTCCCGCTGAATTGCCACCTCCTATCACGATCGCCTCGGTGCCTTGGCAATAACGCGCTTCATTCTCGGTCGCCGCATAATAGATGCCTGCACCTTCAAACTCCGCAAACCGGGGAATCGGCAGGCGCCGATATTGCACGCCGGTCGCGACGATGACGGCGCCTGTCCGGACCTGTTGTCCATTGTCGAACGTCGCGCAAAACTGGCCATTCTCCAACCGTTCCAATCGTTCGACACGGCGCGGCATGATGAACCGCGTACCAAATTTCATGGCCTGGATCTCACCGCGCCAGACAAGGTCCGCGCCCGATATCCCCGTCGGGAAACCCATATAATTCTCGATCCGGCTCGATGTACCCGCCTGGCCGCCGATCGCGATATCCTCGACAACAAGGGCATTGAGCCCTTCAGCGCCCGCATAAACGCCGGCCGCCACGCCGGCGGGGCCGCCGCCAACGATCAGCACGTCAAATGCTTCGCATCGGGCAACATCAAGATTGAGGCCGAGCAGTTCGGCAATCTTATGCGGCGTGGGTTCAGCGATGACCCGATCACGACCGAAGATAACCGCAGGCTTATCGATGGGAATGACACAACTGGTGGCGACCCGGATCGCCTCGGGGCTGCCGACCGAATGAGACGCAAATGGCAGGCGATTGCGGCTCGCAAATTCCGCGATACAGCGTATGTCGCGATCGTCATCCTCGCCGATCAGCACAAGCGTCCCATCCCGATTGTCGAGCTGCCGCCGACGCCGTGCTGATAATACGGTGATGATGATATCCGACATTTCCGGCATGTCGGCCATCAACCGCAACATGGCATGCCGCGGCACTTTGACCACCTGCGTGTCAAGCGCGGCGCGCATCGGCATTGTCCAGACACCGCCACTCAGAAAAGATATCTCTGCCATGAATTGGGTTGGGCCAAGGGTCGAGGAGCCATAGCGCCTTCCGCTAAAAGCATCGACAACTTCGATCTCGCCTTCATCGACATAGACAAAGCAATCGACCGGATCGCCTGGCTGCACGATATAGGTGCCTGCCGCATAGGTCGCTGGCGTGCCAGCCGCGCGTAAAGCTTCGACATGGGCTGTCGCGAGCGGAACCCGCTGCATCTCGCCAAGATCGCGGCCAATGGTTTCCATCAGGCTGATGCTACAGCTGGCGCGGCAACCTGCCGTGACGGTGGGCTCGATTTGCTATTCAGCGCAGCTCTCCTGAGAAACGACCATTAATGACGCAGACTATCGATCACGGCCTTTGCCCCTGCAACAGGCAAATGACGATAGCAGTTCGTTGTCGATATGCGCTTCACAGCAAGATCAGGCCATCTGACCTTCCTTCGCGATCTGGCGCAACGCCTGCTCGAACGCCTCGGCAGACTGTCCGCCGCTGATAAGATATTTCTCATTCACGATGATTGCTGGTACGCTGTTGATCCCACGTGATCGCCATAAGGCCTCCTCGTCGCGCACAGCCGCAGCAAACATGTCGCTCTCCAGGATTGTAAGAGCCCGTTTCCTATCCAGCCCAGCCTCCTCGACTGCATCCAGCAACACCGCATGGTCCGCGACATTGCGCCCGTCGGTGAAATAGGCCCGGAACAGAGCAAGTTTGAGATCGGTCTGCCGACCTTCTTCTCCTGCCCAGTATAAAAGCCTGTGAGCGTTGAACGTGTTATAGATGCGGCTATCGGGACTCATTGTGATGGTAAAGCCGAGCGCCGCAGCGCGGTCCATTATCATCGCGCGGCTGGCGGCTGATTGTTCAGGCGTGGATCCATATTTCTGGGCGATATGTTCGCCCAGATTCTGCCCTTCCGTGCCCATCTCCGGATTAAGTTCGAAGGGCTGGAACCGGATGTCAGCGATAACCTCGCCATCAAGCCTTTCCAACGCGGCCTGCAACCCCTTGAGCCCGATGATGCACCAGGGACAGGCAACGTCCGATACGAAATCGATCTTCAGATGGTCCGCCATGCCAGTCTTCCTTTCATGCGCGACGGGGCCGCCGCTGCCTGCCTTTGAAGATAGGAATACAGGAGCGTAAAAAGGAGAGGCAACATCGCTGTCGCGCGCGGGGCAGCATCTTGCAATGGTCGCCCATGGCGCCCTGATATGACACTCGCTGTGGTGGGGGGTATGCGCAGCAATGTAGACAGTGCAGATTCTGGTCGCAATAGTCATGTCTGCCGACAGAGCCGGCCGGACTGCTTCCTGAACCGACAAACAGGCATGGGCCCTTGGTCGTCGCGGAGTCCAGCGCCGGCTTGATCCAGATCGGCTACCAGCGCCGCTGATCAACCGTCATGCGGGATGTAGGAATCAATCCAATATTCCTCTCGAGGCTGAACTCTGTCAGCTACGTTCGATCCGATCTACGTCCAGCATATCGAATTCCGAGCGCGTGCCCTGCACCCGCACCTTGTGCCCCAGGAGGTGGCGAAAGCTTCCGCTGATGTCGAGCCGCCATTTCCCGCCATCAGAAACATGCAGGATCGGATACAGCCCGTCATCGAGCAGTATGCCGGTCAGATCATGGCACGATCCCCGGGGCACGCTATTTGCGGCTCGTCTCAGCGTTGGCGGACTGCTCGAATATCCCATTGAGATAGGCTGCGATGCGGATACCGGCGCGTTTGAGCCGATCATCCAGCTCCACACGATGCTGATAGGCATATTCCCAGGAGATGGCGGGATCGGCAGGATAGATGGTTCTGCGCAACGCGATACTCTCGGCTATCCAGTCGGAGGGGTTGCGATCATTCCATTCAATGACCTGTTGTGGCGTGATCGAACGGGTCAGCCATCCGGCAAGTTCGGAATAGGAAAGGGATCGCTGCTCGATCATGGCGCTGTCCCAGACCGCATGAAGATTGGTCGGTCGGCCAAACCAGCTTATCTTGAAATCATTGCCGCCACGATCGCCGCCGCCGCCGGCGTGAAGAGGCTGATGGAGATCGCCGATAATGTGGACGATGAAGCGAAGCGCCAGGCGCTTGTCGTCCAAGGAGGCGTGCGGATTGCGCAGTGTTGCCGTAAAGCGGACGAGCGCCGTCATCGCATCGCCCTCGGCAGGGGCATCCGAGGCCTTGTAGGCGTTGCTCTCACGCACAGTGACATAATGCCAGGGGCTTGCCTTTTTCTGCCAGAACTCAGCCGGATCGGATTTCATGTCATCGGGCCAGGTCGCCGCCTCGGCAAGATCGGTGGCGCCGAGCAGCAGTTGCACATTAGCCCGGGCAACGCCGCTGAGATTTTCATCAGCAATCGCACCGGTGATCCGGTGGCCAATGGGCCCCCATGCATGGGCAGGGGCGGCAAAGAGAAGCGGGAGGGCCAGCAGATATGAAAAGCGCATAACTTCATGTTTGGCAATGTTTTGGGTCGAAGGGAAGACAAGGTCCGCGCCAATCTGGGAGCAGGGTCGGGCTGCGATATAGTGCGAGTTTGCGAATATCGTCGGCGCTTGTGCATCGCAGCATTGACCAAAATCGCCGCGAAGGGCATATCGGCGCCAGGCAATGGATTTCTGCCTGTCCTTCCCTCGAGGGACGAACCGCCATTTTGGCTGATGATTCCTACCTTTCGCCGTCAGGCAACAAGGGGGAATCGTGCGCGCAATTATTAGTCAGTTCGTCCGCAATCTCAATTTTGAAGACTTCGCCCAGACGCGGCGTGAACACCTCATCTCGGTCATCCGCTGGGTCTTGATTCTCGTGCCCATGGCGGTCGCGATCGGCAGTCTTTGTGCAGCCTTCCTTTGGAGCCTGGACGTCGCAACCCGGACGCGCTTCGCGCACCCATGGTTGTTGTTCCTGCTGCCTGTCGCCGGCTTCGGCGTCGGCCTCATCTACCATTGGGTCGGCCGCAGTGTCGAAGGCGGCAACAATCTCATCGTCGAGCAGATTCACCAGCCGGTCGATGGTGTGCCGCTGCGGATGGCGCCGCTCATCCTTGTTGGCACGGTCATCACGCACCTGTTCGGCGGTTCAGCGGGGCGTGAAGGCACGGCGGTCCAACTGGGCGGGAGTCTTGCAAGCTCGGTGGCACGGATCGCCAGGCTCGATGAATCCGGCGTACGGATCGTCCTCACTGCCGGGATCGCGGCGGGCTTCGGCGCTGTGTTCGGTACTCCGCTCGCGGGCGCGGTCTTTGCTCTTGAGGTGCTGGCGATTGGCCGGCTCGAATACTCGGCTCTGGTCCCATGTCTGGTCGCCGCGATCGTCGGCGACTGGACGTGCCAGATGTGGGGCATACACCACGGCAATTACCATATCGACTATGTGGCCTCCGGCGCGGCCTTGACGGTCGAACCGCTGCTGCTGCTTCAGGCTGCTGCCGCGGGCGTCATCTTCGGCCTGGCTGGCCGGCTCTTTGCTGAAGCCAATCAGGGGCTGAGCAGCTTGTTCAAGCGTCATATCCCTTACGGCCCGTTTCGCCCACTGGTGGGTGGCCTGCTGGTGATCGCGCTCGTCTATGCCCTGGGGACGCAGGACTATCTTGGCCTGGGCGTATGGTCTGCCGATCCGTCGGCGCCCACGATTGCGAAATTCTTCGAGCCGCCAGTCGATAGCTGGAGCTGGCTGCTGAAGATTCTCTTCACGGTCGTGACGCTCAGCGCCGGCTTCAAGGGTGGCGAAGTGACGCCGCTGTTCTTCATTGGCGCAGCCCTTGGTAACGCCTTCGGTGGATTGCTCGGGGCCCCCATCGATCTGTTCGCAGGGCTGGGCTTCGTTGCCGTCTTCGCCGGTGCTGCAAACACGCCCTTGGCCTGCGCGATCATGGGCGTAGAGCTCTTCGGTGCCACGCATATCGTACCGATCGCTGTTGCCTGTTTCACCGCCTATCTCTGCTCGGGACACAGCGGGATTTATCTGTCCCAGCGCATCGCAGTCTCTAAAGCGCGGTCTGGCCGGCCAGATGTCGGCGGCACGCTCCGGGATGCGCGATCTCCACGGCTGCAGCCTCGAACCGCAGCAACCCTATCGACCGCAAACGACGAGAAGTGACATGACCGATCTGCCTCAAGCGTGATCGACGAAGACCGACTCAATGCCTTGCGGATAAGGCGCAACTGGATCGAGATCAGCGTCAGACGTCGCGCTACCTCGCGATAGCCAACGCCGGCTGCGCAGCTCGTGGGCCTGCTGCATGTTCAGATGAGCCTGATCAGCCCGGCTTGGCAAGGACGGTCTATCTGAAAAATGGCTGATCCGGTTTCGACGCATAAACAGGCCGGGCTGAATGGCGAAGTTGACGATTGTCTGTAGCGCGGGCCATGGCCTGAGCATGGACAATTTTACCCACAGCCTTGCCGGATGGGCACTGGGCCAGACCGGCCTTAAGACAAAGTCCCGCAAAGCTCTCGCAGCGCTGATCCTCGGCGCCAATCTGCCCGATATAGACGTGTTCTTTGGCTGGGTGCCCTGGCTGCCACTGGCGACGCATCGGGGGTTCACCCATGGTCTGCTGGGCGGGATTGTCATCATGCCGGCCATGCTCGCGGCGCTGCTCTGGCTTCTTGATCGTTGGCAATGCTCCCGAGGCGAAAAGTTCGCAAGCGGCCTGCCGATGAACGGCGCGTGGCTGCTTCTACTCTCTTATCTGGGGGCGTTGACGCACCCGCTTCTCGATCTTCAGACCAGCTATGCGGTCCAGCTGTTGTCGCCATTCAGTACGCGATGGTTCCACACCGACACGCTATTCATCATAGACGCGATGCTCTGGACGGTGCTGCCGCTGGCGATCTGGCTTTCGCGGCGGCGCGAGCGACTGGGGCTCCCATGGCGGCGGCCTGCCATCGCGGGCCTGGTCGTTGCTTGTGCCTATATCCTGCTCAACGGCGGCATCACGCTCATGGCACGCCACGCGCTGGCGTCCGAGCTTGGGTGGACGCCGCAGGTCATCTACGCCGGCGAAGAACCGGTGCTGTTCTGGACGCGGAACCTTGTCTGGCGTCAGGGCGATAGAGTGGGACAGGCGCAATATGATCCTCTTCATAGCCTCACGCATGTCACCGACATCCAGCCGATGATCCCTGACGGAATGCGCGATCCGCTGGTCGGCCGGGCCATTGCGGCCGCCCCTGGCCTCAAGCCTTTTCTCAACTGGTCGACCATGCCGATGGCCTTCGTCCGCAGAGGGCAATGCGAGGCGCAGGTGGAGTTGATGGACGCTCGCTTCATGCCCGCAATCGGCGATCGGAGCGTCGCACCCAGGGCCCGGCCATTTGGCCATCCGCCGGTTATGTTGTCTATCGAGGGTCGTGGCTGCCCCTGAACTTCAGGTGCCGCAACTATGCGCCGCCGAGAGCAGGGCGCCGATGGCGCTATCGGCCATCCTTTTGGCTTCTAAAGGTGCCTTGGCGAGATATTTGACATAGTAGCCTGTCAGTTCGGCCTGGGCTCCGTCGATCTCTGCGACGGCGACCCCGCGCGGCCGATCGAATTCTTCGGCCGGCATTCCAAGTGATTGCCCCAGGCGCGCGGCATCTAGGGCGACGCCGTAGGCGCGATAGGCGGCGAAACGGATCGTGCCATCGCAGGCCGGCCAGCTGTCGAGGATCTTTCTGTCGAGTTGGAAAAGGGCTGGGGTTGGCGGCAGGGTGCGCGCGCAATCCGTGCGAAAGCCGAAATTGTCCATGGTGGAGCCAAAAACGGCGCCGGTTGCATTCAGCAGATCGGGGTGCCTGACGATCGCGGAACAGGGCAGGTCCCGCAGCATGACGCCGGACGCCGTCTCTTCTGGCAGATAGGGACCAAGGACATTGAGGAAGGCCGCAAGATGGCGGTCGGACCGGAATATGTCGTCGACATGAGTAACGATCGGGAAGTCGCCGCCGGGACGTGACAGGATCGACCAGCCGAACGACTGGCCCTCGTCCGTCTGCAGGGCGGTCAGATAGGGCGATAGCAAGGCCGCGATACGCTTGCGGCTTGTCGCCCGCTCAGGTGCCGACCATGATGCGTCGACCGGTTCGGCAGCCCAGAGCGCAACGGCTTCAAGCACCGGGGCAAAGCCCGGTCCGATACGGCGCAGGATAGGAAGCGCGTTGTCCGGCTTCCGTGTCAGCACCGCCGTCGCAAGCTCAAAATTGCGGCGCGCGTAGAGGGGGGCAAGGCATTTCCCAACAGGGAGCGAGCCGGGCAGCCCTTCGCACGACCGCATCTCCTTGAGGATCTGGTGCTGCGACGTCAGTTCGTTGGAAGGGCCGCTGCCAAAAGCACTCGCGCGGGCGAGGGCGAAGAGCATCGCCATCTCGCGGTCTGCCGATGCCAGCGCGGAGTCTGCGCAGACGGCTTTCTCGACAACCGTGCGCGCCGATGTACAGGAAAAGCTGGGACCGGTCGCCTCGGTTGCCGCAATGTGGTCAGGCTGAGGGTTTGTCGCTGCCGTCAGCAGGAGCGCGGCGGTGACGATCAGAAGGATATGCTTCATTCAGCGACCCTTATCAGTTCAATGTCCGGTTCCAAGAGGTCTTGCCCGGCGGCAGCGATGCGCTGTTTGAGGATAGCAGTGTCAGTGAAGCCACAACTCGAGGCCGATTGCGGATCGCGCGCGATAAAGCCGCCGCTGGCTTCGACGGCCGCCGCGATTTCCGCATCGCAGGCAAGGATGGTGATGACAGGATGCTGCTTGGCCATGTCGAGCAGCATATAGGTCGCCTTCATGGAACGTTCGGGTCTCTTGGGATCGGTTTGCTGTAGTTGGAGGATGAACCTGTCTGGTTCCGCTTTGGCCAACGGCACGGCCAGTACGCGCCATGGATGTTCCGGGCCCGTTACCAGAAAGCTACCATCGCGTTGGGTGCTGATGGTCAAAATATCGCCGCTTGATACACTCGATCCGGGCTCCGCCAGGCGATAGTTTCCGTCTTCGAGTGATCTGGCAGCATCTGCGGCGGTAAAGAGTGCCGGACCAGTCCAGCATCCTGTCAGGATCAGGGCCAGTGGCAGGATCAACAGAGCGCGCTCGCGTGACATAACCGTACCTTACTTGCGGTGGCTTAGGTCTTCTGCAAGGATAGTTTGCTTTTGCCGATGGCTCGGCCTGTTAGGAGGTTTATATCTGACGGGCAGCTCCTCGCTAATCGTAAATGCGGCCCTGCCAAAGCTGCGATGCAAAATAACCCCCGCTCATTTCTGAGCAGGGGTCAGGAATAAATGTCTCTGGTAAGAAGAGCCATTCGGGTCGCACTGCCTTCCTACGCGAATGGATCGCAACGCCATAACCGTATTAGCGCTGCAAGAATGACAATCGCTGTCAGATGCAGTTGTGAAATCCGGGCTTGGCCTACAGGCTTTAAACAGGAGCATGGTGAGCGGGACGACTCGCCGCCCCGCTCGTCAAAGAATTGCACCGCAGCTTCGACCGTTCGGAAGTCGACATATGAAATCGATCGAGGGTTAAGCGGTCGCATGTTCAAAATGGGTGGTGCTTGAATGAAGAACCTGCATCAAAAGCAAATAACTCAATCTTGGGCTGAAATCTGATTTCGCGCCTCGCGGGCCGCCCGGAAGAGTTCCTTAGCCGTATTTTCTGCCGCCTCGGGAGTCATGCTGACCGCTACCCCATCCGGTCCATCAAGCATCACCTGGCCTTCTTCAGCAAAGGCTTTTCCGCCTTCCTCGTAGACATAAGCTTGGGACATAGCTTCTCCATAACTTCACTCGCAATGGACGCTTCCAATACCAGACGGTTCCATCATTCGTTGATGAACAGATAGGACGGATCAAACTCACTCAGACGCCGAAGTGCTGGTAAATCCAATATGGTGACCCGGCCACGCTGCATATGCATCAGTCTGCGCTCCCGCAGTTCCTTGAGCATCCGGTTGATATGGACCGGAGTCATGCCGCACGCCTCGCTTAAGTCAGCCTGGGTCAAAGGGCAGGAAAATTGTCTGCCATCACTCAGGTCGACAGCGCGCAGCTTAGCTTCGATTTCGCAGAAAAAATGTCCGACGCGGGCCACTGCATCCAGACGGCCCAGACGGAATATCCATTCGCGGTGCATGGCCGCATCGAGCAGGGTGCTGAACCACAGGAGCTTCGTCAGATCAGGCCGGTCGCTCACAAGCTTGTCCAGCGTTTCATGGCGGACAAGTGCGATCCTGCACGGGCCAAGGGTTGCTACATCATGATCCAGGCGTTTGAGCGGATATCCATGAAGGTCGACAAAATCGCCTGCTACATGCACCGCCACCAGTTGGCGGACACCTTCCCGGTCATCCATGTAACGGCATATGAATCCTTCGATCAGATAGGTACTATTGCCGATCGGTTGCCTGGAAATAGCAAGGTTATGGCGCGCAGGCACATTTTGTACCGCGTGAATGCTTGCCTCCAGCGCCTGAAGATCTTCTGCCGACAGTTCATTCCGACGGCGATTGCGGAGGAAATTGTTGAAAATCGCCATAAGCCATCCTCCTTAGCGCATGAGCCTGTGCTTATGGAGTAACGGACGGGCTATGCGCAGTCGAATGATATCGGACGGTGTCCAAAGCGAACAGACTGATACGCTTGCTACTTTGCAACTCCGAATGCGTTAAAAAGACTGCTTCAGGCGGCGATCGCATTGAGGCTGGATATCTTCATCATCGTGCCCGCCAAGTCCATGCACTCGTCAAGGCTTTCTCCAGCAATGTGGGTCTGAGCACCATCATAATGACGGATGCTTACCTCCCACAGAGTCTCGCTTTCCATGCACCGTACCCGCGAAGCCGTGCTGGCAAAACTGATGACATCCCCGAGCCGTTCGCGGTGAAGCAAATGGCGCGCGACTGTCGTATGCGTTTCGCGATGGGCATTATGTTGGATGCGCAGGCTCTCGCAATTAGACGAGATGAAATCCATGAGTCGGCGGTCTGACATCGCGCAGTGGCTCCACGTCTGTATCACCGGGTTGTCCCGGGTCGCAGCGAGTGAGACGCGCGTTTTGCCGTGAGGTTCCAGAGATTTCTGCGTTCTTGATCCATGTTTCTCAATTAACGCCTAAAACGGGGCTGGGCTGACTTTGAGCGTCTGCAACCTCTTGCGCACAGGGCCGTTTAGCCGCCGCTGCACTTGCTGCGACAGGAGCTTTCATGGCCGGACGGACGCTGCTTCAATTCTTCCACTGGTACTATCCCGACGGTGGAGGGCTGTGGAGCGAAGTCGCGCAGAAGGCTGCAAGTCTCCGGGATATGGGTGTGACCGACGTCTGGCTCCCGCCTGCTTACAAGGGCGCCGCGGGCGGCTATTCGGTGGGCTATGACAGCTATGATCTGTTTGATCTGGGCGAGTTCGACCAGAAAGGCTCGGTGGCCACCAAATATGGCGGTCGCGCTGCTCTGGAGCAGGCGACAGGCGCACTGCGGGAGGCGGGCGTTCATGTCATTCATGATGTGGTATTGAACCACAAGATGGGCGCAGACGAGGCCGAGCAAGTCTCTGTGCGCCGGGCCAATCCCGACAACCGCGACGAAGTAGAAGAAGAGGCATTCGAAGCTCGCGCCTGGACCCGGTTCACTTTCCCCGGCCGACAGGGGCGTTACTCGGAATTTATCTGGGACGCAAAATGCTTTACCGGCGTCGATCATATCGAGGAGCCAACCGAAGATGGCGTATTCCGGCTGGTCAACGAATATGGCGATGGCGAGTGGAATAGCGAGGTCGATAGCGAGAAGGGCAATTTCGATTATCTGATGGGATCGGACGTCGAGTTTCGAAACAACGCTGTTTACGAGGAACTAAAATATTGGGGGCGCTGGCTGGCGGAACAACTGCCGTGCGACGGGTTTCGCCTGGATGCAGCCAAGCATATCCCCGCCTGGTTCTTCCGTGACTGGGTCGGCCATATGCGCGAAA
The DNA here is from genome assembly GCF_031843765.1 of Sphingobium sp. WCS2017Hpa-17. NCBI lineage: Bacteria > Pseudomonadati > Pseudomonadota > Alphaproteobacteria > Sphingomonadales > Sphingobiaceae > Sphingobium > Sphingobium sp. WCS2017Hpa-17. The sequence goes on from NZ_JAVTIV010000019.1 coordinate 30,854, forward strand.
GCGTGAATAGCGAGCTTTTCGTCGTCGCCGAATATTGGCATCCCGACATGGAGGCGCTTCAGCCCTATCTTGACCTAGTAGATCAGCAACTAATGCTGTTCGACGTCGGCTTGCTGCACCGCTTTCATGAAGCGGCGCGGGCCGGTGGCGATTTCGATTTGCGCACCCTATTCGATGGTGCGCTGGTTGCGGCATCGCCCGACCATGCCGTGACGATCGTGGGCAATCATGACACGCAACCCCTTCAGGCTCTCGAAGCCCCAGTCGAGGACTGGTTCAAGCCGCTGGCCTATGCATTGATCCTGATCCGCGAACAGGGCGTGCCGTGCATCTTCTACCCCGATCTCTATGGCGCGAAATATAGTGATGCGGGCGGGGATGGCGAAACCCATGAGATAGAGATCATGCCGGTTCCCTGCCTGACAAAGCTGATCGAGGCCCGGCAGCTTTTTGCCAACGGGCCGCAGACCGACCTGTTCGATGATCCGGATTGCCTTGGCGTTATCCGGCACGGTACAGCGGGGCAGGCCGGTTGCATTCTCCTTGTCAACAATGGCGCAGAGACGACCAAGATCGTCGAGCTTGGGCCAGACCATGCCGGGGTAAGCTTTCGTGACTTTTTGGGTCATTGCGAAGAAGAGATAGCCGCCGATGATGCCGGAAAGGCGGCGCTTCGCGTCAATGGCGGCTCCGTCAGTCTGTGGGTGCGGACGGACAGTAAGGGCTAAGTCGGCGAGGCGTCAGGATCGAGGCGGTCGAGCAGCCAATATTCGTCGTTCCATCGATCCGCAATCCACCGCCATGGGCGTAGCGTCATCATCCATATCGCGCTTCTTCGTTAGGCCGAGCGCGCCGCCAATCGATTTGCCAACCGCTTTGATGATGGAGCCCGCGCCCACCTTGCTGCCGTGGGGATCGCCAGCGGCGCTTAGGGTCGGTGCCGAAAAGCTGCCACCCATCCTGATCGGATCGACAAGGCGCAGGCCGCTCGGATCGCGCGATCTCCCCCTGATCGTGAGTGCTATGCGCTCGGTCGCAAGCGACATTGTTCCCTGGCCTGTGCCAGAGGATATGGGTGTATCGACCAGAAATGGAGACGGGGTAAGGATGCCACCTTTGGCGGCAAAGTCGATGGCAAGGCAACGCAAGGGTATTTCCGCGTCCTTGTTGCGCAATGCAGTCCCGATCGCCTTGCCCAGATCCTGCCCCAGCACGGCGGCGAGCGTGCGTTTTACCTGCCCGTCGCGCACCACCAACCCGGCATGTCCGTCGGCCCTGCCAAGCGCTTCGCGAATGGTATCGCCCGTACCCGACAGCTTAACCCGGCCGCGCAGAGCGCCGGTTGCGCCCTGCGTCCCGATCAATTTTTCGAGGCGCCCGTCGGTGAAGAGCAGGTCCATAGCAAAATATGGTTTTGTGGCGCCGCCGCGCTGATCGATCCTGACGGTGCCGTTCATCCGTCCGCTCGACATGTTTGCATGAATATCATCGAGTTCGAGCAATTTGCCGGTGAGCCGTATCGTGCCAGCCAGCGACTGGAACATCGAATCCGTCAGCAACAGCCGATCCGCCCGGAACCGGATGACGCCATCGGTCGGCCCCACCTTTGCAAGGTTGATGCGGGTACCGGGCAGGACGCGCGGTCCGATCCGGGCTTCGATCGCCCTGGCTCTGGCTTTGCCTTGCGCGTCGGAAAGATCGTCGAAATCGAAGGCGCTGAAATGTACATCGGCATCGATCTTCGTGCGCTCGTCGCGCTTCAGGATGTCGGCTTTCGCGACCAGCGGGGATCGCCCTATACGACCTGTCATATGCTCGACGAACCAGTCCCGCCCGGCATGGCGGATCTTGGCGTGGAGATCGATGGGCTGGGTGCCGAACAGGCCGGCTTCGATCACATCATCGAGATATTTGAGGTTCGGTGATGTCGCGCGGATATCGAGCGACATGGATCGCAGGTTGAGCGGCCCGCGTGTCTGCCCCGAAGCGTCAAGATGCAGCAAGGGCGACTGGAGTTTCAATGCGATCGGATAAGTCGCATCGGGCCTTTGGCCAGAGATTGACGCGCCCCTGATCGCCAGGCTTGCAGGTGCGTTGTGGAAGCGACCGGCTGTATCGATGCGCAAGCCCTTCCCATCAGAAGCAAAGGTGCCGGAAAGCGAAAGGGCGCGCCTGGCATCCTTCAGGGAGAGGCGGCCATCGGGCACGAGCAATCGCCCCAGACCGGTGCCTTGAGCGTCGCTGCCATGTCCATCCTTTGGTCTTTCCCAGTTCGCCCGCCCTGACGCGTCGCGAACCAGCGCGAGGGATAGTCCGCGCACCACCGCATCGTCTGGCCGGGCACCGCCGCCTGTCATGAGCGAGAGGATCGAAATTCGGACTTCCACCGACTGGGCCTGAACCATATTGCCAGTGCCGGCCCATCGCGGCTGCCGGATCGCGAGATCCCGTATCAGGATCGTCGGCGTGAAGGAGAAAACCTCGCGCCGTCCGATCGAGCCGATGGACACATTCGTTGCGAACCTTGCGCCGATGTGACGAGCGATCCTGTCCTTGAAAAGGCCAACGGGAAAAGCGGCTAGGGCGATGAGGCAGGCTGAAGCCAATATGGCGAGGCCAACCAATAGCCAGCCGATCCACCGCAGGCGGCGCCCTCTCTCCATCCTTATCATTGCGCGCTAACGCCTGGACCATTCGGCGGGTCCATGCTGGCGGGATACTGTGTGGAATTTTATGGGTCGAAATCGCGTGAATAGCCGCGCTGATGGCTGGCGATAACGAGCGCGGTAAACCCAGGTTAAGCCGTTGGGGGAAAATCGGTCCGCGGCGCGATCCAGCGGTGAACAAACTGCGTCTGGCGCGTTGTGAAGGCTCAGGCCGATTTCGTCGGCCAATGCCTCGAACAGCAGGGACGGACCTTCGACATGCGTGCGACAGACGCATCGCGACAACAAAATATGGTCCGCCCCGTTGCGATCGAACGACATGCAGAAAGGCGATCTTCCAATGGCAAAGACTCCGAAATCCAGCGGCAAGACAAGCGGCGGCGAAACCCATCAGACTGCCGGGAACCTGGATACGGCCGTCCTCACGACCAATCATGGCGTACCGATTTCCGACAATCAAAATTCGTTGAAGAGCGGATCGCGCGGACCCACGCTGCTGGAGGATTTCGTCCTTCGCGAGAAGATCTTTCACTTCGATCATGAGCGCATCCCCGAGCGTATCGTCCACGCGCGCGGATCAGGCGCCCATGGCGTATTCGAGGCGACTGACGACATTTCCGATCTGTCCAGGGCAGCGGTCTTTACCAAGGGCGAGAAGACCGAGGTGTTCGTCCGCTTTTCGACTGTGGCGGGTGGCGCGGGGTCGGTCGACACGCCGCGCGACGTGCGCGGCTTTGCCGTCAAATTCTACACGCGCGAGGGCAATTGGGATTTGGTGGGCAACAACATCCCGGTCTTTTTCATTCAGGACGCGCTCAAATTTCCCGACCTCGTCCATGCAGTCAAGATGGAGGCCGATCGCGGCTATCCGCAGGCCGGAAGCGCGCACGACACTTTCTGGGACTGGGCTTCGCTGATGCCCGAAACCACGCATATGCTGATGTGGGCGATGTCCGACCGGACCCTACCACGCTCATTTCGCACGATGGAAGGCTTTGGCGTCCACACCTTCAAGCTGGTCAATGCCAAGGGGGAAACGCATTTCGTCAAATTCCACTGGAAACCGCGGCTTGGGCTTCAGTCGACCATCTGGGACGAGGCATTGAAGCTTCAGGCGGCCGACAATGACTATCAACGCCGTGACCTGTTCGAGGCGATCGATGCAGGCGATTTCCCGCAATGGGATCTGGGCATTCAGATCTTCGATGAGGCCTTTGCCAATGCGCAGCCTTATGACGTACTCGATGCGACCAAGCTGATTCCGGAAGAGGATGTGCCGGTGCGCCTTATCGGTACGCTGACGCTTAATCGCAATGTCGATAATTTCTTCGCGGAAACAGAACAGGTCGCATTCCTGCCCTCGAACATCCCGCCGGGCATCGATTTTTCGAACGATCCGCTGCTTCAGGGGCGGCTCTTTTCCTATCTCGATACCCAGCACTCGCGGCTCGGCACCACCAACTTCCATCGGATCCCGGTAAACGCGCCGCGCTGTCCGTTCGGTAATTTCCAGCGCGATGGTAAGATGCAGACGATGGTGCCCAAGGGGCGCGCCAATTATGAGCCCAACAGTCTGGCAGCGCATGGCGAGGAGGGCGGCCCGCGTGAGAGCCAAGATACCGGCTTTGCCACGGTGAATGCCGCCACCGGCCCTGACGAGAGTGGTGACAAGCTGCGCATACGGTCGGAGACTTTCGCCGATCATTACAGCCAGGCCCGACTTTTTTACCGCTCACAGACGGCCAGTGAGCAGGCGCACATCGCTTCGTCCTTCGTGTTCGAACTTTCGAAGGTCGAACAGCTCGATCAGGTTCCGGGTCGGATGGTCGCCAATCTGCGTAACGTCGACGACGATCTCGCCAGGCGGGTTGCCGACGGCCTTGGCATCGATCTGCCGAAGAAGTCGGCCGCCGCAAAGGAGCCGATCGATATGCCGCCGTCGGACGCGCTTTCGATCCACAAGAATATGCAGGCCACGCTTGAGGGACGGAAGGTCGGTGTTCTGATCGCAGATGGAAGTGATGCAGGCGAGTTGGCTGCAGTTGTGGCAGCAGTGAAGAAAGCTAAAGGCAAGGCGGTGATCGTCGCACCAAAGGTTGGCGGCGCGAAACTCTCCGATGGCAAGCAGCAGAAGGCTGATGGTCAGCTTGCCGGATCGCCCAGTCAGATTTTCGACGCGGTGGCGATCATATTGTCGAAAGAGGGCTGTGCGGTGCTCGTCAACGAGGCCGCCGCTGTCGAATTCGTGATGAACGCCTACGGCCATCTCAAGGCCATAGGCGCAAGTGCCGCAGCGCAGCCGCTGCTCGACAAGGCGGGCGTGGTGCACGACGTGGGCGTTACGGCACTTGATGGCGCTTTCGTCAAGGCGGCGGCTCTGCGCTTTTATGACCGTGAGGCGTCGCTACGTATCCTCGCCTGAGAGGATGTGATGATCCATTTTCCAAGCGCCCGGCGTTCAGGTAAATCGCGAACGCAGGCTTGAGCCGCCGAGCGCTATGTTTTCAGGAATAGAAAGCATGCCAAACCAAAGGCGTCGGCATCCGATGGGTGGCTGATGGACTTACGATATTGGAAGCCTTTGACGGCCCCAGCGCGATGCGCCTTCTGCAGGCAGATGCGGCGCTCAGCCTGATAGCTGATCTGCATGTCCTGTTCATCACCGGCTATGCCGAAAATGCCGTTATCGGGAATGCACAGCTCGCGCCGAACATGGCGCTTTTAACCAAGCCTTTCGCAATGGATATATTGGCGCAGCGCATCCGCGACATCACGCCATAAATCAGCTACCCGTTGACGATAGTACCGCCGTTGGGATGCAGGACCTGTCCGGACATATAGCTGGAGTCATCACACGCCAGGAAAAGGAATGATGGTGCGACTTCATTGGGCTGCCCGGGGCGACCCATGGGCGTACTTTCACCGAAATGCTCCAGCTTTTCGGGACTGGCGCCCCCACAGGGGTTGAGCGGCGTCCAGATAGGGCCTGGCGCCACAGCATTTACGCGGATGCCATCGCCGACAAGATTTTCCGAAAGCGACCGGGTGAAGGCGGTGATGGCGCCCTTGGTCGCGCTATAGTCCAGCAATTCGGAGCTGCCTTGGTACATCGTCACGCTGGTACAATTGACGATGGCAGCGCCGGCCTTGAGGTACGGGCGGGCGGCCTGCACTAGAAAGAACATGCTGAAAATATTGGTCTGGAATGTTCGGCGAAGCTGGTCCTCGCTGATGTCGGTGATGTCTTTGTCCGGATGTTGCTCCCCGGCATTGTTGACGATGATGTCAATCTTGCCGAATGCTTTCAGCGTTTGGGCCACAACATCGTCGCAAAAGGCTTTGTCGCCAAGGTCACCGGGCAGGGTGATCGCTTTGCGTCCTTCCGCCTCGACGATACGCCTGGTTTCTGCGGCATCATCATCTTCCAGTAGGTAGACGATCGCGATATCGGCGCCTTCTCGCGCATAGAGTGCGGCGACCGCCCGGCCGATTCCACTATCGGCACCGGTTATGATCGCGACTTTCCCGGCAAGGCGATCGGATCCGATATAGCGTGGCTGCCATTCGGGCTTGGCCGAGAGTTTGCTCTCATGGCCGGGCAGCGCGTCCTCATGGATCATCTGTGCGGTGTCGCTCATCAATTATCTCCTTCGTCATGAAGAACCCATCGATGGCTCAAGAGTTCTTTCTGCGATGAACGGACGGTCGCACCCCGCGGTCGACAAGACCTGAAAGGACATGATCGATGCCGCTCACGGCTTTGGCGCTCAATTGCACCCTTAAGGCGGATGCTGGCGAGGACAGTTCGACCGACGCCATGATCGCCGTTCTGGCGAAGGCATTTGGTGAGAAGGGTGTGACGTTGAGCGAAACCGTGCGGATCGCGGCGCTCGATATCAAGCCCGGAGTAACCTCCGACGAAGGCGATGGTGACGCCTCGCCGGCGTTGCGGAAGAAGATACTCGCCCATGATATTCTCATCTTTGGCGGCCCGATCTGGATGGGTCAGATCAGCAGCGTCGCCAAGCGCGTGCTGGAGCGGATGGACGCTTTTCTGTCCGAGACCGATGATCAGGGTCGGATGCCCAGCTATGGCAAGGTCGCGGTCGCGGCGATCGTGGGCAATGAGGACGGCGCGCATTTCTCGTCTGCCCAGCTCTTTCAGGCGCTGAACGATGTCGGCTGGACAATACCGGCGGTCGCTGCCTGCTATTGGGTCGGCGAAGCGATGGGATCGACCGACTTCAAGGATCTGAAGGAGACGCCGGATATGGTGACAAAGACCGCGAAGATGGTCGCGAGCAATGCCGCGCATCTGACTGGTTTGCTGCAATCCAGCCCCTATCCGGGTTGAGCCGCATGGCCGGTATATCGGACAGGTTTCGCGAAAATATCGTGCTCTACGGCGCCCTGTTCGCCAATGTCGGGATCGCCATCGCCAAATTCGTGGCGGCGGCGATCAGCGGCTCTTCATCCATGCTGACCGAGGGTGTGCATTCCCTTGTGGACAGCGGCAACCAGGTCTTGCTGCTCTACGGCCAGGCCAAGGCAAAGCGTCCCGCCGATGCCACCCGTCCGTTCGGCTATGGGCGCGAACTCTATTTCTGGGCGTTCGTCGTCGCGATCCTGATCTTCGCGGTGGGGGCTGGTGTCTCGATCTATGAAGGCTGGGTGCATATCGCCCAGCCGGAGCCGCTGCGCGATCCGACGATCAACTATGTGGTACTGGGCGTCGCCGTGCTTCTGGAAGGGACGAGTTGGGCCATCGCGGTGCGCGAATTCAACGGGAAACGCGGTGCGAGCAGCTGGTGGCAGTCGATTCGCCGGTCCAAGGATCCGGCAGGGTTCATCGTTCTGTTCGAGGACAGCGCGGCCCTGATCGGGCTTGGTATCGCCGGTGTCGGCGTCTGGGCCAGCCATCATTATGCCGATCCCCGCATCGACGGTGTGGCGTCGATCGCGATCGGCCTGATCCTGGCCGGTGTCGCCGTCCTGCTCGCGCGCGAGGCCAAGGGGCTGTTGATCGGCGAGAGCGCGGACCCCGCCATCGTCGCTGTTGTATGGGCGATCCTCGACAAGCGGCCGCAGATCAGCGCGGTCAACCATGTCCGGACCATTCACACGGCGCCCGACGCCGTATTCGTGGCGATCAGCGCCGATTTCGTCGACGATTTGCCGATGGGTGAAGCGGAAAGCCTGATCGAGGATATCGAGCGCGAGATGAAAGCACGCGTGCCGGAGCTGACTTCCATCTATATACGGCCGGAGAAACAGGCCGATGCGATCCGTCAACCGCCGCCGATCTAGCTTTTCTCGTCCGCCTCCATTGGCGGGATGAAGCTGACCTGCGCCAGTCGCCAGGCTCTATCCTCATCGTCGGGCCAATAATGTCGGGGATGGCGGCATTCCGACGGTGGGTGGGTATCATGCACTTCGGCCCGGATCAGCCGTCCGGTTTCGCGCAGCCGGACGGTGGCATCAGGAAATTCCGCCTGCAACCGATCGCGCACCTTCTGCGCGTCCTGCGACAGGTCCGTGCTGGACAGGGCGCGAGGCGCGCCGTCGACCAGTTCGGCGGTGGAGGAGCGCAGGGCCTTGATCCCGTCATTGAGCACATCGACCGAAATGATCGCCGCCGCGAGCGAATCCGCCCACCACCAGCCAAGGCCGAGGCCGATGATGCCGGCCAGTCCCGCCGCGCCCGTCAGCCAGTTGGCCTTGTTCATCAGCGCGTCGGTATGAAGCAGCTTGTCATTGAGCTGCTTTGCCAGCGGCAATTCCTTGCGGCCGATGAACAGGGGGGGGATCAGCGAATAGATTTGCGCGGCGAGCATCAGCCAGCCGAGCCATAGATCGTGCCCCAGAATGACGATCGAGCCGACGGTCGCATGCTCCTGCGTGCCGAGCGCCATCAGCGCATTATAGAGCAACAGCCCACCGACCGCCGTCAGTGCGACCGCCGCCACGAAAAACCCAAGCCCGTTGACCCGCTCGAAGCCGAAAGGGTAGCGGCGGGAGCGATGGCTGTGGCGCTCCATATGTGCGGCGATCAGGAACATGACCGGCGGGACGAGGCCCAGCGTATCTTCGATCCAGGCGGTCTTCATCGTCTCGCTCTGCCCGAGCACCAGCCCCATCGTGACGATGATGGTGAGCGTCCAGAAGATGTTCCAATATTCAAGGCGGATCGCCCTGGCCATCGGCTCGCGCAATTCCTGCGGCAGGCTGGTCTGGCTCATTGGTCGCGTGCCTCCTGCGATATCGCGCGGCTGGCGCGCTCGACCGTCATGATCCAGCGATTTTCGCCGTTACGCATCGCGGCTTTCAGCTCGATCGGCACGTCTTTGGTGCCGCTGGTCGAAAGGGCAGGCGCGAAGGCGACGTCCGTCGCCCATGGGCTGTCCGCCGTGAAGCGGCCGATGACGAGGTCGATCCTGCCTTCGTCCAGTTGCTGGAACAGAGGCTCTCCCGAACCGCTGCGCCATTGCGCGCGCGCTTTGGTGCGCCGCTCAATCTCTTCGACAAGCCTACCGACCTGCGGCGCGGAGCGAAGGGCGGGATCGGCCAGTGCTACGGTGAAGATGCGGCTACGCTCGATCTGTGTCGATGTGCCGGCCGGGTCGCGCGGCAACGCGTCGCAGGCGCCGAGCAAAAGTAGCGCGAAGGCGGCTCCTCGCATCATTCGTCAGCTTCCTTGTGCGCGGGGCTTCGATCGAAGTGAGACATGGTTTCTTTCTGGATCGTTGCTACCGAACAACGCGCGAAACGACGAAAGGGCCACATGGCATGCACAGCAGAAGCTCTAGATGGCAGCGGCCGATCGAATTTTTGCGATGGATGCGCTTGCTCTGGCACGGATCGCCGGCAGATCTACCCGCACCAACTGGCCGTCGCGCTTGTGCACAATGCCGTCGATCAGGACGAGCGACACATTGTCGGGGCGGGCGGCATGGGTCAGCAGCGATGGCAGATCGGCAGCGGGTGCGGTGTTCAGCGCATCCACCCGGACCGCAATGATATCGGCGCGCATGCCCGGCGCCAGCGCACCCACCTGCTGCCCCAGACCCACGCTTCGGGCGCCATCTATCGTGGCCCAGCGCAGCGCGGCCATGTCCTCCATCAACAACTGATTGCGAGAGAGCCCGCGTGCAAGATCCGTCGACAGGCGCATCACCGAGAACATGTCTGCCTGTCCCGCCAGCACCATATTGTCGACGGACAGGCCAAGCAGCAGACCTGCGGCAATCATGTCCGCTATGGGCGGCACGCCATAGCCGACCTCCAATTCGGTCCAAGGGCTGATCGACACGGGCGATCCTGCCTGTGCGACGCGATCCATGTCGGCGCGCGATGCGGCGGTCAGATGGACCAATTGCACCTCGGCCCCCAGGCCTTCGCGCGCCGCCAGTGCCGCAATGCCGCCACTTGCGGCCGATTTCGGATCGGACGCCATATGTGTGGAGATCGGCAGCTCCAGCCGGCGCGCAACGTCCCATTCCGCCTGCCAGACAGGCGGGGCCGAACGATCCGGGCCACGCGCGCAGATTCCGATGGAGACGAGATTCGATGGCGGCCTGCGCGCGATCGTGGACAGATGGTCAAGGTTCATCGACTGGTCCTTGCTGACATCTTGGGCGTAGCCATAGGCGAAGCGACCGCGAACGCCGGATCGGATCATGGCGGCGATCTCCGCATCCGCATGGGCGGGGCTGCGCACATTATGCGCCCAGTTGTGCACGGTGGTGATGCCGCTGTTCACCGCCTCGGCGAGCGCCAGATCCACGCCGATCGCGACGTCGGCAGGCGTAAAATGGGGCGATATCGCGGCCAGGGTCGGCATGAAGCCGCCCTTCGCGCTGCGCCACAGCCCCCGCGCCGCCGTGTTCCACATATGCCAGTGGGTATCGACGAAACCGGGCATCAGGACATGGCCGGACAGGTCGATCACGTCCGCATCGCCCGCAGGCAGGCCGGGACCGATCGCCTCGATCCGCCCTTGGTGGATCAGCAGGTCCGTTTTCGGGCGCGGCGTGTCGGTCATCGTCAGCAGATGATCCGCACCACGCAGCAACAGGCGGCGAGGGGGCGCTGCTCGCGCCGGCACGGTCATCCCCCACGCAGCGGTCGCCAGCATGGCGCTTGCCTGCCGGCGGTTGATGATGGTCGACAATGGCAATCCTTTCCGGTCTGGCAAGCTCATGGTTCAGCGAAAGCGGCAGCGATCGCATCGATCTGATCCGGCGGAATCCGGCGCGCGATGACGGCCATGCCATCTGCGGGCTTGCGTGCGTCGATCACGGTCGGATCGCCCTGCCATTGGCGCAGACGGGCAGCGAGATAGGTTCGCTTTTGGCCGGACAGCGCAGGCGCGTCCTTGCCGGGCGCATGGCAATTGCCGCAGGCGGGAAGCTGCCGCGCCGGATCGCCTTTCGCTATGATAGGCAAGGTCGGGATTGGCCGCTGTGCAAGCCCCGGCATGGCGGCGAAATGCGCTGCCAGCCGCTCCATCTCTCCCTCGGTCAGTGTCGCAGCGGCCACCTGCATCGGCGCGCTCTTGCGAGTGCCAGACGCATAATTGCGCAGAGCCGCAAGAAGAGAGGCCGGTTTCTGGCCGCCCAGCACGGGAATATCGGCCTGGCCACGACCGCGCCCGTCGCTGCCATGGCAAGAGGTGCAGGCGGCCAGCGTGCCGGGGCGTGTGCCCGGCAGATCGACGGGCAGGGTTTCCTGAATCAGCGTGCGATATTGTTTCGGCGTCATGCCGGGCAGGCGGCGCACGAAACCGACCATCCGCCAGACCTCGTCATCGCGCTCCGCGGCGGGCCAGGGCGGCATGGCGGTGAATTTGACGCCGTGCCGGATGATCCAGAACAGTTCGCGATCGGTCCATTCCTGCGCGGTGACGGACAGATCCGGGGCAGGGGGCGTCGACGCCTGCATGACGGGGGATGGCTTCATGCCGGGCGCACCGTGGCAGACCTGGCAGGCCTGACGGAAATGGCCGGCGGCGCTGATCAGGTCGCGATCGGGCGCCTGGCCTTCGGGGGTCTGGAACGCCGAATAGGTCCGCACCGAATTGCGCATGACCCAATGCAGGAACCAGTCGGTGACTTTCCAGTGGCCCGAGGACGCCGATATCTGCATCGTGCCCGACCAGGCAAAGACCATGCCCGCCGCGAACAGGATGGCGATCGTCAGGATCACGCGTTTCCAGGTGATGCGGATGGTCATGCCGGCGCATCCTCCCTTGCCGTGAGCAATCCGGCGAGCAGGACGAGGCCGCCGATCATGTAGCTGGCGCCGCCGATGACTAGCATGATCACGCCGCCCAATTGCTGGTCGGCCAGCGTATCGAGGCCGAAATAGGTGCCGTGATGCGCGTAAAGCGGGCGCGGCGCGAGGCCGATCAGGACGCCCAGCAGGGTCATGTGCATGGAGGTCAACAGCAAGGCGCCGATGCCGGCGATCCGCTGTGGCGCATGCAGGACGGATGACCAGAGCAGCAGGCCAGCTACGAGGAAGCAGGCCTGTTCGATCGCCATGACCATCCACGATTCATGAGCGGCGGCGCGCAGGGCGGGCAGGTGCCAGAGCCAGACGGTGGCGAGTTCGACCAGCATCATCGCCATGGGAGCCACGATGTGCGGCAAACGCATCGCCGGGTCGGCGCGCGTGTCAGATATGCCAAAGGCGATCAGCGGCGCGGCGACAGCCACGGCGGTCATGTGGGCAACCATATGCCCGGTCATGCCCATGTCGCTGGCGATGAGGCCCAATGGCAAGAGCGCGAGGCCGGTGAAGAGACACGCCCGCCTCACAGGCAATCTCGCAGAAAGATGACGGGCAGGGACGTGAAGAGCACGCCTACGAAGCTGAGGCACGCGAGCAACAGCGTCGATTTCGCAAGGAAGCGCAGCCGGTCGATATCGGTAGAATCCTCATGCGGCGGGCTGGCGCCGGGTATGCGGCCCTGATTCCAGGCGATCCAGCCGGACAAAGCGATCAGGGTCAGGGCAAGGACGGTGCCGACGACGAACAGGGTAGGGAAGGTCGCAAAGGCGCCCGCCTTCGCGCAGGATATGGCCGCCCAAAGATAGGAGAAGAGGAAATGCCCCGCCCAGATGGTCGGCGGCACGATCAGCGTCCACAGCGTGACCTTCAGTCGTTCGGACCAATGGGGGCGGCGATCCGTCATGACAGGCTCGGGAACAGGCCGATGGTCGCATAGGCGACGATGGCGGTAAGGGCGAAAAAATGCATGTAGACGGTGACGTTTCGGATGTCGGCATCATGCTGCGGGTCCATCCGGCGGGCGATGCTGCGGGCCAGCGCATAACTCTGCATGATCGCGGCGATGCCCGCATGGGCGACCGTCCAGACGGTGAGCGTCCACACGATCGCCGGGTAGCTATGGCTTTCCGGGTCCATGCCGTGGGTCCATGGCCCGGCAAGCCCTGCGGCGATCCCGGCGAGGCTGGTCGCTATGCCCAGCATCAGCAACAGGCGCGCGATCCCGACGTCGCCGCGCGCATGGACTTCACGCGCGGCGATGGTGGCGAGCCAGCTTGTCACGCCGAGCACCAGCGCCACCATCGGCCAGTACATGCCCGGCCCGTCCGCCATGGCCATCGGTGGGAAATCGGCATGCCGGGTCCAGAAGAAATAATAGCCGAAGACCAGGCCCGAAAAGGCGGTCGCATCCGCCATCATGGTGATGAACATCGCCCACCATCCCGGCGCGGCGGGGCCGGAGATATAGAGCGGCAGTTCGATCCCATGGCCGATCGGCTTGCACGGCTTTTCCGGGATTTCGGCCGTGCCGGTCCACAGCCACCATATGGCGCAGGCCAATGTCGCAACCGCGCAGACCAGCGCCGCCCAATAGAGATGATAGGTGGTCAGGATGAAGACGCCGCCAAGCGACAGGGCGGTCAGGATCGGGGTGACGCTGGGCGTGCCGAGGCGGATGACCGCGAGCGGTCGGGCGTCGAGCACGGTCGTCACGATCGTTTCGCGACGGCCTTCCTCCGCGTCGGGCAGGAAAAAGCGGCCCTCGTCGACCTTCTGCACGAAATCCTTCTGATCCCAGATCGGGTAGCGGCTTTCGATAAGTGGAATGGATCGGATGCCCCAATCTTCGTCATCAGGATGCGCCAGCCATTCGAGCGTTCCGGCGCCCCAGGGATTGCGCTGCGCCTTCGCCCGGCGGGGCGAGAGGCACAGGTCCACGCAGATCACCGCCACGCCCGACGCGAACAGCCACGCTCCAAGAGTCGAGGCCATGTTGAGCCCGTCAAGCCCCAGTTCAGCCGGATAGGTGAAGACCCGGCGCGGCATACCCATGAGCCCCGAAAAATGCATCGGGAAGAAAGTGAGGTTCGCGCCGACGAACAGCATCCAGAAGGCGATGCGGCCGAGCCGGTCAGAGAGCTTCTTGCCTGTAATCAACGGCCAGTAATAATAGAGCCCCGCGAACAGAGGCAGCAGTGTGCCGCCGATCAGCACGTAGTGAAGATGGGCGACGATGAAATAGGTGTCATGCGCCTGCCAGTCGAAGGGCGCGACGGCGACCATCACGCCGGTCAGGCCGCCGATGACGAAGATGGCGAGGCTGCCCGTCGCATAGAGCAGAGGCGTGGACCAGGTGACGCGGCCCGCCCAAAGCGTCGCGATGAACGCGAATATCTGCACCGCCGTCGGGATCGCCACGGCTTCGGATGCAGCGGAAAAGAAGGCGAGGCTGATCTTGGGCAAGCCGGTCGTGAACATGTGGTGGACCCACAGGCCAAAGGACAGGAAGGCCGTACCCACCGCCGCCAGCACGATCCAGGGATAGCCCAGCAGATGGCGGTTGGAGAAGGTCGGCACCAGCATCGCGAACAGCGCGATGGATGGCAGGAAGACGATATAGACTTCCGGGTGGCCGAATATCCAGAACAGATGCTGCCACAGCAAAGGATCGCCACCCCGGTTCGCGTCGAAGAAGGGCCAGTTCAGCAGCCTTTCCATCTCGAACAATATGTCGCCCGCGATCAATGGCGGGAAGGCGAACAGGATCATCACTGCCACGACCAGGATGTACCAGGCATAGAGCGGCATGAGATTGAGCTGCATGCCCGGCGGCCGGCATTTGAGCACGCCCACGATCAGCTCGACGGCCGCTGCCACCGACGAGACTTCGATGAAGGACAGGCCCAGCATCCAGATGTCTGCGCCAAGGCCACTCAGGTCCGTTCGCGTGGTGAGCGGCGGGTACATGAACCATCCGCCATCAGGCGCGGCGTTGAAGAAGATGGAGCCGCCGACGAACACCCCACCGAGCAGAAAGGACCAGTAGCCAAAGGCCGAGAGGCGCGGAAAGGGCAGGTCGCGCGCGCCCAGCAGCTGCGGCAAGAGGATGATCGACACGGCCTCGAACATCGGCACGGCGAAGAGGAACATCATCATCGAGCCGTGCAGCGTGAAGAGCTGGTTGAACGTCCCTGCGCTCACCAGATCATTGTCGGGCACGGCCAGTTGCGTGCGCATGATGAGCGCCAGCACGCCAGCGAACAGCATGAAGGCGAAGGCCGTTAGCACATACCAAACGCCGACCCGGTTGTTGTTGCAGTCGGTCCAGCGCAGGAACAGGCCGCTGGGCGGCTTCCATACCGCGCGGAGCCGGTCTTCCTGTGCGGCGCGGAGCGCGGGATCGTCCTGATCGTGCAGGCTCATTTCATTCCCTTGAGATAATGAGCGATAGCGCTGGCATCCTCTTGGCTGAGCTGCGGATAGGCGGGCATGCGCACGCCGGGCTTGGCCTGCTGCGGCGTGCGGATGAAGGCGGCTATATTGTCGATGGTTGGCGGCAATATACCAGCGCCCAGCGTCAGCCGCTCGCCAAAGCGGCTGAGGTCGGGACCGATGGTGCCGACATGGGGCGTTCCACGGATCGTGTGGCAAGCGCCGCATCCCTGCGCGTCGAACAGAACGCGGCCAGGCGTAGCGATGGCAGGCAGCGGGACGACGGCGCGGGCATCGGCCAGCCATGTATCGAAGGCGGCCGGTTCCATCGCGATCACGTCGAACGCCATCAGCGCATGACTGAGGCCGCAAAATTCCGCGCAGACGCCACGATAGCGTCCCGGCTTCTCCGCCTTCACCACTAGCCGGTTGGTGCGGCCAGGGATCATGTCCATCTTGCCGGCAAGACCAGGGATCCAGAAACTGTGGATCACGTCTTTGGCCATCAGTTCGAATACGACCGTCCGGCCGACGGGTACGCGAATTTCGTTGGCCGAAGACAATGGTGGTGCATTATCGGACGGCCGATAGACAGCCCGCCACCAGAATTGCTCGCCTTCCACCCGGATTATCAGATCGCCCGGATCGGCCGGGCGGGGACGCATGGCAGGCAAAGCGTAAAGCAGGAGCGCAGTCAGAATGAGCGTCGGCCCGATCGCCCCGACCCAGAGGATCATGCGCATGCCCTGTTCATGGCTGAGACTATGCTCGGACGCACGGACGGCCCGAACATAGAGGGCGGCGGTGATTGCCAGGATGAGGATCGCGCCTGACGTCAGAATGATCGCGATGTGCCGGATTGCGCGCGCATCGGCACCAAATACTGCCAGCGTCGATTGCTGTGCATTACAGCCGGTCAGAGCAGCGACCAGCATGGTCAGAAGCAGCATCCGCGCCATTTGATGTGATAATCCCCTGTCGCTTCCCTGCGTTATATTCTCTCCCAACCCGTCAATTGTCGGGAGGTTCAAACATTTCTGCGGCGCAACAAACGGGCAATCGAAAATGGGGGCGACATGGGTGCCGGAACCGATACCCTATCGAAATGTTCATCTTCTAGAATAGTTTTGAAGGGAATTATATGTCGGACACCATCGCATCGCAGGCTGAGCCTGTCCGTCTTTCCGATGCCGCCTTCAAAGCAGATTTGACCAGGGTCGTCCCGCAGTTGCGCGCTTTCGCCCGCAGCCTCTGCGGCAGCCATGATCTGGCGGACGATCTTGTCCAGGAAACGATGATGAAGACTTGGGCCGCTCGGCAACGCTATGTCGCTGGCACGAATTTCCGTGCATGGACCTTCACGATCCTGCGCAATCACTATTTCAGCCTGACACGTCGCCGCCGCTTCACCGGCGACTGGGATGACCTGGTGGCAGAACGTGTTCTGGCCGCGCCCGCTTCGCAGGATACCAGTATTGAACTGCGTGACCTCATGCGCGCGCTTTTGCAATTGCCCGAGCCGCAGCGCGAAGCGTTGATCCTCGTCGGTGCCGGCGGCATTTCCTACGAGGAAACAGCCGAGATCACGGGCGTCGCTGTGGGTACGGTCAAGAGCCGGGTCGCGCGGGCACGGATGGCGCTCGAGGCCCTAATGGATGGTGGTGTGCTGGAAACGGCGCGCAGCGAATTTGATAATGAAGAAGATGCCGTTGTCAGCATTTTCGCCTATCTTGACCGCATTCAGACCCGTCAGTCGGCTCGACCTGGTGTGTCAAGGCTGTTGGCACTGGCCGCCTGAGCGGATGATGAAGCGGAGCAAGGTTCAATCCGGCCCCGCTTCCTGGCTTCGTCTGGGCTGTAGTCGATGACATCCGATCCGGATCAGTCGCCGATGGACGATCCCGGCGAGCCTGACGATGCCCTTTCGCCCGATGAGGCGCGGGATGTGCGAAGGCGGCAGGCCAGTTCGCATATGGTCGTGCATGAGGCCGTGCGGCTCCAGGGTGAGGAGGAACTGGCGCGGCCCGTCGTTGCTCTGCTGCTTTCGGGTCTCGCAGCTGGTTTGGCCATCACCATGTCGCTGCTCGCGGAACTCTATTTGCGTATGCGTCTGCCCGATGAGCGCTGGGCCGAACTTGTCTATCTGTTGGGCTATCCCGTCGGCTATGTGATCGTCATCATGGGGCGGCTACAGCTTTTTACCGAGAGCACTGTGACTGCTGTGCTCCCCGTGGCGGCACGGCCCAGCATTGCCGGGCTGGCGCGGCTTGCAAGGCTGTGGTCTGTCGTATTGACCGCGAACCTCATCGGCGTGCTGATCGTGGTCGCGCTGATGGCGGGTGAGGTCATCATCACGCATGAGCAGCGGCTCGTGGCGATCGATATCCTGCAAAAGGTACCCGCGCAGGAGGGCTTCAAAACGCTGACTCTGGGTATCCCGGCGGGCTTCTTGATGGCATCCATCGCCTGGCTCCTGCCCAATGCAAAAGGCAGTGAATTCTGGGTCATCTCTTTATTGACCTATGTCATCGCGCTTGGCGGCTTCAGTCATGTCGTGACCGGCTTTTCGCAGACTGCCTTTCTCTGGCTGAACGGTTCCATGACGGTTGCGGACATGCTGCTCGACTTTCTTCTCCCAGCGCTTGCCGGGAACATCATTGGAGGCACCGGTCTCTTCGCAGTGTGGGCGCATGGCCAGATGCGGGGTGATAGCGAGGCAGCGGACGAGAAAAACTAACGAGTTCTCATTCCTGAAAAATGACCTGCGTTGAAGTGCTGGTCATCTGGGCCAGACGGGCCGCATCCCAGTTGCTCAGGCGAACGCAGCCATGGCTTTGCGAGCGTCCGATCCGGGCCGGTTCGGGCGTGCCATGAATCCCATAATGGGGCTTGTCGAGGTCGATCCAGACTACGCCGACGGGGTTGTTGGGGCCGGGTTGCAACACGGCTTTACCGTCACTTTCGGCGGCATCCCAGAACAGGTCCGGATTATAATGAAAGGTCGGCAGGAAGGCGATCGCCTCAATGGCCCATTGGCCGATCGGCAGGGGATCATGGTCGCTTCCGGTCGTCGCGGGAAATTGCGCAACAACGCGGTTCTGAGCGTCAAAAACCTTGAGCAGGCTTTCGGACTTGTCGACGACGATCTTCGCGGCCTGGGGCTGTCGCGCGCTGATGTTGAGCGTCGCGAGCGTGTCGCGCCATTGCGGCGACAGGCTGTTGTCATAGGCCCTATCGGCCGGGATCAGGCTTGGCAGTCGCAGTTCCATACCGGCCTGCGGCGCCTTGAGTGCCGGATTGAGCGCGAGCAAAATTTGCGGCGTCGTATGGAAGCGCTCGGCAAGCCGTTCCACGATATCGCGATACCCCAGATTGGGCAGAGTGGCCTTGTCGACGATCTTTGCAGGAATGTCGGGCGTGAAATCGGCTGCGAGGGCATCATCCTTCAGCACCATGGTCATGAGGGCAGGGGCATCGTCCTTGTCGAGAGCGGCCCGTGTCGCATCATCAAGCTCACCGGTTTGTGTCAGGCCTTGCGCAGCCTGATAGCCCGTCACCGCCGCTGTGAAGAAACGTCCCTTACGCCCGTCGATGACCCCTGGGCCAAAGCCCGCCCGGTCCTACTGGACCTGAACGCGAAATATAGACGGATCAATGTTGGTCGCCCGGAAGGCGGAGGAGGGGGCTTGTGGCGGGGTCGGCACCTCTGCGCCAGCCGTCATCTGCATAAGGCCAGCGGTGGCCAAAATCAGACAGTGCCATGGAACCCACCTTTTCATTCGGAAAATGCACCCTATATCTCAGTGAGATAAGTAACGCGCGGGTGCGGCTTTATCTCCCTGACACGATTTCGGGACGAACGACTACCATGTTGATGGATAGACGGGCGGTGCTGCTGGGCGCCGCTGCTTGTGGTGCAGCGCAGCTTTTTCCTGCCACCACATGGGCTGCTCTGCCGGAGCGGCGCCTGTTGTTTCGCAATGCGCACAATGGAGAGAAGGTAGACGTCTGCTATTTTTCGGGCGGACGACTGCGGGCTTCGGGGATTGCGGAACTCAATCATTTCCTGCGCGACTGGCGCACCGGGGAAGTGACCCGCATGGATACCGATCTGTTCGATACGCTGGTGCAACTGCATGCGGCGACAGGTGCGGACAAGCGAGCCTATTTCACGCTGATCTCCGGCTATCGCTCACCGAAAACCAACGCCCGGCTGCATCGCGGCAGCCATGGCGTTGCGTCGAAGAGCCAGCATATGCGGGGCAAGGCAGTGGACATCCAGCTTCGCAATGTCCGCCTTGCCAACCTTCAGAAAGCGGCACTGTCCCTGAAGGCTGGAGGCGTCGGCTATTATCCCGATGACGGGTTCGTCCATGTCGATACCGGGGCAGTGCGCCGCTGGAACGGCTAGCTCGCGGCTCAGGGGCCGATATCGCTCCCTGAGCCACGCAGGCGCGCGCCGCTGCCGGCCTTGAAGCCGAGCGCGACCGAAACCCTGTCGTTCCAGCCATAAGGATCGGCGCGCACCACCGGTTCGCCCTGATCATCGAACAGCACGGTCTGGTAGAGTAGGCGAACCGGTATCTCGCGGGGCAGGGGGACGAAGCTCTCCTTGCCCGTAGCACGGGCCTTGTTCCATTGATCCGTAATGCCCGCGTCCTGCGCCAGCATTGCGGCAAAGCCCTCTGCATCTTCGACCCGGACGCAGCCATGGCTGCGCTGGCGCTGTACTTCTGCAAACAACTGCTTCGCTGGGGTATCGTGCAGATAAATCTGATGCTCGTTCTTCATGTCGAACTTGACGAGGCCAAGGGAGTTTTTGGGCCCTGGCTGCTGGACGATCCACCCATCCTTGCGGACCATATTGTTGCGTCGCATATAGGCCGCGCCTTTTCCGGCGATCTCCTTGCGCTCGATCGAGCGGGGCACCGTCCAGGTCGGGTTCGCCACCAGCCGATAAATGGGTGATCCTAGCTGCGGGGTTTCGGTGTCGGGCTCACCGACCACGACCTTGCGGACATTGGCGAGCTTGCCCTCGCGCCAGTAACTCAGGCGCGCGGCGGCGAGGTTTACGTCGATCCGCGTGGCGGGCGGATTGCGATCGAGCCAGCGTGTGCGTTCCATGGCGACGGCGATGGCGCGCGCGCGATCCGCATCGGACAGGTTCAGGATTTCCAATGCCTGACTGCCGATCGAACCATCGGGCTTGATACCGAAATCCTGCTGCATCCGCTTGATCGCCTGCACCATCGGCTCGCTGTAGCGCTCGCCGCCCGCCTGCCCCTTGTCGAGATAGTCGGACGCGACCAGTTGTCGCGCGATGGCGGGAATGCGGCCATCGCTCTGTCCCGGCTCGATGGCTTTGCTCGTGGCAGGGATAGCCGTAGCGGGCGCGTCCGCCTGCCGGCTCAGCGCCACATAGGCTTTGGAGAGCGCACGATATTCCTCACTCTGCGGCGCAAGGCTTTCCAGCCAGTCGGACAGCTTGCCGTCCGCCATCGCTCTGGCAAGGCCCGCGCGCAGATCAGGGTTCGAGCGCGGGACCGTGTAGACGTCATAGAGTGTCGTGGGGTCGCTCACGCCGTGGGCCAGAGCAGCGGCATAACGCAGCGCAAGCTCCGTCTGCGCCTCCGGTCCGTCGCCCTTGGCCTCGAACTTGAAATGGTCGAGGCCATGCTGGTTACGGCGGTCGATCGCTTCGCGCAGCTGGCGCAGATTGCCGTCCGTCCACTCTGCCTGCCCAGCCGATGCCGTTCTGTTCTGGGTCGTGACGATGTCGCAGGCGACGAGTGGCAGGGACAGGGCAAGGATCGAACCAGCAATCAGAAATCGGCGTAGCATCATATTCCCTTCACACCAGACAGGATCAACGCGCCACGGCGCTTTGCGCTCCGGCTTGGCGTCGCTATCAGGGGGATGCGGGGACCAGGATCAAGGTTCTGCCTTCGACCCGCCAGGAGGCGAGTTGCGACAAGAAGTTCATGCCCAATATGTCGATCGGGCCAAGCGCATGAGAAATGACGGTCTTGAGGTTGCGCGCCTGTATGGAGCCGACGGTGAGGCGGTCGATCGAACCAGTTTCAGCCCGCACTGCGCCATTGGCGGTCTGAAGAACGACCGGCATCAAGCTGGTCCCCTTGACCACATTCGCTTGGGCCGCGGTCTCCTCGGATATGGCCGAGATGGTCGCGCCGCTGTCGATCAGCATGCGGCGCTGGACCCCATTGATCGACACCCGTGCCCAGAAATGGCCATCGGGGCTCATGGCGATGCGCACATCTTTGCCGGTCACGCGCTGGTCGTCGAGGCCGAGCTGTGCCCTGATCCGAGAGAGGGTCGGATCGAACGGCGCCTGCTGAAACAGAAAGAAGAGGCAGAGCGCCAGCAACCCGACCGAGAACAGCGTGCGCAAGATGCGGCCGACGAACGGGATGTTGAACAGGATGATGAGGACGACAGCAGCGGCCACGGCGTAGATCGCCAGTTGTTGCCATTCAGGGTTGGCGCTGATCTCGACTGGTCCGCGCCAGCGCAGGGCTGCGATCATTGCGCGGGCGCGAAACGGGCTTGGACGGGACGGGCGGGCGCGACCCGCCAGACCGTGTTCGACAGGTCGTCGGCGACGATCAGGCTCCCGCGCGACGGATCATAGGTCACGCCGACCGGGCGGCCGCGTGCGTGCCCGTCCTTGATGAAGCCGGTCAGGAAATCTACTGGCTTGCCTGCCGGCAGACCATTGGCGAACGGCACCCATACGACCTTATAGCCGGACAGATCCTGTCGGTTCCAGCTGCCATGTTGCCCGACGAAAGCGCCCTGCGTGAAGGACGGGCCAAGGCCGGTCCCGGTTACGAAGCTGAGGCCGAGCGCAGCAACATGCGAGCCCAGAGCATAGTCTGGGCGGATCGCCTTTTCGACCATCTTTGGGTTTTGGGGATGGACGCGCGGATCGATATTGTTGCCCCAATAGCTGTAGGGCCAGCCGTAGAAGGCGCCGGGGCGCACGGATGTCAGATAGTCCGGCACAAGCTGCGGCCCCAGCTCATCCCGCTCGTTCACGACCGACCAGAGCGCCTGCGACTGCGGATTGATGGCAAGCGCCGTGGGATTGCGGATGCCGCTGGCATAGGTGCGATGCGCGCTGGTCGCGCGGTCGATTTCCCAGATGACGGCGCGATCCTCTTCGACCGCCATCCCGCGCTCGCCCACATTGCTGTTCGAGCCAATGCCGACATAGAGTTTCGTGCCGTCGGCGCTGGCCGTCAGCGCCTTGGTCCAGTGATGGTTGAGGCGGGACGGCAGCTTGGTGACTTCCTGACCGGGGGTGGCGATCCGTGTTATGCCATCTCGATAGGGGAAACGCAGCAGGGCATCCTGATTGGCGACGTAGAGGCTGCCGTTCACGAATGCGAGGCCATAGGGCGCATTGAGGCCGTCAATGAAGGTGGTGCGCACCTCCGCCTTGCCATCGCCATCGGCATCGCGCAGCAGCGTGATGCGATTGCCGCCCTTTACCGGCGTCTTGCCTAAGCTCTTGATATAGCCCGCGATCACATCCTTGGGGCGCATGAGCGGGGCGCTGCCGCCTGACCCTTCTGCCACCAGGATGTCGCCATTGGGCAAGACAAGCGTCTGGCGTGGCACCTTGAGGCCGGTTGCCAGTGCGGTCACGGTGAAGCCCTGTGGCGCGGTCGGGCTTTCGCCATCCCAGCCCTCGGGCGTCGCGATCCTGATCGGCGGCACAAGCGTTTGACGCTTTCCCGGAAGGTCGGGATTGGCGCCGGTCTGGTCAAGCCCAGGCTGGCTGCTGCCGCATCCGGCCAGCGCGAGCGTGATAAGGGCTGCATAAAGGCTGCGCATAGGAGTGATGCTCATCGTGCCATCTCCCGAACGGTGCGGTGAGCGACCCAACTGGCCGTCAGGGCAAGGGCCGCGCTGATGATCGACAGGATGAGACCGGTGACGCCAACCGAACTCCAGGCGTCCTGACTATGCTGGAACGCGTTCACCAGACCCGCAATCCACATGATGGCGATCAACCCCGCGTAGATCAACGATGGCCGCCGATGCGCCCGACGCCGGGAGACAACCGCGAGAATGATGCTCCAGATCAGCACCAAACCGCCACCCAGCAGGGCGCCCACGATCAACCAGGAGGAGAAATTGGTCCACTGGATTTCTGCGGTCTGAAGATAGGTGATGTCGGTCACCAGCGCGAGCGTGAACAGCGCCACGGGAAAAGCGAGGAGCAGGCCATGCAAGGGATGCAGAAAGGGCCTGAAGCCCATAGGCATATTGGGCAAGGATGGTCTCCTGCTCGAATGGGAATAAGGAAAGAATGCGCCGGCTACTCAAATGGTTGCGGCAATGACGCCGCGTCTAGCGGTCCCGGCCATAATCCCATAGGCGGGGTCGCTCCGTCGAGGTCGCAGCATCATGGTGCCCGCCCGAAGCCCGGCGGTTCATCTCGCCAAGAACGGCCTGATCGAGGGATGCGTTCTGATCGGTGTCAGCTATCAGCAGGAAAGCCTCGACCAGATCCTGATCGCCCCATGTCTTGATGTTTCGCTGATCGGTTTCATGTCCGGACATGTGTGATCCTCCTGATGCCGGCGCTGTCGCGGCTTGTACGGCAGAACCATGCGCGCGGGCCTGTGTTCCCATTGTTTGATGCAGATCAGCACGCTTTTCCTGCGCGGAACAGAGCATCCTGACGGCAGTTCTGACTAAAGAGGAGAATGATGATGCATAAGGAAAAGGAAGATGGTGAAGTTGTAACGCACATGTCTACGACAGAAGCGCGCAGCGGTTCGCCAACCCGAATGACGCGAAACATATTGATGATCAGCCTGATCCTGGTGGCGATCCTGTTGTTCATTGCCGTCGGCTTCGGGTTCTTTGAGACAGGCCAGACGGGCGCTGACACGATCAATGCTGACAATACCGCCGCCGGCTCTGTTAATTGAAGCGACCATGCAATTGCGTTGACCCGAGTGCGTATCTAACCCTTGAGCCGTGACAGCGATCGAACATATCGGACAGCCACAGGCGCGGCGCATCGCCTTGGGCGCTCAAGGGTTTGGGCAGAAGCGTTCTAGTGCGGCCGGGCGCCATCATCTGCGGCATTTATTGGGCAGGCTTCATCTTCACCAGATCGATAGCGTCAATGTTCTCAGCCGGGCCCATTATCTCCCCGCCTTTTCGCGGCTGGGATGTTATGATCGCACGGCATTGGACGCCCTTGCCTGGGGCAAGCCGCGGGAACGCAAACTTTTCGAATATTGGGCGCATGAGGCATCGCTTCTGCCGGTCGAATTTCAACTGCTGCTTCGCTGGCGCATGGCGCAGGCCGATCGCGGGGAGACCGGCTGGACAGGCATGCGGGTCTACGCGACCGAGCGGCGTGGTGAGGCGATGGCGCTCCTCGATCGAATTAGGATCGACGGACCTATGGCGGTATCGGATTTCGAATCGCACAAGGGCCAGACGGGATGGTGGGAGTGGAGCGATACCAAGCGTGCGCTCGAATGGCTGTTCTGGGCCGGGCACATCACTACGGCCAGCCGGCGCGGCAATTTCGAGCGAGTCTATGACCTGACAGAGCGGGTGATCCCTGCGGCCATTCTGAACCAGCCGACACCATCGGACTTTGATGCGCATCGCGCCTTGATCCAATGTGCAGCGCAGGCGCATGGCATCGCGACCAGCGGCGAGCTGCGGGACTATTTCCGCCAGTCACCGCGCGATGCCATGCCCGCGATCCATTCGCTTGCCGAAGAAGGGATATTAGTGCCCGTCCATGTGCCCGGCTGGCGTCATGCCTGGCTGCATAGGGATGCGCGGCGTCCCCGCCGCATTGACGCACAGGCGCTTCTCGTGCCTTTCGACCCGCTGATCTGGGAGCGCGATCGCACGGAGCGACTGTTCGGGTTTCGCTATCGCATCGAAATCTATGTCCCTGCCGAAAAGCGGGGATATGGCTATTATGTCCTGCCCTTCCTGCTAGGCGACAGCTTGGTCGCGCGCGTCGATCTCAAGGCGGATCGCAAGGCTAGTAGGCTGATAGTGCAGTCTATGCACTTCGAACTGGGGGCACCATCGGACAGCCGTGACGCTTTGGAAGAAGAATTGGCGCGAATGGCCCAATGGCTGGGTCTTGGCGATTGGGCGATGGCGCCATCATCACAGGCAAACCTCTAAATCCGGTCAGTGTCATCTCCTGTGGTAATGGCGGAATGGACTTCCCATCTCCCAACCCATGAAGGACTTGATGCCGATCGGCGAAATCACGAGTATAGGCGTGTCTGGTAGATATAGTTGCCGGCGGGAGGTCATCGCTTGACCAGTCTCCCTGAGACGATCGGATATATCGGACTGCTCGATGACGAGGACATTGAGCTGGATAGCGCTGCGTTGGCGCTCAGTTCGCTCGATCATGAAGGCCAGGATCTTGAACCCTATCTGGAACAGCTGCGCCAGATCAGCGCCGCGGTCGAGGCTGCTTGCAAACAGCGCGTCGCAACAGATTTGGCGTCCGGGGAAGGGCAGGGGACGTTGCTCGCAGAGGTGATTGGCGAACAACTGGGTTTCGTCGGCGATCGCGACAGCTATGACGCGCCGATCAATGCCGATATGATCCGGGTTCTCGATCGACGCCGTGGCTTGCCGGTCAGCCTTTCAATTCTGTATGTCGCGGCTGCGCGACGTATGGGCTGGCGCGCGGACGCGCTCAATACGCCCAGCCATATGCTGGTGAGCATAGGCCCGCAGGAAGCGCCGGCCCTGATCGATCCGTTCAACGGCGGTCGGCTTGTGCGGCCGGAGCAACTGCTGGCCTTGCTCGAACAGGTGTCGGGCGCAGGCGGCTGGCCGAGCGAGACGCACGTCGCCCCCATGTCGAACCGCATGACTCTTGTGCGCCTGCTCCTCAATCAGGCCAGCCGCGCAGAGCAAGCGGGCGATGCGCTCCGCGCCAGGGCGCTGTACGAGCGCATGACGGTGATGGCGCCGGACCATGACGCGGGCTGGTGGGAATTGGCCCGTCTTCAACTCGTCCATCGCGAAGTTGACAAGGCGCGAGCCAGCCTGGGGGCTATGCTGGAAGTCACCAGAGATATAGAGCGTCGAGCTCATATCCATGCCGCGCTCGCTCGCCTGACGACTGGCGATTGATTGGGCTGGGCGTGGCGATGCAGCCCGGCCATGATCGGCCCGAAGGCCTGAAACAGAGCTGATAAAAATAGGGCGTTATTGGCGGGAACTGCAACCCTTGCTGCAGGTTATTGACGGTGTCGGACCGATCAATTTGCCCCCCGCTCGATCCGTTCGGCTCCCATAGAGGCCCCGCCATCCCCCCGGCGGGGCCTCATTCTTTTTGGGCGATGCGGCCATCATGGAAATGCCGATCGATCCGGCGTGCTGAACGATGCGCGTAACCAGACGATAATATCAGTGGGCGTAGATCATCTTGCGGGTCATGCCGCCATCGACGGTTATCTGCTGACCTGTGATGAATTTTGCCCCGTCCGAGGCTAGGAAAAGAACAGTCGCAGCGATATCGCCAGGCTCACCAACGCGGCCGGCCGGATGTTGCTCCCTGTCAATATCGCGGTGTTCCACAGCCTCTCTGGCTTCTGCTTTAGCCCATGGCCTTGTCTCAATCCATCCTGGCAGGATCGCATTGACCCGGATGTCGGGGCCAAGGCTGATCGCCAATGCATGGGTCATAGCGCAGATCGCGCCCTTTGCAGCGGCATAGGCTTCTGTATGCGGCTCCGACTGCAATGCGCGGGTCGATGCCATCATGACGATCGCGCCCTTGCGCAGGCGCAGCAAGGATACCGCACTGCGGACCATCAGAAAGGCGCCGGTGACATGACTGTCCTGCCATGACTGCCATTTCTTGAGATCCAGCTGCTCGATCGGCCCGCTCACCGGATTAGCCATGCCGGCGTTGGACACCAGCAAATCGATACCGTCCTGTTCGCCGCTACCCTCCTGCCATGTTGCGATTTTCTGGAACGCTTTTTCAACATCCTTCTCGCTGGCGACATCGGCGCGGATCAAGATGAGATGGGAAGAAGGCATCTCCGTGGTTAGATCGCGAACGGCCTCGGCGTCTCGGTCGATGACGGCCACGCGCCAGCTTTGCGCTAGCAGGGCCTGCGCGATACCTTTTCCAATGCCTTGCGCCCCTCCGGTGACGATGGCTGTTTTCAAGGGCTTTCCTTCCTAAATTTCCGGCAGGCTCTGAGCCGCGAAGCCCCAGCCTTTGAGTTTGGTGGTTCGTTTCAGCAGCGCTTCGGCATCGTCGATCGAAAAGGGATGGGCATCATTCATGCCCACCAGTTCGCGCCAATCGATCGGCACGGCGACTGGGGCGCCCGGACGGGCGCGGGCGGAGTAGGGCAGGATCGCTGTACTGCCACGCTGGTTGCGTAGCCAATCGATGAAGATGCGCCCCTTGCGTTTGGCCTTGCTCATCGTTGCGGTGAAGCGCTCGGGCTCCGCCGCGCTCAGCGCCTGGGCGAAGCGGGACGCGAAATCCTTATGTGTGTTCCAGTCATGGCCTGGCCTGAGAGGGACGACGACATGCACGCCCTTGCCGCCCGAAAGCATGGCGAAGGAGACAAGGCCTATATCGGTCAGATGATCGCGTATGTCAGCAGCCGCCTGCTTCACGATCTCGAAATCGAGCCCCTCATCGGGATCGAGATCGAAGATCATCCGCTCGGGTTTCTCTACCGCATCCGCGCGGCTCGCCCAGCCATGAAATTCGATCGTACCCATCTGGACGCAGGCGAGAAGGCCATCGGCATTCTCGACATAGATATAATCTTCCGACCCGCCGTTCTTTTCCCGGATCGGCACCTGTCGAACGGCGTCGCCCAGCGCGCCGCTGTCATGTTTCTGGAAGAAGCATTTCTTGGCCCGCCCTTGTGGGCAGCGCACAAGGCTGACCGGCCGGTTAGCGGCGAACGGCAGCATCAGCGGCGCAATGCTGGCATAATAGTCTGCCAGTTCGCCCTTGGTCTGCCCGCTGTCGGGAAAGATGACCCGCTCGCGGCTGCTGATCGTGATGTTGCTTGGCGGCGCGGGGGTGGGAGTAGGTTTTTCGGGCTTTACCGTTTTGGCTGGCTTGTCAGCCCGTAGGCCCAGGAAACTGCCGTGGCGCACGCGACCGTCGCCTGTAAATTCAGCGAATGCAACTTCGGCGATCAGCTTTGGCTTGATCCAGGTCGCGCCGCGCGCCTCGACGCGCGGAACCTCTGCTGCGGCCTTCTCGCTTACAAGCGGAGCCATGGCCTTGGCGAGGTCGTCCATCGTGGCGCTGTCGAAGCCGGTACCGACCTTACCTTTGTAGACCAGCGCCTTCCCCTCATACTGGGCGAGCAACAGGGAGGCGAACGGCCGCGCATTGGCCTTGCTCTTCGACCAGCCGATGATCACGAACTCCTGCCGCCGTGTGCATTTGACCTTAACCCAGTTGCGCGTTCGCGCGCTGCGATAGGGAGCGTTGGCGCGTTTAGAGATAATGCCTTCCTGCCCCGCCTCGCAAAGCGACCGGAACAGCGTTTCCCCCGCGCCCAGTATATGGTCGGAGACATGGATGGGAGTATCGGCGTCGGATAGCAGTGCCTCCAGCCGCTCCTTACGCTCGATCGTCGTCAGCCCTTTCAGATCCTGCCCGTCGAGCGACAGGAGATCGAAGGCGAACAGATGCAAGGGATGGTCGGCATCTTCCGCGCCATGTCCACGCTTCAAAGCGTTCTGCAGCGTTGAGAAATCCGGATTGCCATCGCCGTCCAGCGCAACCACTTCGCCATCGATCAGGCAGGGGGGCAAGTCCAGCGCGGCGATCGATGCGACCAGCGACCCGAACTTTTCGGTCCAGTCGAGGCCGTTGCGAGTGTAGAGCGTGACCTTCTTCCCGCTCGCCGCGATCAAGGCGCGATAGCCGTCATATTTGATCTCGTGCAGCCAATCGTTGCCAGTCGGCACGGCGTCGACCAGCGTTGCGAGCTGGGGCTTCACGAAGCGGGACAGGGCGGCGGAGCGGGCTTTGCGCCTGGGGGCGATCTTCGCATTATGATTTTCGGCTGCCTGCATTTTCGCGGAAAAGGTCTTGCCCTTCGCGCCCTCAAGCGATTGCTCGCCGCCCTTGTCCGCTTCGATCTGCGCCATGGAGCGGTCGGTCAATATGCTGGTGAGCGCCCGTTCGACCAGCGCGTCGCCCGACCCAGCCTCCTTGTCGTCGATCTTGCGCAGCAGCCAGTTCTCGCGTTTTTCCTTGGGCCGGCCTTTCATCCGCACGAGGAGCCATTCGCCCTTCATCCGCTCGCCATGCAGGATGAAGTGCAGATGCCCGTCCTTGATATCGTCCGCGCTCTTGCCCGCGATCGGCTCCCAGGTGCCGCGATCCCACAGCATGACCGTGCCGCCGCCATATTCACCCTTGGGGATGGAGCCTTCGAACGTCCCATAATCGAGCGGGTGATCTTCAGTCCGCACCGCCAGCCGCTTGTCGGCGGGATCGATGCTCGGCCCCCTGGTCACGGCCCAGCTTTTGAGCACGCCGTCCATCTCCAGCCGGAAGTCCCAGTGCAGTCGGGTCGCGGCATGCTTTTGCACGACGAAGCTGTTACCGCCGGTTTTGGCGACCTTGCCTCTGGGCTCGCGCGTCCGCGCGAAGTCGCGCTTGGCATTATAGGTGGAAAGGGCGTCTTTAGCGGCCATCAGTCTTTCCGATCCTGCGGATCGAGCCAGCGCCGTTCGAGGATGCCAAGCAGGGACAGCATGATGACGGCGATGACGGTCGCGCTCACCACCAGCGGCCATAACGCCGCGCCGCAGGCGATCCCGATGACCGCCGCCAGCCAGATATGGGCGACCGTCGTCAGATTCTTGATCTCGCCCTTGCTGAAGACGATCAGCCCCGCCGCTATGATACCGGTGAATGCCGCGGAAGCCTCGAACACGCGGAGCGGATCGATATTTCCCTCACCCCGCAATTCGAGATGGAGGGCTATGGCGCAGACGGTCATCAGCGCGGAGGTAAAGCAGATAAGCCCATGGGTGCGCATCCCCGCCGCGTGGCCGCGCAGTTCCCTGTCCAGCCCGAGCAGCAGGCCGAGGACCGCCGCAACGCCCAGACGAAGCAGGGCCGGCCCGTCGATCAGGTGGAGCGGCGTGTCGGGATTGAGTTCCATCAGGCGCTCTTGCGCTTGGGTGCGGCCTTCTTCGTCGCGGTTTTCGGCTTGGTCGCCGTCTTCTTCGCTGGTGTGCTTTTCGCCCCGCCGGCGGACTTCTTGAGCGCGGCCATCAGGTCGATGACATTGCCGGCCTTCCGTCCCGTCGGTTCGTCATCGACATCCTCGATGATCCGCTTGCCCTTGGCCTTTTTCTTCTTGTTGATCAGCCGGTGGAGCGCATCGACATAGCGGTCGTGAAACTCGTCCGGCTTGAAAGGGGCGGTCTTCTTGTCGATGATGCTGACGGCAAGATCGAGCATATCCTCGTCTGCCGTATCAGCCGGCAGTCCCTTGAAATAGCTCTGCGCCTTGTTCACCTCATCGGCATAGCGCAGCACTTCGAGCACTAGCCCCCTGCCGCAGGGCTTCAGGGACACAAGCTGCTCGCGGCCGCGCACCGACAATTGCCCAAGGCCCACCTTCCTGGTCTGGCGCAGCGCGTCGCGCAGCACAGCATAGGCCTCTTCGGCCAGATCGTCTGCCGGGACTACGAAGTAAGGCTTCTCATAATAGAGAACGTCGATCGCATCGGCTTCGACGAACTGGACAAGATCCAGCGTCTTTCGGCTCTCGATCTTGACCGCCTCGATCTCCTCCTGCTCCAGGAGAACATAATTGCCCTTGGAAAGCTCGAAGCCCTTGAGGATCTCGTCGCGGTCGACGGGGCCGACCCCGCTCACCACCTTTTCATAGTGGATGGGCTTGCCGGTCGGTTCGTGGATCTGGCGGAAGGAAACCGCCGCGCCGGACTTGGTCGCAGGATAGATTTCTACCGGGATCGATACGAGAGCGAGTTTGATCTGACCCTGCCAATATGCGCGCGTTGCCATGAGAGACCTCCGGCAGACTTAGCGAGCAGCATTTGCTTTGGTTCCTTGTAGGAACAAGCCAATATGAACCGCGCCTCCCAATGTTTTGATAAGACCCTCGCTTAAACCTCTGACCTTGACGAGCCGATCATCAGCCCACCGCAAAACCTGTTGGGAAACATATTTTTTTAACCAAATTCGGGACACAGGCGGGGATGAACCCAGGGGCAGCATAACATTGGCCGAGATCGATACACTGCGCTTGTGCAGCCTGCTCAACACGACTGCCTTCGGCTTCGTGTTCCTGCTGCTATGGCGTGGCCGCCGACAGGATGATCATCTGCTTTACTGGTCCTTGAGTTCGTTTCTGTACGGCGGGGTGATGATCGGTTTTGGCCTGTGGGGCGAGCATGGGATTGTTCATGGGACAATTCTCCTAATGCTGCTCGCCTGGAGTAATGTGCTGGCCGTGACGGGCCTTCGGCATTTTCAGGCGCGGCCCGTGCTCGAACCCTGGATGGCAGCGCCGCCTCTATTAATGGGCGCGGCGCACGCGGTGCCCCTCCTCATGCTGAATCTGGGTTGGCTGCCGAGCGCATCTCTGATCCCGCGTATCTGCGATGTTCTCGGACTGACGGCTGCGATGGCGATCAGCGGTGGCATGATGATCGCGGGTCCCCTGAAGGGGCAGAAGATTTCGAAGAGGCGTTGGCGCGCGCCGACAAGGCGCTTTGCCGGGCTAAGGCGGATGGGCGGGGCCGACTGGCGGCCTAGTCGCATCGCCCTGTCCTTACTGTTTATCCCTTTTCGAGACGTCGTCGCGCGGCTTACCGCCCTTGGTGCGTTGGGCCACGGCGCGTGCGCCGGCCAGTACCGGGCCGCAAGCAGCGGACTTGGCGTCACCGACATCGACGAACGCCAACACAGCGGCAGGCGGGCTGGCCAGCAGAGCAAGCCCGAGTCCTGCGCCCGACCGACCAAGCAACTCCGGACTGATGACATTGAGGGCAGGCGACCCGAAATGGCCGCCAATCGCCACCGGCGACTGGCCCGAAAAGAGGCTGAACTTCTTGCCATCGGCACGCACACCAATGTCGAGCGCTTCGGTGCGAAAGCTGAAACCGCCGCGCCCGGTAATGACGTTCTTCTTTGTGTCGATCAGGATGGGGTCAGCGTCCGCCAGGCCATCGCGCACGGTGAAGGCGATCAGACCGCAATTAATGCCCACTGGCTCCTTCAGCCGACCCTGAAACATCTTGTAGACAAAGGTGCCGAGGTCGATTTCGGAAAGCTGGACATTTCGCGTCCAGAAGCTGCCCTGCGGCATGATGAAAGCGATGCGGCCGCTGGCGCTCGCCAGGCTGTCATGGATCGTGTCGCCGCGCCCTTCCAGCTTGATCCGCCCGTGGATCGTGCCAGACGTGCCGGCCTCGACTACGCCATAGCCTCCGAGCAGCTTGCCCATCGGGGTGGGAGCGAGGCGAATGTCATAGCTGTCGGCTGCAGGACTTTGCCGCGTGTCGAGAATGATGTCGGCTGCAACATCGCCGCGGGCCATAGAGAAGGTGAGGGGGGAAAGCGAGAGCCTCCCCTTGTCCAGCGCGAGGCTGAGGTCGATGTCGGATACCGGCACGTTGCGTGAGCGGACGGTACCGATCCGCCATTTGAGCGTCGCGTCGAACGCCTGCATGGTCGCGACGGGCAGGGCGGCGTCGGGAAGAATGCGATCGGCAGAAGCGCCCGTTGCAGCCGCAGCGGCCGTGGCGCCTTTGCTGGCCACGATATCGGGATTGTAACCAATGAATGGCGCGGTATCGATAATATCGAGGCGTTTGGTGGAGAGTTCGGAATCCAGGCGCACGCGCTCCCCATTGGTGATGGTCAGCCTGCCAGCGACGTCGCTATTGCCAAAGGTGCCGCTGAGGTCCGTGAAGCGATAGACATCATCCTGCTTGATGAGCTGGCCCTTCAGTCGATAGGATCGGGTTTGCGGAATGGCCACGCCGATGATCGCCAGCAGTTCCGACATGTCGCGGCCGCTGGCCTGCGTCTGCAAGGGGACATTCTCGATATCCGCCACGGAAGGCAGAGTGCCCTTCACATCAATGACGTTGTTCGCCGCCCAGGCCCGGAGCGATAACTGATTACGCCCACGATTGGCGGTTTCATCGGGCGAGAGCAATTGTGCGGTCAGGCGGAAAGGGGTTTCCCGGATACGGCCCGTTCCCTTGGCGCCCACCGCTTTGCCGATCCGCGCATCCGTCGACTGGATCGTATCGAATTCAAGATCGGCGAGCAGCCGCATGCGCGGGTCGAGATAGCGCAGCCGTGTTCCCGCTATGCTGGCCCGGTCGATACGGGGAAAGGCGAGCGGCTCGCCGCCCTTTTTCTCGCTGAAGGTCCAGCTATTGGCGTCATGCGCGGCATTCCACTCAAGATCGATCGCTGCATCGCGCAGCGTCAGAGCATAGAGATGGCGCTTTCCAAACAACAGCGAAAATGGCGCGATCCGCGCATCGATCTGACGGGCCGAAAAGAGCGTTGGTTGACGCGCCCATTTCGGGTTCGACAGTGTGAAGCCTTCGGCCAGAAATTTCAGGCTGAAGGGTGCGAAATAGAGTTGGAAGTCGCCTTTGACCGCGACATCGCGCTCAGTGAGTGTGGCGACCGTCCGCTCAAATGGGCGTTTGAGGAAACGGCCCTTGGTAAGGAAGAGGACGAGCCAGATAATGATGACGGTAGCAAGAAAGCCGAGCCCGATCTTTGCGAACAACGGCAAGTGAAGCCATCCGAGCCTAACCTCTGGGCATTCTTGATTTGCGGAGTCGTTTTGTGGTGCAACTTCCATCGAGGCTGAACGGTGCAGACGAGCAATCGTTGCGTCCCAACGGCCTCAGTAATCGAAAAGGCCGACGGCCATCGGAGGGTAAAATGGATTCTTTGTTGTCCAAGGACCGAATCTAAAATGGTTTGGGGGGCTTTGAATTTACCCACGTCCGTGATGTGAACTTGTCGCCGAGCTAGGGCTTACCAACCTTCGTCTCCTGCCCTCATAATTAGGATAGAAGGCATCGAGTAATCTGGGGGGCACTCACTTGAACATCTCGGAGACGTCACCATATGCGCCTATGGCGGGCAGGCCAAACCTGAAGATTAGTTGGCCATGAAAGACTTCGAAGAGCAGTTTTTGCGGATCGGCAAGGTCATGGCAAAGACCGGGAAGCCGCGGTCCTCCATATATCGCGAGATGAAGGCGGGCACATTTCCTCGGCCCGAGCGCATCGGGCCCAGGGCCGTTGCCTGGCGCCTCTCAAAACTCCAACGTTGGATGGAGTCCCCGCGAGACTACCACTCGGATTGAAACCAGTGCAGTGGTGCTGTTGCGGCAAGATCCTCTAATTTTTGCTTAGCGCAAGGCTCCTGACATTGCGCTTCGGCCGCGTCGAGATAGTCCCCCCACCATGCGAGCATCTTGCGGCGATGCTCCAGATATCGCGCAGAATTATAGATACCCCGTACGCCGCGCGGCACGTGGGCAAGCTGCAACTCGATCCAGTCCGGCAGGAACAGACCTGACTCGTTCAAGACCGTGCTTGCAAGTGACCGGAAACCGTGCGCCGTCACCTTGCCCTTCAGGCCCATCCGATAAAGGATGTCCAGCATCCTGTTCTCGCTGATGGTGTCCGACCGTGAGCCGGCGACGGGGAACAGGTATTTTCCGAACCGTTCGTTCCCTGCGAGCCCATAGGGGTTCTCGTTTCTGATTTCCCGCAAGAGGGTAATCGCCTGGGGAGGTAGGGGCACGACATGCTCGGTCCGCATCTTCATGCGCTCCGGTGGGATGCGCCATAGCGGTTCGTCCGTTCCCAAGCCCTCAAATTCGGACCAGGTCGCAAAGCGGGTTTCCTGCGTGCGGACCATGGTGAGCATCGTCCAGCGCAGCGCCAGGTGGCTCACTCGGTCGCCCTGATCGGCGTTGAGTTTGCGAAAGAAGGCGGGGAGGTCTTTGGCTTCAACCTTTGCCATGTGGCGGGTGGCAGGGATCTTCACCATGGCCGAGATAAGATCCCGACACGGATCGCTATCGACGCGGCCGTCAGGTATGCCATATCGAAAGATCTCGCTGCATGTGCCCCTCAGTCTGTGCGCCATGCCGACTGAGCCTCGTTCCTCCACCTGTCTCAATGCTTGGAGGACATGGCGCGGCAAGATCGAGCGAACCGCCTTGTTGCCAAGGTGGGGAAAGATATCGGCGGCCAGACGCTGCTTGGTGATCCTGTAGTATCGCGGCGACCAAGAGGATTTGCGCGCCTTCAACCATTCGAGAGCCAAGGCCTCAAAGGTGAGCGCATTAACCTTCCGCTGAAACTTTCTCTCTTCGACCAGAGAGGATGGGTCCGTACCGCTAACGATCAGCCCTCTGTTGCGATCCCGCCATGCGCGCGCCTGGGCAAGGCTCGTATCGGGATAAATCCCGCCGCTCAGCGTTTTCTGTTTGCCATCGAACCGATAGGCGAGTTGCCAGAGCTTCCGGCCAGATGGCTCGACCCGGATGAGAAGCCCGCCTCCATCAGATTTCTTTATCGGTTTGTCGTGAGCCACCATCGAGGTCAGCACCTTGTCGGAAAGCATAGCCCTTCATCTCCGCGTTTCACGCGGCGATACGAACAACATTTCCGCCAAAAATGTGTTGTTTCACCACTCCACCTCGAATCTTGGTGGCAATCCATGGTGGCACATTCAAGCCACTGAAAATAGTGGACTTTCATATTAGACGTCATGGGTAATTTTGGGTTGCTTTGAGGTAAAAAGTAGTCGGGGATATATCGGCTCAAACTCTAGCATCGGCCGGTGACGAGGCGCTCGGACAGGTGAAGCAATAACATTTTGATTTGGGGGCTTATGGGCAGATTTGATCTACTTTGAGATGAATAATGGCCGCGGAGACAGAGTATGAATTAGGGTTGAGAAGTGTTGAGCCGACCGAACAGGTGACAGTGACCTTGGCAGTGTAGAGGGCGGCTGTTGCAAGAACTTGCAATAGCACAAGACGTGAAAAGCAACATCCGCCGTCGTGAGCGTTGGGAGATGATTGCCCGTTCCAACCGGATGTCAGAACGGCAAAAGCGTAAATCGATGATTGATGCTCGGTACAGGTATTTGACTTTGGTGTCCCTACGCCTCACAGATGATCACGACGTCTTTGTTGACAAATTGTTGACAATTTTTTCGTCCTTGAAGAGTAATTTTATTTAATATCATAGGGTTGTGCGGCCAGCGAATAGATAGCCTCCATCTCGACCCAGGTCATGTCCGGGGCGAAGGGGAGTGGACGCTGGAAGCGGCGCATCAGCCTATCCCAGGCTACGACATCTGGGTTGGCTGCGTCGCGCTCCGCCTTGATCGCAGGATCGACCGCCAGCGCACTATCCTGTTCCATGATCATCATCATCCGGTCGCCGATCATCCAGATTTGCAGATCGATAACGCCATCGGTGCGGATCGCGGCGGTCACGGCCGCCGGCGGGCCGCCCGGCGCATGCCAGGCGCGATAACGTGCGATCATCGCCGGGTCGTCCACAAGGTCGACCGCAAAACAACGGCGGACAATCTCTCTCATTTTCCCTCTCCCGGTTGACGAGTCCATCTAGCTTATATATTCATCATATGTCTTACAAGATGGAGAGGCTGAATGGCCCGGCTTTATGGCGGCGATGTGTCGAAACGACATATCGCCGAACGATCCGGCGCGCTGTCGCAATTTGCCGGCGTGCGGTTGATGACTCTGGGCGACGGTGTCGAGCGTGGCGTGCGAATGCTGCAATTCCGTACCGGGTCGGGTCTTGCCTTCACCGTGCTGGTGGATCGTGCCATGGATATTGCCGAATGCGACCATAGCGGGCGCGCGGTCGGCTGGCATTCGCCGTCGGGCTTCCGCCATCCGGGGCTGCATGATTATGAGGGCGAGGGCGGCCTTGGCTGGTTCCGCTCCATGTCCGGCCTCAATATCACCTGCGGCCTCGACCATATATTGTTCATGCACGACGATCCGGCCGGCCATTATCATTATGGCCCGCGTGAGACGGTGTCTTCCTCGCTGCATGGCCGCGTCGGCACGATCCCGGCGCAACTGACGGGCTATGGCGAGCAGTGGGATGGCGATCGTTGCACTTTCTGGGCGGAGGGCATTGTCCGCCAGTCGACCGTGTTCGGGGAGGATCTGCACCTTATCCGCCGGATCGAGGCGGACCTTGGCGGCGACGAGATTCGCCTGACCGACCGGGTGGTCAATCACGGCTTCTACCGCACGCCGCACATGTTCTGCTACCATATCAATGTCGGTCATCCGGTGGTGGCGGAAGGTACGCGTTATGTCGCGCCGATCCGTGATGTGCTCTGGGCAGCTCATGCCGATGCCTATCGGACGCAGGGCGTGGGCTATCGCACCTTGCCCGCGCCGATCGTCAATTTCCACGAACAGGTGTGGCAGCATGACATGGCGCCCGACGGCGACGGCCGGGTCGAGGTGGCGATCGTCAATGAAGCGCTGGGTTTCGGCTTCTCGGTCGTTACCCGCAAGGATCAGTTTCCGGCCATGTTCGAATGGCAGAATCTGCATGCCGGCCATTATGCGGTGGGGATCGAGTCATCCACCAACCATGTGCTGGGCAAGGACTTCGCGCGTGAGCGCGGCGAACTGATCGAACTGGAGCATGGCGAGGAGCGCCGCTACGACACGATCCTGCGCGTCCTGCCCGATGCTGAAACTGTTTCCGCCGCCGTCGCCCGGATCGAAGGCGTCCAGTGCCAGCCGGACGAGGACTATCCGGCGCCATCGGGTGTCTTCCCGCCGATCGGAAGTGCGGCATGAAAGGGCGGACGATCCTCTATACCGGCGCGGCCGGTGGCTTGGGGCTGGACACGACGCTGCTGCTGATCGAACGCGGCGCGACGGTGATCGCGGTCGACAATGATCCGGCCAAGGTCGCGCGCCTGACCGAGGCGGCGGAAGGCAAGGGGCCGGGGCGGCTGGTCATATCGACCGCCGACCTGTCCGACCTCGCCGGTTTCCGAGCGACACTCGATGCACTGATCGCCGAACATGGTGGCTTCGACATCGTCATCAACAATGCCGCCATCTATCCGTCCAAGGCCTTCGAGGATTTTTCCGTCGAGGAGCATCAACGGGTTCAGCGCATCAATGTCGATGCCGGGATCGTCGCGGTGCAGGCGGCTTTGCCGGGCATGCGGGCGAAGAGTTTCGGCCGGATCATCAATATTTCCAGTATTACCATTTCGGGGGGGTGGGCGAACCTGTCCCCCTATGTCGCGTCGAAAGGCGCGCTGGTCGGGCTGACCCGTGCGTGGGCACGCGAGTTCGGCCCTGATGGCGTGACCGTCAATGCGATCGCACCGGGCGCCTTCCCGACCGATGCCGAGAAAATCCATCCCGACCCGGAAGGTTATGACCGGATGGTATTGGATGCGCAGGCGGTCAAGCGCCGTGGCACGGCCGCCGACATCGCCCATGCCATCGGATTTTTCGCCGCCGACGAGGCAGGCTTCATCACTGGCCAGACGCTGCATGTGAATGGCGGCTGGGTCATGGCCTGAAGGACCAGATATGACGATACTCAAGGATATTCGCGTTCTCGACTGCTCCATCGCCATGGCGGGACCGTTCGCGGCGCAGCGGCTGGGCGACATGGGCGCCGACGTCATCAAGGTCGAACCGATCAGTGGCGAATGGCAGCGTCATGCCTCGGCCGGCGGCGCGACCGGCAACAGCGTCAACGTCTCCTTCCTCTCCCTCAACCGCAACAAGCGGTCGCTGGCGATCGACCTCAAATCGCCGGAGGGCAAGGCGGTGCTGCTGGACATGGTGAAGGAGGCCGACATTTTCCTCCAGAATTACCGCCCCGGCGTGGCTGAGCGTCTCGGTGTCGATTATGCGACCCTGTCGGTGATCAACCCGCGCCTCATCTATGTGTCCATGTCCGGTTATGGCGAGGATGGCCCCTATCGCCTCTATCCGGGGCAGGATCTGCTGTTGCAGGGCATGTCGGGCGCGATGCTGTCGGCCGGAGCGGAAGGCGCACCGCCGTCGCCCGCCGGCCAGTATCTGGTCGATGCCGTCACCGCCTATACCGCCTTCGAAGGCGCTCTGGCCGCGCTCTTCCACCGCGAGCGGACCGGCGAGGGGCAGTTGGTGCAGGTCAATATGCTCGACGCCATCACCACCATCCAGATGCAGGAATTGTCGGTATTCACCGTTGGCGGCAAGGCCCAGACGCGATCGGCCGAACCCCATGCCCACAGCTATATTCGCGCGCCCTATGGTGTGTTCGCGACGGCGGACGGCTATATGACGCTGGCCATGGCGTCGCTCAAGACGCTGGGGCAAGTGCTGGACGATCCTTTCTTCGCGGAACTGGATGAGGAGCGGGACGGCTGGACCCAGCGCGACGCCATCTTCGCGCAGGTGAAGGCGCATCTGGTGACGCGCGATACCGCGCACTGGCTGGAGACGTTCCGCGCCGCCGACATATGGTGCGGCCCGGTCTATGGCTATGCCGATCTGGTCGATGATCCGCAGATCCGCCACAACGGCACCTTCGTCGAATATGATCATGTGACCGAGGGCCGGGTGAAGGTGCCGGGTTTTCCGATCCGCTTTTCGCGCACGCCGTCCACCATCACCCGCGGCGCGCCGCTGGTCGGCGAGCATAGCCGGGAGGTGCTGGCCGAGGCCGGCCGCAGCGAGGCGGAGATCGCGCAACTGATCGAATCCGGCGTGGTGCGCCAGCACGCATGAGCCTGCCAGTTTATCGCGGCCTGACCTGGGACCATCCGCGCGGCTATCGTGCGCTGGAGGCGGCGGGGCGTGAGGTCGCGCCGGGACAAGGACTGACCATCGGCTGGGATCGCCACTCGCTGGAGGGGTTCGAGGCTGCGCCGATCGCTGACCTCGCTGATCGCTACGACCTGATCGTGCTGGACCATCCCCATGTCGGTGAAGCGGTGGCGCAGGATTGCCTCCAGCCGATGGAAAGCCTGTTCGACGCGTATTGGCTGGCGGGATTGGAAGGGGCCGCGATCGGCCGGTCGCTTGCCAGCTATCATTATGGCGGATCGCATTGGGCGCTGCCGCTGGATGCCGCGACACAAGTCATGGCCTATGCCCCTGATCGGATCGAAACGCCGCCTGCAACATGGGACGCGGTGATAGCCCTTGCCGTGCATCAGCCGGTGGCCCTGTCGCTGGCCGGGCCGCATGCAATCCTGTCCTTCCAGTCGATCGTCGCCGCGCTGGGCGGGGCGGGACCGGTCGAAGGGTTCGTGGATCGGCAGGCGGGGCGGGCCGCTTATGCGATCATGGCTGCGCTGACCGGCGCGACCAGCCGCGCCTTCCTGCATGCCAATCCGATTGCCCTGCTGGAGGCGATGGCGGCCGGTGAGCCGATCGATCTGGTCCCGCTCGTCTATGGCTATGTCAATTATGCTGCTGGTGGCCGGGTCGGTTTCGCCGATGCGCCGCGCGGGCCGGCCGGCATCGGGTCGATCCTGGGTGGCACCGGCATCGCGGTGTCGAAGCGTTGCGAAGTGACGCCGGCGCTCAGGGCGCACCTCCTCTGGCTGATGGGGGAGGAGACGCAGCGGATCTTCATCCCCGCGCAGGAAGGCCAGCCCTCGCTCCGCGCCGCCTGGACCGACCCGGCGGTCGATGCCCGCTGGGGCGGATTTTACAGCGGCACCCGTGCCACGCTGGAGGCGGCCAGCCTGCGCCCGCGCCACGACGGCGCCATCGCCTTCCAGACCGAGGCATCGGCGCGGCTGCGCGCGGGCCTGGTCGAAGGGGAGGCGGCCGACCCAGTGCTGGACGCCATAGAGGCGGCTTTCCGCCGCCATCATCGCAAAGGAACCGAATTATGAGCGCCCTACTGCGCTTCGACATTGCCGATCATGTCGCCACCATCACGCTCAATCGGCCCGACAAACTGAACGCCATGACGCCGGAAATGGCAGCGGCCTTGGTGCAGGCAGTGGCCGAGTGCAACGCATCAGACGCAGTGCGCGTGCTGATCGTGACCGGCGCGGGGGAGAAGGCCTTTTCCGCCGGTTCCGACATCACGATGCTGGATGCCTATGCGACCCCTTGGGACTTCCGCAACCGGCAGGATTATTGCGACGCGCTGCGCGCCTGCCGCAAGCCGGTGATCGCGGCGGTCAATGGCTACGCGCTGGGCGGTGGGCTGGAAACCGCCATGGCTTGCGACATCCGCATTGCGTCGAGCAACGCGCGCTTTGCTGCGCCGGAAATCAAGCTGGGCTGGATCGGCGGTGGCGGCATGGCGGTCGGCCTCGCCCATTCGATCGGCATGTCGAATGCCGCGCTGATGCTCTATACCGGCGACATGGTGAGCGCCGAGCAGGCACTGGCCTGGGGGCTGGTCAGCGAAGTGACGCCGCCCGACCAGTTGATGGTGCGGGCGCAGGCAATCGCCGCAACCATCGCGCAGCGGGCACCGATCGCGGCCGAAACCGCCAAGCTCAACCTGCGCGCTGCCCATCAGATGCCCTATGACAAGGCGATCGAGTATGAGCGCGACTTACAGGCGATCTGCTTCGCGACCGCCGACGCCGCTGAAGGCCGGGCCGCCTTCGCGGAGCGGCGCACGCCCGATTTCCGGCGGCGCTAAGCGATGGACCTGTCCCCCGCCGCCATCCTGCCCGCTGATCCCGATGCGCTGCTGTTCGGCCGCATCTGGCGCCCCGACCAGGAGGGGCCGTCGCTCGTTCGCGTCGATGGCGATCGACTGGCCGATATTTCCACCCACTTCCCGACCGCGCGCGACCTGTGCGAAGCCTCCTCCCCAGCACAAGGGCTGCGCGACGCGAAGGGCGAGGATGTCGGTGCCCTTCGCGATATCCTCGCCAACACCCCATCGGACCGGCGCGACTCCTCCCGGCCGTGGCTGCTCTCGCCTATTGACCTTCAGGCGGTGAAGGCGGCCGGTGTCACCTTCGTTACCTCCATGCTGGAGCGGGTGATCGAGGAAAAGGCGCGCGGAAATCCGGACGCGGTGGCCCATATCCGCGCGCAGGTGCAGGCGCTGGTCGGCGATGACCTGCGCCATTTGCGGCCGGGATCGGACGCGGCGGCGCAGCTCAAGCAGATGCTGATCGAGGCTGGAGCATGGA
The DNA here is from genome assembly GCF_031843765.1 of Sphingobium sp. WCS2017Hpa-17. NCBI lineage: Bacteria > Pseudomonadati > Pseudomonadota > Alphaproteobacteria > Sphingomonadales > Sphingobiaceae > Sphingobium > Sphingobium sp. WCS2017Hpa-17. The sequence continues at coordinate 73,505 of NZ_JAVTIV010000019.1, forward strand.
GCCAGTATCTGGAGGTCGGGATCGGCCCCGACGCCGAGATCTTCACCAAGGCGCAGCCCATGGCGACGGTCGGTACGGGGAGCGCGATCGGCGTCCATCCCGCATCGGTGTGGAACAATCCGGAGCCGGAGGTGGTGCTGGTGATTGCGTCGGACGGGCGGATCGTCGGCGCGACGCTGGGCAACGACGTCAATCTGCGCGATGTCGAGGGGCGATCGGCGCTGTTGCTGGGGAAGGCAAAGGATAACAATGGCGCGGCGGCGGTCGGTCCCTTCGTCCGCCTGTTCGACGGCGGTTTCGACCTGAACGCGGTGGAGGCGATCACCGTCACGCTTCGGGTCGATGGTCGCGACGGTTTCGTCATGGAAGGGCGATCGGCGATGGCGGAAATCAGCCGCCCGCCCGCAGAACTTGCCGCGCAGGCCGTGAACGCGCATCATCCCTATCCCGATGGCCTCATCCTCTATCTCGGTACCCTGTTCGCACCGACGCAGGACCGGGGCGATCCGGGACGGGGCTTCACCCATGCGGAAGGAGACGAGGTGCGGATTGGTTGTGACGAATTGGGCATGCTGGTGAACCGGGTGACGGCGACCGACCGGGTCGAACCCTGGACCTTCGGCACGGCCGCGCTGATGCGCAATCTGGCGAAGCGGGGTCTGTTGTGAGCGCAAGACCCCGAATATTGCTGACCCGCCGCTGGCCTGAAATGGTGGAGCAGCGGCTTTCCGCCCGCTATGACGTCAGCTTCAACGACAGTGACCGGCCGATGGATGCGGCCGCGCTGGCACAGGCGATGCGCGACCATGATGCGCTCTGCCCGACCGTGACCGACCGGGTGACGCGCGAAGTCCTCATGGCTGAGGGGCGGCGGGTGCGGATCATCGCCAATTATGGTGCGGGTTACGAGCATATCGACCTTGCCGCCGCGCGCGAAGCGGGGCTGGTCGTCACCAACACGCCCGACGTGCTGACCGAAGCGACGGCGGATATCGCCATGACCCTGATGCTGATGGCGATGCGCCGGGCGGGCGAGGGCGAGCGGGAATTGCGCGCCGGCGACTGGACCGGCTGGCGGCCCACCCATCTGGTCGGGCAATCGCTGGACGGCAAATTGCTGGGGCTGGTTGGATTCGGCCGGATCGCCCGCGCGGTGGCGAAGCGGGCGCAGGCGTTCGGCATGCGCATCGCCTATCACAGCCGTCGTCCCGCCGACGACATGCCGGCAGATGCCTATTTTGCCGACCTTGGCGCGCTGGCCGAGCAGGCGGATGTGCTGTCGCTCCATGCGCCGGGCGGGGCGGAGACGCGCCATATGGTCGACGCCACGCTGCTGGCGCGGATGCCCGACCATGCGGTGCTGGTGAATACCGGGCGCGGGACGCTGATCGATGAGGGCGCGCTGGCGCAGGCGCTGGCCGACCGGCGGATCGCGGCGGCTGGGCTGGATGTGTATGAGGCGGAACCGCAGGTCCATCCCGGCCTGATCGCCCTGCCCAATGTCGTGCTGCTGCCGCATCTGGGCAGCGCTACGATCGAGACGCGCACCGCCATGGGCATGAAGGTAGCGGACAATCTCGATCGCTTCTTTGCCGGAGAGCCGTTGCTTGACCCCGTCGCTTGAGCGGGTCGCTGCGGCGACGCGGAGCTGGCTGGCTGCGGCGGGCGGCCCGCTGATCCTGGGCCTGTGCGGCGCGCAGGGATCGGGCAAGTCGACGCTGGCGACCGGCTTGCAGGCGTTGATGGAGAAGGACGGGCATCGCACCGCCATCCTGTCGCTGGACGACCTCTATCTGGGGCGGCAGGCACGTGGGCAACTGGCGGCGCAGGTGCATCCGCTGTTCCGCACGCGCGGGGTGCCCGGCACCCATGATGTCGCGCGGGGTATCGCTTTGTTGGAGGCGGCCAAGGCCGGAGAGCCGCTCCTGCTGCCACGCTTTGACAAGGGGCAGGATGAACCGCTGCCACAGGGTGAGGCTGTCGATGGGCCGATCGACCTGCTGATCTTCGAGGGCTGGTGCGTCGGCGCGCGACCGCAGGCGAAGGCGGATCTGGCACCGCCGGTCAATGCTCTGGAACGCGACGAGGATCAGGACGAAATCTGGCGCCGCCATGTCAATCGCCAGTTGCGTGGCCCCTATGCGGAACTGTTCGGCTGGATCGACCGGCTCGTCCTGCTCGCCGCGCCGGATTTCTCGGTGGTGCGCGGCTGGCGCGGGCAGCAGGAGGAGGCGTTGCTGGCGCGGGGTGCCGACAAGGCGATGGATGCCACGCAGCTCGACCGCTTCGTGCAACATTATGAGCGACTGACCCGTCATATATTGGCCGAGATGCCGGCGCGCGCCGACCTGCTCCTGTCGCTGGACGAAGCCCGCCAATTGAGGACTACCGCATGATCATTTCTTCCCCGCTCGATTATCGCGAGGCGGCGCGGCGGCGCCTGCCGCGCTTCCTGTTCGACTATGTCGATGGCGGCGCTTTTGGCGAGGAGACGATGGCCGCCAACCGTGCCGACCTGGCCGACATCAAGCTGCGCCAGCGGGTGCTGCGCGACATATCGGCGCTCAGTCTGGAAACCACCTTGTTCGGCGAGAGGATGGCGATGCCGCTGCTGCTCGCGCCGATCGGTCTGGGCGGCATGATGCGGCGGCGCGGCGAGTTGCAGGTGGCGCGTGCCGCAGCCCGCGCCGGCATCCCCTATATCCTCTCGACCGTCAGCGTCTGCTCCGTGACCGAGGTGGTGGAGCATGTCGGCCAGCCGGTCTGGTTCCAGCTCTATGTGCTCAAGGATCGCGGTTTCATGCGCCATGCGCTGGAACGGGCACAGGCGATGGGCGTGACCAAGCTGGTCTTCACCGTGGATATGCCGCTGCCCGGCGCGCGCTATCGCGATGCCCATTCGGGCATGAGTGGCCCCAACGCACCCCTGCGCCGGATGATGCAGGCCATGGGCCGGCCGGGCTGGGCATGGGATGTCGGTCTGCTGGGTCGGCCGCATGATCTGGGCAATGTGTCCGCCTATCGCGGTCAGCCCACGGATCTGGCCGATTATATCGGCTGGCTGGGCGCCAATTTCGATCCGTCGATTACCTGGTCCGATCTGGAATGGATACGCGATACATGGAAGGGCGAGATGATCGTCAAGGGTATTCTCGACCCCGACGACGCGCGTGATGCGGTGCGTTTTGGGGCTAACGGGATCGTCGTGTCCAATCATGGTGGGCGGCAACTGGACGGGGCGCTGTCCACTGCGCGGGCGCTGCCGGGAATCGCCGATGCGGTCGGCGACGACCTGACCGTGCTGGTCGACGGCGGCGTGCGGACCGGGCTGGACGTGGTCCGGATGCTGGCGCTGGGCGCGCATGGGGTGCTGCTGGGTCGGGCCTATATCTATGCGCTGGCGGCACAGGGCGAGGCGGGCGTCACTCACCTGCTCGACCTGATCGCGCAGGGCATGAAAGTGTCGATGGCGCTGAGCGGTGCCAAATGCGTCAACGAGTTGGACAGGTCTTTGCTGGTGTAGCGATCGGTTTAAGGGGTTCACAGCCACCCCTCATTATGTAATACGTCATACAACATAATGAGGGGATCGCATGATGAGCGGCGTTATCGAACGCGCGAATTTCAGTCGGCGCGCCATGACCTTGGGCCTCGGCGCTGCCTTCACGATGGCGTCGGCGCCGGTGCGGGCGGCCGGATCGCTGCGTGGCTTCCACGATGTGCGCGACCATGGCGCAAAGGGGGACGGGGTCGCGATCGATTCCGATGCCTTCAATCGCGCGATCGAGGCTGCGAGCAAGGCCGGTGGCGGCACAGTGGTCGTGCCGCCGGGCCATTATCTTTGCTTCTCCATCCGCCTGAAAAGCCACATCACCCTGTTGCTGATGCCCGGCAGCCTGATCGAGGCGGCCGATCCGCGCCGGCACAAGGGGCGCTACGACCTGCCCGAAGGCGTCTATGAGGAGCAGTTCGTCGACTATGGCGTCGCCCATTTCCACAATGCGCTGATTTATGGCGACGGCGTCACCGACGTCGCGATCATCGGACGCGGGATGATCCATGGGCTGGGGCTGGACCGGGAGGGGCCGGCGCCGCGTTGGCACGGGATCGAAGGGTGGAAGTCGCCGAAGGAACAGGGTCTGACCGCCGATGCCGCGCGCCGGGCGATCCCGCGCGAAATGGAATATGAAGGACGCGGCAACAAGGCAGTGGCGCTGCGCCGCTGTCGCAATGTCCTGTTGCGCGACTTTACCATCCTGCAAGGCGGGCATTTCGCCTGCTATGTGCTGGGATCGACCAATGTCACCATCGACAATCTGACGATCGACACCGACCGCGACGGCATCGACATCGACTGCTGCCGCGACGTGCGCGTGACCAACTGCATCGTCAACGCGCACAAGGATGACGCGATCGTCCTCAAGAGCAGCTATGCCTTGCAGGAACCGGTTTTCTGCGAGGATGTCAGCGTCATCGGCTGTAAGACCAGCGGCTATGATCTGGGTACGCTGATCGACGGGCAGTATCGCCCGTCCACCTACCGGTCGACCGACAATGTCGGCGTGCTGGGGCGGATCAAGCTGGGCACCGATTCCGCCACCGGCTTTCGCAATGTCCTGATTTCCGGCTGTACCTGCGAAAATACGCGCGGGCTGCAAATGGGTGCGATCGACGGCGGCGTGCTGGAGGATGTGACGTTCAGCGACATCAACCTGCGCAATGTCGTCAACCATCCCATCTTCGTGCGCCTCGCCGCACGCAACCGGGCGCCGCGCGGCAATGGTCCCTCAAAGGTACGGCGGGTGCGCTTTTCCGACATCAATGTGTCCGGCGCATCTGGTCCCTATGCCTGCGGCATCGTCGGCAATCCGGGCGCGCCGATCGAGGATGTCAGCTTCTCCAACGTCCATGTCCGCTCCGCCGGTGGAGGCAGCGCGACGGACGCGGCCCGTGCCATCCCCGAACGGCCGGCCAGCAGTCTGGAGCCCAGCTTCATGGGAGCGTTCCCGGCGCATGGCCTCTTCGTCCGCCATGCCCGCAACATCAGCCTGCGCGACGTCAGCTTCGATGTCGAAGCGACTGACGCGCGGCCCGCCATCCTGTTCGACGATGTGCAGGGGGCGATGGTCGATGGCCTGCGATCGCGCCAGCCCCGCGACACGGCGATCCGGTCGACCGCAAGCAGCGGCATCCAGATCGGCGATATCCAGACTTTAAGCTGAAGGAATGACGATGCGCTCCAGTTTCGTGCTTGCCCTGCTGTTGCCGGGCGTGGCTCAGGCTGCCACCGAAACGCCGCTCGCCGACGGGTGGCGGTTCGTCAAGGCGGACGCCGCCGGGGCGGAGGCACCCGGTTTCGATGATCGCGCATGGGCGCCGGTCAGTGTGCCACACACGTACAACGCCGAGGACAGCGGCATTGGCGGAGCCAAGGCGCGGGGCGAGCCGGAAGGTGTCTATTATCGCGGCCCGGCCTGGTATCGGCTGGCGATCGACCACAAGCCGCAGCCGGGCAAACGCTATCTGCTGCATTTCGGCGGCGCGACGCTGAAGGCCGACATCTGGCTGTACGGTCGCAGGATCGGCACGCATCAGGGTGGCTATGGCGCCTTCCGCATCGACGCGACCGACGCCCTGACGCCGGGGCGCAACCTGCTCACGGTGCGGGTCGACAATAGCCGCGACACCCATATCGCGCCGTTGAATGGCGACTTCAACATTTTCGGCGGCCTCTATCGCCGCGTGTCGCTGATCGAAGTGGATGCGCTGGCGATCGACCGGCTGGATCATGCCGGGCCGGGGGTACAGGTGCGCACCAGCGCGCTCCAGCCGCGCCGTGCGAGCATCGACGTCGCCGTGGCGCTACGCAACGATCGCGCTGCGGCGGCGCGTTTTACGCTTGCCAGCCGGATCATAGACGCCAGCGGCAAGACGGTGGCGCGCTCCGTCACCCCGGCCACGCTCGCCCCCGGCGCGCATGAGGCGGTGAAGCAGACGATCACGCTGCCCAATCCGCAGCTCTGGACGGGGCGCAAATCCCCCTATCTCTATCATGTCGTGACCGACGTGGTGGAGGGCGGGCGCATTATCGACAGCCAGACCGTGCCGTTGGGCGTGCGGACCATCGCAGTGAAGCCGGACGGAACCGTGCTGTTGAACGGCGCGCCCTATCCGATGCGCGGCGTCAACCTTCAGCATCCCACCCGCTTCGGGCGCGGGCCGATCGTCACCGATGCGGAGATTGACGAGGATCTGGGCATCTTCGCCGATATGGGCGCGACCGCGATCCGGCTTGCCCATATGCAGCATCCACAGCGCGTCTATGAGCGGGCGGATGAACTGGGTCTGCTGCTGCTGACCGAAGTGCCGCTGATCGACGACCATGATCCGTCCGATGCGTTCCGCGAAAATCTGGTCGATCAGATGCGCGAACTGATCGCGCAGACGGGCAATCACCCCTCGGTCGCGCTCTGGGGCATCGGCAATGAAATCCGCAAGTCGGACGCCGCCTCCAACCGCATCCTCGCCGAATTGCAGGCAACCGCCAAGGCGCTCGATCCGACCCGGCCGACCACCTATGCACATTGCTGTCTGGAGGATAGCGACCCTATCGCACAGCATAGCGACACCGTGTCGTATAACCGCTATTTCGGCTGGTACTGGACCAAGTCCGAAGACATCGGGCCGTGGGCGGACGACTTGCATGCCAAGCTGCCCGGTCGGCCGATCGGCGTCAGCGAATATGGCGCAGGGGCCAGCATCCTGCATCAGGAAGACCCGGTGATGACCCGACCGGAATCCAACGGCTATTGGCATCCCGAACAATATCAGACCGACTTCCACATCAAACATTGGCGCGAGATGAAGAAACGGCCCTTCCTCTGGTCGACCTTCGTCTGGGTCGGGATCGATTTTCCCTCCTTCAAGCGCAATGAAGGCGACCGGCCGGCGATCAACGACAAGGGGCTGGTGAGCGAGGATCGCAAGGTCCGCAAGGACGCCTATTATTGGTATCAGGCCAATTGGTCGGACGTACCGATGCTGCACATCACCAGCCGTCGCGATGTCACGAAGCGCACGCAGCGCGTGAAGGTGCAGGTCTTTTCCAACCAGCCGGCGGTCGAACTGCGCCTGAATGACGGGGCATGGACGCGCGTGCCGGTGGAGGATCATATCGCGGCCTGGGACATCGATCTGGCCAAGGGCGGCAACCGGGTCGAGGCACGCGCGCAGGCAGGCGGCAAGATACTGACCGACGCGGTAAGCTGGAGTTGGACGACGCGGCCCTGATCTGACTGTGCCTGATGCTTCTCGACCAGGCTCAAAGCGAACGGGTGGAGGCGTAAAAAAGGCCGCCCGAAGGGATCGGGCGGCCAGCGGGGGGACAGGGTTAGTTGTCAGCGCAAGGTCAGGGACGCACGCCCGCCTCATCAATGACCTTTTGCGCATCGGCCGGCCAGTCGCGATTGGGCAGCAGCATATTGTCGCGCGCGACATTGCCGATTTCCTCCAGCCAGCGGCCGCCCGTGCTGTTGGAAATATGCCAGTTGCCGGTCGCGACATTGTCGGTCGAGATCCGGCGTCTGTACATCTTGCCCGCCGTATTGATGTTCAGCCATTTGCCGCGCGTCTCCACGACATTGCCGGTCACGCGGAAATGCTTCGATCCTTCATCCAGATAGATGGCAATCTTGTCGCCAATGTCGAAGATGTGGTTGCCGCGTACGATCGCACCGGGATTGGCCGACAGATTGTAGATCGCCCCGCCATCCATGAACCAGCTTTTTACGCCATGGATGCGGTTCCCTTCCACCAGCGTATCGCGCAATGTCGTGGGCGTCGTATATTTGACGTTATGGACATAGCCCTTTGCATTCTCGTCATAATTGGGATTGCCACCGGCATCATTATAGCCCCAGCCCCAGCCCACGGCGATGCCGTCATAGGGTGCGTCGCTGATGTCGTTATGAACGATCCGCGCGCCGCTGACATAGGTAGTCAGGATCGCGGCATTATCCTTATAATCCTGCGACACGGTGGCGACGATATTGTCCGCGATCGTCAGGTCGCGGTTGATGAGCGCGGGGTCATCGGGATGATGCGCCTCCGCCCGGATGCCGCCGGCCATGATCGCGCTGCCCGACAAGACCGTGAAGCGGTTGCGCGACACGCGGATGTTGCTGGTGGCCAGACCCACGCCCGAGAGGTTGGCATCCGGGTTGTTGCCGATGCCAAGGCCGATCTGCCCCAGTTGCGAGAACTGGTTGCGTTCAAAGACGATGTCGCGCGCCGCCGATAGCTGCACGGCGGCGGGCATCTGGTTCCATTTCTGGCGCATGGATTCAAATTCGACACAGCCCCAGCCGCACGTCTTCCACGCCTCCACTGGCCGGATCGGCGAGGTTTCGAGCAGGAAGGAACCGCTCTGCTGATTGGCATAGCCGGTCGGCCGCGAGGGGCCGAGCCAACTGCTGTGGGAAAAGCGCAGCCCTTCGAACCGCAGCCGTTCAACCGGGGCGGCGGGGGTGCCGCTGATCGACACCAATGTTTCGAGGCGCGGCAGGACGATGCGGCGCTGCGCGATATCCTCGTCCAGTCCCATGCGCAGATAGAGTTTGCCCGCCTGCGGATCGATCACCCATTGATAGGGCTTGCTGTGCCACTCATTGGTCTTGTCGACAAATTCCAGCGCATTGGCCAGGAACAACCGGCTGTCCTGCGGGAAGATCGGCTTGGTGATCGTGTCATAGCCCCAGCTATTATTGTCCCAGGCCGGTTGCGCCATGGTGACGCGGTGGCCCGCGATCGCCTGTACCGGCGACACGCGATCGGTGAAGAAGCCGGTCGCCTGCAATTCCAGCCGTTCGGGATGCGCCAGCGAGGACAGCCATTGCAGGTCGGGATTGGTGATGGTGAAGCCGCTCGCGTCGAAGGCGACGTCCGACGCGCGGATTTCGATCCAGGGCCGCTCGGCCAGCGTATCGTCTACCCAGAGCTGGCGCGCGTCGATCCCCTTTGGTACGTCCGCGACATAGAGGCGACGCTCCGCATCATAGGGTTTGAAGCCGCTGACCAGTTGCCCGCCCGACAACATTGGATGCGCGCCTTCGGCCGCGCGCCATGTCACGACATGACCATTCAGCCCGCCATCGGCGCGGCGGAAGAGCAAAGGGGCGTCGAGGCCATAGGTACCGTCTGCCAATATGACCGCCACATCGCGCTTCGCATTATGCTGCCGTACCAGCGCCTGCGCGCGGGTCAGCGAGCGCACCGGCCGCGTCTGGGTGCCGGGGGCTTTGTCGTCGCCCGTGGGCGAGACATGCACCTGCACCGGTCCCTCCTGTGCGGTCGCGGTCGCCGCCACCGGCATCACCGCTGCCAATGCCATGCACCAGCTGCCCTTCATCCTCTCTCTCCTCGTCCTGCGCTCTTGCTGGCGCTGATGCGGTTCAGTTGACCCAGCCGCCGTCGATCACGTTGACCGTGCCGGTGGTGAAGGCGGACTCGTCCGACGCCAGATAGACCGCAAGCGCCGCCAGTTCCGTGACCCGGCCGAAGCGACCCATGGCCTGCCGCGCGGTGAATTCGGCATAGGCCTTGTCGAAATCGCCGGTGTCATGCAGCCGCTGGATCAGCGATGGCGTCTCCACCGTGCCGGGACAGATCGCGTTGCAGCGTATCCCCCTGGTCACGAAATCGACCGCCACCGACTTGGTCAGGCCGATCACCGCCGCCTTGGTCGCGCCATAGGCAAAGCGGTTGGGCACCGCCTTGATGCTGGAGCAGATGGAGGACATGTTGATGATCGACCCGCCACCGCGCGCGATCATGTTCGGCAGCACGGCGCGGATCATGCGATACTGCGCGGTGACGTTCAGGTTGTTGGAAAAGGCCCATTCCTCTTCGTCACAGTCCAATATGGTGCCGGCATGGACCCGGCCGGCACAATTATACAGGATATCGAGGTCCGGATAGTGCGCCGCGACGGCCCTGACCGCGTCGGCATCGGTAACGTCCAGCGCCAGGGTTTCCGCCCCGTCCAGATCCGCCAGCGTCTCGGCGCGCACATCGGTCGCAATGACGCGCGCGCCTTCCTGGACGAAAGCCTCTACCGTGGCGCGGCCGATCCCCTGTCCCGCTGCCGTCACCAGCGCGGTCTTGCCTGCCAGCCGTCCCATATCCTGCTCCAATTTAGATAATATGTATGACGTTTAAACAGTGCGGTAACGGGCTGTCAATCGACACCATGCTCCGGGTGCAAATATCCGTTTGACTCTTAAATCTACATATGTTGATTTGTTTGCATGAGCCGGAAACGACAACCCTCGAAGCAGATGCACATTCTCCTCGATGCCTTGTCCGGGGCGCGTGGCCATTGGCGGCATGGCTATGATCTCATGAAAGAGACGGGCCTGGCGTCCGGCACGCTCTATCCCTTGCTGATGCGGATGACGGAACAGGGGCTGGTCGAGGCCGAATGGCGCGAGCCGGCGCAACCGGGGCGCCCGCCACGCCATGCCTATCGGCTGACCGCCGCCGGCATGGCGCTGGCACTGGACCGACAGGGGGAGCGGCCGGGCAACTCGGCGACCAGTTCATCGGGGGAGGCACTGGCATGACAATCTCCTTGTCCCGCGCCATCATGGTCGTTGCCATAGCCGCCATGGGCGAAAGCCGGCGGGAATGGGCGATGGCGATGGAGGCCGAATATGAGATGGCGGTAGTCGACCGTGCGCAATTGCGCTTCGCGACCGGTTGCCTGATCGCGGCATGGCGCGACATGCTGCGTGTCGAGGAAGGCCGTTTCATACTGACCAGCTATGCGCTGGCGCTTGGCCTGATCCTGCCCATGGCGGCCTTGCAGGTCGGATGCGCGCTGTTCGGGCTTCCCTATCTCTATCCCGGCGGCGGTGGCCTTGTCGGCGCACTGTTGGAAGGCAGCGCCTATGAGCATCTTCTGCGCAGCATCTATCAGAGCGCGATCCTGCCGCTGGCCTTGCTCCAGCTTCTGATTGGCCTTGGCCATGTGCGGATTGCATGGGGCATGTTGGAGCGGGACTGGGCCAGCGTCACCCGGACGGGCACATCCATATTGGCCGGCGCGGTCACGCTCATCCTCTTCATGAGCATCCTCTTCCTCAACAGCCGACAGGCATTGTTGCTGGCGAGCATAGCCGCCATTGAGCTGGCCATCGTCGCCATTCTGGCACGATGGCACGCCCGCCTGCCGCTCGGCGTCCCGCGATCGGGATAGCGCGAACGCGGCCGGTCGGCCCGATCATCAGCCTGTCAGTCCCTTCGGGCGCACCGCCCCGAAGCGTGAGGCCGTGCGCCTGCCATGCGGTGCCGTGACGCGACACGCCCGTCGCGGAAAAGCAGCAACGGGGCCATTGCCCCGACAAGATGGAGAAGGTCTATGTCCTATCTGCACCGGCGCCTGGGCGCCCTGATCTTACCGGCCGCCGCCCTGCTACTGAACGGGCAGGCGATAGCGCAAACGCCGCCGCCGCATAGTTCGGCATTTCTTGGCACATGGGAACTGGACCTCAGCCGGATGCCCGAGGATTACGGCCCCGCGCCCAGGCGTGTCCTCTATACGTTCGAGGATGCCGGCGCAGGGCAATGGCGCACGAAGATCGACATCACCGCGCAGGATGGCGGTGTCCGGCATATGGCGGTCCAATATCGCCGCGATGGCCGGATGGCGCCGGGCGAGGGCGATACGGGGGAAGCGGACAGCGCTGCCTTCAATTCCCCGGCGTCCGACGTGCTGGTCATGAGTCTGGCGAAGGACAAGAGGCTGGGCTCCGTGCGCGTCTATGCCCTGTCCGCCGATGGCAGCGAGATGACGGAATCCGCCGCCAATGTGAATGGCGACGGCGCGCCCTTCGTGCGCAATTTCCACTTCACCCGGCTGCGCTGACAACTGAAACCCGCCCCTCCTTTCCTGCCATGGTGTCGTGGCACGAAAGGGAGGGGCGGGCATTTAGGTCGCCGGGGGTGGTCCTGCCGGCTGGCGCATCGCAACCCGGATCACGCCGCCAGCCAGTCGGAATCACACGAACTGATGTTCCTGCTCGCCCAGTTTCTCGATGCCCAGTTTCACGACATCGCCAGACTTCAGATACCAGGGTTCCGGCTTCTGGCCCAGCCCCACGCCCGGCGGCGTGCCGGTGGTGATGATATCGCCGGGCAGCAGCGTCATGAACTGGCTGACATAGGCAACGATCTGCGCGACGGTGAAGATCATCGTCTTCGTGCTGCCATCCTGCTTGCGCTCCCCATTGACGTCCAGCCACATGGACAGGGCCTGCGGATCGCCCACTTCGTCGGCGGTCACCAGCCAGGGGCCGACCGGGCCGAAGGTCGGGAAGCCCTTGCCCTTGTCCCAGGTCGCGCCGCGCTCGGTCTGCCATTCGCGTTCGGACACGTCATCGACCACGCAATAACCGGCAACATGGGCCAGCGCCTCGGCTTCGCTCACATTATGCGCGGTGGTGCCGATGATGACGCCCAGTTCCACTTCCCAATCGGTCTTGCGCGACCCGGCCGGGATGGTGACGGGATCGTTCGGCCCCTGAATGCAACTCACCCATTTGTTGAACACGACCGGTTCCGCCGGGATCGGCAAGTTGGATTCGGCGGCATGATCGGCATAGTTGAGGCCGATGGCGACGAACTGGCGCGTGCCCGCGACCGGCGGGCCATAACGGACCGGCCCTTCGATCAGCGGCAGGCTCGACGGGTCGATCGCCGCCAGCCGGGCAAGGCCATCCGGCCCGATTGCTGCGCCATCAAGATCGGCGACATGGGCGGACAGATCGCGTATATGACCATCGGCGTCGACCAGAGCGGGGCGTTCCTGACCGGCATCCCCGATACGGCATAATTTCATTTTCTGATGTCCTTCTTTAGAATCTGTGTCGAAGCGGCATGGACAGCCGCTTTGAAATTTGTATGATGTCGTATGTTTTGAAAGAGCGCAAGGCTCGGTGGCTGGAGAGGGATTGATCCATGGATGAGCAACGCATGGCGCGGCCGCGCATCCTGGATTCGCATCAGCATTATTGGCGGATCGGCGGTCCGGGGCAAGTCTGGCCGGACGCCGACTGGCCTTTGCTGCATCGCGATTTCCTGCCCGCCGACCTGCGCGTCGCGACGCAGGGGCTGGACATGGCCGGCACCGTTCTGGTCCAGTCGCAGCCCGACGATCGCGATACCGACTGGATGCTGGATCTCGTGGCGGACGATCCGCTGATTCTGGCCGTGGTCGGCTGGGTCGCGCTGGACGATCCCGGCGCGCCGGCGCGGATCGCGCAACTCGCCCGCTATCCCAAGCTCGTCGGCCTGCGTCCGATGTTGCAGGGGATCGAGGACAGCGCATGGATAGTGCGAGACGCTTGCGCCCCGGCGATCGAGGCGATGATGGCCCACGGCCTGCGCTTCGACGCGCTGGTCCAGCCCCGCCATCTGCCGGTGATCGCGCATCTGGCCGATCGCTGGCCGGACCTGCCGATCGTGATCGACCATGGCGCCAAGCCCTTCGCTGCCGATGGGCTGCTCGATCCCTGGCGCGAGGATCTCGCTGGGCTCGCGCGCCTGCCGAACATCTGGTGCAAGCTGTCGGGCCTGCGCACCGAACAGGCGCCGGGGCAGGCGGCGGATGCGTTGGCGCCCTATGTCGCCCATATCCTGACCCATTTCGGTGATCGGACGATGTGGGGCAGCGACTGGCCGGTGCTGCTGCATATGGGTGATCGTTATAGCGACTGGGTCGATGATGCGCTGCGTCTGGCGGGCGATCTCGATGCGGCTGGTCGTGCCCGCCTGTTCGAGGGCGCGGCCCGCGCCTTTTACGGCCTTGCGGCATAGGGGGCGGTCATGACGCTGGATTTCGGGAAGCTGGGTTTTGGCGCGGCCGCGATCGGCAATCTCTATCGCGCGATCCCGGAAGACGAGGCGCGGTCAGTGATCGAACAGGCCTGGGCGGCGGGCCTGCGCTATTTCGATACAGCGCCCCATTATGGCTTCGGCCTCAGCGAAAAGCGGCTGGGCGCGGCGCTGGCGGATATCGATCCGGGCGCGACCGCCATACTCTCGGCCAAGGTCGGGCGTCGGCTGGATGCGACACCCGATGCGGATTTGTCGCAGGTACGGCAGGGTTTCCTGTCTCCCGAGCCCTATGAAAGCCGCTTCGACTATAGCTATGACGCGGTCATGCGGTCCTGGGAAGCGAGCAGGGTTCGGCTGCGGCGCGACCATATCGACATTCTCTACGTCCATGACATCGGTCGCTTCGCCCATGGCGATGCCCATCCCGCCCGGATGCGCGAATTTCTGGACGGCGGATTTCGGGCGATGCAGGAATTGCGCAGCGCCGGCGCGGTGCGGGCGATCGGCCTTGGCGTCAACGAAACTGCCGTGTGCGAGGAGATATTGGCTCATGCGGATATCGACCTGATCCTGCTGGCCGGGCGCTATACCTTGCTGGAGCAGGGGCCGCTCGACGGACTCCTGCCGCTCTGCGTCGCGCGCGGCGTGCGGATCATCCTGGGCGGACCGTTCAATTCGGGCATATTGGCGCAGGGCGTGCGGCATGGCGGACCGGTCCATTATGATTATGGCGCGCCACCCGTCGCAATCATCGACCACGTCCGGCGGATCGAGGAACAGTGCGACCGGTTTGGCGTGGCGCTGGGCGCGGCAGCGCTGCAATTCCCGTTGGCCCATCCGGTGGTGGCCAGCGTCATTCCCGGCATCGGATCGACCGCGCATCTGCATAGCGCCATCGCGCACATGGTCCGACCCATCCCCGCCGCCTTCTGGCATGCGCTGCGGGAAGAAGAGTTGATCGACCCCCGCGCGCCGGTGCCGGCGGGGGCGTAGTATCACTATGCCCGTTCGCCCTGAGCCTGTCGAAGGGCGGTGTGCGCCAAGCTGTCCTACATCATCCTGTCTGGTCTATGGAATGACCGGGGGACGTCAGGCGCCCTTCGCAACATAATATCCTGCTCCCGCATCAAAATTTCAGAATATGCGGGAAACATGCGAAGTTAAACGACGCATATCCTATTTCAGGCCCGCCGGATGACGCAGCGGGCCACTCCATGACTCTATTCGGTCGCAACGCTAACGCGCTCCAGTCGGGGCGACAGCAGATGCACCGCCGCCAGCGCGACAAAATAGGCGCTCGCCGCCACCGCGAACAGCGGCGTGTAGCTGCCGATACTGTCGAGCACATAGCCGGCATATTTGGCCATCGCCATGCCACCGATCGCGCCCACCGTGCCGCCGATCCCCACGACAGATCCCACAGCGCCACGCGGAAACAGGTCGGACGGCAATGTGTAAAGATTGGCCGAGAAAGCCTGATGCGCCGCCGTCGCTATGCCGATGATCAACACCGCCAGCCACAGATTGTCGATCGACTGGGCGAAAAATACCGGCAGCACCGCGCAGGCGCACAGCAACATGGTCAGTTTGCGCGCGGCATTGACGCTCTTGCCCGCCTTCATCAGCCGCCCGGACATCCATCCGCCCGCAACGCTGCCGAGGTCCGACAACAGGTAGATGGCGACCAGCGGCGGCCCGAAACTCAGCAGGTCCAGGCCATAGCGCGTGCCCAGATAGCCCGGTAGCCAGAAAAGGAAGAACCACCAGATCGGATCGATGCAGAATTTGCCGATCGCATAGGCCCATGTCTCCCGAACAGTGATCAGGCGGCCCCAGCCGATGGGCTGAACCGGATCGGCCGGATCCTGCCGGATATAGGCCAGTTCCTCTGCCGAAATCTTCTTGTGGGCTTCAGGCTTTCGGTACAGCGTCAGCCAGGCGATCAGCCAGAGGACACCGAAAATGCCCGTGGCGTAGAAAGCGACCCGCCAGCCATAGGCGACGGTCAGCCATGGCACCAGCAGCGGCGTCACGATCGCGCCGATATTGGCCCCGGCGTTGAACAAGCCGATGGCAAAAGCCCGTTCCTTCTGCGGGAACCATTCGGTCACAGCCTTGATGCCCGCAGGGAAATTGCCGGATTCGCCGACGCCCAGGCCAAAGCGCGCCATCGCGAACTGGGTGACGCTATGCACCCCGCCATGCGCCATATGAGCGATGGTCCAGATGACGACGGCGATGGCATAGCCAAAGCGCGCGCCGACCAGATCTACGATCCGGCCGAAGCCCAGATAACCCACGGCATAGGCCGCCTGGAACCAGAAGACGATATTGGCATAGTCGGTTTCGGACCAGGCCATTTCCGCCGACAAGGTGGGCTTCAACACCCCGATCATCTGGCGATCGACATAGTTGATCGCGGTGGCCGCGAACAACAGGCCGACCACGACCCAGCGATAGCGGGTGGGCGGGCGATCCTCGATCCGTATGTCCTTCATCATCCTGCTCCTGTTGCGGCTCTTGGCGTCCGCTGCTTATCGTGCTGGCTGGGCTTCGATCCGGCAGTGGATGGTGCCGAGCGGGCCGAAATCGGTTTCCACCTGCTGCCCCGGCCTGACCGGATGGACACCGGTAACCGCCCCGGTGGAAATCCACCAGCCTGCTTCGACAGCAATGCCGCGCTGGGCCAGATTTTCCAGCAGGAAGCGGACCGATCCGATCGCGCCATGGTTGAAGGCGGAAGCGGTACCCGCGCCGATCTCCACCCCGTCGATGCGGGTAACGACCCTTTGATCGGCATAGGCACCGTCATTCCAGCCCGGCACAGACGGTCCGATCAGCAGGCCATTATTATTGCCGAAATCGGAAACCGTCACTGCGGGACCATGGCCATTGATCCCTCGAAAAGGCGAACTGGCGATCTCGATTCCGATATGCACGGCATCGACATGGGCGGCGGCCTCCTCCAGCGTGAACTGCTGTTTATCGGGGGTAGGCGGCGTTCCGATCCTGAACAGAAATTCCGCCTCGACCGCGCCGAAGCCGTCTGCGAATACGAAGCCGGTTGCCGGGGCTGTTCCATCCACCCAGGCTACTGTCGGTGCGAAGATGGGCCCGGCCAACCGGTCGCAGCCATAGCGGGCATCCAGCGGCGGCAATATGCGCCCGACCTTCCAGCCCGCGATAGGTTCCGCGATCCGCGCCATGGCTTCCGCCTGAATATGATAACCTTCTTCCAGCGTCTCGGGCTGCGTGCCTGGATAGGCGGCCAGCCCTTCTGCGGCCCGGCGTGCGGCCAGAAATCGGTCCGCGATGCTCCCTGCTCCATTGTCTGCGCTCATCGAACGTCCTTTTATCTGTGTTGGACATGCGGTAATGGAAACCGGTGTCATTGGCAAGCGGACGGTTCTGGCGTCGTATCGATTGTGCGGTATAAGGCGGCATGGCAAAACAGAAGCAGGATGAGGGGCAGGCGCCCAAACTGACGATAAACGACATCGCCCGCATGGCTGGCGTGTCGAAAAAGACCGTCAGCCGGGTCATCAACCGATCGCCGCTGCTGAATCAGGAAACCCGCGACAAGGTGGAAGCGATCATCCGGGAAACCGGCTATGTCCCCAATCCGCAAGCGCGCGCGCTGGCGCTGGGGCGCAATTTCCTGATCGGCCTCGTCTACGACAATCCCAACGTCCAGATGATCCTGAGCATGCAGAAGGGGATATTGGAGGCGCTGCACGGCACCGAATTCGAGCTGGTGATTCGCCCGGTCGATCGTGGCTCCAATCTGGTGATGGACGATATCAAAAGTTTCGTGACCCGCCAGCGCCTGTTCGGCGTGGTCATTCTGCCGCCCATGTCGGAGAATGACGCGCTGGCGCGGATGCTGGATGAGGAAGGCTGCCGTTATGTCCGCATGGGATCGGCGGTGTTGGACGATCCCGAACATATGGTCGCATCGAACGATCGGGAAGCGGTAGCCGATGCGGTGCGCCATCTGATCGCGCAGGGCCACCGGCGGATCGGCCTGATCGCCGGGCCGCATGGCTTTCGGTCCGCGCAAGAGCGGCGTGAGGGCTTCGAACTGGCGCTGACGGAGGCCGGGATCAGCCTACCCCGCAGCCTGATCGCGGATGGTCAATATACGTTTGAATCGGGACTGTCGGCCTCCGAAAGCCTGCTGGACCTGTCGCCCCGGCCGACCGCGATTTTCGCCAGCAATGACGAGATGGCGGCGGGCGTTCTTTATGCGGCGCGGTTGCGGGGCATTGCCGTGCCGGAGGAATTGTCGATCATTGGCTTCGACGACACGCCGGTCACGACCCGCGTATGGCCGCCGCTTACCACGGTGCGCTGGCCGATCGTCGCGATGGGGCGGGCGGCTGCGCTGAAACTGATCGGCACGGCCATCGGCGAGGGATCGGAAGTCAACGAACCGTCGATGTTCAGTTCGACATTGATCCGGCGCGGATCGGTTGCGCCGCCCGCCACAAGCTGATATCGCCGTTTCATGACACCGGTGTCCAAATGGGCAGGGCGGAGAGGAGATACCCAATGTTCGAGAAGACCTATTATGCGACGCATCCGGACATGATGGAGTGCGTGTCGAACGAGGAATTGCGGGATCGCTATCTGATCGGCGGGCTGTTCCGCGATGGCGAGTGCGTGCTGAACTATACCCATGCCGAGCGGTTCGTGATCGGCGGCGTGGCGGTGGTGGATGCGCCAGTCAAGCTGCCTGCGCAGAGCGAGCCTGCT
This sequence comes from Sphingobium sp. WCS2017Hpa-17, assembly GCF_031843765.1. Taxonomy (NCBI): domain Bacteria; kingdom Pseudomonadati; phylum Pseudomonadota; class Alphaproteobacteria; order Sphingomonadales; family Sphingobiaceae; genus Sphingobium; species Sphingobium sp. WCS2017Hpa-17. The sequence goes on from NZ_JAVTIV010000019.1 coordinate 92,153, forward strand.
TCGGCGGCAGGTCATCCCTTTCTGGAGCGGCGCGAACTGGCGATCGTCAATGTCGGCAGTGTCGAAGGCACGGTGACGGTCGATGGCGAAGTCTTCACGCTGGGCAACAAGGATTGCCTCTATGTGACGATGGGCGCGA
>NZ_JAVTIV010000020.1:0-88833 GCF_031843765.1 Sphingobium sp. WCS2017Hpa-17
TGATAGGCTGGATGTGGAAGTGCGGTAACGCATGGAGCTAACCAGTCCTAATTGCTCTGATCGCGCCTGAGAGTCCCACCATCAACAACAGCACTGGAAAATCAGTGCTTCTGTTGAACGGATGGTTATCAGACAAAGCCAGATTATATCTAAATACAAGCAATTGTTTGATCGTTCATTTTCTCAAGTGAAAATGAACATGTGCACGGTATCGATTATAACCCAATATATGCGCAAGCTTCATTGCTTGGTGACCATAGCGTCTGTGACCCACCCGATCCCATCCCGAACTCGGCCGTGAAACCAGTCTGCGCCGATGGTACTATTGCTCAAGCACTGGAAGAGTAGGGCGTCGCCAGGCATTGCAGCTCGCGCATATATCGATCAAAAACCCATCCACAACCAAGCGACCTCCGGTCGCGCCTTCCGGGCAATACCGTCTGAACCAGACGATCCGCCGTGAAACCCTGCCAACATCATGCGACATGAAGAGCCTGAACGCTCCGAAATCGACAATCGTCAGGCATCCGGCCACAAGCCAGCACCATCCCTGCCGATCATATCTCCGCTAATAGCAACCTGCATTGATCATGACCTGTGCGTCAATTTGCGGGGTGCGATGGTCATGATGCGCCAAGGCTGATCGACGCGCCTGTTCCAAGCTTCGCAGCTTTACGAACGACCCGGTGCCTGGATGCCCGCCGAGCAATTGGCCGCACTTGTTGATGATTGCCGATCAGTGGTGCGTGCCTGCCTGTCGGGCAGTAACCTAGCACACTGTGACAATCAGGGACACCCTCTCGGCTTCATCATGACAGGCGGGGAAGCACCCGATTATGGCGTTGTCGATACTCTGATGGCGATCCCTGTCAACAAACCCAGGGCGTTACTCACCGATTTCCGGCATTGGGCCGATCTTCATCCTGGATGGAACTGAGGATGATCAGATCCTTGTCCTCTTCGGCATCCTCCCCACCGGTTGGCAGGCCGCCGAATACGCGGACATCGAGCCGGCTACACTGTGGCCATCTGGAACTGCGGACCGATCGGCCTGTTCGCGGTCCAGTCCACCCTCGTGATTGCACAGGCGATCGTGCCTGATGAGCGACCCTGATATAAAGTCGAGGTTCGCGGCCGTTCCCCAATGCCTAGACTGCCGCCAAATCCGCGCGCCATGCACGAGCGCTTGGGAAGAGGACAGGCAATGGCAAGAGAACATTTTCTGGGGCGAACGCTGGCGGATTTCGATCCTCCGGTTCGCGGCGATCCGATTACTGGGGAACGCTATTTTTCGCAGCGCTGGGCGCGCGCCGAATGGCGCAACGTCTTTGCCAAAGTGTGGCATATCGGTGGCATGCTGGCCGATCTGGAGGAGCCGGGCGACTGGATCACCCATAATCTGATGCGTGACAGCGTGATCATGATCCGGCAAGAGGATGGCTCGATCAAAGCCTTTTTCAACGCCTGCGTTCATCGCGGCAATCGGCTGCTCTGGTCAGACATGGGCAGCAGCGAGCGGATCACCTGTTCCTATCATGGCTGGCAGTTCGGCAAGGACGGCACCTTACTGTTCGCGCAGGATGCGGAGGATTTCCCCGGCGGTAATCCCTGCGGCAAGGCGCATCTGACCGAGATCGCGGTGGGCACATGGGGGCCGTTCGTGTGGTTCAACATGGACCGGGACGCCACGCCGCTGCTGGAATGGCTGGCGCCGCTGCCCGAACAGTTGGCCGGATATCAGATGGAGACGATGACGCGGGTGCTGGACGTGCGTTGCGAAATCCCGTGCAACTGGAAGATCATCCGCGACAATTTCAACGAAAGCTATCACCTGCCCACGCTCCACCCGGAACTGGCGAGCTTCATCGACGACGAATATACCGATACCAGCTTCGAAATGTACCCCAGCGGCCATAACCGCATGGTACAAAAGGGGTGCCACCCGTCCAAGCGACTGGACTATCCCGATGCGATGCAGCCGCTGGTCGAGGATAGTCTGCGCGAATGGGGGCTGGACCCCGCCGACTTCACCGATCGTGCGACGCAGGCGCGAGTGGCGATCCAGCAGGCCAAGCGGCGGCTGGGGCCGGAGCGGGGCTATCGGCATTTCGACACGATGACCGACAGCATGTTGACCGACTATTATCATTACACGCTCTGGCCCAACACGACCATCACGATGAGCCCGGACGGGTTCCAGATCCTGCGGTCCGAACCGCACCCGACCGATCCCGAAAAATGCATTTTCGATCACTGGTATATGATTCCGCCTGTCGACGGCCGCAAGGAAGTCGTCACCCCGGTCGGCGTCGTGCCCTTCGCTCCGGCCGAGCGGGAGGTGGTGATCTACGGCGCCAAGACGCTGGGCTATGTGGCGGATCAGGACATGTCTGTCGCGGTCGGCCAGCAGCAGGGGCTGCATTCGATGGGCTATAAGGGCGGCACGATTTCCGGACAAGAAAAGCGAATTCAGCGCTTCCACGAACTGCTTAACGACGCGTGCGGCCTTCATGGCGCGCTACCGGCAGACGGGGACTGATGTCGGTGTTCGAAGACCGGGTGGCGATCAACGACGTGCTGGCGCGCTATGCGGACTGCGTGAACCGGCGCGACGCGGCATTATGGGCGTCGACCTGGGACGAAGAAGGCGAATGGCGCCTGTTCGATCCCGTTCCGGTCAAGGGTCGCGCGGCGATCGTGGAGGCCTGGCAACAGGCGATGGCGGGTTTCCCCTTCGTGGTCATGATAGTCTCGCAAGGCGAGGTCGTCATCAATGGCGATGCCGCCGCGGGGCGGTCCTATTCCAGCGAAGTGGCGCGCACGGCCGATGGCAAGCGGATGCGGGTGCAGGGCTGCTACGACGATCGTTATCGTAAACGTAACGGCGTCTGGGGCTTTGCCTTTCGCGCCTTCACCGTCCTCGACAGCGAAAACTATTGATACCGATCAGGAGATGATGATGGCACGACTGGACGGCAAGGTTGCGGTCATATTGGGCGCGTCGGACTCGCGCAGCATGGGCGCGGCAACCGCGCGGCGCTTTGCGGCGGAGGGCGCGCAACTGGTGCTGGCGGCGCGACGGGCGGATGCGGTCGCGGCGGTGGCGGCAGAGTTGGGCGCGATCGCCATCGCGTGCGACATCACCGACGAGCCGCAATTGGCGGCGCTCGCCAAGGCGGCGGTCGATAGCTATGGCCGCCTAGACATTGCTGTCAACTATGCGGGCATCGGTGGATCGGGCGCGATCCTGGAAACCAGTGCAGACCTGTTCCGGCAACAGGCGGAGGTGCATTTTGTCGGCACCGGATTGTTCATCAAGCATATGGCGTTGGCCATGACCCCGGCGGCCAATGGTACGGGCGGCGGGTCGATCATCACCGCGTCGTCGCTCACCGTATTGGTGCAGGCACCCGATCATGGCGCCTATGCGGGGTCCAAAGGCGGGGCGGACGTGCTGGTGAAGGTCGCCGCCAATGAACTAGGCGAACGTGGCATCCGAGTCAATTCCATCGCGCCGGGCTTCACCAAAAGCGCCATGACGGACGCCTATTTCGCCATGCCGGCGGTGACCAACGCCTTTCTGAAGGAAATGCCGCTCGGTCGCTTCCCCACGGTCGAGGATATCGCCAACACCGCGCTGTGGCTTGCCAGTGACGAGGCGTTCGTGACCGGCCAGCGGATCGACGTGACGGCCGGGCAGGCGCTGCGGCGAACGCCGCGGCCGGAGGAGTTCGTCTGATGGGCCGGCTGTCGGGCAAGGCCGCACTGGTCGTGGGTGCCGCGGGCGTCGAAAATATGGGACAGGCGATCGCGCGCCGTTTCGCGGACGAAGGCGCGCGGGTCGCAGTAGCCGGGCGCAATATGGATGTGCTGGAGACGCTGGCGGCTGATATTGGGGGCGTGGCGCTGCCCTGCGACTTTTCCGACCGGGCGAGCATATTCGCCATGGTCGAGGGCGCCAGGACGGCGCTCGGCGGTCTGGACGTCGCGGTCAACGCCACCGGATGGGGGCTGCTCAAACCGTTTCTGGAAACGACCGACGAGGATTTCGACCGGATGTATGCGCTGCAACTGCGCGGGCCGTTCCAGTTCCTTCAAGCGCTGATCCCGGCCATGGCGACTGGTGGGTCGGTCATCCAGATCAGTTCCGCGACGGCGACGATCATGTTCCACGATCATGACGCCTATATGGCGACCAAGGCCGGGACCGACCATATGATCCGCAGCGTCGCCAACCAGTTTGGCGACCGCGGCATCCGTTTCAACAGCGTGTCGCCGGGCGTCACCGAAACGCCGATGACGGCCGACGCGGCTGCCGTGCCGGGCCTGATGGATGCTTTCCGCAAAGGCTATCCGCTTGGCCGCCACGGCACGCGGGAGGATGTGGCAGCGGCCTGCGTCTGGCTGGCCAGCGACGAATCTTTCATGACCGGCGAGAATATGCAGGTGAATGGCGGGCTTAGCCTGCGCGGCAATCCGTCCAAGGCGGAGATCGAAGCGGCGGTCGCGGCGGCGGTGGCGACAAGCTGACGATGGGCCGCAGGCATCCCTTAACTCATCCGCTGGCCATGTCGGCGGGCATCATGCCGGAGGCGACCCCGGTGCAACTGGTCGAAGCGGCGGCGCAGGCCGGGTTCGACTATGGTGGCATGTGGGTCGAGGCGGCAGACTGGACCGCCGCCACGACCCGCGAGGTGAAGGCGGCCCTGGCGGCCACCGGACTGCCGCTGCTGGATGTCGAAGTGGTGTGGATCAAGCCCGGCCCCCTCGACCCGGCTCATTTTCGCATCGTTGATATCGGCCTGGAGCTGGGCGCGTGCAATGTGCTGTGCGTCAGCAGCGATCCCGATGCGGGCGCGACGCGCGACAAACTGGCCGCGCTGATGGCGCATGGGGGTAGCGGCATCAGGGTCAATCTGGAGTTTGGCCTGTTTACGGCGGTCAAGACCATCGATCAGGCCAGCGCGATCCTGCGGGCGATTGACGCGCCCAACATGGGCTTGCTGGTCGATGCGCTGCACTGGACCCGGTCTGGCGGGACGCTGGCGGATGTCGCGGCCGTGCCGGTGGAGTGGCTGGGCTATGCCCAATTATGCGATGCGCCGATGCCGGGCGCGGATCGGAATGATCCCGACGCTATTTTGGTCGAGGCGATCGATGGTCGTGTCGCTTTGGGGCGGGGTGGCCTGGCGATTGACGGGTTGCTGGGGACGTTGCCGGACGGATTGCCGATCGGGATCGAGGAACGGTCGAAGGGGCTGCGCGACGGCTTCCCCGATTTGAACGACCGCGCTAAAGAGCTGGTGCGAACAAGCCGGGCTTGGCTGGACGACCGGGCTTAACTTCGCATATTTCCCGTCTATCTTGAAATTTTGTTGCGGTCTGCCGATCCTATTTGTGCGTCGGACCGACAATATAAACCGGCGGGGGCGTGTAGGACAGCCCCCGCCTGTCCTCATGCCGTCAGCAGTTTCGGGTCTTCGATCAGTTCTTTCAACGTCCGCATGAACGCCGCGCCGACCGCGCCATCGATCGCACGATGGTCGCAACTGAGTGACATTTCTACGATCGTGGCGAAGCCCAAGGCATTGCCGATTTCGATCGGCTGGCGGGTGCCGGCACCTACCGCCAAAATCGCGCCTTGCGGCGGATTGATGATCGCGTCGAACTGGTCGATGCCGAACATGCCGAGGTTGCTGATCGAAAAACTGCCACCCTGGAACTCGTCCGGCTGCAACTTGCCGGTACGCGCCTTTTCGGCCAGCGCCTTGACTTCGCGCGATATGGCAGCGACCGACAACGTGTCGGCGCCCTTGACGATGGGCGTGATCAGCCCTTTGTCGGTGGCGACCGCCACCGCGATGTCGGCACCGCCGAAGCGGTGGATCTCGTCGCCATGGACCTGCACGTTGACGTCGGGATGACGGGCGAGGGCCAAGCCACAGGCGCGCACGATATAATCGTTGATGCTGGGGGCTTCGCCGGTTGCCGCCTTCGCCTGCGTGCGCAAGCCGAGGATTGCGTCGATCCGTATCTTCGACCGCAGATAGAAATGCGGGATGGTCGACTTGCTGTGGCTGAGCGCCTTGGCGATGGCCTTGCGCATCGGCGTCATTTTGACGACTTCCGCTGTACCGGCAGCAGGCCGGGCGAAGGCCATCGGAGTGGCCGCTTCTGCCGGGGCAAGTGTCAGTGGTGCGGCCGGTTGCACCTGTGACAGCACGTCCGCCTTGCAGATGCGCCCCTTTGGCCCGGTGCCGTGGAGAGTGGAAAGATCGACCTTATGCTGGACCGCGAGCCGCTTTGCCAGCGGACTGGCATAAACGTCGCCCAGCGCATTACCGACCGGGGTTGTGTCGATCACTGTACCACCACCCACCGCGACCGACGGCATGCTGGCCTGCTGCACGTCCTGAAGGGTGATGCGGCCATTGGAACCTGAACCCACGATGCCGGCAATCTCCACGCCCTCCGCTTGCGCGAAGGCACGGGCAGCGGGGCTGATATGGGCGTCGGCCGGGATCGCAACGGCCTTGGCCTCTGGCGTGACAGCGGGTTGCCCGTAACCGGGCGAGGGGGGGGGCGGCGACGATGGCGTGGCCGCCTTTGACGTGGGGCGGGCGTCGGCGGGCTGGAACCCGGCGACGAACGCCTCAACCTCTTCCGCGGACGGTTGGTCGTCGGCACCGGTTAATACGGCGATTAGGTCTCCAACCTGATAGGTGCCACCCTTTTCCGCCAGCAGTCGAGGGAACATGCCGTCGGCTTCGGCCTCGACCTCATTGGTGATCTTGTCGGTTTCGATGAGCGCCAGCGTGTCGCCCTTCTTGAACGGCTGCCCTTCGGCGACCATCCATTCGGCGACGACACCCTCGGTCATTTCGATGCCCCATTTGGGCATGGCGAATGCGCGCAGATTGGCCATGACCGCTTATCCCCGCCTGTAGGACATGGCCTTGACCGCCGCCGCCACGATCTTTTCGGGCGAGGGGAGGTAGGCGGATTCTAGTTCACGGGCGAAGGGCACTGGGCTGTGCGCGCCGGTGATCATTTCAATCGGCGCGCGCAGGCTGGAAAAGGCCTTGTTCGCGACGAGGGCGGACAGATCGGTCGCGAAGCTGCACCGCGGCGGCGATTCATCGACGATCACCAGGCGACCGGTGCGCTCGACGCTGTCCAATATCGCTTCTTCGTCCAGTGGGCTGGTGGTGCGCAAATCGAGCAGGTCGCAGCCGATGCCGTCCTGCGCCAACTCTGCCGCCGCTTGTTCGGCATAGCCGACCATCATGCCGGTGGCGAGGATGGTGACGTCGTCGCCCTGCGTCACTTGTCGCGCATGGCCGAACGGGATCAGATAATCGCCGTCGGGCACTTCGCCCTTCACGCCATAGAGGAATTTATGTTCCAGGAAGATGACCGGATCATCGTCGCGGATCGCCTGGGCCAGCAGACCTTTGGTATCGGCGGCGGTCGAGGGCATCACGACCTTAAGGCCCGGCATGGCCGTGACCATCGCGTGGATCGACTGACTATGCTGGGGCGCGGCATTATAGCCGCCGCCATAGGGCATGCGGATCACGATCGGACATTTGGTCTTGCCACCGAACATATAGCGGAATTTGGCGACTTGGTTCCAGATCTGGTCCATGCAGACGCCGATGAAGTCGGCGAACATGATTTCGGCGATAGCGCGCTTGCCAGTCAGCGAAGCGCCCGCCGCCGCGCCGATGATCGCGCTTTCCGAAATCGGGGTGTCGATCACCCGGTCGGAGCCATATTTGGCCCAAAGCCCGCCCGATGTACCCCAGATGCCGCCGATGGCTTCCGGGCCGCCGGGCGACCCCATGCCGCCGACGATATCCTCGCCCAGCATGATGACGCTGTCGTCGCGCGCCATTTCCTCGTCGATCGTGTCGCGAATGACGTCGCGGATCATTTTCATTGCCATGATGGAAAAATCTTTCGCGTCAGTAGCTGATATAGACGTCTTCAAGGACGTGGTCGGCCGTGGGGCGCGCCGCGGCTTTCGATTCGGCGACCGCGCGGTCGATGAGGGCGGTCACTTCTGCGTCCAGTGCGTCGAGCGCAGCGCCTTCCAGCAGCTTGGCCTCCGTCACCTTGGTACGAAAAACCTTGAGGCAATCACGCTCTTCGCGAATGCGATCCAGTTCGCCCTTGCCGCGATAACGCTGCGGGTCGCCCTCGAAATGGCCGAAGAAACGTTCGCAATCCAGCTCGATGGAGGCCGGGCCGTTGCCCGCTTTGCAATAGTCGATCAGTTCTCGCATCGCTTCGTAGACGGAAAAGAAATCGATGCCATTGGCCTTGATCGCCTTCATGCCGAAGGCGGCGGCGCGGGTCGTCATGCTTTCCGCGCCGACGGCATAGGATTCGCCGGTATGTTCGGAATAATGGTTGTTCTCGAACACGAAGATGACCGGCAGTTTCAGCACCACCGCCATGTTCATCGCCTCGAACGTCGTGCCCTGGTTGCAGGCGCCGTCGCCAGAAAAGGCGATCGAGACATTGCCCGTGCCTTTGGCGGTGATGCCCGCGCCGACCGCGATCGGCGCGCCCGCGCCGACGATGCCGTTGGCGCCCAGCATCCCCTTGGTCACGTCAGCGATATGCATGGAGCCGCTCTTGCCCTTGCACAGCCCTTCGCTGGAACCATAGATTTCCTTCATCATGTCGACCACGTCGCATCCCTTGGCGATGCAATGACCATGGCCCCGATGGGTGGAGATGATGAAATCCTGTGCGTCGAGATGTTCGCACACCCCCACGGCGCAGGCTTCCTGCCCCGCGTAGAGGTGGGTGAAGCCGGCGATTTCGCCCAGCGCGATTTCGTCATGCAGCCGATCCTCGAACATGCGGATCGTCTTCATCTGGCGATAGGCCTGTAACAGGGCTTCGCGGCTAAGCTGCATGTCGTCCGTCTCCCAAGATAATGTCGCCGGTCACAGACCCAGCACCGTTTTGGCGATGATAGTGCGCTGAATCTCGTTCGTCCCGCCAAAGATGGTCCAGGCGCGGCTGTTGAGATAGCGGGGCGAGGCGACCTGCGCCGCCTTGTCCCGCAAGGGTTCTGGCGCACCATTGCCGTAAAGCGGCCGATGCTCCTCCAGTGCCAGGCCGGCATAGCCATAGAGCCGCACCGCGAGGCCATCGACCTGCTGGCGCAAGGTGGAGGCGACCATTTTGCATAGCGAGGTTTGCGGGCCGGGCGGCAGGCCCTTGGCCATTTCGGCCAGAATGCGCAATTCGGTCATTTCGAGCGCCTGCGCCTCTAGTTCGGTGCGGCCGATAGCGGTCATGAAGGCGCGATCATCGGCCATGCATCCCCCCTGACCGTCCGGCTCCTGGCCCGCGGCCTTGCGCAACTTCTGGAGGTCGGACAGCAATTTGGGGGCATGGCAGGCGCCGCCGCGTTCGTTCTCCAGCAGGAATTTGGCGATCGTCCAGCCGCTGCCTTCGTCCCCCACCAGATTGTCGAGCGGTGCGACGACATCGTCCAGATAGACTTCGTTGACCTCATGGTCGCCGGCCAGGCCGATGATCGGGCGAACCTCCACACCGGGCTGGTCCATGTCGATCAGGATGAAGCTGATGCCCGCCTGCGGCTTGGCGGCCGGATCGGTGCGCAGCAGGCAGAAGATATGGGTCGCGTGCTGGGCATGGGTGGTCCACAGCTTGCGGCCGTTGACCAGATAATGATCGTCCTTGCGCTCCGCCTTGCTTTTCAGGCTGGCGAGGTCCGATCCTGCGCCAGGTTCGGAGAAACCCTGGCACCAGTAATCACTGCCATCCAGGATGCGGGGCAGGATGGTCGCTTTTTGCTCCGCCGTGCCGAAGTGACAGATGACCGGGCCGAGTAGCTTGAGACTGAGCACCGGCAGGCTGGGCGCGTCGGCGAGGGCGCATTCTTTTTCGAAGATGTAGCGCTGGGTCATGGTCCAGCCGGTGCCGCCGCAATCGGCCGGCCAGTTGTAGGCGAGCCAGCCCTTGGCGTGCAGGATCGCCTGCCATTCGCGGCCGATGTCGGGTTCGACGAAGACCGTGGGCGTGGCCTGCATCCCCGCGCGCAGATGGTCGGGCAGGTGGCCGTCCAGGAAAGCGCGTACTTCGGCGCGGAAGGCTTCGTCTTCGGGGGTGAAATGCAGGTCCATAAGCCGTCAGCGCTGGAGGATGGTCACGCCGGAAATACCGGGCGCGCCGTAAACATGGGTGTAGGCGGTTTTGGGATTGCCCGGCACCTGGCGACCGCCGCCATGCCCGCGCAACTGGATGACATTTTCATAGACCTGCCGCAGGCCGGATGCGCCGATCGGCTCGCCGCAGGCCAGGCAGCCGCCGTCGGTATTCACCGGCAGCTTGCCGTCGATCTGCGTCCAGCCCTCCGCCAGCCATTCTTCCTGCGCGCCGTCGGCGCAAAACCCGTTTTCGGCCATATGCATGATTTCCGCGCCCGATTCGGTATCCTGCAACTGCGCGACGTCGATGTCTTCCGGACCGACGCCCGCCATTTCATACGCGGCGGCAGACGCGAGCAATGTCGGCGCGCCGCCGCGGTCTATGTCCAGGCCCGGAGCAAACACTTCGAACGATCCGGGCGGGCGGGTGCGGATCGCCGCCGCCTTCACGCGGACGTCGGCGCGACCCAGTTCGCGGGCCTTCTTCTCGCTCGCCAGGATCAGCGCAACGCCGCCTTCGGCGGGCGAACAGAACATATATTTGGTCAGCGGATCGTTAATCATCTGGGCGTTCAGGATCGTGTCGATATCGACCGGCGCGCGGCGCCAGGCATGGTCGGCATGAACCGCGTTGTTGAACGCCTTTTCCGACACCCGACCCAGCGACCGGCTGGTGATGCCATGGTGGGCCATATAGCGTTGCAGCTTCATCGCGAAAAACTGGGTGGTGACCATCAGCCCGACCGATCCATACCAGTCGGGCAGGCTATAGTCCGCGGGCATCGCATTGAACGCGCCGCGCGGATGCTTGTCAAAACCCAGCGCGATGCCGATGTCATATTGACCGGACGCGATGCCCTGCCACGCCCCGATCATCGCCGACCCGCCGGTCGCGCAACCATTCTTGACGTTGATGAAGGGCAGGCCGGTCAGGCCCAACTCATTGACGATCGTGTCGGCGCTGCCCGATGCGTCGGAGCCGCCGAAGCCGAACTGGATATCGTTCCAGGCGACCCCGGCGTCTGCCATCGCCGCCCGCGCAGCATAGGCGCCCTGCTGGAGGCCCGACAGGCCATCGGTGCGCCCGAACGGATGAATGCCGACACCGACGATGAACACATCAGCCATGCTGCACCTCATCCTGAACCGGGGCAAAGGCATAGGTGACGACGGTGCGACCCGAAGCGTCGGTGGCGAAGGGAATGATGACGGTTTCCATCTCCATGCCTATGCGAATGGATGCGAAATCGACGCCGACGATTCGCGTCTCGACGATTACCGCGCCGGGCAGTTCGACATAGCCGATTGCGAACGGCTCGAACGCTTCCGGGCCGATATAGGGCGGGGTTTTGGGGCGAAAGCGCTGGATGGTCCAGGACCAGACGCGGCCGCGCGGCGGCAAGTCGAACGGCTCGAACCGAAGATCGCCTACGGGACAGGGAAAGACGATGCGGCCGCTTTCCCGATCGCGTCCGCCAATCAGATGCGGCTGCGGCTGCGCGGCGAAAATGCCGTCTGCTACGGCAACGCTATCGAGGCTGGCGATGTCGGTGATGGTTCCGCTCCCTATTCTGCTTGTCTGTGACGACTATGGAAATGCGGGCGGGCAAATGCTGCTGTAAGAAAGCATAGGTTATCGGCAGAGGTTGTCCCGATGGACAAGAAAAGGCCCGCCGCAGCGATGCCGGGCGGGCCTTTTTTCCGTTGCTGTCGCCGCGCTGCTCAGTTGGCGATGGCGGCGTCCATCATGTCGTGATTGGTCGGTGTGGTCACTGTGGCGACGCTGCCCAGATAACCGAGCTGCGTCGCCTTGAAGACTGTCTGGCTGCGATTGACCGCTTCCAATTTGGTGGCGGCATTGTGGATATGGAAGCGGACGGTGGCGCAACTGCGCGCTAGGATCATCGCGATTTCCACGTCGGTCTTGCCGACCGCCGCCCAGCGCAGGCATTCCACTTCACGCTTCGACAGTCGGCAGTTGGTGGGAATCCAGGGCCGCTGGCTGGTCACGCGCGAATAGCCGCCGACGAAGCGACGGCTGTGATATTCCAGTTGGTCTGCATAAAGATCGAACTCGCGCGACAGGTCTTCGCGTGCATCGTCCAGGGGCGAGAAGCTGACCGCGCCGATCTGGCCGAAAGGCAGGTGAATCGGCACGACGATGACGGCGCTGGCGTTCACCTGCTCGCTGAAATGCGACAGGTCGATCTGGCCGAGCAACGGGTTATGGGCGCGGGTGTGGATGCCATGGGCGTTGACCCAGAAGGGATCGCTTTCATAGCGACAGGCGAAGGGCAGGGGGGAACTGAGCGCAAGCAGCGGTTTCTTCCACCATTGCTCCTTTGACGAAGGCCAGCCGAATACGGAATGGGCCAGAACATTGCCGTCTGCGTCGCACATCGGCATTTTGGACGCGATATTGGCGCAGGCGGCGACGCGGAAATGGCCGAGATCCATGGCAATGTCGCGCAAAGCCTGTGCGGCGGGCAATATATCGCCCGGCGTCGCAATCGCGGTGGGAACATGCCTGTTGGAACTTGCGTCGGTGCCGATCTGCGTCGGTATTCCGCCGTCGTTCGAACAAGCGACGGGCATGTCGCTTAATCTCTCCATGCCCGAAAGCTACGCCCCTAGCCGATGGGGATCAAGCGAAACAAAACCTATGAATAGTGGCAGGTCCGGGATGTCATGATGCGGCAAACTATCGGAAAATGCAGGCTGGCTTGGGCGCGGCGGGGACTATCCAATAGCTTGGATATAAGGATGCCGCAGCCGAGGGAGGCGTGGCGCCACGATAGCGAAAGCGAGGGGCGGCGTGAATTTCGATCTCAGCGAGGAACAGGCTCTGCTGCGCAACCTTGTCGAGAAGTTTGCGGGGGATCGCTACGATCCGGCCAAGCGGCTGACCTATGTCCGGCAGACGCATGGATTTTGCCCGCAGGGCTGGGCGGCGCTGGCGGATACCGGGCTGCTCGCCTTTCCCTTTGCCGAGGAGTTTGGTGGTTTTGGCGGTGGCAGCGTCGAACTGATCACTGTGATGGAAGCGATGGGCCGTGCCGTGGCGGTGGAGCCGCTATTGCCAGTCATCCTGATGGCGGGCGGCGTGATCGACAAGGCGGGGACGGATGAGCAGAAGCGCACCTGGCTGTCACGCCTGGCCACTGGCGAGTCGATGGCGAGCCTGGCGCATGGGGAACATCAGGCGCGGTTCAATCAGGCCAGCATTTCCACCCGCTCGAAGGATTCGCGGCTGAACGGCGCCAAGCAGATGGTGCTGGGGGCCAGCGTCGCCGATGTTTTCGTGGTGTCCGCGGTCGACGAGGCGGGTATGCTTGGCTTTTTCCTTGTGAAAGCCGATGCGCCGGGCCTGGTCCTGCGCCATTATCGCATGACCGACGGGTCGAGCGCGAGCGATCTGGTGCTGACCAATGTTTCGGGGGAATGGATGGCCGGCGGGCTGGAGGCGCTGGACGAAGTGCTGCTGGATGTTCGATTGGCGATCTGCGCCGAGCTGGTGGGGTTGATGGCGATGATGTTCGACGCCACGCTCGATTATATCAAGACACGCAAGCAGTTCAGCCAGCCGATCGGCGCGTTTCAGGCGATTCAACACCGGATGGCGGACAATTATGCCCGCATGGAATTGAGCCGGTCGCAGCTCTATCGGGCGGCGGGAACCCGGCGGGAGGATGCCGCGCGCGCTGCGGCGATCACCGGCGCCAAGGCTTATATCAGCGCCAGCGCGATGGCGCTAGGCGAGGATGCGGTGCAGTTGCATGGTGGCATCGGCACGACCGAGGAACTGATGGTCGGGCAGGCGTTTAAGCGGGTCATGCTGCTGGCGTCGCTGCTGGGCGACAGTGACTGGGAATTGCGGCGTTATGAGGCGCTGGTGGCGGCCTGAAGCCGCCGCGCGTTCTAGCTGGCGGACAGGTCCACCATCACCTTGCCGATATTGCCGCCGGAGAACAGCTTGCCATAAGCGTCCAGCGTATTTTCCAGCCCGGTCGTGACGTCAAATTCCATCTGTACGATGCCCGCTTCCAGCCATGGCGACGTCAGCCGATTGATCTCGCCACCGCGAAAATAGAAGTCTGGCGAAAAGAAGCCAGCGACGGTCAGACGTTTCATCAGGATCAGGTCGAAATTATGCGGCCCGACCCGCTCCGCCTTGTCATAGGTGGAGATGAGGCCGCAGATCGCGATCCGCCCGTTCATCGCCATGGCGGGCAGCACGGTGTCGAGCGTGTCCCCGCCGACGCAATCGAAGAAACAGTCGATCCCGCCCGGCGCCAGCGCCGCGAGCCGCGCCGCCAGATCGTCCGTCTTGTAATCGATGGCGGCGGCCAGGCCATAACGCTCGGTCAGCAAAGCGCATTTCGCAGCACCGCCCGCAATACCGATCACGCGGCATCCCATCGCCTTGGCGAACTGGGCGGCCAACAGTCCGGTGGCGCCAGCGGCAGCCGACACCAGCACGGTTTCACCGGGGCGAACCCGGCCATATTCGGTCAGGCCGACATAGGCGGTCCAGCCATTGGGGCCGAGTACGGCGAAATGCTGGCGCATGTCGGCGATGGAGTCGACGATCCAGATATCGCCCATGTCGGGATAGAGCAGGCTATAATCGGCCCATTGGCCATAGGCCCGAACGATGTCGCCCGGTTTGTATCCGGCATGGCGGGACTCAACGACCTGACCCAGCACGAAGCCCACGATCTTGCTGCCCAGCGGCGCGGGGTCCATATAGCTGTCGGTACGCGGGGTCAGCCACATGCGGGTGCCCGCATCCAGCGACAGCCACAGGTTACGTACCAGAAGCTGGTTTTCGCCGATGGCAGGCACCGCCTCTTCGCGCAGCTTGATGCCCCCTGCGAAATCCGTGCCGTCGGGATAGGCTTCCAGTTGCCAGAAACGGTTCATGCCGATTATCCTCTTTTGTCCTGACAATGCCATGGGATGTTCGCGCCTGCCGTGCAGCTATGAAAAGCATTAATTGTCGAGGTTGTCGGCTTGAGCCAGACGGGACGACTATGGAGAGAGGCGGGATGTTCAAAACCCATGAGTGAGACATATCATCGCGTAGTAGAGGCATCGGACGTTGCGGAAAAAACGATGCTGCCGTTCATCGTCAATCGCTGGCCGCTGTTCATCTGCCGAGAAGAGGAGGCGATCCACGCCATCATCAATCGCTGTACCCACGCCGCGGCCGAACTGGCTCCCAGTGGCAAGGTCCGGCGCGGGTCGGTGATGTGCCCGCTGCATGGCGCGCGGTTCAAGCTGGACAGCGGCGAATGTCTGGGCGGGGCGGGGTACAAGCCGCTCAAGCTGTTCCCCTGGCGGATGACCGACGATGGCTGGATCGAAGTCGCCGTGCCGGACGAAGCGCCGGGGATGGAACATCTGCCGGTGAAGGCGCTGGTTTAGGCGCGCCCTTCCTTCGCCCAGTCGATTCCACGCCTTAGAAGATCGTAGAAGACCGGCAGATCCCAGGCGCAGCGATCCACGGTCGGCCAATAGTCGAGATGGGGCTGCATGTCATAATGCCCCCGGCAATGGCCCAGCGTATTGTAGAGGACAGCGCCCTTGTCCTGCGGTTTGATGTAGAGAACGGGATGCTTGTCCTGCGCCCAATCGGCCTCGTCGAAGCCGGTCGCTTCGCCGGCAAATTCGGTTTCGAGCAGGACGTGCAGGTCGCCGTGGCGTTCCATCAGATAGAGTTCGTCGGTCGTCTCGAACGGTGCGATACCGCGCGTAATCGGATGGTCCTGGTCGGCGACCGTCACACTATAGGGCGCGATCGGCGGATGGGCGATGAACTGGCTGCCAAGCGTTTCCATGAACAGCGGCGCCCAGCGCGGGCTGCCGTAAAGGCCATTGTCGAACAGGCGCAGCACCGAATTGGTCCCGTGCAGCGCATACCAGCGCCCGCCGCCCTTCACCCAGTCGCGCAGCGCCTCCTGCGCCTCAAGCGAAGGGATGACGTCACAGGTGTAAGTGACGAGAAAGTCGACCTGAAGGATAGCATCAATATTATCGTAGTTCTCGAACACGCGGGTACGGACACGATCGTCCTCGCCCAGCAGCTTGAGCAGTTCCAGCCGGGCGAAGTCGATGTCGTGATACAGGCCGCCCGCGATCAGGACGCAGTCGATCCGCTTGGGATGGTCGTCAGTCATGTTCGCCATCCGCTCAATATTGGACGCGCTTGGTAAAGCCGCCGTCGATCACCAGATTGGCGCCGGTCAGGTAGCCGCAGACGGGCGAGGCGACGAAGGCGATCGCCTTGGCGATCTCCTCGCCATTGCCCATGCGGCCGAGCGGGATTTGCTTCAACATTGAGTCGTAGAAATCGGGCATCCCCTGCTTGATCTGGTCCCAGGCGCGCCCCTCCATCTCGACCGGTCCGGGCGTAATGCAATTGACGCGAATGCCGTCCGGCGCGAATTTCTGGGCCAGCGCGGCGGTATAATTGATCGTCGCGGCCTTGAGCGCATTATAGGCGCCCGGACCCATAAATTCCTCTACGGCGGCGGTTGAAGAGATGGTGACGATGGAGCCGCTGTCCGACTTTTGCAGGAAGGGCAGGGCGGCCTGCACCCCGCGCATCAACGGCAGCGTGTCGGCATCGAATACGGCGCGCCATCCGTCTTCGTCATCGACGCCGGTATTGGCGGAGGTGAAGGGGATGAAGATGTCGCAACCGCCAAGCCGCTGCGCGGCGGATGCGATCCAGGCACTGTGCGCTTGCGCATCGGTCACATCGACCGCGCCACCCACCAGGGCGACGCCATGGGTGGCCAGCGCCGCGAGCGCGGCATCGACGCTGCCCTGCGATCGCGAGCAAAGCGCGATATCGACGCCCTCGGCCGCCAGCGCATGGGCGGTGGCGAGACCGATGCCGTGGCTGGCCCCGACCAATATGGCCTTCCTGCCCTTAAGACCCAGATCCATTGCATCATTCCTTCCATACCGGCATGGCAGCATGAAAATGCGCTTCATACTGCCGCGTTCGCTGTCCATCTTAGAGGCGTCAGCCGCTATCTGCACTGGTGTTTCCGACAGTGTGCGTCTGTTAGCCTGACCCCATGGAATTGACAGGGGCGGATGGGCAATCCCTGCCCTATAGACGGTGGCATAGACGCCAGGAGAGATGTTCCGCATATGGGCAAGCCCGTTCTCGTCGACCTTATCCGTAGCCATGCGATAGAGCGGGGCGACGCGATCGCCCTGACGTTCGAGGGGCGGGACAGCAGCTATGCCACGCTGGACGCCCATGCCAGCCGCGTGGCCGCCGCGATGGTCGCCATGGGCCTGGTGTCAGGCGACCGGGTGGCGTTTCTGGGCAAGAACAGCGATCTCTATTTCGAATATTGGCTAGGCGCGGCGAAGGCGGGCGTCGTGCTGGTGCCGATAAACTGGCGGCTGGCGGCGCCGGAAGTCGCCTATATATTGAGTGACGCCAAGCCCCGACTGGTGCTGGCCGACCCGGAATTTCTCGACCGGCTGGACGAGCAGGGCGACTATGCGGTGCTGACGACCGAACCCGTGGCGGGGCGGGAGGATTTTTCCGCCTGGCGCGATACGCAGGCAGCGATCGATCCGCACCGGGACGCCGGCTATGATAACCCCGTATTGCAGCTCTACACATCCGGCACGACTGGCAACCCCAAGGGTGCGCTGCTGACCAACCGCAGCCTGCTGTCGCTGCGGCAGGATACGCCGGACGCGATCATGCCCGCGTGGAACCGTTGGAGCGCGCAGGATGTCGCGTTGATCGCGATGCCGATCTTTCATATCAGCGGGTCGGGTTGGGGGCTGTGGTCGCTGCAACATGGCGGCAAGGGCGTCGTCGTCCGCGAATTCGACCCGCATAAGGTGCTGGGCCTGCTGACGGAGCATCGCATCACCAAGATCATGATGGTGCCCACCGCGATGCGGATCGTGTGCGATCATCCTGCCGCGGCCACGACCGATTTCAGCTTCCTCCAGACCATCTGCTATGGCGGGTCGGCCATCCCGCTGGACCTGATGCGCCAGGCGATCGCGGTGTTCGGCTGCGGCTTTGCGCAGATGTACGGCATGACGGAGACGGCCGGGACGATCGTCGGGTTGCCGCCGGAGGATCATGATCCCGATGGCAATGCCCGGATGCGGGGGGTCGGCGTGCCGTTGCCGGGCGTGGAGGTGCGGATCATCGACGAGGCCGGCGTAGAACTCCCGCGCGGCGCGGTGGGCGAGATCGCGGTGCGATCGGCCGCGAACATGATCGGCTATTATGGACGGCCAGACGCGACGGCCGAGACGATCGACGCCGATGGGTGGATGCGGACGGGCGACGCAGGCACGATGGACGCCGATGGCTATCTCTATCTGGCGGACCGTATCAAGGACATGATCATTACCGGCGGTGAGAATGTCTATCCGGCCGAGGTCGAAAACGCGCTCTACAGCCATCCGCAGGTGAACGACGTTGCGGTCATCGGCGTTCCGGACGTCAAATGGGGCGAGGCGGTCAAGGCGATCGTCGTGCCGGTTAAAGGCGAAACGCCCGATCCGGCGGCGCTGATCGCCTGGGCGCGCGAACGGATCGCGGCCTATAAAGCGCCCAAGAGCGTGGAGTTTCGCGACACCCTCCCGCGCAATCCATCCGGCAAGATATTGCGCCGCCTGCTCCGCGACGAATATCGCTGACCTGCTGTTTCCGGCAGGTCACGGCCCAGCCGCGAGGGCATAGCCTGCTGTACAACAGACAACAGGAGAGCCTAGCATGACCGCCAATTTCACAGGGCCGCTGGAAGATCGCATGGCGATCCGCGAAGTGCTGGAAACCTATGCCGACGCAGTCAATCGCGTGGACGAGGAACTATGGGCCTCGATCTGGGTCGAGGACAGCCATTGGGATCTGTCGCACTATCCCGAACTGGGGATCGTGGAGGGCAAGGATGCTATCGTCGCGCTGTGGCGCGGGGCGATGCCGCATTATCCCAAGCTCAGTTTCATGGCGTCCGTCGGCATGATCCAGGTGGAGGGCGACGCTGCTCAGGCGCGCACCTATATTTCTGAAGTCTATGAGGAACCGGAAAGCGGCAAGGATAAGCGGGCGCGCGCCTGCTATAATGACAGGCTGGTGAAGCGCGACGGAGCATGGTTCCTCCAAAGCCGCAGCTTCACCGTCATCCACCAGACCTGAATAGCTGGGCCTACTTCCCCGATCTACTTGGCGGTCATGCCGCCATCGATCACCAGTTCCGATCCGGTCATGAAACTGGCCGCCGGGGTCGAAAGATAGACGATCCCGGCGGCGATCTCCTGCGGGTCGCCCATCCGCCCCATGGCGTGACTGGCCGATACCGTCGCGCGAGCGGTGGCTTCGTCGGGGAACAGGCCGTCATCGACATAACGGGCGTAGATGGTGTCCATCATATTGGTGTCGATGCCGCCGGGATGGACGCTGTTGACGCGGATGGGCAGGCCCATCATCGCAAATTCCAGCGCGGCGCTCTTGCTGAACAGCTTCACCGCGCCTTTGCTGGCGCAATAGGTAGACATCAGCGCCGCGCCGCGCAGTCCGCCAACGGACGAGAGGTTGACGACCGAGGAGCCGCCCTGACGGTCCTTCCCGCTTTTGGCCAGCAACGCCTGCGCGGCCTGGGTGCCCAGGAAGACGCCTTCAACATTGATCGCCATGCATTTGCGGAATTCGGCCAAGGTCGTGCTGGCGATGCTGTTGGTCACGGATATGCCGGCATTGTTGACCAATATGTCGAGCCGGCCATTTTCGCCCTCGATATGGGCGATCAGTGCGGCCCAATTGGCTGCGTCGGTGACGTCCAGTCGGCGATAGTCGGTAGCGCCCGCGATGTCAGCGCTGTCGGCAAGATCGGTCGCGATGACCTTCGCGCCCGCTTCCGAAAGGGCCAGGCAGGTTGCGCGGCCGATACCGCCGGTCGCGCCGGTGACGAGCGCCACCGCGCCGCTGAGATTGAAGTTGGGCACGTTCGTCCTTTCAATATGGGGATCAGCGGGCGGTCCATCCGCCATCAACCACGACTTCGCTGCCGGTCATGTAGCTGGCGTCGTCGCTGGCGAGGAAGGCGACGACCTTGCCGATCTCGACCGGCTGGGCGAGCCGCTTGATCGGCGTGGTCGCCGCCATGCCGTCGATCAATTCCTGCGCCGTCACGCCATCCCGCTCGGCCCAGCGCGCCATGCCCTGATGCAGCAGCGGGGTTTCCACGAAGCCGGGGTGAATGCTGTTCACCCGGATCGGGATACCCGCATCGGCGAACTCCAGCGCGTTCGACTTGCTGAACAGCCGCACCGCGCCCTTAGACGCATTATAGGCCGATACGTCGCCCATGCCGACCAGTCCCATGATTGAACTGACGTTGACGATGCTGGAGCCGTAGGGCGTGCTGACCCCGGCCTTGGCGAGCAGGGGCTGGAACGTCTTGGTTCCCAGGAAGACGGTGTCGACATTCAGAGTCATCAGGCGACGCCAGTCGGCCAGCGTCAGATCCTGCACCTTGCCGGTCAGGTCCGATCCGACATTGTTGACCAATATGTCGAGATGCCCGAAATCCCGTTCAACCTGCGCCCGCGCGGCGATCCACGCCTCCTCCTGGGTGGCGTCGAGCCGAATATAGCTGGCATTTTCGATAGTGCCGATGGCCGCGACGGCGTCCGGGCTGTCGGCGGCATCCAGGTCGGTGATGACGACGCTGGCGCCATCGGCAGCCAGGCAGGCGCAGATGGCGCGGCCAATGCCCCGCAAGCCCCCGGAAACCAATGCAATGCGTCCGTCCAAGCGGCCTGCGCTCATATCCTCGCCTTTCTTGTGTCGAGCCGGTGTCGGCCCCTTATTCCTGGCGATTGTTGTCTCCTTATGTCGGCTGCGCAACACCTGCGGCTTTTGACAGGGTGACCCGCTGTGATGCCGGGTGCATTCACCCTCTCTCGGTGAACCGTAAGCCCTGACATGGGTAGAGCGCCGTCGATATTCATCGGAACAAGCCGGGCATTGACCTTGAGCGGACGATTGGAGGGGAGAGGCATATGACAGGATCTGTTGCGCGTCGCGTTTTGAATAAGGGCGGAAGCCTATTGGCGCTGACGCTAGCGGGCGTTGCACCCGCGCTGGCGCAGGACGCACCCGCGCCGCAGGCGGCAGAGGCGGCCACGACCCAGGGTGGCCTGACCGATATCGTCGTCACGGCGCGCAAGCGAGCGGAAAGCGTGCAGGACGTGCCGGTCGCTGTCACCGCTTTGTCGGCCGAACTCATCGCCAAGCAGGATCTGACCTCGATCGAAAAGATCGCGGCACGGACGCCCAACCTCAATGTCGGGCGCGCCTCCAACGGTTCAGGCGCGCAACTCACCCTGCGCGGCATCGGCTCGTCCTCGACTTCGATCGGTATCGAACAGTCGGTCGCGGTCGTGGTGGACGGCGTCTATTATGGCCAGGGGCGGATCATCAATGAAGGGTTTTTCGACCTAGGCCGGGTGGAAATCCTGAAAGGTCCGCAGGCGCTGTTCTTCGGTAAAAACGCCACGGCCGGCGTCATTTCACTGACCAGCGCCGATCCTGGTGCGGAGCAGGAAATCAAGTTGCGTGCGGGCTATGAATTCAATGCGCAACAGGTCCAGTTGGAAGGCGTTTATTCGACCCCGCTCACCGATACATTGGGCCTGCGCGTCGCCGTGCGGGGATCGAAAATGTATGAAGGCTATTATCAGAATGTCGCGGCGCCCTTCAACTATGCGACCTTCGACGTGGCGACGGGAACGGCGGGCAGCGTCGTGTCCAACCCGGCGCCGAAGGATCAGCCTGGCGAGAAGGAGTTGCTGGGCCGCGTCACGCTGAAATGGGAGCCGACGGACCGCTTCACAGCGACGCTGAAAGGATCGGGCACTTATAACAAGACCAATAACAATAGCTGGAACTATGTCGCCTTCAACTGTCCGTCGGGTGCCAGCCAACTGAACGGCTATACGTGTAAACGGGATTTCATCGGGCATCAGAACAAGCTGCCCGCAGAGTTCGCAGCGCAAATCCCCTATGCCAAGAAGGATGGCAGCCTCTATAATCGCTACAAGAGCTGGGCGGTCACGGCGAACCTCAATTATGAGCTGGACGATGTGACGCTGACGTCCGTCACCAACTATAATTGGAACAATAACCAGTGGGCCTGCGCCTGCGATTTCCAGTCCAGTCCGGCATCCAACTGGGCGACGGAAAATTCGACCTATCACGCTTTCTCGTCGGAATTTCGTGCACTCACGACCTTCGATGCGCCGATCAACCTGATGGTGGGTGCACTGTATCAAAAGACCAAGCGGACGTTCGACCAATATATCGTGCTGGCCGGCCTGATCAACAGCGCGGCCGCGCCGGAGGACGAATATCTCGCCACGCGCAAGACCAGCTTCACCGATGGCGAGACGATCGCTGCCTTCGGGCAGGTGACGTGGAAGGTCCTGCCGACGGTCGAGGTCGCGGGCGGCGTGCGTTATACGCATGAGACCAAGGACAGCTTCTTCACCCAGCCCTATAACAATCCGGGCCTGACCAGCATCTTCCGGCCGCAGGACGACCCGGACGGGCTGGGCGTAGTGACGGCGAACCAAGTGTTCAACAACTGGTCGCCCGAAGCGACGATCACCTGGAAGCCGAGCCGCGACCTGCTGGTCTATGGCGCGTACAAGACCGCCTATAAATCGGGTGGCTTCTCCAATGGCGGCATCAACAGCAAGCTGTCGAGTGTGCCGTTCGATGACCTGACGTTCGACCCGGAAAAGGCGAGCGGGTTCGAGGCAGGGATTAAATCGACGCTGATGGACAATCAGCTACGCCTGAATCTGGGCGTCTACACCTATGGCTACAGCAATCTTCAGATCGATTTCTTCAACTCGCCCATCTTCGCGTTCCAGACGCTGACAGCCGATGCCCGCACCAAGGGTGTGGAGCTGGAGTTCGAATATGCGCCGCGCAGCGCGGTGGGTCTGAACCTGCACGGTTCGATCAACTATAACCGGGCGCGCTATACTGATTTCCCGGATGCGCCCTGCTATGCGGGGCAGAGCCAGGCGGAGGGGTGCAATGTCGTTGTCGGCACGGCGCGTCGCCAAAATCTGAAGGGTCAGCCACTCTCGGTCGCGCCGGAATGGACCGGTACACTGGGCGCGTCCTACGACATGGTGCTAGGCAACGGCATGACGCTGGGCGTCAACGCCGACGCGCGGTACAGCGACTCCTATCTGGCGTCAGGCTTTGGCAGTCTGGATTCCAGGCAGGGCAGCTATGTGACGATCGACGCTGGCATTCGGCTGGGCACGCAGGATGAACGGTGGCAGATCGCGCTGGTCGGCAAGAACCTGACCAACCGTTTCTATGTGACCGGCGCGGTCGATGGTCCTTCGACCGGCGGGGCGTCGGGCGGGCTGACATCCGCCCATGCCGACCAGCTCGGCTTCGGTACGCTGCCGCGCACCGTGATGTTGCAGGTTTCGACCAAGTTTTGATGGCAACGCAAGGGAGACGACCATGGACGCCGAACGCTACGCCGCCCTAAAGGGCCAGATCAACCATCTCTATTCCCTCACGGGAACGGCCCAGTGGGACAAGGTCGAGGCGCTTCTGACCGACGACTTCAGGATCGTGGAGGCGGAATGTCTGCCGTTCGGCGGCGTCTATGAAGGCAAGGGCGCGTTGCAGGCACTCTTCACCAAGGTGTTCGCCTTCTGGGAAGATCCGGCGCTGGATTATAAGGATATCGCGATTTCGGAGGATAATATCGTCGTCCTCCTGTCCTTCCACGCGACGTCGCGTTTAAATGGGGAACGGCTGGAAATGCCCCTTTGCGAGGTATTCCACCTGCGCGACGGCAAGTTCAGCGGCATCACGCCCTATTATTTCGATACCGCGGCGATCTGTCGCGCGACCGGCACGCTGGTCGATAGCTGACATCCCATGCGCCGCCTGCCACTTATAGCAGGCGGCAAAGGGCTTGCACCTTGCCATGATGACCGCAAACAGGCGTAATCGGGCAAGAGGATGATGAACATATGAGCAATTTGGCGGGCAAGGTCGCGCTGGTCACCGGCGGGACGTCGGGCATTGGCAAGGCGACGGTAGAGCGCCTTTCCGCGGACGGCGCACGGGTGATCTTCACCGGATCGAACGAAACAGCCGCCGCCGCGATCACCGCGGCGACCGGTGCCACTTTCCTCAACGGCCGGGTGCAGGAGCCCGCCGACTGGGCGCGGTTCGATGCGCTGGTGCGCGCAGATTTCGGTCGCCTTGACATCGCTTTCGCCAATGCCGGCATGGAACGCGGCGACAGTAGCGTCGAGCATATCGCACTGGACGCCTGGAACGGGCTGTTGGACGTCAACCTGACAGGCGTGATGCTCACCGCGCAGGCGGCCGTCCGCCTGATGCGCGACAATCCAGGCGGGGCGACCGGATCAATCATCATCAACAGTTCGATGAGCGCGTACAAGACGATGGGCAATTTCGTCGCCTATTCGACCACCAAGGGCGCGGTGCTGGCGCTGTCGAAATCCATCGCGATGCATTGCGCGAATGAAGGCATGAAGGTCCGCTGCAACGCAATCCTGCCCGGCGTCGTGCAGACCGAACTCATCCAGGCGATCATCGACAAATCACCCGACAGCGCAGCGGCTTTGGCCGCCTATCAGAGCATGTCCCCGCTCCGGCGGATGGCGCAGGTGGAGGAGATCGCTGCGCTGGTATCCTTCTTGGCATCGGACGAAGCGGCGTTCATATCCGGCGGCGAATATGCGATTGACGGTGCATCGACGGCCGGGATGATGGGAGTTTAAGGGCGGGCAGGCCGGTGCGCTCCTGCCACGCAGGAGCGCACCGGGGCCTCACAGGACCGGCGGCGCTTTTGCCGGATCGTCGCTCAGATAATAGTCGATATAGCGATGGAAAAATTGGTTGCCGCGCTCATTCCGGCCAAAGACGATGTTGGGCCGTGCGCCTGATTCCATGCCCTTCTGTACCTGTAGCCCCACGCCATAATCCTCCACATCCACCACGTCGCGCAGCCAGTCCATCATGCCCTCGATCGCGGCGGCGTCCGCTTCGTCCTTCGGGCCATGGCGACGGATGAACAGCAGGTTGGTCATGTTCTTGTCCGGCGTAGGGCCGGGGATCAGTTGCGCAACCTGAGTGATTTCGGGCGCGAAGAAGATGCTGACATTGGGGAAGATGGTGCGCACGAAGTCATAGCCTTCATTTTCATGAGCGCCCCATGTCTCGCGCGGCAGAGCGCCCAGCGCTTCTTTTATACGGATCTGGGGATAGCCAACGCGCAGATGCGGGCCGTAGGCGGTGAAACTCATGATGTTGCTGAAGGTGCGCGGATGGATGGTCTCGGGATGGGCCGCGGCGAAATGATAGCCCTCCAGATAGCCGTCATAGGCGATCTTCCAGTTCGCGCCATGGATGCGGCGTGATCCGCAAAAATGCCATTTGTCCAGCTCATAGGCGTTGAGGTCGTCCAGCATGCCGCCCAGATGCTTGCCGATGTCCATGTCGGCATTGGGGTCCAGGCTGACCCAGATGATGCCGCCCGCTTCGACGCAGGGCAGGGCGGTGAGATTATGATCCTCCTTGCAGATCGTGCCGAACTTCTTGGGTTCGGCGACGCCGATCAGCTTGCCGTCATTGGCGAAGGTCCAGGCATGATAGGGGCAGGAGAAGCGCTTGGCGTTGCCATGCCCTTCAGGCTTCAGGATCATGCCGCGATGCGAGCAGACATTATACATCGCCGCGACCGACCCGTCGGTCTTGCGGGTGATGAGGATGGGCTTTCCCATCAGGTCCATCGCCTTATAGTCGCCCGGATTGGGCATTTCGGCGGTCAGCGCAGCCAGTAGCGGCAGCTTCAGGAATATCTGCGACATCTCCCGATCGAACCAGGCGGGGTCGGTATAGGCGGCGGCTGGCACGGCCATCGTTTCGGGCGCGCAATCGGTCGTGCCGCTTTCTACAAAGTCCAGCATCCTGGCGGCTTCGTTGCCGATGATGTCATGATAGCCCATGGTGCGTCTCTCTCCTCAGGGCAGGCAGACGACGGTCTTGCCCGTCGTCCTGCCGCTCATCAAATTTATGAATGCGTCCGGCGTGGCGTCCAGCCCGCAGGTCACATTTTCCAGCGGGCGCAGGTCGCCAGCCTCTACCCATGCACCGATACGCGACTGCGCCTCTTCCAGAAACTCCGGATGCTCATAGGTCAGGAATCCCTGCATCGTCGCGCGCTTCACCAGCAGCTGCCACAGGTTGCGGATCGGATATTGTGCATCGGCATGATTATAATTGGCGATCATCCCGCACACGACCACCCGGCCATGATCGGTCAGATGGGGGAGGACGCCATCCAGTATCTCGCCACCGACATTGTCGAAATAGACGTCGATCCCCCGCGGCGCGGCGGCGGCGATCTTGTCCTCCAGCGTGCCGGGTGCATTGTAATCGACAACTGTGTCAAAGCCCAGATCATGACACAGGGCGACCTTTTCAGGCGAACTGGTTATGCCGATCGTACGGCATCCGGACAGGCGCGCGATCTGGCCCGCGACATTGCCGACCGCGCCCGCTGCCGCGCTGATCGCGACGGTATCGCCCGGCTTGATCCGCCCGATCGCGAACAGGCCGACATAGGCGGTCAGGCCGGACGGGCCGAGCGTGCCCATGTAGAGCGACAGCTTGTCCCGATCGGGGCAGGAGCATTTTTCCAGGCCCAGCGCATTGGCAGGCAGCAGGCTATATTCTTCCCACCCGGCCAGCGCGCGCACGATGTCGCCCGCCTGAAAGCCAGGCAAGCGGCTTTCCACCACTTCGCCCAGCACCATGCCGCGTATGGTTTCGCCGATCGCCAAAGGCGGCAGATAGCTGGGCCGGTCGTCCATGAAGCCCCGGATCGCCGCATCGATTGCGAACACCCGATTGCGGACCAGCATCGTGCCATCCGCCACCGATGGTAACGGCGCCTGCTCCAACTGGAAGTCGCCCGCCTTTGGGAGCCCTTCGGGCCGCCGGGCCAGCGTGATTTTGCGATGCGTGCCGGTCATGACTCTCCTCAGCGCCGGTCGTAGCCGACGGCGGGATGATAGGGCGTGCGCGGTTGGTGCTTCCCTGTGATTATCACTAGGTCAACCCATCAAGCCTTGGGATCGCCTGACGCAATCCATAGGTCATAATGCGCCGGACTTTCGCTAGGTTGGGCCAAGGAAGAGGAGATTCGAGACCATGGCTGACGCCGATCCCCAGATCAAAGCCCCGCCACAGATCAAGGGAGACGCGCTGCCGCGTTGTCCTGGCCCGTCCTATCGCGACCTGGCGCTGGCCGACACCAATATGGTGCCGGAATATCTCTATCAGGATGTGTACGAGAATCTGGGGTCCGATCCGATCCCCGCGTCGCGCTATACCGACCCGGCCTTTTTCGAGCTGGAAAAGCAGAAAATGTGGCCCAAGGTCTGGCAATTCGCCGCGCGCGAGGAAGAATTGCCCGAACCGGGCGATTATGCCGTGTATGAGAATGTCGGCAAATCCTTCATCCTGGTGCGCCAGGAAGACATGTCCGTCCGCGCCTTCTACAATGTCTGCCTGCATCGCGGCCGCAAGCTGAAGCTGGAAAGCGGCTGGGCGGGCGAACTGCAATGCCCGTTCCATGGCTTCACCTGGAATATGGACGGGTCGATGAAGCAGATTCCGTGCCGCTGGGACTTCTCGCATCTGTCGGACGACAAGATGGCGCTGCCCGAAGTGTCGGTCGGCCGCTGGGGCGGCTATATCTTCATCCGGGAAGCGGCCGACGGACCGACCATCGAGGAATTTCTGGCCCCGCTGCCAGAGCATTTCCAGCGCTGGAAGCATGAGGAATGCACGACCGTCATCTGGGTCGGCAAGGTCGTTCCCGCCAACTGGAAGGTGGTGATGGAGGCTTTCATGGAAAGCTGGCACACCGTCGTCACCCACCCGCAATTGCTGCCGTTCACCGGCGACGCCAATTCATCCTACAACATCTATGGCGACTATACGAACCTGACGGTCACGCCGTTCGGCACCATGTCGCCCCACATCGATCCCGAAGGCAAGCCGCAGCAGTGGATCGTGGACGAATTCGTCAAATATAATGGCCGCTCGTCCGACAATTATGAAGAGCAGCCAAAGGGCGGCTATAACGTCAAGGTGCCCGAAGGGGTCACCGCCCGCGCGGCGCTGGGCGCCAGCCTGCGCGAAACGACGAGCAAGATGTTTGGCCAGGACATCAGCTTCGCGTCCGACAGCGAGATGATGGACGCGCTGCTCTACAACGTTTTCCCCAATTACAGTCCCTGGGCCGGGTTCCAGCCCAATATCGTGTATCGCTGGCGGCCCTGGCATGATGTCGACCATTGCCTGATGGAGGTGCGCATCCTCACCCGCACGCCACCCGGCGAAACGCCGCCCAAATGCCCGCCGATGCATTTCCTGACCGACGACCAGAAATGGACCGAAGCGGCCGAGATCGGCATTTTGGGCGACGTGTTCGAACAGGATATGGAAAATCTGCCCTTCGTGCAGCAGGGGCTGAAAAGCTCCGCCAATGGCGAAGTGCAGTTGGCCAATTATCAGGAAATCCAGATCCGCCAGTTCCAGAACACGTTGATGAAATTCATCGACGCGCAATGACCATGGAGAATAGCGCGCAGCAACGCTTCGCCGGATCGGGGTCTATCCGCGAGGGGCATGGATTCGACATCGACCGCTTGTCCATTTGGATGGCGACCCATGTAAATGGCTTTGCCGGGCCGCTGACCGTCGAGCAGTTCAAAGGCGGCCAGTCCAACCCGACTTACAAGCTGACCACGCCGACGCGCAAATATGTGATGCGCCGCAAGCCGCCCGGCCAATTGCTCAAGGGCGCGCATGCGATCGAGCGGGAGTATCGGGTGATCTGCGCGCTGGGCGGGGCGGGCTTTCCGGTCGCCAAGGCCTATGCGCTGTGCGAGGATGAAAGCATCGTCGGCACGGCCTTTTATCTGATGGAGATGGTGGAGGGCCGCATCTTCTGGGATTCCACTTTGCCGGGCCTGACGGCGGAGGAGCGGCCGGTCTATTTCGACGCCATGAACGCGACCATCGCCCGGCTGCATGGCTTTGATGCCGCAGCGATCAATCTGGGCGACTATGGGCGGCCGGGTAATTATTTCGAACGACAGATCGCACGCTGGTCGCGCCAATATGGCGAGGACAGCGAAGCCGGGCGGTTGGACGATATGGACTGGATGGTCGAATGGTTGCCGGCGCACGTCCCGTCCGGCGATGAAAGCAGCGTCGTGCATGGCGATTTCCGCGCCGACAATATGATCTGGCACGCGACCGAACCGACGATATTGGCGGTGCTGGACTGGGAACTATCGACGCTGGGCCATCCGCTGGCCGATTTAACCTATCATCTGATGATGTATCATCTGCCCCCGCATATCATCGGCGGGTTCAAGGGCGCGGATCTGGTCGCGCTCAATATCCCGGCGCAGGACGCCTATGTCGCGGCCTATTGCGGGCGGACGGGCAGGGACGGAATCGACAATCTGTCTTTCTACCTCGCCTTCAACATG
The DNA here is from genome assembly GCF_031843765.1 of Sphingobium sp. WCS2017Hpa-17. NCBI lineage: Bacteria > Pseudomonadati > Pseudomonadota > Alphaproteobacteria > Sphingomonadales > Sphingobiaceae > Sphingobium > Sphingobium sp. WCS2017Hpa-17. Next base: position 29,832 of record NZ_JAVTIV010000020.1, read on the forward strand.
TTCCGCTTCGCCGCGATCCTGCACGGCATCAAGGGGCGGATGGCGCGCGGCACCGCGGCCTCGCCCGAAGCCGCCAGCCTGGTCGATACCTTGCCGGAACTCGCCAGCCTGGCTCGCGCCATGGCGGCACGAAAGGACTGAACGCTCCATGATCACCGCTACCCACCCCGCGCCGACCCAGCGCGCCGCCGATCTCGCCGCGCGGGTCGAACGCTTCGTGCGTGATGTCGTCATCCCCTACGAGAAAGACCCGCGCCAGGACGCGCATGGTCCGATGGAGGAGTTGGTCGCCGAGATGCGCGCAAAGGCGCGGGACGCCGGGCTGATGACGCCCCATATCCTGCCTGATGGCGGCCATCTGACCCATCGCGAAACCGCTTTGGTGCTCAAGACATCAGGCCTGTCTATCCTTGGCCCGACCGCGCTCAACACCGCCGCGCCGGACGAAGGCAATATGTATCTGATCGGCAAGGTGGGCACGCAGGCGCAGAAGGATCACTTCCTTGCGCCCATGCACCGCGGTGATGCCCGGTCCGCCTTCTTCATGACGGAACCGGCTGAGGATGGCGGGGCCGGAGCCGACCCGTCGATGATGCAAACGCGGGCGGTGCAGGATGGCGACCATTGGGTGATCAACGGCCGCAAGGCGTTCATCACCGGGGCGAAGGGCGCGAAGGTCGGCATCGTAATGGCCAATAGCGGCACGGACGCAAAAATGGCCGCGACCATGTTCCTGGTCGACCTCCCCGATCCGGCGATCCGTATCGAGCGGGTGATGGATACACTGGATGGATCGATGCCCGGTGGACATTCGGTGATCGCGATCGACAATCTGCGCGTATCGGCGGACCAGGTGCTTGGGGAACTGCATCAGGGGTTCGACTATGCCCAGATCCGGCTCAGCCCCGCGCGGCTGACCCATTGTATGCGCTGGCTGGGCGCGTGCATCCGCGCGCAGGAAATCGCCTCGGCCTATGCCTGTAAGCGCCATGCCTTCGGCAAGCCGCTGATCGATCATGAGGGCGTGGGCTTTCCCTTGGCGGAGAACCTCATCGACCTGAAACAATGCGAATTGATCATCGACTGGTGCGCCGACGTGCTGGACAGTGGTGCGTTGGGCACGACCGAAAGTTCGATGGCCAAGGTCGCCGTGTCCGAAGCGCTGTTCCGCGTCGCCGATCGCTGCATCCAGGTGATGGGCGGCACCGGCGTCACGCAGGACACGATGGTCGAGCAGGTGTTCCGCGAAATCCGAGCCTTTCGCATCTATGATGGCCCGACTGAGGTCCACAAATGGAGCCTCGCCAAGAAGATCAAGCGCGCGAACGCGGGGCATTGATGCGCCAGCTTGTCCTTGCCGATCGCCCGGTCGGTCGCCCGGTCGTCGCGACCGATTTTACGATGGTCGATGGGCCTATGCCTTCGCCCGGCCCTGGCCAGATGCTGCTGGCGACGCGCTGGCTGGGGTTCGAACCCGCGCAAAAGGGGTGGATGGAGAATTTCGGCGGCTATGTCGCACCGATCGAACTGGGCGACGTCATGCGCGGCATGGGTGTCGCGGAAGTGGTCGCGAGTGAGGGCGGCAAGTTCCCGGTCGGCACCATGGTTGCGGGCATGACTGGCTGGACCGAAGCGCTGGTCAGCGACGGAACGGGTTTCGACGTCTGCCATCCTTACCTGCCGCCCCAAGCCATGCTGGGGTTGCTGGGCATACCGGGCCTGACCGCCTGGGTCGGGCTGCACAATATCGGTCGCCCCGTAGCAGGTGACACAGTCGTTGTCTCAGGCGCGGCCGGGGCGACCGGATCGGTGGCTGGCCAGCTTGCGAAGATTGCCGGATGCCGGGTGATCGGTATCGCTGGTGGCGCGGAAAAATGCGCCTGGCTGGTCGACGAAGCCGGGTTCGACGCCGCTATCGACTATAAGGCGGGCAACGTTTCGAAGCAGTTGAAGGCGCTGGCCCCCAATGGCGTCGATGTCGTGTATGACAATGTCGGCGGCGACGTGCTCGACGCGATGCTGGCGCGATTGGCGATCGGTGCGCGGGTCGTGTTGTGCGGCGGCATCAGTCGTTACGAACAGGACGGCAAAATCGCGGGCCCAGCCAATTATTTCAACCTGATCCTGCGCCGGGCGACGATGGGCGGGTTCATCATCTTGGACCATGAGGCGGAGTGGCCGCGCATACGGGCGCGCTTGGCGGCATTGGCGCTGGCGGGCCGGATCACCTGGCAGATGGACGTGCTGGAAGGGCTGGACAACGCGCCGGCGGCCTTGGCGCGGCTCTTTACCGGCGCGAACCGGGGCAAGCAGGTCTTGCGGCTGTGACGGCGACCAGACTGTTCGAACACATGCCTGCTGATCCAAAATCGGTAGTGGAAAGATGGTATCGCTGCTTGTCCGCGATGGACATTGATGGGTTCGCAGCGACGCTACATGAGGATTTCATCAACAATGTCGCCGGTCGGACCCCGGTGTCGGGGCGTTCCTATGGCAAGCGCCAATTGTTCGACGATATCTTCCCACTAGTAATGGCCAATCTTGTGCCCGGCACCGTCAATCTGGCCCGCCGCTACCGCATCATGGCCGTGGACGGTCCGACCGTAGTGGGCATGATGGAGGGCGGCGCCGAAACGAAGGATGGCAGTCGCTATGAGCAGACCTATTGCCAGATATTCCGCGTCGAGGACGGCACTATCCGCGAAATATGGGAGTTTTTTGACACGATGCAGGCACAAGTGCGACTGTTCGGCCACCCTGCCGATCCGGGAGAAGCAGTGGACGATCCGCTTCGCTTTTGACCGTCGCTCCCGCCGTCATTAGATCAACTTCAGAATCATCTTGCCTTGGTTGCTGCCCTCGAACAGGCGCAGGAAGGCGGGGAAGGCATTGTCGATGCCGTCATCGACATGCTCGTCAAAGCGCAGCTTGCCTTCGCCAACCAGCTTCGCCATCGCCACGCCGCCCTCAGCGAAGCGATCGAGAAATTCGCTGATCAGGAAGCCGCGAATGGTCGCCATCCGCGCGATCAGTTTCCAAAGGTTGCGGGTGCCGTAAGGCGCGCCATTATATTCCGAGATGAGGCCGCACAGGCCGATGCGCGCATGGGCATTAATATGCTCCAGCGTCGCGTCCAGGCCGATGCCGCCGACATTTTCGAACACCAGATCGATGCCGTTTGGGCAGGCTGCCCCGATCGCCGCGGTCAGTGCGTCGACATCCTTGCCGCGATAGTCCACCGCCGCGTCGAAGCCATAATCATCGATCAGACGGCGACACTTGTCCGGTCCGCCCGCGATACCTACGACCCGCGCGCCTGCGAGTTTGCCCAACTGGCCGACGAGCGATCCGACAGCGCCGGCCGCGCCGCTGACCAGAAAAGTCTCGCCTGTTTTGGGCTTCAATATTTCGTTCACCCCGAAATAGGCGGTCAGCCCCACAGCGCCGATGACTGAGAGATAGTTAGTCACCGATGGCACCAGAGTTGGGTCGATCGGACTGGTAAAGCCGCCTTTGCGGGCCACCGAATAATGCTCGATCTTGTTGAGGCCCATCACCCAGTCGCCGGGCGCGAACCCTTCCAGATTGCTGGCCTCCACCAAGCCCACGGTGGTCGCCCGCACCGCGTCGCCCAGGTCCACCGGTGGCAAGTAGCTCGGCACATCGTCGAGCCAGCCACGAATGGCTGGGTCTATCGAGGCATAATGGTTGCGCACAAGAATCTCGTCGGGACCGATCGCCGGGACGGGTTCGTCGACCAGCGTGAAATCGCCAGGTTTGATAAGGCCGTCGGGCCGGGTCGTCAGGAGAAAGCGGCGGTTGATGCTCATATCTGTCAGCGTCCCGATGTGCCCGACGCCCAATTAAGCGTCTGGCTGAAATCCGTGCCGTTGCGGCCCGGCAGATGAACGAGCGGCATGCCCGCCATGAAGGCGTCGCTCGGCGCATCCTTGCGCGCCCAGTCGATCAGTTCGCGGCGGCGCTGGATCGCCCATTTGCCGTCTTTACAGGCATATTCGTCGATATAGCGTCCGGCCATGAACAGGTCATAGGGTTCGCCATCCTCGATCAACCGGTGCCAGGCGAAGAAATAGATCTCACCGCTGCCGGTCCCGGCCTGCGCATCCACATCGATGTCCATCTGGCCGACCAGATGCTGGCTCCCGCCCATTCCGGCAAGAAAGCCCTGTGCAAAGTCGGTGTAAGCCTCAGGCCCGCCGCGCAGCAGGCCGCAATCAACGTCGGAATCGGCGTGGAAGGCGCGCATCTGCAAATCAGGATCGAGCCGGTCCTGGCCGCGCATATAGTTAAAGATCGCCTTTTGAATGTCGCGGCGCGCCGCCAGATCGCGGATTTCGGCCTCAAGGTCCATCGCACTCTCCATGCGTCAATGCCATCGCGCGGCGGGATGATCGCCCAGGCCCTGCATGGCGGAAGGGGCGTCGTCGGTGCAGCTGGTGCCATCGACGCGGCTCCATTCGCTGACGAATGTGCGCGCCGCGAATTTCCACACGCCATCGCGTCGGGTGAAGCGGTCGAGATAGCGGCCGCCGGTCAGCATTTCCGATTTCCCTCGGTCCAGGTCGGTCATGGTCGACACCGCGACGACATAGGTTTCGCCCATCGCGGTATCGCCGGTCACCTCTATCCATTGATGGTCGATGCTGTGCAGGGTCTGGTCGAACACCGCGCGGACGATCGCGCAGATTTCGACCGCGAATTGATGGCCATTGCCGTCAAAGGCGCCGCTGACCACGATGCTGTCGTCGTGGAATATACTTTTCAGCAGCGCCTCGTCGGCGCGATCGACGCCCCGGCAATAAGCCAGCGTCAGCTCTGCAATCTGCTGGCGGGATCGGGCTATGTCGGCGGCCGTATCGGCTGCGCTTCGCGGGCCGAGCACGCTATCGGTCATGGGGGCGACCGTTTCCGCTATTCTGCCCATGCTGCGCCTCTCCCTGTCATTTTTCCAATCAAGGAAAAAGACTAGAGCATGGCGCGGCCAATCCCGACTATCATTTAGAGCAGTTCGGCTTTTAGAGCAGGTGCCGCGAGCGCATGGCGCAGGATGGCATCGACCTGAATCGCCAGCACGCGATGCTGTTCCTGTGCGCTCCAATGATCCTGATCGAGCGCGGCCTGCGTCGCGATCCCCTGTACGATCGCCAGCAGCATGCGGGCGACCCCATCCGTTGTCGTTGCCATGCCGGGCTGGCGGCTGGCGACGGCGCCGATGATCGACAGGGCGTTGGCCTGCCACCATTGCTGTTCCGCCGCCATCTCGGGATCGCTGACCGTTGCGCTCCAGAAGGCGAAGTAAACGCGCCACGTCCTTATCCCGTCCGGCGTATCCGGCAGGAAGGCGCGGAGCGCGGCGATCAGATTATCGGGGTCGCTTGCCTGCGCCGCATCGAACCGGCGCTGTGTGGCCTGCGCGGATGCGCGATAGGCCCAGAACAAAAGTTCGCGCTTATCCGCGAAATAATGGGTGACGACTGCGGTGCTATAGCCCGCTGCGGCGGCGACGCTGCGGATCGTCGCCTTGTCCATGCCGCCCTGCGCGATCAGATCGGCGGCGATCTCGGCAATATGGCGGCGGCGGGCTTCATGGTCGACGGCAGCGGGCATGGCGCGACTTTCCCCCGATGAAGGCGATGCTGTAAAGGCTATTCACGCTTCCTAGCAGTTCCGACAGCTTTCGACCCCCACTTTTATACAACATATGTTGTAAATAAAATCAGGAGCGGATCGATGGACCAATATGACGTCATAGTGCTGGGCACCGGCGCAGCCGGTCTGACGGCGGCGATCACCGCGCATGAGGGCGGCGCTAAGGTCGGCTTGTTCGAAAAGGCGGACACGGTGGGCGGCACCAGCGCCTGGTCGGGCGGGCAGGTGTGGATCCCCAACAACCCGCACCAGCGTGCGCTGGGCAAGCCCGACAGCCGGGATGACGCATTGACCTACCTTCTGTCGCTGTCGCATGGCATGATCGCGCCGCACATGGCGGAGGCATTCGTCGACACTGGCCCAGAGATGGTCGATTTTCTGGAGCAATGCTCGCCCGTCAGCTTCTATTCTATCCCCGATTTCCCCGACTATCATCCAGAATTTCCGGGCGGCAAGCCGGAGGGCGGACGGACGCTGGAATGTCGGCTTTTCCCCTTTGGCGAACTGGGCGACTGGGCCGACCGGGTCGGCACGTCACCCTATTATCTGGATTATACCATCACCGTGGGCGAAACCACGCTGGGTCAGCCGGTGCCGGTCGAGGTGCCACAGGCGGAAAAGGCGCGGCGGCGTGACAATGACGAACGCGGCATGGGCCTGGCGCTGATCGGGCGGCTGCTCAAGGGCTGTCTTGATCGCGGGATCGAACCGCAAACGGGTTGCCGCGCGGTCGAACTGGTGATGCGGGACGGGGCGGTCGCGGGCCTGAAGCTGGAAGGACCGGATGGCCCGTTCGAGGTCGCAACAAAGAACGTCATCCTGGCCACCGGCGGGTTCGAATGGGATGCCGACATGGTCCGCGCCTTCACCCGCGGGCCGATGACCCACCCGCTGTCGATCGAAACCAATACCGGCGACGGCCTGAAGATGGCGATGCGCGTCGGCGCGATGTTGGGGAATATGCGGGAAGCCTGGTGGATGCCGGTGATCGAAGTGCCGACCGAGGTGAACCGGATGGGCAAGCAGTTGCTGACCTATGAACGCACCATGCCCGGCACGCTGATGGTCAACAAACAGGGCAAGCGTTTCACCAACGAGGCGTCCAACTATAATGCGTTCGGCGCGGCGTTCCACGAACAGGATGTCAGCCGCTTCGACTATGCGAACCTGCCCTGCTGGCTGATCTTCAACCAGGATTTCTACGCCAAATACCCCTTTGTCGGCGGCCTGCGCGACGAATATGAGCATGGCCTGACCCCACCGCAATGGATAGCGGGCGCGCCGACCCTGCGGGAACTGGCCGACCGGATCGGCATCGACGCCGACCAGTTCGAGGCGACGGTGGACCGGTTCAACGGCCATGCGGCGAGCGCGAGCGATCCCGACTTCCGGCGGGGCGAAAGCGCCAACGATCTGTGGTGGGGCGACCCGGCCTGGCGCGGCGACAAGCGCGCGACGCTTGGGGCCTTGGGCGATGGACCTTATTATGCGGTGGAGGTCAAAAGCGGCGCGCTCGGCACCAAGGGCGGCCCACAAACCGATATCGACGCCAATGTGCTGGATGTTGACGGCGCGATCATTCCAGGCCTCTATGCAGCTGGGAACGTTATGGCGTCGCCCATGGGCATGACCTATGGCGGGGCGGGCGGCACGTTGGCGCCGGGCATGGTGTTCGGTTATCGCGCGGGCCGTCATGCTGCGGCGCGGGGGTGATCCTGACCGAGCGTCATCTATCCCATCTCAATGGCAGCGCTATGCACGCGCCGACATTGCCCGCGCGCATCGTCACCGAATGCGCGGGATCGAGCCGGAACCGCGGGATGGCTGGCAGCCATTCCTGTAGGACGGTGATGATTTCCATGCGCGCGAGCGCCGCCCCGACGCAACGGTGCGCGCCGTTGCCCATGGTCGTATGTTTGAACGGCGACAATTTTCGGTCGAACCGTACATCCTGCGGCGCATCGAAACTGCGCTCATCCAGATTATGCAGCACGCTGGCGAGGTAGATCGTGTCGCCCGCCTTCATCGTAACGCCGTCCAGATCCATGTCCACGCGCAGGTTGCGGCTCACCGATACGCTGGCATAGCGGCGCATCAGCTCATCGGCGGCATCGGGAATCAAAGCCGGATCGTCGCGCAACTGCTGTTGCTGCGCTGGGTGACGGGCCAGATGGAGTATGACGAAGCCCAACATCGCCACTACCGTATCGAGGCCACCGAACAGCAGGTTCCGGCACATTCGACGCGCTTCATCCTGCGTCCACGGCCGGCCATTGATCGGGACCGCAAGGATGCGGCTGAACAGGTCGCCGCCCGGATGCGCCAACCGCGCCTGGACGAAGGGCCACAGATAATCGTCCGCCGCCTGCATCAGGTCCGCAGGCGACATCGTGCCGTCGGGCCGCGTCAACTGGGTGCCGAATTCACGCAGCATCGGGCGATCGGCCAGCGGCACGTCGATCAGCGTCAGGAAGATATTGATCGGCAGGATTTTGGCGAAGTCCGTCATGAAGTCGCATGCCTGGCGATCTTTCAAACCGGCGATCAATTCGCGGGCGACAGTTCGGACCTGCGGCTCCATCGCAATGATGTGACGGGACGCAAAGCCCGTCATCACCGCCTTGCGGAACGGCCCATGTTCGGGCGGGTCGAGTTGTAAGGGGATGAACCGCATCACCTTGCCCACTTCGGGCGGGACGGTCAGCACTTCGCTGGAGAGATTGTCCGTGTCCGCCCAGAGCCGGTGGATATCCTCGCCCCGCGTCGCTATCCAGTGGCCGCCATTATGCGGCGTCCACACGATCGCGGGTCTGCCCGGCGTCTGAAGCGCCTTCCAGGCCGAGAAATAATCCTGCTCGATCAGGGGCGGTTGATAGACATCGAAATCGACCACGCGGTCGGCAGGAACATGGGCGGGGACGCTATCTGTCAACATCATCGCTGCCCCTATGTCCTTGATCCCGACCGGCGGGCGGTGCCTATGCGCATCGCCCGCCAGGATAGGTTCTAGAATTGATAGCCAAATTGCAGGCCGTACGTCCGCGGCTCGCGTGCCGAGGAGAAGGAGAAGAGGCCCGCGACGGTCAGCGCCGCATTGGGCCCGCGATCGTCGGCCAGGTTGCGGCCATAGGCCGTCACCCGCGCCTTATGGCCGTTAAGGTCGAACTCCAGCGTCGCGCTGGCGTCCAGCAGGCCCTGGCGATCCGACCGTACGCGCGGATCATTGCCATGGACGGTCACGACGCCATCGCTGCCGGTCGTCGTTGGCCCCAGGGAAATCTGCTGGTCGTAGGGCGCAATGTTCCGATAGCTGACGTTGAACTTCGCCTCGCCAAAGCTGACCGGCACAACATAGTCGGCGGTGACAGACAGCGTTTCGCGCGGATTGTAGATCAGGTGATTGGCCGAATAGTCGAAGGTCGTCAGCACGCCACCGACCGGCGCCTGGGTAATGAAGTCCTTGAACTTGGATCGCAGCAGGCCAAGCGAAGCGGTGAGCGTCAGGCCGGTCGCCGGCTTGGCGATCAGTTCCGCCTCGATGCCCTTGACCCGCGCAGAACCGACATTGGTCACGACGGTTTCGTTGCCGATGCCGCCGGAAATCGGGATGGTCGTGTTCTGCTGAAGGTCGCTATAGTCGGAATAGAAGCCCGCGACGTTGAACAGCAACCGCTTGTCCAGGAAGGCGCTCTTGAAACCGACTTCATAGGAATCGACCGTCTCCGCGCCATAGGGCGTGGTCGATGAAATCAGCGTTTGCCCGCGTCCCGACAGGCCGCCGGCCCGATAACCGCGCGACCAGGACGCATAGACCATCAGGTCGTCCGTCGGGCGATAGTCCAGCCCGATCTTGGGCGTGAACTTGCTGCCCGTATAGCCGGCCTTAGGGAACTGGTTCGGCGCGACGAAATTATAATTGGTCTTCTTGTCATGGGTCCAGCGACCACCGAAGGACAGGCGCACCTTGTCCACCACTTGCAGGTTGAAGTCGCCGAAGAAGGCGTAGGATTGCGACGTGCCGGTCACCACCTGCGTCGGGGCCGGGAAGGTCGCGAAGGTCGTTTCCTGCGTCAGATTATATTTGGAATCATAGAAATAGGCGCCCACGACATAATCGAACCCATCGCTGATCTTGCCTGCTGCGCGCAACTCCTGGCTGAACTGACGGAAATCCTGGACGCGGCGAACAAAGTAAAGATTGGCGCTGGTGGAATCGAAGTCCTGCGTCTGGTCCTCGTCCGACTTGCGATAACCGGTGATCGACGTCAGCTTGACCCCGCCCAGGTCCAGGTTCATTTCCAGCGTCGCCGCAGGCGCGCTATAATGCGACGCGGTGGGGCTACCGAATACGGTATAGAGATCGGTAGTCGTATTGCGATTGCACTGATTGGCAGGCGCGGCTGCGACCAGGCCGGGCACGCCGATCACCGCGTCCAATATGGCCTGGTTACAGAAGGCTTCACCACTGTTGGACAGGCTCGAATTGACCGGCTCGAAATCCTGCACCTGTTTTTCCAGCGTCAGCAGCGCGTCGAAATTGCTCGACGGGGTGAACAGGAAGCTGGCGCCGAAATTCTCGTTATTGCTCTTGCCCACGCGCTTGTTGCGGATGGCGTTATAATAATAGCCGTCGCTCTGGTTGTGGAAGTAGAAAGCCTTGGCGGCCAGGACGCCTTCCACGATCGGCACGTTGACGACGGCGCGCCCGGCCCAGCTGTCATAATTGCCATAGCTCAGTTCGAACTTGCCGCCCCACTCGCCGGTCGGCCGCGTGCGGCGGATGTTGATGACGCCGCCGATCGTGTTGCGGCCGAACAATGTTCCCTGCGGCCCGCGCAGCACTTCGATCTGGCTGATATCGAAGAAATCGAAGAACTGGCCCGTATTGGTACCGATGAATACCCCATCGACAACGACGCCGACCGTCGGTTCGAATGATTTTTCGACGTCGGCGAAGGTCAGGCCGCGGATCGACACGTTGGCTGCCGCTGCGCCGCTATTCTGATTGGTAATAAGCACGTTGGGCGCCGCGCCCTGCAGGTCGCCGATATTGATCGCAGCCTTGTTTTCCAACTGGGCCGGGGAAAAGGCGGTGATCGCGATCGGGGTCTGCTGCAATGTCTCGTCGCGGCGGCGCGCAGTGACCACGATGTCCTGGATCTGGCTGGTTTCCAACTGGGGCGCGGTTGCCGCGTCGTCCTGGGCCATCGCAGGTGCGACAAGAGCGGCGCATATGAGAACGGGCAGCGCGCAACCGCTCAAAAGGCCCAAAGAAGGTATGTTCTTCCTGTCGGTCATCACCATCTCCCTGTTATTCTTATCTCAGCAGCCATGCTGTATTTATAATGCAGGTTATGCGGGGAGGACGGTCGCTCACAACCTCGACAAAACACTAGGGTCGTTATGACGAGTCACAGGTCGGCCTGTTGTTTCGACTAGCTGACAGGGCGCGACATCATCCGATGATGGTTACAGAATCATAAGAGGAGAGGCATTTTGGTCGACCAGTTCGATTATATCATCATCGGCGCGGGATCGGCCGGATGCGTTCTGGCCGAACGACTGTCTGCCGATCCGCGCAACCGGGTGCTGTTGCTGGAAGCGGGCGGCAAGGATAGCAGTTTCCTGATTCACATGCCCAAGGGGCTGGGTAAGCTGGTGCTCGATCCCAATCATGCCTGGCACTACCCGGTCGACCAGCCGCGTGAGCCGGGCATGCCCGCGTCCGAAATATGGATACGCGGTAAGGTGCTGGGCGGCTCCAGTTCGATCAACGGCATGATCTATGTGCGCGGCCAGCCGGAGGATTATGCCGACTGGGAAGCCAAAGGCGCAAACGGCTGGGGCTGGCCGACCATGAAGAAGGCGTTCATGGAGATAGAGGATCACGAACTGGGCGCCGACGACCAGCGCGGCGCGGGCGGCCCGGTTCATATCAGCACGGGTACATTCCGCTACCCGGTGGCTGAAGCGCTGATCGAGGCTGGCGAGCAGATGGGCCTCGCGCGCAAGGAGGATCTTAACCGCGAGGATCAGGAAGGCGTGGGCTATTATGCTCATAATATCAAAAATGGTCGACGCCAGAGCGCGGCGGTGGCTTTCCTTGATCCAGCGCGCAAGCGGCCCAATCTCACGATCGAGCCGGGGATATTGGTCGAACGCATCATCGTCGAACATGGCGTGGCGACCGGCGTCATCGGGCGTCGCGGGAATGAATTGCGGACGTTTCATTGCGCGGGGGAAGTGATCCTGTCGGCGGGCGCCATCAACAGTCCCAAGTTGTTGCAGCTTTCGGGTATCGGCCCGGCCGATCATCTACGATCGCTGGGCATTGATGTGGTGACCGGCAGCCCCGATGTCGGATCGCGGATGCGCGAGCATCTGGGCTTTTCGATCCCCTATCGGCTAAAGGGCGATCCCGGCATCAACCGGCGGTTTCACGGGCTGGGCCTGATGGCCAGCGTCGCGCAATATTTTATCACGCACAAGGGGCCGATGGCGACGGGGCCATTCGAAGTCGGCGCGTTCGTGCGCACGGAGCCGCATGTCGATCGGCCCGACGCCCAATTGTATATGGGTGCGTTCACTTTCGCGCGCGGCGACGACAATTTCCCCGTTCCGCTGGCCGATGTCGAGCGATTGCCGGGTCTGACGATGTATGGCCAGCTTCTGCGCCTGACCAGCGAAGGCAGCGTGATGCTGCGCTCGCCCGATCCTGCCGCACCGCCGGTGATCACGCCCAACTGGCTGACGACGCCGGAGGACGAACATGCCGCGATTGCAATGGTGCGGTATATGCGCCGTTACATGCACCAACCGGCGCTGGAACGCTATGTCGGGGAGGAACTGGTACCGGGCATCGCCTGCCAGAGCGATACCGACATCCTTACCGCCTTCCGCCGTCTGTCGCTATGCGGCACCCATGCAGTCGCGACCTGCCGCATGGGCAGCGACAATGCGGCGGTGGTGGATGATCGCCTGCGCGTGCGCGGTGTTTCGGGCCTGCGCGTCGTGGATTGTTCCGTCATGCCTTCACCGGTGTCAGGCAACACCAACGGTCCCGCGATGGCGCTGGCCTGGCACGCGGCCAGCCTGATCGCGGCGGATGCGCGCCGGTCGGTGGCGGCATGATCGGGGGATTGCCGATCCGGCAGGTCGCCTATTTTGTGGAGGATGTACGCGCCGCCGCCATCGCCCATGCGGCGACCTTCGGCTCCGGCCCCTATTTCGTGGCCGACCATATCCCGCTCAAACGCTCCCTGCATCGTGGCGTGGCGGCGCCGCTCGACCATAGTTCCGCCTATGGCCAATGGAACGACCTGATGATCGAGTTCGTGCAGCAGAATAATCCTGGATCCTCCGCCTTTCGCGACATGTTCGCGCCGGAGGGGGAGGGGTTCCATCATGTCGCGCTGATCGTCGATGATCTGGACACGGCCCGTGCGGCTTGCGAACAGGCCGGGTTTACCAATGCGCTGGAGGCGGAAATGAATGACGGCTTCCGTTTCCTGATGATGGACGCGGTCGCGCGCTATGGCCATATGATCGAGCTGTATGAAGGCGCGCCTGTCCTGACCGGCTTTTATGATGTCGTCAGGCAGGCATCGGTCGATTTCGACGGTCGGGACGTGATCCGGGCCATCACCATGACGTGACGCCCGGCGCTCGGCCTCACTCGCCTAGCCAGTCGTCGATCACCGGCTTCAGGTCGATCGAAATCAGTTCCACCAGCAGGCCGGGTACCGGCGGCGCGACATAGGCGATCAGCCCATAGCCTTCTTGTGGCGACGCGCCCGCCGCGACCACGCGCCAGCCTTCGCCGACCATGCGGTCGGTCTCGCCCTTCAGGTCATCGACCCAGATGCCGACATGGCGGGCATCTGGCGCGCGAGCAGGATCATAAAAGGGGCCAGTGCCCTGCACCAGTTCCAGATGATGCGGCCCGCCCAGCGAATAGACGGCCTTGACATGCACCTCATGCGATCCGGCTTCCGGCGTCCAGAAGGGCAGGGGGTCGAAATGCCGCACCGGCGACCATGCCAGCCCTAGCGCTGCGCCGAACAGATCCATCGCCGCGTCGATGTCGGCCACGGCCATGCCGGTATGGTGGAAGCGTTGCAGGTCGATCATGGATAAGGCCTCTCATGGACTATGTTGGTAATTGTCACCAGGGGACGATCAATTCTTCGCCGTCCCAGTCGCGAGCTGCCTCGACCGTGCGGGCATACATGGCGCGGATGACGGGATGTTCGGGATAGAGTTCGATGAAATGGCCCAGCGTGTCGCGCGCGTCGACATAGCAGATTTTTGCGCCGAAATCAGTGGTGAACTCGCTGGCTACCGCATGGCCGTCCGTAACCCAACGCGCTTTTTCGGCCTCATAATCGTCGCAGAACAGGGCAACATGATGCAGCCCTTCGCGCTCTGCATCGACCATATCGTGAAAGGCGCTTGGGCCGGGCGACAGGATTTGGATCAACTCGATATTCAGGTCGCCCGACTGGACGAACACGCCCCGCAGCCGGATCGGCGCGGTGGGGGCACCGCGATAATGATGGCCCTCCAGCATCACCTCGGTCCCGCCCACGAATGGCGCGACGCCCAGCGTCGCGTGCAGGCGAATGCAGGCCATGTTCAGATCGCGCACGACATAGCCATTCTGTACGATTCTGCTGACGGCGCGGCGCGGCATCGATCCTCTCCTGTCGCACCACGCTAGGCTTTTCGCGCGCAACGGCGACTAACATCTTTGACAGGGGCGTAAACTACCTATGACGGGCTATCACGTAAGGATAAGCGTGTCGGGAGGATATATGCCGCGTCATCAGGCCCTAGTCGTCGTAGCTGTTGCGGCGGCCACCCTGCTCGTTTCGAGTTGTACCCCGGCGGTCCGCGATACCACCGATGCGGCGCTCAACCCCAATGATTGGACGGGGTTCGGGCGGACCGGCGGCGAACAACATTATAGCCCGCTCGACAGCATCGACAGCGGCAACGTCGCCAAGCTGGGCCTGGTGTGGTCGATGGACCTGCCGCCGCAGAACAGCGTATCCGCGCCGCTGGCGATCGACGGGGTCCTATACACCGCCACGGGCTACACCGTGGTGCGTGCGATCGATGCGGTGTCTGGCAAGCTGCTCTGGGAATATGACAGCAAGGCGGCCGAAGCATCGGGCCGCAAGCTGCGCCAGGGCTGGGGCATACGCGGCCTTGCCTATGGCGAGGGCAGGATATTCGTCGGCACCCATGACGGTCGCCTGCTGGCGATCGACGCGAAGACGGGCAAGCTCGCCTGGTCGTCGCGCACGCTGCCGATCGACAATGCCAGCTTCATCAGCGGCCCGCCACGCTATTTCGCGGGTAAGGTCATCATCGGATTCGGCGGCGGCGACGTCAGTTCGGTGCGCGGTTATGTCACGACCTACGACGCCAGGACCGGTAAGCAACTCTGGCGCTTCTACACCGTACCGGGTAATCCGAAGGACGGGTTCGAGAACAAGGCCATGGAGATAGCGGCGCGGACCTGGGCTGGGGACTGGTGGAAATATGGCGGCGGCGGCACCGTGTGGAACGCGATGACCTATGATGTCAGCACGGACTCCATCATCCTGGGCGTCGGCAACGGTTCGCCCTGGAACCATAAGGTGCGCAGCGAGGGCAAGGGGGACAATCTGTTCCTGGCGTCCGTCGTGGCGCTCGATGCAAAAACCGGCGTCTATAAATGGCATTATCAAGTCAATCCGGGCGAAAGCTGGGACTATAATGCGTCAATGGACATGGAACTGGCCGACCTGACCATCGACGGGAAGCTGCGTCAGGTGTTGATGACCGCGCCCAAAAACGGCTTTTTCTATGTCATCGACCGGACCAACGGTAAACTCATATCGGCTGAACCCTTCGTCAAGGTCAGTTGGGCCAAGCGCATCGACCTGAAGACCGGCCGTCCGGTCGAAGACCCCGACGCGCGCTATCCCGACGGCAAGACCTTCACCATGTGGCCTGGCCCGGTTGGTGCGCACACCTGGTTGCCGATGGCGTTCAATCCCAAGGCGGGCCTGGTTTATATCCCGGCGATCGAGATGGCGACCAGCTATAATGATGTCGGCATCACGAAAGCCAACTGGGTGCGGGCGCCCGGCAACGCGGTGGACGGCGCGGCGATCCCCAATTTTGTCGTCAAGGATGCCGGCCCGACTAACGCCACGAGCGCGCTGGTCGCCTGGGATCCGGTGCGCCAGCGTGCGGCATGGAAAGTACCGACGCCGGGGCCATGGAATGGCGGCGTGATGACGACTGCGGGCAATCTCGTCTTTCAGGGGCGGATCGACGGCCAGTTCAACGCCTATGCCGCAGACAGCGGCAAGCCGCTCTGGCGCTTCGCGGCGCAGGCGCCCGTCACCGCGCCGCCGATCAGCTATGCGGTCAATGGCAAGCAATATGTGACCGTCATCACCGGCATGGGTACCAGCGGCGCGGCATTTGGCGCGCTGCTACCCGTCAGCATCGATTATCGCACCCAGGCGCGGCGCATCCTGACCTTCGCGCTGGATGGCAAGGCGACCCTGCCCAAGGCCGACGTCGTGCCGCTCACCCCGATCGCAGATCCGGCTTTCAAGCCTGATCCTGTTGTCGAGGCGCGTGGCATGCTGACCTACGCCCGGCATTGCGCCGTCTGTCACGGCGTCGATGTCATCGCGGCCGGCCATGCGCCCGATCTGCTGGCTTCTGCCGTGCCGCTTGATCCCATGGCTTTTGCGACCGTCGTTCGGGACGGCGCGCTGGTAACCAACGGCATGCCGCGGTTTGAAGAGTTTGGCGATGCCGAACTGGCGGCGCTGCGCCAATATATCCGGCGCAACAACGCCGACTGGCATAAGCGCACCGTCCAAAAGCTGACCGGGGAGTAGCGGTATCGGGGGAATTGGACATGTCTGTAAATGGATACGCCTGGCGTTTGCCGGATGGGCATGGCGCAGGCTAACACAGCGGCTGATCACATTGACATAGCCGCACCTGGCACCCCATTAATCGCTTTCATGCCAGTCGATGAGGTGCCGCCATTTGTGCATCTCGGTATCGAGCGGGATCGGCTTGGCGCGCCTCGGATGCTGTGAGATGGCGATCTTGGCGCCGCGTTCGTTGAGATCGGCGACGATGTCGTTGTTGTCGAAGGCCTTGTCGGCGAGCAGAGCACCGAACTCGATGCCGTCGATAAGTGGGGCAACCCCGATGCTATCGAAGCGATTACCAGGCATCAGGCGGAAGCGAGTGAGGTTGCCCAGTGCATCGGTCAGCGCCAGAATCTTGGTTGTCATGCCGCCTTTGGAGCGGCCAATGGCCTGGCTCTGAGTCCCCCTTTTGCGCCCTGTCCGTGGCGATGAACTTTCACGATGGTGGCATCGAGCATGGCATATTCCATGTCCGGCTCGTCCAGGCACGCATCGAAAATACGCTTGAAAACGTCCGCTGCGCGCCAGTCCCTGAACCGCCGAAAGGCCGTGCTCCAGTTGCCGAACGGCGCTGGCAGGTCGCGCCAGGGACTGCCCGTTCGGCCAATCCACAACACCGCTTCCATGAACAACCGATTGTTAGTCCCGCTGCGACCGGGGTCTGTCGGCTTACCCAGGCAATGCGGTTCCATCTTCGCCAATTGGGCGTCCGTCAGTACAAAACGATCCATCCAAAGTGTGAATCACATCTCCCCACAAAAGGGAATTCTAAATCCCCGCAGACCTTAGACCAGCCCGCTCCGATTATGCCGGAGGTAAAGCACAATTTCGCGGAGCGTTACCGGGATAAAATTCGCTATATTACTTCTACTAGATGATCCGGAATTGCGGGGCAGTGTTTCTCGCGACATCAGATCGATGATCAAAAATATCAGGATATTTTCTACCCTAACAAACGGCAAAGTTGATGCAACTCTCTCGGGTGACCTAGCAGGAATCCTGAGTTTAACGGAGGGGCGTAGCGAGCCATTTCACAATTTGATGACACGCAAGGCGGTCGCAAGGGCTTGCGACCGCCTTGGGTATAAGCCCATTTTGTTTGAGGCGGACTCGGATCCCCATGACCACCTAAATCATAACTCGACTATACCACAGGCGGACTCTCAGCCACGCGACATCCTCAAGTATAGTCCTTTAACCATTTCCATTTGAACGGGATCTACGATCTGGGCACTCACTAAGCTAGGTGTTTGATCCCGCAGTTTGATGGTGCGATCCTTTCGTTGGAATGGAAGGAAGCATTATGGGGCAAGTACGTCACGGGAGCGCCACGACTACGCACGCCGTCCGAGCAGCAATACAGCGATCGCAGGCTTCGCTCGCGACGCTGAGCCGAGAGCTTGGGATCACCCCAAGACGGTGGCGAAATGGCGCAAGCGGACGACTGTCCATGATCTCAAGACCGAGCCGAAGGCCCCTCATTCCACAACTATGAACGAGGCGGAGGAAGCGATGCCCGTCACATCATGCCATCAACAGATTGATATTAATAGCAATATTATAACTCATTCGATGCCATACCATGGATTATACCATGTCCAAAAAATTTGCCCGTTCGATGGCCCAAAATGGGAATCGCACCAGCATGGTCGATACCATATGCTTGGCGCTGTCTTCCGCCGAATCAGGGGTCATCATGACGACGAATGAACAGGGCGAACCGTTCGGCGGCTGGCTGCTAAAGCATACCGGCCGGGACGACTGGATAGGCACACTGGCGAAGCAAGCGAAGAGCGACCCCCGGTTCAGGGCGGCCACCACGCCGGACGAACTACGCAAGCGGCTTCAGGAGGCGGGCGCGGAGGGTGACCATTTCGAGGCGCTGGATGACGCCGAGGTCGAGTGGCTGAGCGAGTAGGATATGCCGGCGCTGACGGATTGTGAGCTATGGGCCATAGCCGCGAAGGTGATGGACGCCGAGGGAGATGACGTGGGCGAGTTCCTCATCGAGCGCGTCCACGCCTTGACCCAGGCCGGTGACGATGAAGGCGTGATGATGTGGCTGGCTGTCGCCGATCGCGTCCAGCAGTTGATGCTGGGCAAGCCGCGCGATCCAAAGGAAATAAATTAGCAGTCCCACGGAACCGCTTCCCTTGTTGCGCGTATGGCCGATCAGCGACCTTTCAGTTCGCCCCCTTCGATAGCCCCGCCTCTTTCCCCCCGACAGAGGCGGGGTTTTCATATGAATGCGGCGCCGATAGATTACGACCCATGAGAATGTTGCACGCCATGGATCAGCTACTGGACGCCGCGCTACAGGCGGGGCGGGAGCCAAAGCATTGGGTCATTCGCCAGGACGATTGACTTGAGATGGTCGCCCGGCTCAACGCCGACAGAATCGACCAAAGCCTGTTCGCGGCTAATACCTATCGCGGCGTGCCTGCCCATTTTTCCGCGATGAATGATAACGCCATGGTCGGGCTGGTCGATGCGGCTGGCAGCGTCACGGAAGAGCCGTTCTGATAGATGCAATGGAGCAGCCCGACGGGGTCGCACCGTCCTCGCACGCGGGGGAACCGCGCTCGTCCGATGGACGGGCCGCATAGGTGCAGTGCCGCTGCCTGGCGGAAACTGCAACTGCTCACCCTAAGAAAAACTTAGGGCCCATATTCCGGCTTCGGGAACGGCAGCGCCGGATACCGGCAGCCCTTCGCGAACCGGGGCTTGAGGAACCGCAGATAGCGGAACTGGCGCAGCTTATGCCGGGTGGCCCGATCCAGCCCGGCCCGGATCGCCATGGCGCGCGGCCCGTTGCTCTTGGAATTGGTGACGAGGCTATTGTGATAGAACTCGCCGTCCAGTTCCCAGAAGATACCCAGATGCTCGCCGTGGAAGGTGAAGCCAGCCGCCTGATAAACGGTACCGAACAAGCCGCAGCGCTGATCGGCAAATGACTGTATCCACTTCACCGCCGGCCGGACGCGGCGGATGAACCGGATCGAATAGGCGAGGGCCTTGCTCTCGCTGTTCCGCGGCGCGGCGTCCGCCAGCCACATCCGGTTGAGTTCGAGATATTCCGACATGCCGGTGCCGGCGACCACGCTGTCAGCGCTGGCCGGGTTCATGGCGAAGCCATATTGCAGCACGCCCACCATCTGCGCGCCGATGAAGACGCCCAGGTGCAGGGTCGACGCGGAATAGACCCGCTTGCTGTAGTGGTTCGCCCTGATGATCCGATTGGCCAGATCGCGATCGATCGTCTCGACGCGAAAGGCGGCATTGCCAAAGCCGATGGCTTCGCGGTTGCAGATCAGGTCAGGGTTGAAAAGGTAGCCGGTATCCTCGCCAGCGACGCCGAAAGGCGTCTGGCCCGTTAATAACTCCATAGGGGATTTTGCTCACAAGAGCCCCGCCTGTTGCGCAGGTGCGGGGCGAAGCGGCGACGCGAGCCGCTAGTAGCGAGTTGTGTTCTCGCTGGTTGCTGGGTTGCAGCCCAGCACCCCCGCTCGCGATATCGTCATTCCGATATCGGGCGGACGTGTCTCTAAATTTCAGGTAAAAAAATAACTCAGTTACGATTTCCGCTTGCGCGCGAAACGTAACTGAGTTACTAAATGTGCATCGGCAGGGAATGAGCCCTGACGATAATCGAAGGAAAGAGCATGATTACGCTCACCCTTCGGTTCAAATGGAAGCAGATAGAGTTAGCCCTCACCATCTGCTTCTAAACTGAGCCGGGCCTCTGAACCGCCATGAGAAGCGGGAAGGGGTCCGGCCACGATGATAAGGCTTTGACGATGGCGATGCAAGGCGACGAATTGAAAGCGCTGCGCAAGCGGCTGGGCTGGACGCAGGGACGCATGGCGGCTGAACTTGATCTATCGACAACCTTCGTCGGGTTGATGGAGCGCGGCGAAAAAGCAATCGAGCGTCGTACCGAACTCGCAGTCAAGGCGCTTGAGGATATCCCGGCAACCCGGTTTAGCAGTGCCGAACTGGCAGCGCGGGGCATTATTGCCGAGGGAAATTAGCCGCTATTGCCCGTCGCTTGTCGTGTCGGTATCGCCAGCCCGATCCTGCCGCATTTCAGCTTCGCGGCGCGCGGCAGGGTCACCCTTGATCGCGGTCAACAGCGCCCGGCCGGCTGCTGCGATATAGCCAAGCCCCTCGATCGCCATTCCGACCTTGCCCAGCCCGCGCGCGAATCGACCGATGCCCATCAGGCCGCAACGTCGCCCGTCTTGCGACGCAGCCACTCGATGAAGTCGGCCACCGATTTATCGCGGAGGATCGACGGGTTCGCCGCCGTGGCGGCCGGGCCTGCGATCGCGTCGGCGCGGTCCGCCTTGTCAGCAGCCAAGATGGACCCAGCCGTCACCGCGCCAAGGAAGTGGGCAGCATAGAGCGATGCACGGTTGATCGGAACATGGCGCGCCCGCAGATAGGCCGCGTTCTTCGCGGTGAAGGTTTTCGCGCGCGCCAGTTGCTCCGCGACGGCTGGCTTCAAGCCGCCGAACGCAGGGCGAAGCGTCGGACCCCACTTGCCCCCTTCGGCCTGCCAGGTGCCGCGAATGAACTGATAGAGGCCGGAGGCACTGGACGATGCCGCCTGCACATACGGCCGGTCCCCACTTTCGATCTTCGATAGCATCGGCCAATAGCTATCCGGTATCGCGTCAGCATCTGCCTTATCGACGGCGGGCGGCCTGACCATGTCCAATTGAGCGACCGTGTCTCGACCCGCCCAGCCGTCTATCTTCAGGCCATGCTTGCCCTGAAACAGCCGAACGAAGGCGTCATCGCTCACTGGCAGTGAGGCGGGCGCCTTGATGCCGAGGCTCGCGACCGTGAGCAAGCCCGCGACGCCGTCAATCTTCAGACCGAAACGGGCCTGATACAGACGCACGAAAGCGTCATCAGAAATGATGGTCATTTTAACCTCGCAATTTTAGGGATGAAGGGCGGCTGTCGGGCCGGCTGGCTGCACCGCCTAGCGCGGCGTGTTGCCCATGAAGGCGTCGATCGCGGCCTTGAAGCGACCGCCCACAGCGCTCTTGGCGATGCCGATGATACCGGCGCCCAGACTGCCGATGCCTATGCCGGTGATGCCGGCCGCGAGCAGTTCAAGGCTCTGCGCCTGCACCCACAGCACGGCGACGAGAAGGCAGAGCATGGTGATGGCCGCGTCCAGCGTCCATTGCGCCTTGCTCTTCGCCTGAAGGCCGATGATGACGCGGGTGATGATGACGGCGCAGATGCAGACGATCGTGGGGCCAGCGTGGAAGGGTTCGCCGAAGATCCACCAGATGACGGGCTCGCGGGACGAGATAGCAGAGGTCATTGCGGCAGCCCCCAGCGCCGCGCCCAGCCTCACCGCAGACATACGGCTGCCAGGGCGGCAACAAAACTCAGGATGATGACGATTCCGGCGCGAACAAGCACAGGCCAGCGGGACCACATGTCGACGGGCAGGGGAGCCTTTCGCAATTGATGCTCGATCCCCGGCTCCCCCAGGATCACGATCGTCATCCACATCAGGCCGCACCCGACCGCTATCGGGTCGATCCAGCGCTTCGCCATGCTGACCCGCGCCGACGTCACCACATCAGCCGGGTTCCAGCCCCAAAGGAACATCGCCTCCGCGCCGCAACGCAGGGTGATGCCGAGGCCAGCCAGAAGGGTAATCCCCCGATACAGGGACACAGGATGGAGCGGATGGTCCCAGAAGCGCTGCGTCCAGATCCGGCTGGATTGTTTGCCGACCAGCATCGCCCCGAGGAAGGTCGTGGCCGTCATGATGAACAGGTTGAACAGGAACAGCGACTGTCCATTGTCGAAGCTGGGAGGGACGTTTGTGGCCGGACCCTCCGCGATATAGTTGGCGACGACGCTGCCCGCCGCGCTGATCCAGTTCAGCATGTTGACCTCCGTTGTCCGGTGAGTGGCCGGCGGGCCGTCAGACGGTGAGGCCGTAGACCGCCGCTACCGCCTCGATCAGCGCATTGCGCCGCGTGTTGGCCGCTGCGTTGGCGTCGGTCGAATACATCTCGGCATCGCGGACGATCGTTGCCGCCTCGATCATGCCGTTGAAGTGGTGCGTGGGCGTGCCCGTACCGGGGCGCCCGCCGACATAGATGCCGGGCGTGTTGGCGTCGTTCTTCACATTCTCGACAATGGTGCCGAGCAGCGTCTTACCCAGGAAGGCGGCCAGCCGGGTCCGGGCGGCATCATAATGGACGGTAAGCAGCGAGCGCTGGCTATGCGGGATGACGCCAGCCAGATTGAAGCCGCCGGCCGCGCCGTGGCGCCAGCGCAAATCTAGCGGCGTATCGGCTGCCGACTGCGCCAGCCAGCTCGCAAGATATTCGCCATTGGGGTTTTCATAGGCGAGCGCGCGGATGCTGGTCACGCCGCCGTTGGCCGGATTGATGACGAAGCACATGGTATAGGTAGCGGGCAGGAGATAGGTCGGCACCGCCAGGCGCTGGCCGTCGCCCACGTCGGCAAAGACGAAGCCGATATTATCCTTGGCGCCGCCCGACGGGCCGCGCGTCACGACGCCGTCGACGCTGCCGGCCACCCCATTCACCCGCTCGCGCAGGGCGGTAGCAGACCCGGCGACCAGCGCCTTGCCGTCCAGCCACAAGTCGAGATCGGGGAAGTTGACCAGATCGATTTCGGCCTGGGAGATATCCAGATACTGGCCGCCCTTTGCGCCGATCGAGCGGGTGATGAGCGTGTGACCACGAGTCGGGGTAAGCGCCATGATGAAGTCCTTTCGTTAAGCCGAGACGGAGACGTTGAGTTCTTGCTGCTGCGCCCAGAGCCAGAGCGGGCGGCCGGTGGTGTGGGACCAATATTTGCGCAGCGAGCGGATGCAGCTGCGCAGGCCGTAGAGGCGGCCCATCCCGTCACGGTTCGATAGGGCGGGATATTTCTTCGCGCCGTGGCAGGCGATCGACACGACCTCTCCCGCGCCGGTCGCGCCGGTGACGCGGAAGGTGATGACATTGCCGTCGACCTTCACGCCGCTGGGCGTCCGGGACGCCGTGCTGTCGCGATAGCTGATCCCGTAATTGCCGGGATCGGCAACGCCTTTCGTGTCGAGCGCCACGACCTCGGACATGGTGACGGTCACCAGCGTCCCGGTGCGCCGCGCCGATATCATGCGCGGCGTGCGCGACCGGCTGACGGTGGCGAAGTCCCAAAGCAGATGGCCGCTCAGTTCATCGATATGACGATGGCCCTGGGCGCGATGATGGACGGTCGCGACGTCATCCATGGACGTCCAGTAGAGCGGGAGCGCCACGGCATAGTTGGACACGCTTGCCGCCCAATTTGCGATGGCCAGTGCGGCGGGGCGGGGCAGGCCAGTATTCAGCGACCGGGTAGAAGCGGGCTGGCAGGCAATGATCGGGATCGGGGCGCTCTGCCCGGTCAACGGAGCGAGGGCGGTGACCTTCGTTCGCAGGGCGTTGAAGTTCGTGACATTACCAGCCACCTCGTCGGCGTCGCCGTTTTCGCCCCAATCGAAGATGACGCCGGCAATGACCGGCGTCAGCCCCATGCCAGCCGCGATCGTCACTGCCGAATTGACCATGGCAATGATGTCAGTCCACGGCTGGGCGTCGGCGCCGACCTGGCCGACCAACTCATTGAAGCTGGAGCCGGAAAAGCCATTGTTGATGAGCAGCACCTTTGCGCCGCTCGCCATGGCGAAGACCTCGGCAGCGCCGAGGCCGGACCCCTCATATTCGTTGACCTTCATATCGATGAAGCTGGCGAACCCGGCCGGATCGGCGGGCGTGGCGACGTCGCCCGAACCGCCCGAAGACTGATGCGGGTGCGGTCCGTTGTTGAAGGTGAAGCACTGCCCCGGCATCGATGCCAGCACCGTGAATTTCGGGTTCGGGGCAGATCCGTCCGCAGCGCCAGTGATCCCGATGCTGTTGGACTGGCCGTGCTTGATGATGATGTAGAGGATCGAGGATGCGAGCAGCTGCGCGCGCCAGCCGACGATGCCGATCGGATAGTCAGGGTCCGGCCCCTTCACCCGCATGAGGCCCGGAGACAGAGCGCCCAGCGGCGTGAAGTCTCCCTGCTGCGACAGGGTAACAACTCGGCGCGTTGGCCACAGCGAACCCGGATCGACGTCGAAGACCGCGAGCTGCTTGCGGTTGAACATGGTTTCGCCGGCAGGGTCGGCCGCCGCCTGCGCCGCCGCGCCCGGATCATAGGGCACGCCATCGAACTGGCCGCGCAGCACTTCGCCGTCCGGCGTCTGCTCAGTCGGCAGGATGCCGTTGCTGATCGGGGTGCGTAGCGTCGGTTCCGACGTCATTGCCGCCAGCACCGGCCGCCCGGCGCTGTCGAAGGAGACGATGGACGCGCCGTTAGGGTCCATGACGACCGGGATAGCACCCGCCGTGATCGGCATCTTCGCGGTCGGCTCAGACGCCAGTGCGCCCAGCACGAACTTGCCGGTCGCATCGACCGCCAACGGCGAAGACTTATCCTGATCAATCATCACCGGCGCGCGGCCGAACGTGACGGGCGTGCGCTGCGAGCCGGGGCGGGAGAACCGGCCGTCAATGCCCTCGGACGTCAGGGTCAGGTCGGCAAGGCCCTTTTCATCGGCTTGCAGCGCCAGGCGCCCATAGGTGACCGGGTAGCGCGCGCCCTCGATCAGGTCGCGATCCAGATCGGCCTGTTGCTCGGCAGTATAGGCGCGAACCTCCAGGCCAGTGGCCCGGCCATCAAGGGCGGCAGTCTGTCCGGCGCGTGTTGCCGCTTCGGCGGCGATGCCGCCCGACAGCGAAGCCTCCGCGCCGGTCGCGCGCTCGACCTCATCAGAGATATCCGCACCGAGTGCGCTCACATCACCCTGTAGCGCCGCGATATCCAGTCCCGCCTGACCGATGCCCGCCTGGGCCAGAATGGCGTCGGTGACATCCTCGGGCGGCTCGATCGAAATCGCATCGGTCTCATGTCCGTTGCCGAATATGCGCATAACCGGCAGCCCGTAGAGGGCCGTGGGCGGGATCGTGTAATCCAGCGTGCCGGGCGCTCCAGCCTTGCCGATGAGGAAGGTGCGCGTCAGGACGCCATCCGCCTCCAGCGGCGTCAGTACCGGGCCGAGGCGCGGCGGCACGCTGATCGCGTTCTTGTTATAGTTCAGGTTCTGCCAGTGCAGAGAAACCGCGTTGTTCGCCGGGTCGGTCGGGTCGCTGTTGCGGCGCAGGCGGAACGTCACACGATAGGTGCGGCCCTCATATAGCGGTTCAGCGATGCGCGGCGCGACGTCGATATAGCCGTCTTCATCGTCCGTATCCTCGCCCCGGATACGCAGGACGGTGCCGGCAACCGTGTTCGCCACAGAGACGCCGGCCGTGATCGCCGGCCGCGCAATCGGATCGCCGGTAATGCTGGACGAGAACAGCCCACGCGCGTCACCGGCGCGATCGTCATAGCGCGGCACAAGGTCCACCAGCGGATCGACAAGCGCCTCTGCCGCCGTCAATCGCGTGTCGATGCCGTTCAGTTCGGTGTCGACCGCATCGGCTCGCCCGGTCAACCCGCTCACCGCGCCTGCGCGCGTTGCTGCCTCCGCATCGATGTTCGACTGAAGCGCATCCTCGGCATCCTGCGCGCGATTGGTCTCGGTGGTGAGGGCCGTCGCGCTTGCCTTGCCGGGCAGCGCGCTCTCGACCGCGTCAAGGCGACCATCAAGCGCTGCCTCCGCACCGGTGGCCCGATCGACTTCGCCGGTCAGATCGCCTTCGACGCCGTCGATCCGGTTGCCAAGCGCCGTTACCGCCGCCGCGCGCGTGGAGGCCTCGCCATCGATATCGTCCTGAAGGGCGGCTTCCGCATCCGTCGCGCGGGTTACCTCTGCGCCGAGCGCGGTGGAGCTTGCCTTGCTCGGCAAGGCCGCCTCCATCGTATCCAGTCGCCCGTCAAGAGCGGTCACCGCAGTGGCGCGAGTGGAAGCCTCCTGTGCGATGCCTTCCTCAAGATCGGCTTCGGCAGCTTCCGCGCGGCTGATCTCATTGCCCAGCGCTGTCGTGCTGGCCTTGCCGGGCAGCGCTGCTTCGACCGTGTCCAGGCGACCGTCGAGGGCTGCCTCTACGCCGGTGGCGCGGGTCACCTCGCCCGACAGGCCGTCTTCCACATCGTCCATCCTGCCGCCCAGGGCGGTTACGGATGACGTCGAAGCCTTGCCCGCGACGGCGTCGGCAAGCGCACCTTCGGCGGCCATTGCGCGGGTCCGCTCGGTGGCGATCTGCGCGCTGTACGGATAGAGCCGGATATACTTCATAGGACGGTCACTCCGGGCGAGACGGTGAAGGTGCCCGCCATGGCGAGCGGTTCGAGCGGGGAGGGGCGGTCAATCAGCAGGTCGTAGACGAACACGTCCGGCTGATTGGGTTCGCTGCCGTTGACGGGGCCGCCGGGCAGCGCCGCGAGATTGGCCTTGGGGATAATCATGCGGATCTTGCCGTTCACGGCGTCGGTCACGCGGATGCCCAGAATATCGGTGGTCACCTGGGGCAGGCTGATCAGCGCGGCGCCGGGCTGCGCGCCGTACAGCCGCACCTCCATCTTGAGCGTGCAGCCGGTCAGGTTGAGCGGGCCATCATCCTCGCCCAACAGGCCATATTCTTCGCGCAGATCGAGGTTGCGCGCCGCAGTGAGCGGCACGGTGGGCGTGTCCATGAAGCGTCCTTTGCTGGGAGGGTCAGCCGTCGCTGCGCGCGACAGCAATGCAGGTGAAAGCGGTGCCCGTTGCAGGCGCGGCGAAGGTGACGAAGCCGGTAAGGCCCGTGATTATTCCGTTGATGCCAGTCAGCGAGAGGACGCCGGACAGGAGCGTCATCAGCGGCAAGGGGCGTCCCCGCCAGGCGCGCACCACGCAGCCGACATATTTGCCCGATGGCGTCGGCGTCATGGTTTCCCGAATCCAGCTTTCGACCCTAAAGCTGGCAGGCTGGGCAGGCATGACCCCGGTGGCTGGCGGCACTTCGCAGAAGACGGGGCCGGGCGGAAGATCGAACGACCGCGTGAACATGACCGTGGCCAAGCCCGTCGCGGCGACAACATGGCTATCCGGGCTGGTAGACTTAGGCCCCGTCGTGCTGGTGAGGCGCGGATGCTGATGACCCGCGCCAGATACCTTTGTGCCTTCGACGCCCGGCGCACCGCCCACGGCTTCGGGCATGGGCGTTTCTGCCGACGGCACCGGCATCGCCGCCTTCAGCGCCGCCAGATCCTCGACAGGCGCCGCGACCAGCGGGATCGCGCTGTCACCGTTGCGGATGGCTCCATAGACGGGATCGACCTTCACGCCCATCAGACGCGCTCCACCTTGCGGATAATCGGGCGGTTGAGGTTCGTCGGCACGGTGGAATTGCCCCCGCTGACGGTGGTGGCGACGTCCTGCGTAGAGCCGTCGTCAAAGGTGTAGCGAACAGTGATCGCGCCATCGGGGACATTGCGCGAGGCCCACGACAGGACAAGTGCGTCGGCCGCGCGCGTGGCGACTGCGCCGCTCGTCTTGATCGGGGAGGTGGCCTTGCCGCCCAGCTCGCGCTGAGGCGAGGCGATCTTCAGCGTGAGGTTGATGGCCGCCCCGACGGCGGACCAGTTGAACCGCAGCACCTGGCGCGCGGACGTTGACGTGAGCGTGCGCGTGTTGGTGTAGCGGGCGAGCGCCGACGTGATGCCGCCCAGGCTTGTGCCTCCGGTTTCGCTGCCGGCACGCAACTGGAAGCCTGCGACGTTTGTCAGTGATCCCGCCGAAAGCGCCAGATAGAGACTGTTGGTCCACGCCTGCCCCGCGCTTGCCGCCGCGCCAGCCGTATCCGGGCGGAGGGTCAATGCAGCGGCGGACGTCGCGGTGCCGGACATCTGGATTTCGATGATGTCGAAGCCCGCAACGGTGGTGATGGATTTGACCTCCACCGCCGCGCCGCCATTGCCTTCCGGCATGGTCCAGCCGGTTGGCAGCGCGCCGCCCGATCCGATGACGCCAGCAACGGCGCCCGAATTGCTGTTGTTCGTCGCCTCATTGGTGGCGGAAGGTTCGATCGATACGCCAAGCACCGCGTGAGAGGTCGGGTGATATTCGATAGCCGGCGCGTCGATGGCGACGCTTTCAATCGAACCGCTGGAGTTCGTCCGGATTTTGGTCGACGCGCGGGTCAGTGTCGCTCCGCTGGGGAGGCTTCCAGCGGCGAAATCGAACACGCCCACGCTGGCGGTCACCGGGCCAGCCGGGTCCGACTGATTGCCCGCACTATCGAAGGCAACGACCCACCAGTAATAGATGCCGCCGGGAACGGTGTCGGTGACCTGCAATATCTGCCCAAGGCCGCCGATGATGGAGCCCGAAACCGGCGAGGCAGCGATGAAGGCATCTGTGGTGCCCCGATAGACGCGGCAATAGGCGAATGAGGCTTCGGTCGGGTTGCGCCAAGAGATCGCGGCCGAGGTCGTGCCGGCGGTGACGTTGACGTCGGTGGGCGAGGCCACCCCATCGCCGATTGGATCGGCCGGTGTCAGTGTGCCCTGTGTCCCAACCGTATGATAACTCCCCGCATCGAATTCGAAGAGGTCGGCGTTATGCTCTTCCAGCTGGAGCCCGACGGAGAAATCCTGATTGAGGCCCCAGCCGGTCACCTGAAAGGCATAGTTGCTCAGGCCGTACTTCGACGTGGCCAACTGGACCGTGTCCAGCGTCGAAATCGCAATGCCCATGATGTTCATAGGCCATGACACACGGCGCTCAGCCTGCGCCTTCCGAAGGAAATATTCGAGGATGCGCTGGCCGCGATAGTGCGAGGTTATATGCGCCAGATCATAGGTTGCCTGACGGATGTCGCTGGAATCGATTGATCGGGTCGGCACGTCCATGGGCTGGTACATGCTCGGTTCGACATAGGTGCCGGTCACTTCAGTAGCCACCTCGTCGCCGGTCAGCAGGGCAGGCACGGTGAACGGGCTGGCCAGATCTTCTTCGAGCAGCGTGTTGGAAGGCGGGACATAATAGCCCGGCCGCATCAGCATCTTGCCGTTGGTGTAGCTGAACTTGCCCGCGCAGCAGGTTACGAAGGTATCCCGGACCTCGCTTGGCGCGGCGCCGGTCTGGATATAGCTGTCGAACTCGTAGCGCTTTTCCATGCCGGCAGGCGTGGAGACTTCCTCATCGCAGACGTTCGCCTGCGCTGCGACCCAATCCCAATCGATCTCATCATCATAGGCGCCAAAGCCGCCTTCCTCGCGCGCCATCGCCATCCAGTCGTAGAAGACCAGGGCAGCATTGCGCGTGTAGCCCCGGACATCCGTGCGGGGATCGAGGATATCGTCTTTGCCCTCCACCTCGGCGGTGATGTTCGGCATCCCCGCCTGAACGATGTCATTGGTCATCTTGAACTTGGCATAGATGAGTGCCAGGCCGCGCCCGCGATGGTTCGCCGTCCATTTGCCCTGCGTCTCGGCAACAAAGGTCGGATGCGCTACCTGATCGTCCGTGCCGCGATAGAACCACAGCCATGCGTTGTTCGCATATTTGCCGCTGGTCACCATGCCGGCGGCGTTGACGCTCACCTGCTCGTCGCCAAGGAACCAGCGCGTGACACCCTTGCAGCGGTGCCCGGCCGCCGCGATCACGAAATAGCGATAGTTCTTGCCCAGAGGGTGGAAGAAGATGAGCAGGCCGCCCACACGGCGCTTACCGTAGATTATGAAGCTGTTGGCGATCGACTGACGGAAGACGCTAGGCGATGCAGACGAAGAGGGCTTTGGGGTGAGGGCTGCCATCGCGGCGGACGCCGCAATAGTGAGGGCCGCAGATACCGCTGCTGTTGCTGCCGTTGAGCCGATCGCAGCCGACAGAAACTGTGGCGTCAACTGCGGAGCGAAATAGGCGATGGCGGCTGCCACGGCGATGATCGCCACGACCTTGAGGACTTTCCCCATCAGGCATCCCTGTTATGTTAGCGCAAATGTGGAAGTCGATTCTTGTGTGCGCGCTCGCGCTCAGTGCCGCCCAGGTGTCAGCCAAGCCGATTGGAGATCGACCGGTGAAGGCTACGTTTTTCAGTCAGAAATCGGCCGATGAGATCGGTCCCTGTGTAACTGAGAGCTTATCCTATCTGGCAGCACCAGCTATGGTGCCTGCCACTGAAGGCGTTCGCATTCGCTTCTCTTCTTGGGGGCGCGCCGTATCTGACGTTCTCATTTTGCCGGGAGATCGGACGCGCATTGAGCTTCGCGGCGTGTCCGGCGCTCGCGTCCGTCATGGCATAGAGAAATGTCTATAGCCTCCAAGCGAGGTTGATATCCCGCATTGCGACGGTATCCCCGCCGAAGAACTCAGCCTGATCGCCGCGGCAGATGCCGATCGCCCAGCCGCGCTGGACGATGTCGCCGCGCATGGCCTGCCGATATGGAATGGGCTCGCCATGAACGGCACTGATGACGCCCGACATATCCCGGACGCCCAGCCGCTTCATCATATTGACCCAATCGCGAGGCCGCCGGGGAGATGGTCCCACGATATCGCAAATATCGATCCCGGTTTCCGCCAGGACGTGGGCGCGCCAGCGATCGCCACAATGATCAGCCCACGCCGGATCGGTCACAACACCGCGTCCTGCCTTGCTTTGGCCCACAATATCTGAACCTCGACCATCGCCTTCACATATTGAAGCGCTACATCGCCCGGATATTTGCGCTGCTGCCACCAGTCGGTGAAGCGCTTGATAGCCGGCCGGCGCTGATCCCGCATCCGGCTTTCACCGCCAGCCGACACCGTTATCGTTTCGCCCGCATCCACAATCTCATAGGTGTCGAGCCGACCCTTCCAGATCTTCTTGAACCCAATGACATTCTTATACCCGGCATCGAGCGCGCCGACGAATAGCTCATACAAGCAACCGCGCGTCGCCTGATCAGCGACGTCATCGCGGAACTCGGCCGGCACCTGAAAGAGCGTGGCCTTAACACCCACCGCTGACCCGTCGGTGCCCTCGCCGATCGTGTCGATCTGCCCGAGGCCGCCGATCGCCGACCATGTCTCGCCGCCGTAGGTAATGGTGGCATTGCCGGTCACAGCGAAGACGGGATCGGGCAGGTCGATATGTACGCCAAGGAACGGGCGAAGCTCGGGCTTTTCGATTTCGCCCTGAAGGGCAGGATCAAGATCGCGCAGGCCGCTCATGGCAATCGCTCCATAAAGTCCAGCACATATTCGATAGGTGCGCCCACCTCGCCCTCATTTTCGCCGGCTTCACTGTTGGTCAGTTCGAAAGGGGCGGTGATCGGTCCGACCTCCAGAGCGGTGCCGGCGGCAACAGGCGCCGACAGCGGGGGCTTGAAGGTCAGCGTGATCTTGCCGTCAGCGCCGCCCTTGGACATCATGCTGCCTGCCCTGGGCGATACATCGACCACGATGTGCGGGCGATCATCCCCGCCGATGTAATCGCCGATCGATGGCCCGATCAGGCCCTGCGCCCGGTTGATGACGATCGACGTGGCGCCCGCCAGTGCCGTCGTTGCTACGGTCGTTTGGCCGAACAGCGTCAGGTGGCTTTGCGGACGGGGCCGACGGAAATCATGAAACCGCACAAGGGTCAGGCCGCCCTCAAGTTGTGCGATCAACGCATCGAGCCGCGCGGCAAAGAACCGCGCGTCATCCGCTTGCGGCCCGACCCGACCCTCTGCCAGTCCAACCTCATCATAGCCGTGCCCGGCCCGGAAGCTCAGACGCGCCAGCCAGCGGGGCGCGGACAGGCCATAGACCTTGCGCGTGCGCGTCAGGGGACTTTCCTGCCCGCCCACATGAGGCTGAAGGTAGAACATGACCTTGTAAGGCATGAGGCCGGTGGGCCAATCGAGATCAGCCACGACGCCGGTTCGCCTCCATGACACCCTGAATAGCAGCCTGCCGCGCAGCGTCAGCGAAACGGATAGCTTCCGTCTTCGTCGCCAGGTCCATCGCGCCGCTGAATGTCATCGGCATGCTGATCTGAATCCCATTCGGGCCGTTGTCATTGCCGGGCCGCTCGATCTTCATGATTTCGCCGGCTGTGGCACGGAAAGAGATCAGGTTCGCATCGATGCCGGGCTTGCCCTTGATTACGCCGGTGCCGCCAGTTTTGAAGCCGGGAAGGTCTTTTGCCGTGCCCAGATTTGCCGACATGCCATCCAGATAGGATTGAGAGGAGGCGCTTACGCCGCCCAGCGAACTGCCGCCGAGCGCACCGCCTACGATTTTGACGATCGATCCAAGGATGCCGCCGCCCGAACCGCTGCCATGGCCAGCATTAGCGAACAGGCTGGCGATAAGATCGGCCAGGCTGTTCAGCGCCTCTTCCATGCCCTTCGCGACGCGGTCCCGCCACCAGTTCTTGAACCATCCCTTGAGGTCGCCATCGAGCGCAGCACGCACGCCATCCTTGAAAGTGTCGCGGAAAACGCCTGTTTGCCGGGCTCTTTCCATCTGATCCCATTCTTCGGTGGCCTGCCTCTTGGCCTCCGCTGGCGTCTTGTCGAAATCGCGCTCCAGCTCGCGCTGACGCTCACGAATATCGATTTCGCGCTGAAGGGCGCGGATACGCTCTTCGCTGTCACCCCGAGCCTGCGCCAGGCGCAACTGACGATCCTGCTCGTCGTCTGCGATCATGCGCTTTCGCACTTCGGCGCGGGCCTTATCGATGTCTAGCTGCTGGCGCAGCGCGCGAGCGGTTGCCTCCTCGATAGACTGCCCGTCACGATGCAACTGCGCGATTCGCTCCTTAAGCTCTTCCTGCCGGGCGAGCGTCTCTTCCAGTGAACGATTGCCAGCGATGCGTGCGAGGTCGATCTGATGCGCGGCCTCATCCCGCTCCAGATCCTTGGCCAGCCCCTCCCGACGCGCAGCCTCCAGCGTCGCCATGTCCTTCTTGGCCGCGGCAGTGGCAGCATCAATGCCGAGGCCGGTCCGCTGATAGGCTTCAATCTGCTTGCTCAGTTCGAGGCGGGTGCGGATCGCCCGTTCCGCTTCACGGTCACCGCGCAGGCGTGCCGCCTCCAGTTCGATATCATCGGCCAGCTGCTGGCGGTTGCCGGCATCATAGGTCGTATTCCGCCCCTTCGGCGTGCCGCCCTTCTTCTTGCTCGCCGGGTCATCATCGAAGTTGACGGAGCGCTTCGGCGCGGGCGCGCTGGTCGGGCTCGCGGTTTCGGGCTTGGTCGGTGGCGGGGCGTTGTTGGCGCTGCCGCTCTCGCCCAAGCCAAGACGCTTTTTCAGGCCGGCATACTGGTCACCGATCCACTTTGCAGCGTTGCCCACCCAGGTCATCAGGCCGCCGAACTTGTCGACCAGCCAGCCCTTCACGCCCGTATAGACGCTCTTGGCCGCGGCAACGACGTTCGGGAAGGCGCTGGTGGCATAGTTGACGCCGGACTGGATGGTCGACGTGAACCCGCCGACGATGGACTGGAAGCCTTCGGCAAGCCATTGCTTGGCCTCTTCGTAGACCGATTTCAGCGACGCGCTTATTTCGGGAACGAAAGCTCCGATCACCGCGAGGATCATCGCAATCTCAGCGTCGATTAACTTTCCGACTGCCTCCCATGCGCCGGAAAAGTCGCCATTCAACAATGCGCTGACAACATCGATCGCGCCGCTGACGATGTCCAGCATCCACGAGATGGCGGTCACGATCACCGTCATCACGCGCTCCACGATTTCGCCCGCCAGGAGAATTGCCCCCACGAGAACCGTGCCCACTACGTCGGCCAAGCCTGAAAGCAGAGTGACGATAGCAGCAACCGCTGTGCCGACCGGCCCGCTCGATAGCTTGGAGAAGATCGCGCCGACCTTCGTGATAATTGCCTCCAGCGGCGGACCGAGCGTTTCGCTCAGGCTTTTCCACACTGCCGACAGCGCGAAGATGATCTGATCTTTGAACAGTAGAAACGCGCCAATCGCCCAGCCGACCGGGCCGGCGAGGGCGAGCAAGCGCGATCCGACCATCATCAGCACGCGGGCAAGCCCCATCTCTCCCAGCATGCCGATCAGCGTCGACACCGGCGCGATGATGAGGCCAAGCGCCTTGCCTATCAGGCCGAAGCGTGATGCCGCGAAATGCGCGAGCAACACAGCGCCCAGATGACCGACGATAACGAGCAGCGGACCGATCGCGGCGGCGAGGGCGGAGAATGCCGCGCCCACCTTCAGGACGGCCGGCGGCGCGTTAGCGATGGCCTCCAGCATGCGCGCGAAGCCGTTCTTGATGGCGGTCACGATGTCCAGCAGGCCGGTATCCATGCCCAGCGCGATCTTCACACTCTCCCAAGCGACCGCAATGCGGCGCCCGGCCGCCTCCGAACCTTCCATGCGCTTCTGGATTTTGGCCTCAACGTCACCGCCGGCAATGGCCGCCTGCAACTTGTTGAACCCGTCGGCGCCTTGCTCCATCAGTCCGATTGCGGTTCGCGACGCATCGGAGCCGAAGATCGTTTTGAGGGCCTCGGTCTTTGCGTCGTCGGTCAGGCCGCCGATCGCATCACGCAATATCTGGGCTTGCTCTGCCAGCGGCTTCATCTGCCCGGTCTGCACGTCGAAGAAGGAAATTCCCAGCTTCTTCATGGCGGCCTTGGCCTGGTTGCTGTTGCCGACAAGGCTCTGGATATAGGTTTTGAACGACGTGCCAGCGTCTGCGCCGCTGGTAAACTGCGTGCTGGTCGCGGAGATCGCGGTAGCGAAGTCCATGAAGCCCACGCCAGCCGACGCTGCGACCGCGCCACCCTGGCCGACCGCAAGGCGGAAATCATCGAAGCCGAACTTCGACGTGTCGAGCGCGCCCACGACCTTCTGCACCACGCCGGGTAGCTGGGCAGCCGAGATCTTGAATTGGCCCATGATGTCGGTGACGAGCGATGATGCGGAACCGGCGTCAACCATGCCGGCGGCCGACAGGTCCAACGCGGCCTTCAGTGCGCCACCCATGATATCGGCGGTGGAGACGCCTGCCAGTCCAAGCGCTTCAATCGCCTCTGCCGCTTCGGTGGCACCCTTGCCAACGGCTGGCCCCATCGTCCGCGCCATGTCCGATAGCTGCTTCAGCTCTTCGCCCGACACGGCGCCGAGCGCGGCCTCCACCTTCTTCATCTGGCCCTGAAACGACCCGGCGCCCTTGTCGACCGCGCGCACCATCGCGGCAAAGGGCACGGTGATTCCGAGCGTGACGCCGGCCCCAATCCCCTTGATCCGCTTCTCGACCTCCTGAAACTTTTCGACCAGGCGGCCAAGGACGCCTTCGACGCCCTTGGCACCCGCGTCGAAATCAGAGGTGTCCGCGCCAAAGACGACGCGGGCGGCACCGACGACTGCCATGTTCATGCGGCGCCCCCCTCTTCGACAATAGAACCCCGTTCCGACGCCCACGCGGTGGCGGCGACGTACATCGCTTGCCAGCTTTGCCGCTTCGGCGTGGATGCCGGCGAGATCATGAAGTTCTTAAGCGGCGGGACTTTCTTCGCCCGCCCGATGACACCGGCCGTCCATGCCGCCTGCATGACCAGATCATGCAAGCTGCACCGGTCCCGCCCTTTCGCTTCGATCACACGCGCAATCTCGCGAGGGGTCAGTCCCCAATATTGAACGGGGTCTAACCCGGCTTGGACCCAGCTCCCATGGAGCCGCGTCCAGTCCCACGGCCGGCCGGCTTCGGCTTGGCCGGCGCCTTGCGAGGGCGCGCCGCGCCATCCGTGGCGGCCTCCGGAAACGCCTGTTCGACAGCGCGCATGATGAGTTCGAGCGAAGGCTCCAGCCCGCCGACCGCCTCCATGATCTGTCCGGCCTCATGGTCGGTCATATCCGGGTGACAGTCGGTCAGGCCAATGCGGAAAAGCTTGCGGATCGTGCGCAGCGACGGAGACTGCGACAGCACCGTCTCCAGTTCGCTGATATCCTTGAGGTCAAACTCCTCTTCCACAGCGCACAGGGCGTTCGTTGTGAAAGCGAAGACCCAGCGATTGCCGTCGACCTCGAAGCCGAGCTGGCCGCGATGCTTATTGGCGGCGGTCATGCTCAGGCTGCCGGGGTGAGGACGGGCTTGCCGGTGACCTTGAAGGTCGCCGAGCCGGTCATGCGGTCATCGATCGGGGTAGCGCGGCCATGCGCGGTGGCGAAGGCCTTCACGTCCAGCTTCGCGCCGTTTGGGAAAACGATGCGCCAGGTCTCAACGGCGCGGGTGGCCAGATGGTCGTGGATAGTGTCGTCGTCCAGCAAGCCGGCGACCAGATTGTAGGAGAGGCTTACCTCACCCGCATCGGCGAGGCCCGGCTTGAACTCGCGGAAGCCGTCCGGGCTGCCGAAGTGAGTAAATTCCGGGCCGTCGCGGGTCGTTTCGGGCGGGTTGAGTTCGGTCATCTCAGCGAACGGCGTGTAGTTGCCGCTTACCACCTTGCCGAACGTCGTGAGCAGACCGATGTCGGTCGCGGCATTAGTCTCTGCCATGTCTTTCCTCCTAATTGGCGCGACCTGCGCCCTCAGTTAAATTTCGGGTGGAGCGCCGCTAGTCGGCGGCGTGCCAGACCATTGCGTCGATCGAGGTGCGATGAACGATGCCCTCTGCGTCCTCATCAGTGTCGGCGCGGCGGTTCATGATGAAGGTGCGCAGCCGGACGCCAGAAACCGTCTCACGCATACCGCTCAAGATCCCGGTGGGCGGCTTCGCGAGGATGTCGGCGATGTCGCGGGCTGCCTTGTAAGTGCGGCCGAGGCAGTCGATCTGTACCCGGCAGCGCGTCCATGCACTGCCGCCGGACATGTTCATTCGCGGCCCGCCGCTAATCTCGAACAGTCGAACTGCCGGCAGTCCTGCGCCTGTTCCGCGAAGGCCCCAATCGATGCGGGTGCCGACAAGGGCTGTGAGCGCCGCAGTCGCCCGCAGCTTGGCACGAAGCGCCTCTTCCATGGCTCAGCCCTTCTTGCCGGCGTCCAGTATCGCGTCGATGCCGCGCCGGCCGACATTCTTCAGCGCGCGGTCGATATTGCCGTCGAAGGCCGGGCGAATGAACGGGCGCGGCTCCTGATGGATATTGCCGAACTCTTCCTGGATCGCCTGGGGCAGGGGGCCGGGTCCGGCATAGACTTCGATCTCGGCGATCGGCTCCACGATCGCAGCCTGCGCAGGGGAGAGTTCGGTGCCGACCGTTACG
Source organism: Sphingobium sp. WCS2017Hpa-17 (assembly GCF_031843765.1). NCBI lineage: Bacteria > Pseudomonadati > Pseudomonadota > Alphaproteobacteria > Sphingomonadales > Sphingobiaceae > Sphingobium > Sphingobium sp. WCS2017Hpa-17. Next base: position 67,661 of record NZ_JAVTIV010000020.1, read on the forward strand.
CTGTCCGCCATCTCGCCAGACCCGCGCGCCGCGCCCGCGCGCATGTCGTCCGCCATCGGTTCAAGCTCTTCCTCGATGATCGGCACTAGCGTCTCTCGTCGCAGCGCCTTCCCCATCGCCCTGAGATTGCGCGCGATCTGGTCCGTTCCGACGATCTTGATGCTCATCTTCATGACGGACGCATGTCCGGCCGCGATGAGCAGGTTATCTCGACTTCTTCATTGCGCCGGTTGCCGACCGCTTTCGTGCCCACGACATAATAGGTAGCGCCTTCGCACTTTATGATGTCCGATGCGGTGATGGTGCGCGACAGTGAGTCTCCGGCCATTGCAAACCGGGTCGACAGTTCCTGCCCCATCTGTTGGGCGCGAAGCTTTTCGCCATCGCTGACGTCAATCTTTTCCGCCCAGCGCTTGCCGACTTCAGCCGGCTCACCGTCCACAGCGGCGATACCATCATCGACAGTCGCTGATCTCCAGATGGATACCCGCCATTTGAGCCGCCCCTTCTTCACAGCCTGCGAATCCTGAGGCCGTTACAAAGGCGGCGCGCGGTCTTCTCTGCCTTCTCCAATGTCGCGCCGCCCTCCCGGTCATCGTCATAGGCACCGATCAGCATCAGCATGACGCGCCGGAACACGCCCGGCACGGTGTCGGCATCCTCATAGCCGGCACGGACCGTGACGGTGATGGGCGCGCCGACCGGGATGGCAGGGAAACGATAGCCAACCCATGACACGACGCGCGCCGGGCGGGCGCTGACATTCATGCGGACGGTGGTGACCGGCCAGGCCTGTCCATCGGCACCTTCATAGGTGACCGTCGGCACGGCGTCGCTGGCGATCGGATATTCGCGGAACGTCATCCGGTCGAGCGCGCTAAACTCGGCCGTCACGTCGCGCGCTTCGAGGATATGGCCGGTCCATTCCTCGATCCATGCCGCCGCGTCATCAATGAAGCCGCGGATTTCATCATCACGCTCGGCGTCATCCAGCTCGACCCGCAACTGGATCTTGGCATCATCAAGGCTGACAGGAATGGCCATGCAGCCTCCTAGCTATGGGGCCGGGCGAGCCGGCCCCACCCCTTACTTCTTGCCGGCGAGCTGCTCGGCGACAACTTCATGGCCCGGCTTGGTCGGGTCGTTGAAGTCGATGCGGTTCTGCAACTCGGTCGTGCCCGCGCGCGGGTCATTGTCGACGGCCGGGTGATTGGGGTCGACGTCCGGCACAACCTGCAAGGGCGCGCCCGACGGGTCGAAGGCGTCGGCCGCCGGGATGTTCGCCGGGCCAGACGTGTCCAACTGCGCGGCGATGGCGGGCGGGTTGGCGCTCGCCTGGGTGAAGCCCTGGGCGCGATCGGCCTCCGCCGTCGCAATCGCCGACGCCAGCGCGTCCAGCACGCCGCTGCGCTTCTTGCCCGCCTCTTCGGCAGACTTCAGCTTCAACAGGTCATCATGGGACAGACCGGCAAGGCCGCCCTTCACATCGTCCACACTGCCGTCCAGCAGCTTCGTCACATCGTTCATGAAATGTCTCCTTGGCTTGTCGAAACGCCGCCCCGCTCGCGGCGCTTCGAAAAGCCGGGCCGGCATTAACCGGCCCGGTCAGGCTGGCGAGGATCAGGCGCCGATCTTCATGGCCTTCATGGAGTCCGGGTTCTTCACGCCCCCGCCGACGCGCTTCGTGCAGTAGAAGCAGATGTACGGCTTGTTGGTGTAGGGGTCGCGCAGGACGCGGAAGCCGATCCGGTCGATCACCAGATAGGTCTCCTTCATGTCGCCGAAGGCCAGCGACAGCGCGTCGGCGACGATATTCGGCATGTCGGGCATGTCGACCACCGGATAGCCCGCCAGCGTGGACGGCTGACCGGCGACGAAGGTCGGCTGCCATAGATAGTTGTTCTGGCCGTCCTTCAGCTTCCGGACGGCACCCAGCGACGAACGGTTGGTGAAGAATTTGGCGTTGGGCGTATAGACGGCCGGCAGCTTGTAGACGATGTCCACCACCTTGTCGGCGGTGATGGCGGCAGCCGCGCCGCTGGTCACCACCTCGATCGCGCCCCACGGATGACGGGCCGCAGCCGCGCCGCCGGTGGCATAGGTCAGGAACCCATAGGGCTTGTTGGTGCCGTCACCGCCGACGAAGGCAATGCCTTCCTGACGCGAGAACTCGGTTTCGATTTCACCGGTCAGCCAATTTTCCAGATTGATCTCGGCATCGTCCAGCACGTCCTGCGACGCCGCGGCGTTCGCATAGAGCTGGCCAAGGCCGAAGGGCAGGGCGGTGAATTGCGGCGTGGCGGTCGCGGGGCGCGACGCGGTTTCACCCACCCAGCCGCTGCCGACCGTGCGATCGGTGAACAGCTTGGTGAAGCCGGCCTTCGAGATCGAGATGACCGTCGATTCCTGACGCATCGGCGTGATGAGCTTCAGACGCCCGGAAATGGTGCGGTCCCACTCGATTGGCGTGAGGAGGCCGCCATCGGCGGGCACGCCTTCCGACATAGCGGCGCGGGGACCGACCTTCTGCGCCGCCATCAGCTTTCGATGGTCTTCGGCGCTTTCGGTGCGCATGAACGACGCAAAGGCGTTGGAATATTCAGGGTCGACGGGAGCAGCCTTCTGGCCGTTCGGGTTCATGGACGCCGCTGCGATCTTCAACGCATGTTCGTTGAGGGTCGTTTCCAGGGAGTTCATCGTCCCGTTGAGCTTGTTCAGCTTTTCCGTGACCTCGGCCCCATCGGCCTTCGCGCCGATATTCGCCTCGATCGTGTCGCGGAATTCCTTATGGGCCGCCTGAAGCTGCTCGATCATGGCCTTCGGATCGGTGGTCACGTCCGCCCGGACCGTCGCGCCGATGAGGGCACGAGGCAGCACCGGCAGTTCGCGGGGCGCGAGCGTCGGCGCGGTCAGGGTCAGTTCGCCCTTGCGGGCGGCGAACATCGTGCGGAAAGGATGGGCGAGCAGGGTCGCCACCGCCGACAAGGCGGCCTTGGAATGATACTTCATCTTACGCTCCTGGTTACTTGCGGATCTCGGCGAGGAAGGACTGCGCGGCAGCCATCCAGCCGGTGTCATTGCCTTCAGCGCCAGGCGTGTCGGCGGGGTCAGGGGCAGCGCCGGGCGTGCCCTTGAGACTTTTGATGCGGGCGCGCGCCTGGGTGCGCGTCATCCCGCTGGAAACGAGCGCCATTTCCATGGCGCGCACGTCGTTGACATCGCGGTCGGAGGCCTTGGCCTTCTCATCGACCTTGGTCTGGTCGGCGGCCAGCAGCTCGTCCGCAAATCCGCGATCGATGGCGACCGAACCGGACATGTAGGTCTCGGCGTCCATCCACTTCGCGCAATCAGCGACCTTCTGGCCGCTGCGCTGGGCGTAGACATCGGCCATCGCCTGGTCGAACGGCGCCAGATAGTCCGCGACTTCCAGCATGTCGTTGCGATTGCCGGCGGCATATACCCAGCAATTATGGATCATCAAAAACGATGCCGCGCCGATCTGGACGGTGTCGCCCGCCATAGCGATCACGGACGCGGCCGATGCAGCCATGCCCATGACCTTGATCGTCACATCCTGCGGATGCTCGCGCAGCACGTTGTAGATGGCGAGCCCTTCGAACATGTCGCCGCCAGGGCTGTTGATCTGGACCTCGACGGGCCGGTCGCCGATCGCGCGCAGCTGGGCCGCAACCCGCTTCGCGGTGACACCGCCGCCGGTCCACCAGTCTTCGCCGATGATATCGAACATCGTAATGACGTTGTCGCCCGTCTCCAGCGCCGACGGTCGGACGCCGGCCGCGTCTGCGTTCCACCGATCGAGGACGGTCGCGGGCGAGAAGGCGCTGACGTCACGGCTTGCCGGAATGGGGAGCGCGCCGGGCCGGTTGCGCCCCTGCACCTTGCCCAGGATCGAAGCGGGACGGCCCGGCGCGGGCTGCACCGGCTTGGCGCCGGGAGCCGGGCGGACCCCGACCGTCTTCACTGCGGCGGGCTTGCCGCCCGGCTGCTTGGGATCACTCATCGTCCAGTTCCTTGGGGCTGGTGGCCGCTTTCGCCGCAGGCTTGGGAAGGCCGTTGCCATCCTCGACGGGGTTCAGTTCGAAGTTGGCGCGCACTTCATTGGGCTCCATCCACGCTGCATTGTTGCCGAGAGCCTTGGAGAAGAATTCGGCCTGCTCTTTCAGCGAACCGCGCAGCAGGGCGCCTTCATTGAACTTGATGTAGAGCTCGTCCGCATCCTGCTCCTCTTCGGTGAGACAGGACCGCTCCAGCGCCTGCTCCCAGGCGGTGAACCACTTCATGAGGCAGTATGTGACGAAGAAGAGCCCAAGCTCGCGGATGCCGGTGCCCCAACTGGTTTCGTCCATCATCAGCAGGGGGCGGGGAATGTCGGTGAAGCGGGCGATATTCTCATCCTGCCGCTTGCGCGTCTCATCGGTCTGGCTGTCGCGGGCGGAGGCGAAGGCATTGGCTTCGCCGCCCTCTTCCAAAATGAACCACGATCCGGAGTTTTCCGCGCCGCTATGATCCTCGTTCATGCTGTCGCGCAGGCGCTCATATGCCTTGTCACCCAGCTCGTTCGGGAACTGGATGGCACCGGCAGCCATCACGCCCTTGGCGAGCAGGCGGGCAACGGCCTTTTCAGCAGCGGCAGCAAGGCCCAGCGTTTCTACCGCCACGTCGAGCAGGGAAAGGCCGTTCACGCCGTCCGGGCTTAGAGGGTGGCGGAAGTGAAAGACTTCCCGCGGATCTAGCGTTTTGGCTTCACCGCCCTTGCGCGGCGTGTATCGGAAAACGAGTTCGAGATCGTCGCCCAGCTCAGACTTCACGGTCCCGCGGGGATAGGGCAGCATGGCCAGCACCACGCGCTGGCCGCGGCGGACGCCCCAGACGACGCGCGCATAGGCGTTTCCGTCCAGCAGGGCCACCAACTGCATGTAGCTCTTGAACTCGAACGCTGTCTGATAGCCGTTCGGGCGCTTGTGCAGCACGCGGTAGAAGGGGTGATCCTTGGCCTTTTCCGTCGTGCCGTCAGCTTTGCGGCGATGCAGATGTGTCGGCAACATGCCGACGGAAGAACAGATCAGGTTGCAGGCGCGGAAGAACCCGCTGTTTTTCAGCGCCAGGCGCTGTGTAACGGTCAAGCCAGCCGACGACATACGCCCAGCGCCGAGAAATTCGCGTAGGAGCGGGCTGTTTATGTCCATGCTATCGAAGGCCTGCACCGGCCCGGCGGTGGTGCGGGCGACTGCGACAGACCCGGCGGTCGATCGCCTGAAGCCCGCCGCCCGCCGATAATCATCAGGTGAGGGCATCGTGCCTCCTTAGATCCGGCGCACGCCGCGATTCTCATATACGGACGGCCCTTTGACCCCCGGATTACGGCTCATCAGCATCACGGCGTTGAAGGCGGCCACGAGCGGGTCGATCTTCGCCTTGCCCGCAACCTGTTTGGTTATCAGCACCGCGTTGGCGCGCTGTTCGCATTTTGCATTGCCGACACACCAGGCCATCAGTTCCTGCCCGCCGTGGACCAGCGTCCCGTCCTTCAGCTTTCGCTCTGTGCCCCATATCGCGCCGGAAAGGCGGAAGCCCTGCGGAACGGCCAGCATCTGCTCGCCTGTGAAGCCGCGGCTGGATAGCTCATCGACCAGTGTGGTGACGCCTTGAGGATCAAGGCCGATGGCCGCTTGATCCGGGAACAGCCCCTTATCCTTCACCCGCTCCAGCAGGTCGGCGATTTCCACCAGATCCTGAGTGGGGCTCTCGCACTTGGTGAGCGTGCGCTCTTTCATGAAATCGGCCAGCCGGCTGGCGATATCCTTCCGGCGCTCGAACACGTCCAGTTGCGCCCAGGCGTGGCAGTAAAGCAGCCACTGCTTGGTCACCTTGTGCCGGCCCAGCAGTGCCAAGCCGAGAAGATCGTCCAGACCGCCGCCATCAATGCCAGCGACCGCCACCTCTATGATGGCGAGGAACTGCTCCAATGTGCCGTCCCACAATTCGGCCGGCGCAGCGGCATGTTGCCAGTAGAGCGCGCCGATCCACGCATCGTGGCGCAGGCCGACGCCGATCTCCACATTCAGGTGCTTGGCGTAAAAGACCTGTTTGGTGCCGTCCTCGGCGTTTTCGACCTGCCGGAATTCGCTCTCCAGCCACTTCTGGCTGACCGAACGCCCCAGGTTCGGGTTGGTGATGTAGAAATTGGCCGGGTCCAGATGCTCGTCCGCCGCGATCATCTCGTCGGGGAACTCGTACAGGACCGGGAGGAATTCCCTGTCTTCGATCAGCCCGTCGCGGACATCGCGCGCATAGGCCAGCATCTCCTTGAACACGCCGGCCGGTGGCTCGTCCGACTGCGTAGTCAGGAATAGGGTGTAGCCCTCCGGCCGCGACACCTGTCCGCCCGATGCCTCGCGGAACATCGCGTCGGCCGTCGCCTTCTTGCCAAACAACCAAAGCTCATCGATGAGGACGCGGCTCGCCTTCTTGCCCGACACCGTCGCGCTGTCGGCCGCCACGACCTTGAGCGTGGCCTTCGACACCCGGTTGGTGATGAGCCGAACATGTTCCTGGATGTGCAGGAGGTCGTTCAGTTCCTCATCATTGCGGATCATGTCGCAAGCCGGCTTGAAGCTGTTCCCGGCGACCTCGATCGTGGGGGCGAGGATCAGGTTTTCGTCTGACGGCCTCCAGCCGCAGATCAGTTCGGTGAGCATGATGCCGGCCGCGATGGTCGACTTCGTGTTCTTCTTGGACACGAGCAGCAGGCCCTTGCGGATCATCTGCTCGCCCGTCTCCGGGTTATAGGCCCCGAATATGGCGGCGGCGAAGTCGAGCAGCCATTCGTCCGCCGATTCGCCAATCGTCCAATAATCTTCCGTCGCCGGGTTGATGCCCAGGTCGACAATCTTGAGCGACGTGAAGACCGCCATCTTCGCCTCTACCGAGGCGGGGAACAGCGGGCTGAAAGGGATCAGGGACCGGCGATCCCTGATGCGGCGTTTCCAGTCCAGGCACGCCGTCGACCATTCGGTCACCTTACTTCACGGCTTTGAGCTGCGGGGCACCCATGGCCCCAAAGCGCCGGCCGCCGCCAACGGCGTTTGCGCGGTCCTGCGCGGCTGCCTTTTTACCCTGCGGCGCCGAGGCCTCGTTGGTCGTTTTCAGCGCCAGTGCCAGCGTCTTGAGCGTGTTCGCTCGGCTGGGCAGGCTCAGCGCCTTCATCATTGCGTCGCGCCGGGCGTCATCGTCATCACCGTCGGTGGCTTCGACAATCATATCCTCCAGTTCGCCGCGCCGGCTGGTGACGACGTCCAGCTCGTCCAGCATCCGACCGATGAGCGACCGGGCGTCATCTGCGACCTTGGCAGAATCCGCAGGCGTGGCCGGGTCGGAAGGGGGCGGAGGGGGCGGGGACCGGTCAGGTTCGCGCCGGTTCGCAGTGCGAACCAATCTCTCCCACCCCTCCGCCTTCGCGCGCTTACGAATAGCGGTGTCGGAAATCTCGTGCCGATCAGCTATTTCCCTGATCGAATCTTCGCCCGCCAAGTATTCGATTTCGATGCGGGGCCAATCGATAGTATTTTTGCGGCTCGCCATCGGCGTCTACCTCCGGCGAAAGTTCGCACCCCATTTCATCCAGCAGGATTTTTTCTCTGCGTGAGAGCAGCACCGGTCGGGGCGGGCAAGGCGCTCAGGACTTTTGGACGGGGGGTGGTGTCAGCGTCACGGTGACCGCGCCTGTGACCCGCTCCATCCAGTATTGGCCGCGCCACTGCGGATCGGGCTGCGCCTGCCCGTTTTCGTCCAGGACATGCCGATCGACCCATCCCGCCTCGCAGTCATAGGCAACGACCGCCTGTTGCTCCACGCCATCGAGCGATATGAGCAGGCAACGGCCGATGGCAGGGTCAAAGTCTTTCTGATGGATGCTGTAGCGGACGGGCACGATCATAGTGGCGCTCCCTGCTCTGCCCGCTGCTTCGCGCCATCGTGACATGGCTTGCACAGCGTTTGCAGATTATTCTCGTCCCAGAACAGGCGGATATCGCCGCGATGCTTGATCTTGTGGTCGGCAACGAGGCGCGATGTGTTCCCCTCTACGCGCCCGCATCCGGGCCACTGGCATGTGAAGCCATCGCGCTCGAAGATGGCGATGCGCAGCTTGCGCCAGCGCTCTGTGCTGTACCATCTGCGCCATGGCGCATAGGCCAGACGGGTCGCAGTCTCGCCGCGCTTTTCCTGTTGCAGGAAGCCCACCGTGGGCTTGAGGGTCGCAAGGTGGCTGCCGATAGCCTTGAGCTTGCTCACCGCGACGGAGCCGGGGGCTTTGGCCTGTTGGCCTGGACGCTGATGTTGTCGCGACAGGTGGGGCAGGGGACGGTCAGATAGCCGCCATCACGCTGATCATCGGTAAAGCGAGCATCTTGCCGCTCGAACTCCACCTCCGTCTTGCACCGATGGCATGTGCCGGCGAACAGGTCATGCTCCGGCAGGGATCCCCGCTTGGTTACCTTGATCGCCATGCCGTCCTCCTATCGCCCACGCACGAGCGCGCGGACCTCGGCGGCTATGCGCTCACCGTCGCCAATGATCCGCTCAACTCGATCGTGTGACCGCGATGGTTCGCGCATGTCGAAGGCCAGCATATGCAGCTCGCTGGCAAGGCGCTCCATCTGATCGGCGGGGGAAGGGCGCTGCTGCATGGGCGCTCCGATGAATGGTGGCAGCGGGCGGATTTGAACCGCCGGCCTTCAGCTTATGAGGCTGACGAGCTACCGGACTGCTCTATGCGGCTGTGGTGTGGCGCGGGCCGGGTTTAGGTGCCGGCTATCGACAGGGGGATGCCACGCGTCGCACCAGTAGCGCCATCCTGTCCATCTAGAAGGGGTTCAGTGCGCCTCGCCCCTTGGCGACTGCGTGTCTATCCACGCCGCCGCGTCACCAAGCCCGATAGCTGGAACCGTCCGAAGACGGGGACAAACCAGCCAGAGCGGGAACAGAAATTAGGCAATATCTTTCACCGTCGCCGGAGCGCTATGCGCGTCCTGCGTTCGGTGGGCGGGCAGTAGCTCGGCGGCTACCAGACCTATCGCGCCTTTGCTGCTCTGGCAGCGGTGCCTTTCGGCTCGCTCCTGTCTATCATTTCGGACACCAAAATCAAGGCATCGATTTCCCAGGTCATCAGCGTATTCGGGAAGGCGACCAGCACCTTGCGGCCCTTCTGCTCGACCACCACGCCGCACTTGCCGGTAGCGGCGCCGTCCTGCACCCGCACATGATCTCCGGCCGGGAAGGTCGGTATCGGCTCGCTCTCCCGCTGACGCCTCCGCGCAGCTTCGCGCTGACGCTCTTCCGCCTCCCGCAACGGCAATAGGGATCGGGCAGCGATCAGCGGGAAATGGTCACGGTGCCGGAAGATCGAGAACGGCGGATGCTGGCTGTCCAGCGCCGCCGATATCGCCAGCAGATCGCGCAGACGGTCGGCGGGGGCGAAGGCATAGGTCGGCATGACCGGCATTTCCCGCTCAGCCGTCTTCTTGCTGCGAGGAAGCCGCCGCACCTGCGTCTCGACCGGAGTCCAGACATCGAAGCCTGCGCCGGCCAGCGACGTCGTGACACGCATGGTGCCCGGACCCGACATGCGCAGGATGCAGAACCGATCCGCCAACTCAATCACCGCTTCATCCTTCCAATATCGTCAATCACGTCATCGATGCGCTCGCAGGCCTCCCTGCGCATTTCGGCCGCCAGCGTGGGCATGGCCCCGTTCATGCCCTTGACCAGCAGCTTTACCGCCATCAGCGCGGCGGTGATGTCTTCGGGGGCAGGGCGGCGGTGCTTCATGCCGAGGCACCACCTTCGACCACGGTCAGGCGGGGATGATGCTCGCCGCACCAATGCCCATCCCACGTGATAGGCCAGACAGCGCGGTTCGCACCATCAGACGAGTAGGTGTGTCCATCGACTGCCATCTGATTATAGCCGGCTGTCGGAGGATATCGCCGGCATTGGCCGGTCTGCTCGTCCAGCACATCAAAGCCAGCATCGGTGAACACGCCATCCTTGTCAGACATGCGTACCCAATAGCGGCAGGTGTCACAATTCAGGTTCATCGTCGCCCTCCGCTTCGTCGCCGGACGGAAGCCGGGGGCCGGATCGCGGATATCCATCCCAGCGACGGTTCAGGAAGACCGAGACGTTCACGTCGTCCAGCCGCTCTTCCACTTCCAAAATGACCTTGCTGACAAGGCTCTGGCCGCCCAGGATATCCAGCGTCGCGCCGATATGATGGATGGCGAACAACAGCCCCGAAAGTCGCCCATCAACCCGATTGGACGAAGTCACGGCGGGCAGTGCTTCACCCATCGCCTCCGATCGGATTTCCTCGCAAAGAGCTGCGACTTGCTCAGCGACTTTCGCGATGTTTTCAGACGTCGATATCATTTCCACCATCTCCATACTCGGCCGTGAACCACTTCCATTCGAGCTTAATCGAACACTCATAACCGGGCATCCCCATCCGCACCTTGGTCACCGACATCTCGGTAATTGTCTTCGTCTTGTCGGGCCGGTGGATGACGACGCCATAGTCAGCCTTGTTGGCCCAATGCGCGGAGCCGCTGACCTCGTAGAGGCCCGGCGCGGAGGCCTTGGCCCCCCATTCGCCGGGCTTTTTAGGGTGGGCGACAACCCAGACCGCCACCCCATTATTTCGGGCGAAGGATTTGAGCATGCGGATGGCGCGGCCGGTATAATCATGCTCACCCTCGTCCGGGCGGCGCTTGTGTTCCAGTTCGTTCCAAGGATCGAGCAAGAGCAGGCTCGATCCATCCCGCACGATCGTGACGCGGGCGCGTTCAAGGATTTCCTCCAGTGTCAGTTCATCGTCTTCATCGCCGATCGTCTGGGCGAGAATGAAGAAATGCTTTTCGAGCAGTTCCTCCGCCCACGCCCTTTGCTCAGGCTGGATATTGCGCAGCGTCGAGCGGCATAGCGCCTCGATCATCTTCGCATGCAGGACCGGTCGCGGGATCGTCTCGAAGCTGCCGACGGTCACGGTGATCCCCTGTCGGATCAGCTTGGCGAGGATGAAAACGAGCAGCGATGTCTTGCCGCCGCCGGCAAAGCCGGTCCAAACGGTCAGTGTTTCGGGCACGAAGCGGATAGCGTCGTCCCGCGCTGGCAGCCCCAGCGACCGGCCGGTCAGGGGAGGGCGGTCCGGGAAATCCGAAAACCGATAGATGCCCTTCACAGGGTAAGGCTTGGCGGCATCCAGCACGGTTTTGACCCCGGCTTCGCCGTGGCGGTCCAGAACTTCGCCGAGATCCTTGCAGCCATCTGGGTAGCGGACGAACATGCAGCGTTCAGGCCCCAGCCGACGCGCCAGATCGGCAGCGAGCGCTATGCCCGGTCCATCGTTGTCTACTGCCAGGATGAACCGGCCGACACGGTCCAGCACCGCCTGCGCCCGCCAGATGAAACGATATCGCTCGGCATCGCCGCCGTCATCGCCCAGAGCCGTCTCCTCCTTCGGGGCGCCGTTGGGGACGGAGACGGTGAACGGGAACCCCGACTGGATCGCCGCCAGCGCGTCCCATTCGCCCTCGGTGATTATCGCCGGGCGGTCCGGTGATGTCACCCGATCGTCCAGCAGCGCGTCGTGGTTCCACAGGACGAGGGGCGCCCCCGAATCCATCATGTGCCGTTTTTTGCCCGTGAGCCGATACTTGTGGTTCACGACCTCCCCATGCTCGACGTAAGGGATCGCCAGCCAGTTCGCGCCGCCTTCGCTCTTCGTGAACAGACCCTTTTCGACCGCCAGTTCGAGACTGAGCTTTCGCCCGGCGATCCAGTTCGCGTGCTGTGTCGCGATCATTGTCGTAGCCGCCCTTCCATGAGCAATTGTGGCAAAAATATACGAAACCGCCGTGGGCGAAGGTTACCGACAGGCAGGGGTCGCGCTTGTTTTTCCGGGACGCCGAGCATTGCGGGCAGGTGGTTTTCCGGTTGCCCGGATCGGTTGAACGAACGGTGATTCCCAGCTCGCGCAGCTTTTGGTCGACGTTCAGCATGGCCCGGAAATCGGCGTGAACTCGCCGCCCCTTCCAAGGTTTTGCTGGTGCCCGCTTCCGCGCTCAGGCTGGATGCCCAGCACCCACTTTTGCCAAGTTTTGAGCCAGTCGATCTTGGTCGCGTCCTTGCCCGTCTTGGTTTGCCAGTGGAGCCTGAACTTCTCCGCCTCCCGCTCGATGACGGCGCGGCTGTGACCCTTGCCAGCGGCGTAAGCCTTCCAGTCGTCGGGCATGACGAAATCATCGGGGAGGCGGGTGCCGCGTCCTGCGCGGCCACTCTCCGAAGGAGTATTATTATATAATCCCTCTCCCTCTCCCTCTCCCTTTACTGTCCCTCTCTTAGCCGTGACATGCTGTGACTTGTCACTCTCACCATTTTCATGGTTGATGGTGATCCCGTTTGTGGCTGCTAAAGCCCGCAACTCCGAGGTTTTTGCGTGGAAGTCCGGCGTTATCCCTATCGCTTTCAGCCCCGCAAAAAGCGCTTTCCGATCCTGCCGCTCACGCTCTTTGCGCTCTGATGCAGCTGCTTTTTTGCTCTGAAACTCGCGACGTTGAGGCAGCGCTTCCATCGCCTTTTCGCAGACCACAGGGTGATAAAGGCGCCCGTCACTGCATTTTACCCAGCCGTGCAGTGACATGTCACGCATGTCACACCACTTGTCACGCGCGCCGGATAAGTGAGCCAGAATGCGATCGTCATCGGGAAGGCTACCAGCCGGCACCTGCTGCCAGGACTTGCACCATAGAGCCAAGCCCGCCCGAAATTCCTCCGGCGTCGCCAGCGCGAAGAAGTCGCTGTCGAGCAGTCGCACCGTGTCGAGCGGCATGAATGGCAGGCCCCGCAGATCGCAGTCCGCAGGTGTCAGCGGATCAGGAAGGCTGTCGTCCCCCGTCATGGCGGTCACCCCGCCTCGACGGGAGCGAAGAAGTCTGAATATTCAAGCTCGCCATTTGAAGCTGCTATGATCCGCTCGATCATTCGCTTCGTTGGATTTCTCTCACCGGAGGCGATCCGCGTTACAGTCGACAAGCTGACACCAGCCTTTTTCGCCAGGTCACTTGCCCTGCCGCGCTGTTCGATATGCGATTTCAAGCTCATGGCCAGATACTTGCCTCAGAGGCAATAAATCGTCAATCATTTTTGCTTACGGGAGCATGGCGTAATTGCATGAGATGCGGGATATTTGCGCTATGAAAAACAAAATACGTGATGTGCGAAAAGCGCGAGGTATCACGCAAAGCGATCTGGCCGAAGCGATCGGCGTAGGCGTTCCTCAGATTTCTCGCATTGAAAGCGGGAAAGTAGATATCCCCCTGTCTCGCATCGTCCAAATTGCGCAGGCGTTGGGATGTCAGATCGCTGACCTTATGACATTCGATGATTTTGTAGGGTATGCAGCCGTTCCAGAGCCCAACGTTGTTCCCGTCAAAATGGAGGGCGCTTCTGAAGAGCGCATGAGAGAAGACCTCCCTATTTTCGGCACTGCGCTGGGCGCGCCAAAGATAGTCGAAGGTGAGGCAGTCGAGCAGACGATGCTGAATACAGGCGAAATTATCCAGTATGTTAAGCGCCCCGTAATCCTGAATGGAAGGGCGGACGCCTACGGCCTGTATGTGCAGGGGCAGTCGATGGAGCCAGTTCACATGGAGGGCGACTTCGCGCTGGCTGAAACCAAGCGCCCTGCAAAAGTGGGGGACGACGTCGTTGTCTACCTTCGTCCCAGGACCGAAGACGACGATGGTGAGCGCGCCCGCTCGGTTCTATTGAAGCGCTTAGTGCGCCGAACCGCGAACTATATTGAGCTTGAGCAATTCAATCCCGCCGTCACCTTCCGTATCGAGACAGAAGAGGTTCTCCGAATCGACCGAGTTCTGCGGCTTGCGGACTTGATTGGTTAAAAATTGCCTGACAGGCAATTTACACTTGATTAAAGATTGCCTCTAAGGCAAATAATGCCTCATCACCTGAACGCCTCCGGGCCGAAGACGGTGATGCAGGCAGGGTGATCCCCTGTCCTTTAGACAGGAGATTCCTACATGGCCGACGCCACCACGGCGCGGAGCGATGCCGCTTCGCCAGACGAAGAACTGCGCCTATCCGACATGGATAGGATTTGCTCGCTGATCGGCGAGGCCGACCGGTATTGCCAATCCGCAGGGCGCCACCAGACGCGCGGATTTACGGGCTTCGCAGCTATATACGATAAGTCCTACTCCGCTCTTTGCGAAGGGCATTTGAACCTGCTTCGGGCTGTCCCTGATGGATCGCCGCGAGACCTCGTCACCTTGGCAGGTCACGCCTGCATGATGGCTGACCAGATCGCTTCCTTGGACGTCGGCGGTAACGTTTACATGGCGCGGATGCTGGAGGGTATCCACGCGGCGCTCATCAGCATCAGCGGCTCGGTCGCGAACCGGTTTCCCGATCAGGTCGACGTGATCGCCTCTCACTGGCCCGAACTCGGCCAGTCGATCCGCAACGACATGTCGGTGGCGCGGCAGATGATCGCAGAATCTGAGGGCCGCTGACATGGCTTCGTCCAAGCTATCGCAAGCCAAGGTCACATGCGTCCGGCCGTTTACCGATCGGCGAGAGATATTGAATCAAGCCGGTGCCATCGTGACCCTTCTGGCGTGCGCTTACACCGCTGATGCTGATGCTACGGATCTGGCCAATGAAATTGGCAACGGCAGAAGCGCCCCCAATTGGGCCGGACTTTCGCAAGAGCTTTTCCATGATGCGCTTGAGGGCGTTGCTAGTCTGATCGCCGTCGCCATCCACCTTGAAGATCAGGAGGGCTGACATGACCACCCGTCGCCAACTTCTGGCAGCGGCTGTTGCCGCGCCGATCGTCGCTGTGCCCGCCAGTGCTGCGCCCATGTTCTCTTGCCACCCCGTGGGGCCAAGCTCGGAATGGCTGGCCGCATCTGAGAAGATGGAAATCGCATCTGCTGCCTATGACACTTATTTTGACACTTTCTTTGAACCGTTGTGGGACGCGGCCCGAGAAAGGGAAATGGCCGCCGACGCGGAATTGAAGCGCCAGATAGATGCCATTCCGCATTACACGACGCTGCGCAGCTATCTGAGCGCTGACGACCTGCCAATCCACATGACGACCGAGAGTAGGGCGGATGTGCGGATTGCTCTTGGGTTCGCTGAAGACATCCTTCCTGAGCATGACGATTTTCGCGAGTGCTGTCGCGAACTGGTCGGTGCGATCGGCAAGCGGCTTGAGCAAGAACACGCGATCAAGGACGCATTCCCCAAAGCCCATATGGATATTGCCAGCCATATCCCAGCTGACATTAGGGCGGAGGAAAAGCGCCTTGAGACGGAGAGCTATGCTGCGTTTCGGGCGGTAGCAAATTTTCAAGCGGCAACGCCGGGCGACCTTATCGCGAAGATCGAGTTTCTGAAATCGCAGGATTGCGAGATCGACCACGACCAGATGCTGGCAGATCTCCGGCGCGTGTTTGGGTGGGCATCGTCATGAGCCAGCTCACCTTCGCCGCCGCGCGTGAAATCTACCGCGCCAGCCTGGCCGCTTACGAGGCCGCCGATTTCACCAGCATGGGGTTGGATGCCGAAGAGGCGCACACCAACGCGCACTTTTCGACCCAGGACGATTTACTTCAGGCGCCGGTGGCTACCGCCTTCGACCTTCTGGAGAAGATGCGCATACTGGATGAGCGCTATACCGAATACCAAGAGGCAATCCCCAAGGTCGATTGGGAAGCGCTCAGGCGCGACGTCGAGAGCCTGACGAAACCCCCGGCCGATGCCGACAGCCCGACATGGCAGGCATGGCTGCGCTATGCCGACGAGGCATGGAGCATCCGGGGAGATCGCCCCGGCACCGAAACATCCCGCGCTGATGAGCGGACGCTGGCTGACTATACCGCTGCAACGCCGCTCGGTGTCGCGGGCAAGCTCCGGTACGCCCTTCATGTCCATGCAGACTCTCCATGGCTGGAAGCCGCAGCGCTGGGCGCTGACGTTCCAAACATCGCAGAGAAGATGGATATGGAGGATGCCGTTAACCAGACGATCTGGTCCTCGATCCAGAGCCTCGAAGCGATGGAGGCGCGGCCATGACCTACATCATCCTCAAGCAGCTGCACCCTCTGGATGCCATATGGTCCCACGCCACGCGGGCGGTCGAGCTGGCCCAGGCGGCAATCGATGATTTGCCTGAGCCGTATACGAATGAGGAAATCGACGCGCTGGTAGATGTCCATACAGCGGCTTCAATGGCCGTCCTGGCACTTCCCGCACGCAATGTCGCGGATTGCATTTCGAAGCTGGACCTTACCGGCCCGATAACTGGATGCCCGCTCGTCGGCACCGACCGGTCGGCTATCCTCAATGAGATGCTGGATCTGATCGACCTCGGCATTTCTGATGGAGCGAAGCTGATCGAGCAGCGGCCGGATCTTCTGGGAGGGGTGCGGCCATGATCGAAAGTCGCAAATGCTCGACATGCGCCTTCTGGCGCGCTGGCGCGACCTCCCAAACCATTGAGCCGGTCGATAGCGCCGCAGATTCGCAGACAGGAACCTGCGAATTCTATCCGCCATCCGTGGTCATCGTGGACGGCCTGCCCGTCTCGGTCCAGCCGACCATACACGGCGCTCGCTTCTGCAATGAATGGAGGCCCCAGTCGTGGTTCGACTTCCCCGACGACGATGACCAGCTGTGGCCCGATCCCGATCCGCCAGAGCCGGACCGCGAGAAGGTCCGCCGCCTGTTCCCGAACCCGCCGCCCCGGCCTGTAGCCGCATAGGAGCATCGCCATGCCCGCCACCAAACCCGCTGCGCGCCACGATCCCGCGCTTGTATCCGCCTATGATCGATATGCCGCGCTGGCGCGGAAGCGCGAACTGCTCTGCGGCGATCCCCTGACTACGGAGAGCCAGCGCTTCGAGGCAGCAATGGCTGTCCACAAGGCGTTTCAGGATTTCCTGACCACCAACGCCAAGCCGACGGCGTACGGCGAATGACGGACGTCCGCCTCACCGTGCCCACGGCGCACACCTTCATGGTGGCGCGTAAGGGCCGCACCGTTCGCCCCGGCTCCACGCTCCCGCGCCTGCGCTACCAGACGCTGGACGAGGCCGCGACCGAAGCCGAGTTGCAGGCTGCCGCCAATCCCGGCCGCGTGATGATAGTTTTCCAGGAAGTGCTTCGCGCCAAGGCCGAAGCCTCCGACCCTATTCCGGCCGCCGACGCCCCCAGGCGGCCGGGAGAGCCGGGCGAGCAAGCCCCCCGATCGCCCGGCTCAAATTCCACATAGGTCACCAGTTTCGGCGAAAGCCGTCCGCAACATCCCGGCACACGACGCCGGATGTGAACGCCGCATCATGCGGCACTTACGAAAGGTAGTACCATGAACGCACTTGTCTCTCTCACGGCCGAGACGGCCAGCGAATATGATTTCGTCATTGGCTTGGATGCGTCCGGCTCGATGGCTTCCCCGTCCACCCGCTATCAGGGTAAGACCCGCTGGCAGGAAGCGCAGGAAACCATTTTCGGCTTGGCGTCGGTTCTTGGCCAGTATGATGCTGACGGCATCGACGTGGTGGTGTTCGGCGGATCGGTCGAAGTCTTCGAAGGCGTCACCGCCGACAAGGTTTCGTCCATCTTCTCGGCTCGCAGCCCGCGGGGCTCCACGCCGCTTGCTGAAGCCATCCAGAAGATCGACGCCCTGAACAGCGATGGCAAGAAGGCCGTGGCCATCATCTTCACCGATGGCGAGCCGGACGATCGGGCCGCCGCCGAAGCAGCGATCATCGCTGCCGCAGGCAAGCTGGAAAAGGATGAGGATTTCACCATCCTCTTTGTCCAGATCGGTGACGATGCCGGCGCCGCCAAGTTCCTGGCGCATCTGGACGACGGTCTGTCGGCCGCCAAGTTCGACATCGTGGACACCATCAGCGCGGCGGAAGCCGACAAGTTGGAACCCCTCGATCTGATCAACAAGGCGATCAACGACTGATAGCCGGTGACCGGGCGGGGACACGACCCCCGCCCGGTCTATCCGCTTGCGAAAGGACCAAACGGACATGGATATTTTCGATAAGATCGCGGCCCAGGGCAAGGCCCTGTTGGCAGTGGTGATGATGGAGTTCGGCAAGATCAGTTCGCCCATCGTCAAGCTGGTGATGCTGGCGGTGACGGTGGTGATCGCTTTCTGGCTGGTGCTGGAGGCACTTCCGATCCTGCTGGTCGGCGGGCTTTTGGTGGCCGCCTATCTTGTGATCAAGGCGATCATCGAGGGTGAGGGCACGAAGCCGTGAGCCCCAAAGAAGTCGAGCGGATCGGCAAGAAGTTCACCGAGGGCGCGCTATGGGCCATCGGCAAGTGGACGCTGATCGTGGTGGTCGGCACGGCAGTCTTTCAGGCGATATCGCCTCCAGCGCGTGACGCCACCGACCCGCCTTCGGGTGCCCGCAGTGGAGTTCGCCTACGGACCGATAGCGGCACCGGCTGCCAGTATCTGGAGACGAAGGGCGGGGCGCTGACGCCGCGCATGGGGCGCGACGGCCGGCAGATTTGCATGGAGGTGGAAAATGGCCAGTAACCCCGACCGCCTTCTTCGGATAAGCGAGGTGGAGGAGATCGTCGGACTGAAGCGCGCGATGATCTACCGTCTTATCCAGCGCGGAAAGTTCCCCAAGCAATACAAGCCGGGGGGCTTCGCCAGCCGCTGGGACGAGACGGAAGTGCGCGCATGGCGGGAGCAGCAGCGCGCAGCTTAGACCTCAGTGCGACTTGTCGTTGTCGTGGAGATCATCAAGCGTCACAACCTTACCAAATTCAGGGTGCCGGGGGAATAACCCCCCGACAGAGCCGACCTTAGCAGCATTTTCTGCGGTCTTTCGGACCGCCTCTTCCACCGCGATCCTGTGACGAACTTCCAAGGAGCGTCGCAAAATTCCAGGGATCATACCTGCGCGAAAGAAAACCAAAGCCGACGCGGCGCAGACAACCCCTTGGCCGCCACGGTTGAGGCCCTCACCAAGAAAGCGGATGCTGGCAAGCAAAGAGGGAGTAGGGATAGCAAGCGCAATGAGTGCAATCACGCTGACGCCTACAATTCCGAACAAAGCGAACAGGGCGTCGACCGCAGCGGTGAGTTCCGCATTCAAATCGTTGATGGCCTTTACCGACCTGCCACTGGCGGTCATGCTTGCCATAAGAAGCGAGATCGTTGGAAGGATACTGGCCGATACCAAGCTCAAAAACGTAACGAGCAGCCGGCCGCTATCACCCGCGAGAGTGCCGGGCGCTACAAGTGCTCCGACAACAAATGCTGCCGCCACCCCAGCTTTCTCTATGCCGCGAAGTTGCAATCTATCCGTCCTGCCTCAGCCCATCCCCGAAGCGCGTTCACAATCTGTTCCATAGCACTGGTGGGATCAAGAAGCGAGTTCACTGTATCTACGGGCTTTGAAACCGAAAGTTTCACAATCCCGCCTTTCTCGCGGCCGTTACCCTTCAACCCAAGGTCGGCTGGGTCGACATTGCGAAGCGCCTCATTGATTGTAGCCCTTGAGATTGATCGCCGCCGATGCTTCTGCTTGATAAATACTCGGAAAAATCCTTCGATCGTGCCGTCGTCGGGCACCTCGCCTTGAAGCCGTTCCAAAGCATCGGCACCCCATCCTAAAAGTCGCAGAACATCAAAGACTGTTGCCCCTTCGTCTCGGACTTGGGCTGCCTCACGTTCGGTCGTCACCACGCCGCGCCTAGCTTCCCCTCTGTTGTTGCTTGGCACGGCGGAGACGTCGATTTCTGATGATTCAGGGAGTTCCTTACCGTCACCAGAAAGGAATTTCCCATTGAGGATTACAGCTTGCCCTGGTTCTAATTCGCCAGCATCTTGAAAGAGGCGTGTGAGATACCTCTCCAGCATTCGGCCTTTCACCTGCTGACCCTCAATCAACCCGACATGGTTCCCCACGATTGCGAAATACAAAGCACCCTTCAAAACGCGAGCGCGCTCGCCAACGTTTAAATTCTGAAGGATAAATTCTTCGGTATCATCCTCTAGGGACTGCGTGACCGCGTGAACGTCCGATCCCTCCTGAAGATGGATCAATTGGCCCGCAAAAATCGGACCGCCCCAGCTATCTCTACCAGAAAGCTTATTTAATATGACAAAGCTGTTATCTTGATCGATGTCCAATATTCTGAGCTTGGCATTGTCTGCTAGCGCTTGACCGACGCCACGGCCACGGCGTTGCAATACATCAATCATCATCGCCTTAAGATTGGCGTTCGGTCCAAAATCGTCGGTCTTAAGTTGCCGGTACTGTACTGTGCAATTCTTCGCCATTAGCCCCTCCGAATCTGAAGGGACATAACAAGGCTAAGCAGCAAGAGAGTCGAGTCGAATTATTCTTGCTCCGGAACACAGGCCTAGATTAACTGCCCACTTCGACCCGGACCGTTCGCAGCATACCGGATCGGCTGGCCGAGATGGATCGCAGGCGGCCACATGTCTCCGACGAGAATGTCAGCCCATTCCTGCGCCAGCTCGCGGCGGCGCGGCATGTAGGAGGCCCGGTTGTAACTGCCTTCAGACCCCGACGTGCCTTGGGGGATGTGGGCCAGCATCAGGTCGATGACGGCGCGATCGTCCGGGTTCTTGAGCAGCTTGGCGCGCTCGTTCATTATCGTAGAAAAGGCCGCGCGGAAGCCGTGCGGCACATGACGCTGATAATAGCCGGCGCGGATGAGCAAGGCGCGCAACGTGTTTTCGGATATGGGGCGATGCAGATGGCGCTCGCCGGGAAACATCAGCGCCAGGTCGCCAGATAGTCGGCGCAATTCAAGCAGCACCTCGACCGCCTGAGAGGAGAGGGGGACCAGATGGTCGCCTTCGACCTCTGCCTTCCTGTCTTCGTCGCCCTTCATGCGCGAAGCGGGGATGCGCCACAAAGGATCCTTCGCTACCCTGTTCTGCCAGTCGATCCCGCTTATTTCATCCCATGCCGCAAACCGAATCTCGCCCGGCCGCGTTGCGGTCAGGGCGAGAAGCCTCAGCGCGAACTTGGTAATCGCGCGGCAGCGCTCCGCCTCCGCAT
>NZ_JAVTIV010000021.1:0-69820 GCF_031843765.1 Sphingobium sp. WCS2017Hpa-17
GCGAGCGCAAATCCATAGACAAAGGCTGACCCATCCATGCTGGCCTCCTCCACCAACAGGGATTCTGAATCATAAAATCACGCTCTTGGAAACCCTTGCCGATTCATAACGGTCGAAATCCGCTCTAATATAGCCATAGTTATCGCAGGTCTGAACCTTTGGAGAGGATGGTCGAATGACGGATTTTCTGGGCGGCCCTGAAGACAATGAATTCCTCGTCACAAATATTGGCGGGAATGTTCTTGTCGATGGTGGCGGTGGTTATGACCGGCTGATCATCGACTGGTCCGAGGGTAATGGCACAAGCCAGGTCTGGACCGGGCCTCAAGATTCAGCCGGTTTCATTTTCTTCGGTTGGCGGGATACGACCTATCTGACCGTGAAGAACGTGGAATTTATCGAGTTTCGCCTGACGCCCGGTAACGACTCAGTCGAACTTTATGGTGATGCGCCTATCGCGTTCGATGGACGCGGCGGCATCGACTTTTTCTATGGTGATTTCTCATCCAGCCTGCGACCGATCAGCTTCGAGGCGAATGAGGCGCCCGATGCCGTGTCGGTTTTCGTTGGGCAGGGCACCGAACTGAAAAATGTCGAGCGGATCGGATTTGTCGGCAGCCAGTGGAATGACCAGATCGTTGCGGGCAGTTATGACGACAGGTTGAATGGCGGCGACGGTGATGATCGGCTGAGCGGCGGCGCGGGGGACGACGTTATCGATGGCGGTGCCGGTCGTGATTATATGGCGGGTGGCCAGGGCGATGACAGATATATCGATCCTGATGCCGGTGACGTTATAATCGAAAATGTCGGTGAAGGCATTGATACCGTCGAAACTCACGCAGAGAGTTACATTTTGAGCGCCAATGTTGAGAATTTGGTGTTCGTCGGGGAAGGATTGTTCACAGGGACGGGCAATGAACTCGACAACTTCATTCAGGCCCTCGACAATTTTTCATCCGTAAGCCTGAGCGGCATGGCTGGTGCCGATATCCTGTTTTCCGCCTATGGCGATGATTTGCTCGACGGAGGCAGCGGTGCGGACCAGATGCAGGGCGGGTACGGCAATGATAGCTATGTCGTGGATGATGCCGGTGACGTCGTCAACGAACAGGTCGGTGCGGGATTCGACACGGTCAATAGTAGCATCAGCTACAGGTTGACGGAAAATGTAGAATCGCTGCGGCTGATCGGGGTCACCGGCGCGGTTGACGCCTATGGCAATGCTGGCAATAACTGGCTGAACGCGGCATGGGTGACAGTGGCGCCGGCGGCGGGGACGCAGATCCGGCTCTATGGCGAGGGCGGTAACGACCATCTGCTGGGGTCGCGTTATGGCGACTATCTGGACGGCGGCAGCGGTGCGGACAGCATGACCGGCGGCGGTGGCAACGACACCTATGTGGTGGAGGATGCCGGTGACGTGGTGATCGAGCAGGCCAATGGCGGGTTCGACACGGTCAATAGTAGCATCAGCTACAGGCTGACGGACAATGTGGAATCGCTGCGGTTGATTGGTGTGACGGGCGCGGTGGATGCGCATGGCAATGCCGGCAACAACTGGCTCAATGCATTCTGGGTGGATGTGGCGCCGGCGGCGGGGACGCAGATCCGCCTCTATGGCGAAAGCGGCAACGATCATCTGCTGGGGTCGCGTTATGGCGATTATCTGGACGGTGGCGCAGGCGCAGACAATATGACTGGCGGGCAGGGTAACGACACCTATGTCGTGGATGCCGTCGGCGATCGGGTGATCGAACAGGCCGGGGACGGGTTCGATACGGTCAATAGCAGCATCAGCTATACGCTGACGGACAATGTGGAATCGCTGCGGCTGATCGGTGTGGCGGGTGCGGTGGATGCGCATGGCAATGCCGCTAACAACTGGCTGAATGCGGCCTGGGTGGATGTGGCGCCGGCAGAGGGGACGCAGATCCGACTGTTCGGGGAAGGCGGCAACGACCATCTGCTGGGGTCGCGCTATGCCGATTATCTGGACGGTGGAACGGGCGCGGACAACATGACTGGCGGTGGTGGCAACGACACCTATGTGGTGGACGATGCCGGCGATGTGGTGATCGAGCAGGCCAATGGCGAGTTCGACACCGTCGATACGCGCATAAGCTATACCCTGCCGGACAATGTGGAATCACTGCGGCTGCTCGATGGCACGGGGCTTGTCGAAGGCCGTGGCAATGCCGGCGACAACTGGCTGAGTGCATTCTGGATCGAGAAGCAGCCATGGGATCCGGCGCTGGAGGTCCGGCTCTATGGCGGGGATGGCAATGATCACCTGCTGGGATGGGCCAGGGGCAGTTTTCTGGATGGAGGGGCCGGCAATGATGTCTTGCAAGGCGGAGCCGGCGCCGACCGATTCCATTTCGGTGACCCGCTGGATGCCCGGACCAATGTCGATACCATTGTCGATTTCTGGGACAATATAAGAGGCGGGCCCTGGGCAGACAGGATCGAACTGGACGATGCGATCTTCACCACCTTGTCGACCGGCGCCCTGAGCGCCGATGCCTTTGTCGCCAATGCCGACGGCGTCGCGACGACCGCCGAGCAGCGGATCATCTATGACACGGATAGCGGCGCGCTATTCTATGATGCCGATGGCTCCGGCGCGGGGGAGGCAGTGCAATTCGCGGTCTTCGTTCCGCATCCGGCGGCTGGCAACCCGGCGCTGCCGGAGATGACTGCGGCGGAATTCGTGGTGGTGTGATGGCCATGGGGCGAGGCGGTCGGAGACGGCGCGTCGTCCTTGTCTGTTTCGTCCGATTGCAGCCGCAGACCATCCGGTATCAGGCCAGCGGAGCAGCAGTGAGCCAGGGCTGAGGCAGGAGCGGCACAAAGCTTTGCCTGCCTTTACTTGGCGAACGGGCAGGCAGGGTAATCATGACAAGTCCTGTCATGTATAAGTCGTTGACGAACTTTCCAGATTCCTCCAGTCAGAAGTCATTAATGGGGGGGATCATATGGCTATATTTACGGGGACTCCAGGCGCTGACAATTTCGTTGGTGGCATCGAGAATGATGTCATCACCGGCGCAGAAGGCGACGATCGGCTGAGCGGCGGCGGCGGCAGCGACAATATATCCGGCGATGCCGGCCGCGACATTCTGGAGGGGGGCGAGGGCAATGACGTTCTCTTCTCACACGGTCGCACGACCGATGATATCGATCCCTATTACCCCAATCTGAGCGGTGCGGTGTCCAATGACATCTATGCCGATGTCGATATTTTGCGGGGTGGTGCGGGCGACGACTATCTGTTCGCCGGCTATGGGGATTATGTCGATGGCGGCGGCGAGGGCAGTTTCGGCAACCGCCTCTACATCAATTTTTCCGGTGCATCATCGGGCGTCACGGCGGATTTCCGGCTGCTCGAAACGCAGGGTTCGATCACCATCGGCGGCGGCATCATCACCAACATCCAGAGCATCGGCTATCTGCACGGCAGTGCCTATGATGATTATCTGGTCAGCATCGATACCTATTATCCCAGCGGCGATGCGATCTTTGGCGGTGACGGCAACGACACGATCATCGGCAGCTATTATTCCGGTTGGGGCAATGGCATGCTGTCGGGCGGCAATGGCGACGATGTGATCGACGCGACCGCCAGCTTCTATGGCGCGCTGGTTTATGGCGACGATGGCAATGACATCATACGTCTGAACAGCATGGTAGATGATGTTGGTTATGGGGGTGCCGGCGACGACCGCATCTATGGCGGCAGCGCAGTCCATGGCGGCGACGGCAACGACCTGATCGTCCTGAACTATTCCTATTATGGCGGTATTGCCTATGGCGACGCCGGCAATGACGAGATGCGCGCGGCCGACAGCGGCCATACACTGGTCGGCGGCAGCGGGGCCGACCGATTGATCGGCGGCAGCGGGCGCGACCTGCTCTATGCCGGTGATCTGGACGCCGAGGGTATGCCGCTGGACGATCTGGGCCGGGAGAAGGACGTCCTGACGGGCGGCGGCGATATCGATTATATCTGGGCCGGCTATGGCGACGATGCCGATGGCGGCACCGGCACCGACTATCTCTCCTATTCCTTCGGCGGCGCGCTGGCGGGCGTCACCGTCGATACGGCTGCGTTCACCGGCACAACGCCCTATGTCGTCAATGGCGGCACGATCCAGAATTTCGAGATATTGCAGCGCGTGCGGGGCAGTGCGTTCGCCGACACGATCAATGCCGCGACCCAGTCTGGTGCGCTGACGATCGATGGCGGTGCGGGTGACGATGTCGTCACGACCCATGAAAGCAGCGTCACAGTGCAGGGCGGCGATGGGAATGACCGGCTGATCAGCGGCAGCGCGTCGGACAGGTTCGATGGCGGCGCCGGGATCGATACGGTCGATTATCTGCGATCCGCCATCGGCGTGACGGTCACGTTGGGGTCCGGCGGCTTTTATGGCAGCGGCGCCGATCAGTTGCGCGATGTCGAGAATATCACCGGGTCGGTGTTCGACGATACGCTGCGTGGCAATGAGGACGACAATCTGTTCAACGCCAGTCGTGGCAACGACATGCTATATGGCAATGACGGCAACGATACGCTGATCGGTGCGGAAGGCGACGACGTTCTGGACGGTGGCGCGGGCAATGACGTTCTGGACGGCGGCGATGGCACCGACCGGCTGATCGGCGGCACGGGTGACGACCTGTATATCGACCGGGACGGCAACGACACGATCGTCGAACTGGCCGATGCGGGCGTGGATACCGTTGCGACCTATGGCGCATCCTACACGCTGGGCGCCAATCTGGAGAAACTGACCTTTCTGGGCGCGGGTGCATTCCAGGGGACCGGCAACGCGCTGGACAATGTGGTCAGTTCGATCCTGGCCAGTGGCGACGATGTTCTCAAGGGGCTGGGCGGCAATGACAGCCTGTTCGCCGGAGGCGGCAACGACATGCTGGACGGTGGAACGGGCGCCGACCAGATGTATGGAGGACTTGGCAATGACAGCTATGTCGTCGATGATGCCGGCGATCAGGTCTATGAGCAGGCCGGCGAGGGATATGACGTCGTCACCGCGAGCATCGGCTATACGCTGACTGCCAATGTGGAGGCGTTGCGTCTGGTCGACCTGACCGCGGGTGTCGATGCGCGTGGCAATGCGCTGGACAATGTGCTCAACGCGGTATGGGTCAACGGTCCGCTGGCCGCCGGCACGCAGATCCGCCTCTATGGCGAGGGCGGGAATGACGAGTTGCTGGGGTCGCGTCATGGCGACTATCTGGATGGCGGTGCCGGTATCGACAGGATGAGCGGCGGCGGCGGTGACGACACCTATGTGGTGGACGATGCCGGCGACGTGGTGATCGAGCAGGCCAATGCCGGCTATGATACGGTCATCGCCAGCAGCGCCTATCGGCTGGGCGCGCATGTGGAAGCGCTGCGGCTCGTCAACCTGACCGCTGGCGTCGATGCCCATGGCAATGCGCAGGACAATGCGATCAGTGCGGCAGGCGTGACTGGCTCGCTGGCCGCCGGTACACAGATCCGTCTCTATGGCGAGGACGGCAACGACAGCATCGTCGGATCGCGGTTCGGCGACCTGCTGGACGGCGGTGCAGGCAATGACATCCTGGACGGTGGCGCCGGGGCGGACCGGCTGGTCGGCGGGCTGGGCAATGACACTTATTATGTCGACAATGCCGGCGACGTCGTCGTGGAGCAGGCGGGTGAGGGCTATGATGTGGTCGTCACCAGCATCGATTACACGCTGGGCGCGAATGTCGAGGGGATCAAGCTGCTGAACCTGACGCGGGGTGTGGAGGCGCATGGCAATGGGCTGAACAACTCGCTGAACGCGGCCTATGCCAATGGGCCGCTGGCGGCGGGGACGCAGATCAGGCTGTTCGGCGAGGGTGGCAACGATACACTGCTGGGGTCGCGCAACGACGATTATCTGGATGGCGGGAGCGGCGTCGACACGATGACCGGCGGGCTGGGCAACGACACTTATGTGGTGGACGACGCCGGCGACGTGGTGATCGAGCAGGGCGGGCAGGGCTATGACGTGGTCGTCACCAATATCGATTACACGCTGGGTGCCAATGTCGAGGGGATCAAGCTGCTCAATCTGACGCGGGGCGTGGAGGTGCATGGCAATGCTCTCAACAATTCGTTCAACGCGGCCTATGTGGGCGCGTCGCTGGCAGCGGGGACGCAGATCCGAATGTTCGGCGAGGGCGGCAATGATACGCTGCTGGGATCGCGCCATGACGATTATCTGGATGGCGGCACGGGCATCGACACGATGACCGGCGGCTTTGGCAACGACACCTATGTGGTGGACAATGCCGGCGATGTCGTGGTCGAGCAGGCGGGGCAGGGCTATGATGTGGTCATCACCAACATCGACTACACGCTGGGCGCGAATGTCGAGGGGATCAAGCTGCTCAATCTGACGCGGGGCGTGGAGGTGCATGGCAACAGCCTGAACAACTCGATGAACGCGGCCTATGCCAATGGACCGCTGGCGGCGGGGACGCAGATCCGGCTGTTCGGCGAGGCGGGCAATGATACGCTGCTGGGATCGCGCAACGACGATTATCTGGACGGGGGTAGCGGCGTCGACACGATGACCGGCGGCTTTGGCAACGACACCTATGTGGTGGACAATGCCGGCGATGTCGTGATCGAGCATGCGGGGCAGGGCTATGATGTGGTCGTCACGAACATCGACTACACGCTGGGCGCGAATGTCGAGGGGCTGAAGCTGCTGAACCTGACCAAGGGGGTCGAGGCGCATGGCAATGGCCTGAACAACTCGCTGAACGCCGCCTATGTGAACACGCCGCTGGAAGCGGGCACGACAATCCGGTTGTTCGGCGAAGGCGGCAATGACAGCCTGCTGGGGTCGCGCTATGGCGATTTCCTGGACGGCGGGGCGGGGAACGACACGCTGCAAGGCGGTGGTGGCAATGATCGCTTCCACTTCGGCGATGCGCTGAATGCGCTGACCAATGTCGACACGATTCTGGATTTCCAGCGTGGCGATGTGATTGAGCTGGACGACGCGGTGTTCAGGGGGTTGTCGACCGGGGCGCTGGGGGCGGGGGCGTTCGTCGCCAATGCCAGCGGGACGGCGACCACGGCCGACCAGCGGATTGTCTATGACACGGATAGCGGGCAGCTGTTCTTCGACGCGGATGGATCGGGCGCGGGCGGGGCGGTGCTGTTTGCGGTGCTGAACGGCCATCCGGTGATCAGCGCGGCGGATTTCGTCGTGGTGTGAGGATCGGCCTGGCCGGTCTCAAGGTGAAAGAGGCTGGCCAAGTCGTCTGCGCTGGGGCAAGGCGGGCGGGATGAACCTGCCCGATCCGTCCGATTTCGTTGCTGCCGGGCAAAGCGCCGAGGTGTTCCGACTGGATGGCGGGCATGTGCTCAAGCTGTTCCATGACGGCGTCGATCCCGGCATCGCCGAGCGCGAATATGGGTTGATGCAGGCGATCCAGTCGACCGACCTGCCGGTGGCGCGGGCGTTGGACCTGTGCGAGGCGGGCGGGCGACCGGGCATCGTCTATACGCGGATGGAGGGGCCGGACCTGCTGGCCTATCTGCGCGAGAAGCCGTGGCGCTGGCGCTGGGCGCTCACGCAGATGGCGCGGTTGCAGGCGCATATTCAGGCGCAGCATCTGCCGGCGTTGCGCAGTCGCAAGGCGTTGCTGGCCGAGGATATCGAGGTGGCGCCGATCGGCGAGACGCTGCGCGCGGCGGCGATCGAACGACTGGAGCAACTGATCGAAGGCGATGCACTGTCGCATGGCGACCTGCATCCCGCCAATCTGATCGTGACGCCGGATGGGCTGGCGGTGATCGACTGGTCGCGCGCGGCGCAGGCGGCGGCACCGACCGATGTGGTGCGCAGCGAGATGCTGATGCGCTTTGGGCCCGGTCAGGCCGGCCGCTGGTGGGAGGAGCAGATCCGCGATCAGGCGGCGGCTTATTATATCAAACGCTATCGCGCCCTGACCGGCATGGAGCCGGAGGCGTTGGCGGCATGGCGGCCGCTGGTGGCGCTGGCCTGGCTGCGGCATCGGCTGCCGGCGCGCGATGATGGCTTTGCGCTCTATCTGGCGGACGCGCTGGTTGCGGCCGGATTGCCGCCGGTCGACGCCTGAAACCCTGCACCATGTCGTTCGTGGCGCGGTGAGCGCCGTTCGTCCCCCGGTCATGCCGCCGGGCGCCGCGCATGGGCGGATCATCGAACCAGCCGGGATCGTCATCATCCTGTCGCTATGATGGCGGCATAGGGCGAGCGCGGGTTGCACCCGTTAAGCGACGGTTCACCGCAAATGGCGTCGTTTCACCCATAGAGTTTATCTGATCCGGAGTGCCCGACAGCATCTGGATACGCCCCCGGCATCCCTTGCGCCGGGGGCGTTTTCATGTCCGCGCGATTCGCGGATTTCCCTTACGGAAATGTCGTTTGCAGAAGGAGCGGATGTCGTTCGTCCTGCCGTTCGTCCGCGCGTGTCTGCGCTTGGTCGTCTGTCCGGTCGTTGGCCGACAGACCGCGTTGCCGGGTCGAAGCGGGCAGGCATCGCGCGGATCGCAGGCGTAACAAGATGAGGCGAACGGGACAGGCGCCGACCCTGAAAGACCTCCAAGGCTCCGCCCGTCCGCACCCCGTCGCACCGCGCAGCCCCCCTTTGGCGGTGTGCCGGCCACAACAGATTTCGAGGAGATAGCCCCATGTTCGTTTCGACCAAAATCGCCGCCGCTCTTGCTTCTGTCGCTCTGCTGGCCAGTGCCGGCGCTGCGTCTGCGCAGGAATTCCAGTCCAACGGCCGCACCACCGGCGTCTATCATGGCGACCTGGACCTGACGAATGCCACCCATCAGCAGCAGTTGCGCAGCCGGATCGCCCGCGCTGCCAACCGCGTCTGTTCGTCGATGGATTTGCAAGCGCAGCAGACCTGCAAGGCCAAGGCGATCGCCCATGTACAGGCGCCGATCAGCGCCGCCATCGCCCGCGCTGAGACTGGCGAGCGCTATGCCGATGCGGGCAAGCCCGTGCTGCCGGTGGTGGGGAACTGATCCGCGCCGCCGTGCGGATGGTTTCGCGATAAAGGCCCGGTTTGCGCCGGGCCTTTTTGCGTGTTGGACATCGTGACGGCCCACCCCGCTGCGACTAACGCGCTTCGCGCGTAAGTCTCGCTGCCCCCCCCCGCCAGCGGGAGGGGGAAAGAAATATCAGAAATCCGGGCGGCTCTTGGTGCGGAAGGCAGCGACGCCTTTGGCGAAGTCGGGCAGGGTGAAGGCGTCGCGGAACAGGGCGAGCGTGGTGGCGTCGTCGTCCGCTTGGCCCTCAAGGATGCGGCGGATGATCGCTTTGGTCGCGCGGATGCTGTGCTGGGCGTTGGCGGCAATGGTGCGGGCGAGTGTGTCTGCAGCGGTCAACGGGTCGGGGGCGATCTCCTCGATCAGGCCGATGTCGAGTGCTTCGTCGGCACCATGGAGCGCGCCGGTGAAGAGGATGCGTTTCGCGCGGGCCGGGCCGACCAGATCGGCCAGCAACTTCGTGTCGAACAGCGAATAGACGATGCCGAGTTTCGCGGGCGTGATGCCGAGGCGGGCGGTGGGCGATGCAATGCGCAGGTCGCAGGCGATGGCAAGGCCGCAACCGCCACCGACGCAATCGCCGTCGATCGCGGCGATCACCGGCTTTTCCGCGTGGGCAAGGGCATATTGGCTGGACCGGATTGCGGCCTGATTGGCGACGCGCCAGTCTTCGTCGCCGGAACAGGCGGCAAATTCGTGGATGTCGGCGCCCGCGCAGAAGAGGCCGGGCGTGGCGGAAGCGAGGATGAGGACGCGGATGGCGTCATCCGCCATGGCCTGGCCGACGAGGTGGGGGAGTTGTTCCCACATCGTCTGAGTCATGGCGTTGCGCCGGTCCGGCCGGTCGATCAGCAGCCGGGCGACCGGGCCGTCCTGTTCCAGCCGCAGAGGCATGTCAGGCGGGCCAGTGTTGCAGCAGCGGGACCAGCTCGTCGAAATGGTCGATCACCGCGTCGGCATCCAGATTTTCGACCGGACCGTCGAGGAAGCCGAAGCCAACCGCGATATTGGCGAGGCCGGCGTTGCGCGCGCCGGCAATGTCGTTGATCGTGTCGCCGATGAAGATGGTGCGGCCGCCGCCGGCGCGCGCGATCATTTCATGGATCGGCGCGGGATCGGGCTTGGCCACCCCCACCGTGTCGCCACCGACGATGGCGGCGAAGCGATCCGACAGGCCGATCTGGTGCATCAGGGGGATGGTGAAGCGTTCCGCCTTGTTGGTGCAGATGGCGAGTTTGACGCCGGCGTCGGTCAGGGCATCCATCGCTTCGATCAGGCCGGGATAGGGGACCGAGTGGATGGCGAGATTCTGCTCATAATAATCGAGCAGGACGGGAAGCAGGCTGTCGAGCGTTTCGGCGTCATAGCCGCCCGATGCGTCGAGCGCGCGGGCCAGCATGATCTTTGCGCCCTTGCCGACGAAGGGGTGGATCGCGGCGGCCGGGAAAGGCGGCCGGCCGATCGTGCCGATGGCATAATTGACCGCCGCGGCAAGATCGCCGCTGGTGTCGATCAGGGTGCCGTCCAGGTCGAAACCGACGATGTCGAAGGGGATGCTGCTCATGGTGCCTGCCATGCCGCCTGCGCGGTGGCAAAGGCAAGGCAAACATGGCAGAGGAAGCACAAGTCATAGCTTTTGCCGGGAAAATCATCGTGACCAGTTCCGCCAGCCGTCCGCTCGCTGTCATCATCCTTGCCGCCGGGCAGGGGACGCGGATGAAATCGTCGCTTCACAAGGTGCTGCATCCGATTGCGGGGCGGTCCATGCTGCTGCACCTGCTGGCGAGCGTGGGCGAACTGGCGCCCGAGCGGCAGGTGGTCGTGGTGGGCGCGGGGCGGGCGCAGGTGGAGAAGGCGGTGGCCGGCACCGGCGCGGTCATCGCGGTGCAGGAGGCGCAACTGGGCACGGGGCATGCGGTGGCGCAGGCGCATGATGCGCTGGCGGGATTCGCGGGCGATGTGCTGATCCTTTATGGCGACGTGCCGTTGGTGAGTGCGGGTACGATGCGGGCGATGCTGGATCGGCTGAGCCGGGGCGACGAGCCGCGCGCGGTGGTGCTGGGTTTCCGCCCGGACGATGCGGCGGCCTATGGCCGGATCATCGCCGACGGGCAGGGCATCATCGAGAAGATGGTCGAGTTTAAGGATGCGAGCGAGGACGAGCGGGCCGTCACCCTGTGCAATAGCGGGCTGATGGCGGTGCGGTCGACCGACCTGTTCGTGCTGCTCGACCAGATTGGAAACAATAATGCGGCGGGCGAATATTATCTGCCCGATATCGTGATGCTGCCCGGCGGGACGAGCGCCGTCATCGAAACGGAAGCGTGGGAAGTGGCGGGCGTGAACAGCCGGGCCGAGCTGGCGGGCGTCGAGGCGGTATGGCAGGCGCGCCGCCGGGCCGAGGCGATGCGCGAGGGTGCGACGCTGGTGGCGCCCGAAACGGTGTTCTTCGCGCATGATACCGTTCTGGGGCGCGATGTGGTGGTGGAGCCGAACGTCGTATTCGGGCCGGGCGTGACCGTGGCGGACGATGTCGTCATCCACGCCTTTTCGCATCTGGAGGGGGCGAGCGTGGCCAGCGGCGCGGCGATCGGTCCCTATGCGCGGTTGCGGCCCGGCGCGGACATCGGCGTCAAGGCCAAGGTCGGCAATTTCGTCGAGATCAAGAAGGCGACTGTGGGCGAGGGCGCCAAGGTCAATCACCTGTCCTATATCGGCGATGCCAGCGTGGGGGCGGGGAGCAATATCGGTGCGGGGACGATCACCTGCAATTATGATGGCTTCTTCAAATATAAGACGGAGATCGGCGCCGGGGCGTTCGTCGGGTCGAACAGTGCTTTGGTGGCGCCGGTGACGATCGGCGACGGGGCGATCGTGGCGGCGGGCAGCGTGGTGACGAAGCCGGTGGAGGCTGATGCGCTGTGTCTGGTGCGGCCCGAGCAGATCGGCAAGGCGGGATGGGCGGCCCGTTTCCGGGAGCGGATGACGGCGAAGAAGGCGGGGAAGTGAGAATCCGTCATTGCGAGGTGGTTGGGTTGTAAGTTGATCCGGAAATTTCTCTGGGCGCTTCTGGCGCTGATTTTGCTCGTTGTGGCGCTTGCCTTCTGGCTGCTGCACAACGCCAGTGCCATGCCCATCGTGCGGCGGGCGGAGGTGGTGCTGCCCTTTCCCGCCGATGCGCCGCGCAAGGCGGTGACGGTGGCGCTGCTGACCGACACGCATTTGTCGGGGCCGGATAACAGCCCGGAGCGGCTAAGGCGGATTGTGGAGCAGATCAACGGGTTGAAGCCCGACCTCATCCTGCTGGGCGGCGATTATATCGGCGATGACAAGGGTGGGGCGATCTATGATTGGCGGGCGAGCATCGCGCCCTTTGCGGGGTTGCGTGCACCGCTGGGCGTGGTGGCGGTGCTGGGCAATCATGATAGTCGCAGCAAGAGCAATCGCCGGGCACTGAGCGGGATGGACTGGCAGGCGGCCTTTGCGCAGATCGGCGTGACCCTGTTGCAGGATAGCGCGGTGCGGCGCGGGCCTCTGGCGATCGGGGGGCTGAAGGATATCTACACGCGCAAGATCAACCTGCCCGGCACGCTGGCGGCGATGGACCGGGTGGGCGGCGCGCCGGTCATCCTGTCGCATGGGCCGGATGTGTTTCCCAAACTGCCGGACGGGCGGTCGCTGACGCTGGTGGGGCATACCCATTGCGGGCAGATCGCCTTTCCCTTTGTCGGCATCGCCTATGTGCCGTCGAAATATGGTACCCGCTATGCATGTGGCATCTATCGCGATGGCGCGCGCACGATGATCGTGTCGGGCGGGGTCGGGACGAGCAGCGCGCCGTTCCGCATGCTGGCGCCGCCCGACCTGTGGCTGATCACCATTCGTCCGGAATGAAATTCTTGTCACCGGGCGGCCATGGCGCTGTTGCGCAAGCGTCATTAATGGCATGGCGACAACTTCGCCCTATATGGGCGGCTATCTGACATCATTCGGTTCGACGGGGCTTTCCTGCATGTGCGGTATCATTGGAATCATCGGCAAGGACGAAGTTGCGGAGCGGCTGGTCGACGGCCTGAAGCGGCTGGAATATCGCGGCTATGACAGCGCCGGGGTCGCCACCATCCATGATGGCGCGATCGACCGGCGCCGGGCCGAGGGGAAGCTCAACAATCTGGTGAAGGAACTGGTCGACGCGCCGCTGCCCGGCACGACCGGCATCGCCCATACCCGCTGGGCCACCCATGGCGCGCCGACGACCAGCAACGCCCACCCCCATGCGACCGGCGAAGTGGCGCTGGTGCACAATGGTATCATCGAGAATTTCAAACCGCTGCGCGAGGAACTGATCCGGCGCGGCCGGACGTTCGACAGCCAGACCGATACCGAGGTGGTCGCCCATCTGGTGAGCGAACTGGTGGAGCAGGGCGCCAGCCCCAAGGATGCGGTCCGCCAAGTGCTGCCGCGCCTGCATGGCGCCTTCGCGCTGGCGATCCTGTTCCGCAGCCATCCCGACATGCTGATCGGTGCGCGGCTGGGGTCGCCGCTGGTGGTGGGTTATGGCGACGGCGAGACGTTCCTGGGGTCGGACGCGCTGGCGCTGGCACCGCTGACGCAGCGCATCGCCTATCTGGAGGAGGGCGACTGGGTCGTCATCACCAAGGACGGCGCCGAGATTTTCGACAAGGACAACAATCCGGTCGAGCGGCCTGTGACGATCAGCGGCGTGTCCGGCGCGATGATCGACAAGGGCAATCACCGCCATTTCATGCAGAAGGAAATTTACGAGCAGCCGGTCGTCGTGGCCCAGACGCTCAAAGCCTATCTGCAACGGATGGACGACCGCGTGTCGTTGCCGATCCCCGATTTCGACCTGTCGGCGATCCGCCGCGTCACCATCGTCGCGTGCGGCACCAGCTTCTATGCCGGCATGGTCGCGCGCTACTGGTTCGAGCAATTTGCCCGCGTGCCGGTGGATTTGGATTTCGCCAGCGAGTTTCGCTATCGCGAGCCGGTGATGGAGGAAGGGGGCCTGGCCCTCTTCATCAGCCAGTCGGGCGAGACGGCCGATACGCTGGCCGCGCTGCGCTATGCGCGGGCGCAGGGGCAGAAGATCGCCGTGGTCGTCAACGTGCCGACCAGTTCGATGGCGCGGGAGGCGGACCTGCTGCTGCCGACCCATGCCGGGCCGGAAATCGGCGTGGCGTCGACCAAGGCCTTTACCTGCCAGCTGGCGGTGCTGGCCGCCTTTGCTGCCAATCTGGCGCGGGCCAAGGGCCGGCTGAGCGACAAGGAAGAGAAGGAAATCGTCCGCCATCTGGCCGAGGCGCCTGCCGCGATCAACGGCGCGCTGGCCTATGACGAGGCGATCGAGGCGATGGCGCACCATATCGTGCCGGCGCGCGATGTGCTGTATCTGGGGCGCGGGACCGACTATCCGCTGGCGCTGGAAGGGGCGCTGAAGCTGAAGGAAATCAGCTATATCCATGCCGAAGGCTATGCCGCGGGCGAGATGAAGCATGGGCCGATCGCGCTGATCGACGAACTGGTGCCGGTGATCTGCATCGCGCCGAGCGGGCCGTTGTTCGAGAAGACCGTGAGCAACATGCAGGAAGTGCAGGCGCGCGGTGGCAAGGTGGTGCTGATTTCCGACTATGACGGGGTGCAGGCGGCGGGCGAAGGATGCCTGGCGACGATCACCATGCCCAAGGTCCACCCGCTGATCGCGCCGATGGTCTATGCCGTGCCGGTGCAGTTGCTGGCTTACCATGTCGCGGTGCTGAAGGGCACGGATGTGGATCAGCCGCGGAATCTGGCGAAGAGCGTTACGGTGGAGTGAGGGCCGGTTGATTGCATTTTGACACCGCATGCGGTATCATATGCGATGACCAAGGCCGACAAGCTGCTGGACAGGATGGTGCGCAATCCCGCCGGGGATTGGACGATATCCGATATCCAGACGCTGTGCGACCAGTTGGGATGGACCTGCCTGCCGCCGACGGGTGGCGGATCGCACTGGAAAGTGGCGGTGCCGGGCAGCGATACCATCCTGACGATACCGGCCAAGCGTCCGATCAAGCCGGTCTATATTCGTAAGCTGATGACGTTCGTGAAGGATAGCAAACATGGCTGAAGCTGATCCACGGCAGGCCGATTATGCGATCATGGTCGAGCCTTTATCGGAAAAGGATGGCGGCGGTTGGCTCGCCACGGTGCCCGCCTTGCCCGGTTGCATGGGTGATGGCGACACGCCGGAATCGGCTTTGGCGGACGCGGCCAATGCCATTGCCGAATGGCATGCGGCAGCAAAGGCCATGGGGCGTGACGTTCCGGGGCCTGCTGCGCTGGGTCAATGGCGGCAGCGTGTGCCCCGGTCGTTGCACGAGAAGCTGAAGTTCGTGGCCGCGCGCGAGGGCGTTTCGCTCAACGCCTATGTCGCCAATATATTGGCGGAGAGCATCGGGCGGACCGGGTAGGTTTTGGTGGGGAGGAGGCGTCGCTGCCCCCTCACCCAGCTCCGACTAGGCAGCACGCTGCCAAGTCTTCGCAGCCCTCTCCCCCGAGGGGAGAGGGATAAGAGGTTTAACCGCCGCCGGGTGCGTTGTGGCCGCCGGCCGGGACCGGGCCGCCGCTGGGGGCGTGGCTGTGGTCGGGGTTGCTGTCCCATTCGATATGGTAGAGGTCGAAGCGGCGGTCGCGCAGGTTGCGGACGGTGCCTTCGGCGCGGGCCCAGCTGAGGTCGGCGAGGTTGACGTCCGCCATGGTCAGCGTTTCGACATTCTCGGTCGATTCCGCCGCGATTCCGTCGCGGGCGAAGGGCAGGTCGCAGGGGGTCAGGATCGCGCTCTGGGCATATTGAATGTCCATATTGTCGACGTTCGGCAGGTTGCCGACATTGCCCGACATGACGACATAGCATTGATTTTCGATCGCGCGGGCCTGCGCGCAATAGCGCACGCGCAGATAGCCCAGGCGCGAGTCGGTGCAGAAGGGCACGAAGATGATGCGCGCGCCCTGATCCACCAGACGGCGGGCCAGTTCGGGAAATTCGCTGTCATAGCAGATGAGTACGCCGATCGGGCCGCAGTCGGTCTGGATCACGTCGAGCGAATCGCCGCCCTTGATGTTCCACCAGAAGGCTTCGTTGGGGGTCGGGTGGATCTTTTCCTGCGTGTGGATCGACCCGTCGCGCAGGGCGACATAGGCGATATTCTGGATGTCGCCATCATCGGCGCGGGTTGGGTGGGAGCCGCCGATGATGTTGATATTATATTCCAGCGCCATCCGCCCCAGTTCCTTCGTCAGGCGCGGGGTGTAGCCGGTCAGCTTGTCGATCGCCTCCACCGGGGTCAGCTTCTTCGTTTCGAAGGAGAGCAGCGGCAGGGTGAAGAGTTCGGGGAAGATGATGAAGTCGGAGCGATAATCGGCCGCGACATCGACGAAATATTCGACGTTGCGGATGAATTCGTCGAAATTGTCGACGGCGCGCGCCTGTAGCTGGCAGGTGGCGATGCGCACGCTTTCGACGCCGCGCGGCACGCGCATTTCGGGCGCTTCGTCCGGATCGACATAGGGGTTGCGCCAGACGAGATGGGCGGCGTGGCCGTCCGACTGCTTGTCTTCGGGCAGATAATTTTCGAGGACGCCGAGCGGTTCGAACTGGTTCTTGAGCTGGAAGCTGATCACCTGATCGCGCATCTTGCCGGTGACGACCTTGTCCAGATAGTCCTGCGGGCCGTGAACGCGGCGCTTGGCGCGAGCGTAGCCGGGCATGCGACCGGCGATGACGATGCCGTGCAGGTCCAGCTCTTCCGTCAACTCCTTGCGCTCGTCATAGAGGCGCTGGCCGATGCGCAGGCCGCGAAGCTTGGGATCGACCGCCATTTCATAGCCGTAGAGCCATTCGCCCGCCGCGCTGTGGCGCGTGCCGAAGCCGTTGGCGGTGATTTCGTCCCAGTCATGGGTGGCGAAGGCCATCGCTTTGCTGACGCGCATGGTGGCGCAATAGCCGACCACCTTGTCATCATAGAGGGCGACAAAGCAGCCATTGGGGAAATTGTTGATCTGACCCCGGATGGTGGCGAGCGAATAATTGGGCATGCCAGGATAGGCGCGGGCGATCAGCCGCTGAATCCCGCGCACGTCGGACGGAACCGCGGCGCGGACGTCCAGACGTTTCTTGGTTCCTGTGGACATGGTTTTACCTCCGTTCGCCCTGCGTAGGGGCTGAGCTTGTCGAAGACCCGTATCGAAGGGTCGTTTGCGCGAATGCCCTTCGATACGCCACTTCGACTTCGCTCAGTGGCTACTCAGGACGAACGGCTTTGAGACGTGGATCACAAAGAAAAAGGCGGCGCCGGGATGCGGCGCCGCCTCGTTCCGTTACCGTACTGAAACCGCGAGAGCGGCGTTCAGTTCCAGCCCCTTAGGCCCACTTGCCCATTTCGGTTTCGAGGTTGACGCGGATCGCTTCGAAGAACTGCTCCGTAGTCATCCACGACTGTTCCGGGCCGATCAGCAGCGCCAGATCCTTGGTCATAGCACCGCTTTCGACGGTCTGGATGCAGACGCGCTCCAGCGTTTCGGCGAACTTCACCACTTCGGGCGTCTCGTCGAACTTGCCGCGGAACTTGAGGCCGCCGGTCCAGGCGAAGATCGAGGCGATCGGGTTGGTCGAGGTCGCCTTGCCCTGCTGATGCTGGCGATAGTGGCGGGTGACGGTGCCGTGGGCGGCTTCCGCTTCGACGGTCTTGCCGTCGGGCGAGAGCAGGACCGAGGTCATGAGGCCGAGCGAGCCGAAACCCTGTGCCACCTGATCCGACTGGACGTCGCCGTCATAATTCTTGCACGCCCAGACGAATTCGCCGCTCCACTTGAGCGCGGAGGCGACCATGTCGTCGATCAGGCGATGTTCATAGACGATGCCGGTGTCCTTGAACTTCTGTGCGAAGCCTTCGGTTTCGAACACTTCCTGGAACAGATCCTTGAAGCGGCCGTCATAGGCCTTGAGGATGGTGTTCTTGGTCGAGAGGTAGACCGGCCACTTCAGGTTCAGGCCGTAGTTGAACGAGGCGCGGGCGAAGTCGCGGATCGAATCGTCGAGGTTGTACATCGCCATGGCGACGCCCGAACCGGGGAAGTCGAACACTTCGCGGTCGATCGTCTCGCCATTTTCGCCTTCGAAGACGAGGCGCAGCTTGCCGGCGCCGGGCACCTTGAAGTCGGTGGCGCGATACTGGTCACCGAAAGCGTGACGGCCAACGACGATCGGCTTGGTCCAGCCGGGGATCAGGCGGGGGACGTTGGAAATGACGATCGGTTCGCGGAAGACGACGCCGCCCAGGATGTTGCGGATGGTGCCGTTGGGCGACTTCCACATCGACTTGAGGTTGAATTCCTCGACGCGGGCTTCGTCCGGGGTGATGGTGGCGCACTTCACGCCGACGCCATATTCCTTGATTGCGTTGGCGGAATCGATCGTGATCTGATCGTTCGTCTCGTCACGCTTTTCGACGCTGAGGTCGTAATATTTCAGGTCGATATCGAGATAGGGGAGGATCAGGCGCTCGCGGATCCATTCCCAGATGATCCGGGTCATTTCGTCGCCGTCGATTTCCACGACGGGGTTTTTCACCTTGATCTTCGCCATAGCGCCTGTTTCGCCTTCTTCTCTTGGGTGGAATTATGGGGACGCCCTAGGCAAAGCGGCGCCAATGTTCAACCTTTGAGGGGCATGAATCTGTCCTATGCGGACCCATGCGCCGGATCGGTCGTTGTCAGGGCGCAGGTCTCTCCCTAAAGACGGTGCCCATGGAAAATGACGAGATCAATGTTGCCACGGGTGGCAACGTCAAATGGCGCTTCCCTTCGGTCCATCCGGAGGGGATGAAGTTCGGCCTGATCGCCGTGGCGATCACGGCGGTCCTGTTCCTGCTGGGATGGGAAATCGTCGGCTGGCTGATGGTCATGGTGACGATCTGGGTCTTTGCCTTCTTCCGCGATCCGGTCCGTGCCGTGCCGCAGGATGAAGGCGCGATCGTCGCACCGGCCGACGGGCTGGTGACGCTGATCCAGCGGGTGCCGCCGCCGCGCGAGATGGCGGGTGAAAATGGGCTGGGCGATCAGCCGATGATCCGCGTGTCGATCTTCATGAGCGTGTTCGACGTCCATATCAATCGCACGCCGATTGGCGGCACGATCAAGTCGGTGGTCTATATCAGCGGCAAGTTTTTGAACGCGGACCTGGACAAGGCGAGCGAGGATAATGAGCGGCAGCATATCCTGGTCGAGCGGCATGATGGCGTGCGCATCGGCTTTACCCAGATTGCGGGGCTGGTCGCGCGGCGGATCGTGCCGTTCGTGAAGCCCGGCGATATGGTCGCGGCGGGGCAGCGGATCGGCCTTATCCGCTTCGGCAGCCGCGTCGACGTTTATCTGCCCGCGGGCACTGCGCCGCGCGTGATCCTGGGCCAGCGCACCGTCGCGGGCGAGACGATCCTGGGCCAGATGGGCGATACGCGGGTGGTTGCGGGTATTCAGCAGTGATTTTTCTTCGCGCTTCTAAATCTTGGTCCGTTCGTGCTGAGCTTGTCGAAGCACGCATTCGCCCCCTTCGACGCCGCTTGCGGCGTCGCTCAGGACAGGCTTCGACAAGCTCAGCACGAACGGCTGTTGTGAATAAAGGCCTTTTGGCATGAGCCGGCAGCGGCGCGCGGTGCCGCGGGGGCTGCGCCGGGGCATTACCCTGCGGATGCTGGCGCCGAACGCGGTGACGGCGATGGCGCTGTGCTTCGGCCTGACCGGCGTGCGCTACGGCATTTCGGGCGAGTGGGAGCGGGCGGTGCTGTCCATCCTGTTCGCCGGCGTTCTGGATGGGCTGGACGGGCGGATCGCGCGGATGCTGCGCGGCGAGAGCCGGTTCGGCGCGGAACTGGATTCGCTGTCCGATTCGATCGCGTTCGGCGTGGCGCCGGCGCTGATCCTCTATCTCTGGTCACTTTATGCGATGCCGAAATTCGGCTGGATCTTCGCGCTGGCCCATGCGCTGTCCTGCGCGCTGCGTCTGGCGCGGTTCAATGCGGCGATCGACGCGGATGAACAGCCGCACAAGTCGGCGGGCTTCCTGACCGGAGTGCCCGCGCCGGCGGGGGCGGGGCTGGCCTTCGTGCCGCTCTATCTGTGGCTGGTGACGGGCGAGGATATTTTCCGCGCCTGGTATGTGGTGGCACCATGGGCAGCGTTCGTCGCCTTCCTGATGATTTCCAACATCGCGACCTATAGCTGGTCGGCGCTGCGGCTGCGCAAGCGCATCCGGCTGGAGATGATCGCGCTGGCTGGGTTGCTGGCCGCGCTGCTGGTGACTGATCCCTGGCTGACGTTGCTGATGATCTGCGCGGTCTATGTGGTGCTGATCCCGTTCGGTATCATGTCCTACGCCAAGGTGCGCAAGCAGCGGGAGAGTGCGGCGGCCGCGCCGACTGTTTGAATAGCGATGGACCGTTCGCCCGATATATGGCGCTAGCCGCTTCTCGACTGCGCTCGAAGCGAACGGTTCAGGATTAGGCGCTCATCCAGAAAGAGTACGGCGCTTCGACAGGCTCAGCGTGAACGGGATGAGGGAAGCCTGATCGTTCAGGCATTCGTCGTTCAGGCGGCCAGCGCGCCGCTGTGCGTGATGCGGGTCGGACGGGGTGCCGGCTGCGCCACGCGGGGGCGGCGGATGCGGATGTGGTAGACGGGCGGGCTTTGCGGAATAGGCTCGAACTGAAGCGCGGCCACCATCTTGTCATGATAGAGTGCGAACATCCAGGCGATGGTGCCGATGGCCAGCAGGAACGCGCCGGAAAACAAGGTTGCGGCAACAAGAGCGAACATAAGGATCACTTTCTGTCTTGCCATCTACACGACATGGCTCATTATGACGGATTGAACGGCGGTTAACCGTATTTGTTCCATCT
The DNA here is from genome assembly GCF_031843765.1 of Sphingobium sp. WCS2017Hpa-17. NCBI lineage: Bacteria > Pseudomonadati > Pseudomonadota > Alphaproteobacteria > Sphingomonadales > Sphingobiaceae > Sphingobium > Sphingobium sp. WCS2017Hpa-17. Next base: position 21,052 of record NZ_JAVTIV010000021.1, read on the forward strand.
GTTCCCTTTATGTTCTCATTTGAGAACGGCGTCAACCCTTGCATTTGCTTTTTTCGCCGTCTAAAGGCGCGACCATTCCACATGGGAATCGACATATCCGGTGCCACGCGCCGCCTTTGAGGCAGCTTCGCGGTTCCTGATTCCCAGAGGGCCAACCGGAAGGAGAACTATTATGGCGGCACCTGTCGTCACCATGCACCAATTGATCGAGGCTGGCGCCCATTTCGGCCACCAGACCCATCGCTGGAACCCGCGCATGAAGCCGTACATCTTCGGCGAGCGCAACGGCATCCACATTCTTGACCTGTCGCAGACCGTGCCCCTGTTCGGCCGTGCGCTCGACTTCGTGTCGGGCACCGTCGCCGCCGGCGGCAAGGTGCTGTTCGTCGGCACCAAGCGCCAGGCGCAGGACCCGATCGCGGACGCCGCGCGCAAGTCGGGCCAGCATTTCGTCAACCATCGCTGGCTGGGCGGCATGCTCACCAACTGGAAGACCATTTCGGGTTCGATCAAGCGCCTGAAGACCCTTGAGGAAAAGCTGTCGGGCGATACCCACGGCTTCACCAAGAAGGAAGTGCTTCAGATGACGCGCGAGCGCGAGAAGCTGGAACTGTCGCTGGGCGGTATCCGCGACATGAACGGCATCCCCGACGTGATGTTCGTGATCGACGCCAACAAGGAAGAGCTGGCGATCAAGGAAGCCAACACGCTGGGTATCCCGGTCGTTGCGATCCTCGATTCGAACGTGTCGCCCGACGGCATCGCCTTCCCGGTTCCCGCGAACGATGACGCCAGCCGCGCCATCCGCCTCTACTGCGACGCCATCGCCGCCGCCGCCACCAAGGGCAACCGTGGTGCGCAGCAGGCTTCGGGCGTCGACCTGGGCGCGCTGGACGAGCCGGCCGCCGAAGAGATCGTTGCCGAAGCCTAAAAGCGTCGCACGACTGTAGGAATGACAGGCTAGGGCGCGCTCTTCGGAGACGCGCCCTACCTCATATTTAAAACCCCCAGAATTTAGGAGCCGAAACATGGCCGAGATCACTGCTGCCGCCGTCAAGGAACTGCGCGACCGTTCGGGCGCGGGCATGATGGATTGCAAGAAGGCGCTCACCGAAGCCAATGGCGACATCGAAGCGGCAACCGACTGGCTGCGCGCCAAGGGCCTGGCCGCTGCGCAGAAGAAGTCGAGCCGTACCGCCGCTGAAGGCCTGGTCGGCGTCGTCGTCGCCGGCACCAAGGGTGTTGCCGTCGAAGTGAACAGCGAAACCGACTTCGTCGCCAAGAACGACCAGTTCCAGGATTTCGTCCGCACCGTGTCGACCGTCGCGCTGGAAAGCGGCGCGGCCGACGCCGCAGCGCTGACCGCGCAGGCGCACCCCGCCGGCGGCACGATCGCGGAAAAGCTGGTCGCCAACATCGCCACCATCGGTGAAAACCAGAATGTCCGTCGCGTCGCGCATGTCGAAGTGACCGAAGGCGTTGTCGTTCCTTACGTCCACAACGCGGCTGCGCCGGGTCTGGGCAAGATCGGCGTGCTGGTCGCGCTGGAAGGCGATGCGCCGGCCGACGTTCTGGAGCCGCTGGGCAAGCAGCTGGCCATGCACATCGCCGCCGCTTTCCCGCTGGCGCTGTCGGCTGCCGACATCGACCCCGAGCTGCTGGAGCGTGAACGCGCCATTGCCGCCGAAAAGGCTGCCGAATCGGGCAAGCCCGCCGAAATCGTCGCCAAGATGGTCGACGGCGCGGTCGCCAAGTTCGCCAAGGAACAGGCCCTGCTGTCGCAGCTGTTCGTGATGGACAACAAGACCCCGGTCGCCGACGTCGTCGCCAAGGCCGCCAAGGATGCCGGCGCGACCATCACGCTGAAGTCCTATGTCCGCTTCCAGCTGGGCGAAGGCATCGAGAAGGAAGTCAGCGACTTCGCGGCGGAAGTGGCTGCTGCTGCCGGCGTCTGATCGACCGCTTCAGTCGACAAGAAAAGGGAAGGGGAGTGGCCGCAGGGTCGCTCCCCTTTTTCTTGCTTGTCGATCGGACGATTGACAGCCTGCACATATTCTCCATCGGGTCAGGTGCATTATGGCAACAATCGCCCTTCCCATCGCGGCCTTGCGCTTCTAATGTCCGGCCGCTTTCCCTTTCACCCATATAAGGATTCTTGCCCCGCATGACCCGGCCCGCCTACAAGCGCATCCTGTTGAAATTGTCCGGCGAAGTGCTGATGGGGCAGGGGCAGTTCGGCATCGAGCCGGAAACCGTGGCCCGTGTCGCAGGCGAGATCGCAGCGGCCAAGGATGCCGGGTTCGAGATTTGCGTCGTCGTGGGTGGCGGCAATATCTTCCGTGGGCTGGCTGGTGCGGCCAAGGGTTTCGACCGGGCGAGCGCCGATTATATGGGCATGCTCGCGACCGTCATGAACGCGCTGGCGGTGCAGAATGCGCTGGAAAAGCTGGGCTATGATACCCGCGTCCAGTCCGCCATTCCGATGGCGTCGGTGTGCGAACCCTATATCCGCCGCAAGGCCGAGCGGCATATGGAGAAGGGCCGGATCGTGATCTTCGCGGCGGGCACGGGTAGCCCCTTCTTCACCACCGACACGACTGCCGCGTTGCGCGCGGCCGAGATGAACTGCGACGCGCTGTTCAAGGGTACCAGCGTCGATGGCATCTATAATGCCGATCCCAAGAAGGTGGCCGACGCGGTCCGTTATGACAGCATCAGTTTCGATCAGGTGCTGAACGATAACCTCAAGGTCATGGATGCCAGCGCCATCGCGCTGTGCCGTGAAAATAATATTCCCATCGTCGTGTTCAACATCCGCGAAACCGGGAACCTTGCCACCGTGCTGGCCGGGCAGGGTGTCGCGACGATCGTTCAGAATCAGGAGTCCTAAGTCATGCCGCAATATAACAAGTCCGACCTGGAACGCCGCATGGCCGGCGCGATCGAAGCGCTGCGCGGCGACCTGACCGGCCTGCGCACCGGCCGCGCCAATGTGCAGTTGCTCGACCCGGTGTCGGTGACGGTCTATGGCGCGAACATGCCGCTCAATCAGGTGGCGACCGTGTCGGCTCCCGAGCCGCGCATGCTGTCGGTGCAGGTGTGGGACAAGACCAATGTCGGCCCGGTCGACAAGGCGATCCGCTCGGCTGGCCTGGGCCTCAACCCCATCGTCGACGGCCAGACGCTGCGCCTGCCGATCCCCGACCTGACCGAGGAGCGCCGCAAGGAACTGGCCAAGCTGGCCAGCAAATATGCGGAAGGCGCGCGTGTCGCCGTGCGTAACGTGCGCCGCGACGGCATGGACAGCCTGAAGGCCGACGAGAAAAAGGGCGAGATCAGCGAAGACGAGCGCAAGCGACTGGAAACCGAGGTCCAGAAGATGACCGACAGCACCATCGCCGATCTGGACGCGTTGGCCAACGCGAAGGAAAAGGAAATCCTCGGCCAGTAAGCCGGGGCTTTCCTTTCGCGGCCAAAGCACGCATTCTTTTCCGATGGCCACTCAAGCCAAGCCCGATCTGACCAGCGTCGCGTCCGACCATGGCGCGCGCCACGTTGCCATCATCATGGATGGCAATGGCCGCTGGGCCAAGAAACGGCTGCTGCCCCGCGTCGCTGGCCATCGGGCGGGCGTGGAAGCGGTCCGCCGGGTGGCGCGGGCGGCGCAGGATCTGGGGCTGGAGTGCCTGACGCTCTACGCTTTTTCCTCCGAAAACTGGAAGCGGCCGGCGAGCGAGGTCGCGGACCTGATGGGGCTGCTGCGCCATTTCATCCAGTCCGATATCGACGAATTTCATGCCAATGGCGTGCGGTTGCGGGTGATTGGCAATTATCGTGCGCTCGAACCCTCGCTGGTCGACCTGATCGAGGGCGCGATGGCGCGTACGGCGGGCAATAGCGGGCCGATCATCGCGATCGCGCTCAACTATGGCGCGCAGGACGAGATGGTGCAGGCGGTGCAGGCACTCGCGGCGAAGGCTGCGGCCGGCGAGATTGCGGCGGATGCGATTGGCGCGGCCGATATCGACGGGGCGCTCTATACCGCCGGGCTGCCGCCGCTGGACCTGATGGTCCGCACGTCGGGCGAGCAGCGTCTGAGTAATTTCATGCTGTGGCAGGCGGCCTATGCCGAACTCTATTTCACCGACACGCTATGGCCGGATTTCGGCGCCGATGCGCTGGCGCAGGCGCTGGATGCGTTCCGCATGAGGGACCGCCGTTTCGGCGGATTGTGATCGAATGACGAGCGAATTGCGAACCCGCAGCATCGTGGGCATCGCGCTGATCGCGGTGGCGCTGGGCGCGCTGCTGTCGGGTGGCCTGATCTTCTGGACATTGCTGTCGGTTGCCGGCGTGCTGATGCAGGGGGAATGGGGCGACCTGACCGGAGCGACACCGGACCAGCGCAAGTCGGCGATGTTCGCCGTGTCGATCCCTCTGGCATTGCTGTGCCCGCTGGCGGCCGGGATCGACTGGCCGGTGCTGATCGCTGGCGCCGCCGCCTTCTTCTTCGTGTTGTTTACCAGTCGCAAGCCGAAGCTGGCGCTGGGCATCCCCTATATCTGCCTGCCGATCGTGGCCTTGCTGTATCTGCGTGGGCAGGAACCCTATGCATTCGGGCTGCTGCTCGCCTTCTGGGCGCTGGGCCTGGTGTGGGCGACGGATATCGGCGCTTATTTCGCGGGCCGGTCGATCGGCGGGCCGAAGCTGGCGCCGCGGATCAGCCCGTCCAAGACCTGGGCGGGGCTGGCCGGCGGCGTGCTGGCCGCGCTGGTGCTGGGCTTCCTGCTGCATCGCTTTGCCGACCTGCCGATCCAACTGGCGGCGGCGAGCGGGCTGCTGGCGGTGGCGGCGCAGGCGGGCGATCTGCTGGAAAGCCATATGAAGCGCAAGGCGGGCGTCAAGGATAGCGGGACGTTGCTGCCCGGCCATGGCGGGGTGATGGACCGGCTGGACGGGGTAGCGACCGCCGCGCCGCTGGCTGCCATCCTCTATTGGCTGCTGGTCGCAGGCGCATGAAAAGCGTCTCCATTTTCGGCGCGACCGGATCGGTCGGCCTGTCGACGCTGGACCTGATCCGGCGGGAGCCCGATGCTTATCAGGTCGTGGCGCTGACCGCGAATAGCGATGTGGACGGCTTGGCGGCGCAGGCGCGGGCAACCGGCGCACAGATTGCCGTGATCGGGCAGGAGCGGCTGTACGGCGCGCTGAAGGACGCGCTTGCCGGATCTGGTGTCGAGGCGGCGGCGGGCGAGGAGGCGCTAGTCGCAGCAGCGCAGACGGGTGCGGACTGGACCATGGCGTCGATCGTGGGCTGCGCGGGGCTGCGGCCGACGATCGCGGCGCTGAAGGCCGGTCGCACGGTGGCGCTGGCCAATAAGGAGTCGCTGGTATCGGCCGGCGCGCTGATGATGGAGGCGGCGGCCGCATCCGGCGCGACGTTACTGCCGGTCGACAGTGAGCATAACGCGATTTTCCAGTGCCTTGCCGGCAGTAGTTTGGACGATGTCGCAAGAATCACGCTGACCGCGAGCGGTGGGCCGTTTCGCACGAAGAGCCGGGACGAGATGGCGGCGATGACCCCGGCGCAGGCGGTGGCGCATCCCAACTGGTCGATGGGCGCCAAGATCAGCGTCGACAGCGCGACGATGATGAACAAGGGGCTGGAACTGATCGAGGCGGCCTATCTCTTCCCGGTCGGGTTGGACCGGATCGAGATATTGGTGCATCCCCAGTCGGTGATTCATTCGATGGTCGAATATCGCGACCGGTCCACCCTGGCACAGCTGGGGTCACCGGACATGCGGATTCCCATCGCCCATGCGCTGGCCTGGCCCAAGCGGATCGCCACGCCATGCCAGCCGCTGGACCTGGCACGCATTGGCAGGCTCGATTTCGAAGCGCCTGATCTGGAACGCTTTCCTGCGCTGCGTCTGGCGCGCGATGCGGCGCAGGCGGGCGGGGCGACCCCGGCGATCCTGAACGCCGCCAATGAAGTGGCGGTCGCGGCCTTCCTTGAAGGGCGGATCGGCTTCCTTGATATCGCCATGATTGTAGAGGATGTGTTGAACCGGTATAGCGCAGCCAGCCCTTCCGCGATCGACGATGTGCTGGCCGCGGACGGACAGGCGCGCGCGGAAGCGGGCCGAGTGATGGAAAGATTGACGGCTTGATCCACAATCCCGGTTTTCTGTTGACCGCACTGGCCTTTGTGGCGGTCATCGGACCGCTCGTCTTCGTGCATGAGCTGGGCCATTATCTGGTCGGGCGCTGGTGCGGGGTGAAGGCGGAGGCCTTTTCGATCGGCTTTGGTCCGGAGCTGTTCGCCTGGGTCGACAAGCGCGGCACCCGCTGGCGCGTCGCGGCGCTGCCCTTGGGTGGCTATGTTCGCTTCAAGGGCGATATGAATGCGGCGAGCATGACCGATCCGGCCTGGCTGGAAATGTCGGCCAAGGACCGGGCAGAGAGTTTCCCGGCCAAGCCGCTGTGGCAGCGCGCCGCAATCGTGGCGGCCGGGCCAGCGATCAATTTCCTGTTCGCGATCTTGATTCTGGGTGGCTTTGCTGTTGTCCATGGCGAAAGCCGTACGCCAGCCGTCGCCGGTCTGGTTCAGCCGGGGAGCGCCGCGCAAGCCGCAGGCATCCGCGTCGGCGACCGCATCCTGTCGTTCAACGGGCGCGGGATGGACACCTATGGCGACATGGTGATGTACACGCTGTACCACCCCGGTGAGGGCGTGGACATCGTGATCGACCGTGCGGGCCAGCGGATCGAAACGACGGCCACCATTGCGGTCGTCGAGGAAAATGACGGTTTTGGCGGGAAAGCGCGCATCGGTCGGCTGGGCATCGGGCCGGGTAAGCCGGTGGTCGAGCCTGTGCCCCTGTGGCGCGCGCCGGCGGTTGCGATCGATCGTTTGGGCGACATTATCCGGAATATTGTCGAAACCATGGGTCAAATCCTTGGCGGCCAGCGGTCGGTCAAGGAAATGGGCGGGCCGCTCAAAATCGCGCAGGTTTCCGGGCAGGCGGCGACCTTGGGTCTGGAATCGCTCGTTCTGCTGATGGCCTTCGTCTCGATTAACTTGGGGTTCATCAATTTATTGCCAATTCCCATGCTGGATGGCGGGCATCTGCTCTTTTACGGGATCGAGGCGGTGCAGCGGCGCCCGGTCAGCGCGCAGGCGCAGGAATGGGCCTATCGGTCCGGTCTGGCGGTGCTGATGGCGATGATGCTGCTGGTGACTTTCAACGATTTGTCGTCTTTCGGGCTTTGGAAGAGCCTGTCCGGCTTGATCGGTTGACGCGCATCGGGCAGGGAAGCCCGGTTTGGCGTCGTCTGTGTCGGCGGAAACATTCTATTGCGAGTTTTTGAGGTGATGCGGGTGACAGCGATGAAGAGCAGCTTGAGGCAGCGCCCGGTCGTGGCCGCCCTGTTGGCGACGACCATGATCGCGGGCGTGCCGGCCCTTCCTGCGATGGCGCAACAGACGCCGGCCCCGGCCGGGACGCTGGCCGCGCCTGCAAGCGCACCGACGGCCGCCGCGCCGACACAGGGCACGATCCGCGCCATCAGCGTGATCGGTACGCAGCGGCTGGAGCCGGACACGGTGTTGTCCTACACCAAGCTGCGCATCGGCCAGCCCTATACGCAGGAAAGCCTGGATCAGGGCCTGCGCGACCTGTACGAGACGGAATTGTTCGCGGACGTCCAGATCCGCAACGACAATGGGGTGCTCACCGTAGAGGTGAAAGAGAACCCCGTCATCAACCGTATCGTCCTTGAAGGTAATAAGCGCCTCAAGGAAGACAAGATTCGTCCTGAAATAAAACTGGCCCCGCGCCAGATTTATACACGCTCCAAGGTGCGCGCCGACGTGGCCCGTATCGTCGAGCTGTATCGCCGGCAGGGCCGTTTCGCCGCGACGATCGAGCCGAAGATGGTCCAGCTGGACCAGAATCGCGTCGACATCGTGTTCGAAATCTCGGAAGGGCCGAAGTCCAAGGTCCGCCAGATCAACATCATCGGCAACGACAAGTTCAAGGACGGCGAGCTGCGCAGCCAGATGGTGACGAAGCAGTCGCGCTGGTTCCGCGTCTTTTCGTCGGGCACCAGCTACGATCCCGATCGTCTGGCCTATGACCAGCAAAAGCTGCGTCAATTCTACCTGACCGAAGGCTATGCCGATTTCCGCGTGATTTCTGCCGTCGCGGAGCTGACGCCGGACAAGCAGGACTTCATCATCACCTATGTGGTGGAAGAAGGCGATCGCTATAAGTTCGGCGACGTGAAGGTCGAATCCGACATTCGCGATCTGTCCGGCGACGGCCTGACCAAGCGCCTGCCGATGAAGAAGGGCGACTGGTATAACGCCAAGCAGGTGGAAGACACGGTCGATACGCTGAGCGAGACGGCCGGCCTGTTCGGTTATGCCTTTGCCGACGTGTCGCCGGACTTCAACCGCGACAAGGAAAGCCTGACGATGGGGATCAACTTCCGCATCGCCAACGCGCCGCGCGTCTATGTCGAGCGGGTCGATATCAACGGCAACACGCTGACGCAGGACAAGGTCGTGCGCCGCGAATTCCGTCTGGCCGAAGGCGACGCCTTCAACAGCTTCCTCGTCAAGCGCTCGAAGGACCGCATCAACTCGCTCGGCTTCTTCCAGGAGAAGCTTGACGTCGAGCAGAAGCCCGGTTCCGCGCCCGATCGCATCGTGCTGGAAACCAATGTGCAGGAAAAGTCGACCGGCGAATTGTCGCTGTCGGCCGGTTTCTCGTCGCTGGAACGTTTCATCGTGTCGGCGTCGATCACCCAGCGCAACTTCCGTGGCAAGGGCCAGGAACTGCGCACCTCGGTCAATTATTCGGCTTATTCCAAGTCGGTGGAGGTCGGCTTCACCGAGCCTTATTTCATGGACAAGAATATCGCGCTGGGCGGCGACATCTATCGCCGCGACCTCAACAGCTTCCGCTACCTGACGAGCAATACGCGCGATACGACATATGAACAGTCGACCACCGGTTTCCAGATTCGCGCCGGCGTGCCGATCACCGAATATATGTCGCTGGCGCTGCGCTACAGCCTCAATTTCGATGACGTGACGCTGGACAAGGATACTTATTATACTGACGGTGCCTGCGATCCGCTGTTGGCCGGCCGTTATCTTTGCGACGCGATCGGCAAGCGGACGACCTCGTCGCTCGGCTATTCGTTGATCTACGACACCCGTGACAACCGCATTCGCGCGACCCGTGGCCAGAACCTAACGCTGAGCCAAGATTTCGCGGGCCTTGGCGGCAGCGTGAAATATATCCGTACTCGTTTGCAGGGCGCGAAATATGTGCCGCTGGGCGGTGGCTTCATCTTCTCTCTGTCGGGTGAAGGTGGCTACATCCACAGTCTGGAAGGCGAGCGCCGCGATGCGACCGGACAACTGGTCGACAAGGTTCGTCTGACCGACCGCTTCTTCCTGGGCGAACCGCAGTTTCGTGGATTCGACATTCGCGGCGTCGGCCCCCGCGTCATCCGTCGCTATTACGATACGACAACCGCAAATGGTGTTATCACTGGGACGGTAAATACCGGTCGCAACAGCCGAACTGACGATGCTCTGGGCGGCAAAATGTATTATCTGACGCGAGCCGAAGTGGAGATTCCGCTAGGATCTGGCGCGCGCGAAATGGGCTTGCGTCCGTCGATCTTCATGGATGCGGGCGCCGTCGCCGGACTGAAAAATCCTGGAACGATCAATTATCCCGGCACCTGTTCCGTCACCACAGGAACGGGCGACGCTCAGACCACCACGGTTGTCCGTGCCACTGGAACGGCAGCGAATCCAATTTGTGCGAGTGGTACCCACAATACCGGTTCAGGCTTTGCTGAACAATATCTCGGCGACACGCTCAAGCCGCGTCTGTCGGTGGGCTTTGGCGTCAACTGGAACTCGCCCTTCGGGCCGTTCCGGATCGACATCGCCAAGGCCCTGCTCAAGGAACCAGGGGACGACAACAAGCTCATCACCTTCAACGTAGGGACTCAATTCTGATGAAGACGATTTTCAAGGCCGCGGCGCTCGTTTTCGCGCCCATGACCGCTATTGCACTGACTGCCGTTCCGGCCGCTGCCCAGACCAAGTCGGGCATCGCCGTGGTCGATCTGGAAGAAGCCGTCGCCAAGAGCGCCGCCTTCACCACCGCGATCAGCCAGATGCAGACCACCTACAAGCCGCAGATCGACGCGATCAACACGCGCCGCGCTGCGATCGAAACCGACCTCAAGACCAAGGGCGACGCGCTTCAGGCCGCGCTGAAGGCCGCCGGCAACAAGCCGACTCCGGCGATCGAAACCCAGTATCAGCAATATCAGCAGGCGCAGCAGAACGCGCAGGCCGAATTGCAGCGCATGGGTCAGCCGGTCGGTCTGGCCCGCGCCTATGTCGAGCAGCAGATCGTTGCCAAGCTGGACGACGCGCTGAAGGCCGCGACCGCCAAGACCAAGTCGGAAATCGTGTTCAAGAAGGCAGCGACCGAAAGCTTCGGCGCCAGCGCGGACATCACCCCCGCCGTCATCACCGAACTCAATGCGCTGGTCCCCAGCGTCAGCATCACCCCGCCGGCCGGCTGGCAGCCGGGTGGTCAGGGCCAGCCGGCTGCTGCCGCCCCCGCTCCGGCGACCCCGGCGCAGGCGCCCAAGTCGCGCTGATCCGGCATGACAGGGGACGTTGAAACGACCGCGCTTGGCCCGATGGATGTCCGTCGGGTCATGGCTGCGTTGCCGCATCGTTACCCGATGCTGCTGGTCGATCGTGTGGTGACGCTGGTACCGAACCAGTCGATCCACGCGATCAAGGCGGTGTCGGTGAACGAGCCATTCTTCCAGGGGCATTTCCCGACCCGGCCGATCATGCCGGGCGTGCTGATCGTGGAAGCGATGGCGCAGGCGGCCGGCGTGCTGGCGGTGGAATCGATGAACCTGGCCGATTCGGGCAAGCTCGTCTATTTCATGAGCATCGACGGTGCGAAGTTCCGCACCCCGGTGGAGCCGGGCTGCCTGCTGGACCTGCATGTGGAAGTGACCCAGAATCGCGGGGCGATCTGCAAGTTCGCCGGCAAGGCGCTGATCGACGGCAAGCTGGCGGCCGAAGCCAATTTCGTCGCGATGATCAGCGATCCGCCGAAGGACTGACCAGCCCGGCGCAGGCCGATACCATCTTGCCAAGGCGCGCCGAAACCGCTAACGGCGCGCCTTCGCTATTTTTCAGCATCCATGGCCGGTCGGAACCGGCCTTTTAACGGAGCAATGTCGCCATGAAGGCCAATACGCACCCCGATTACCACGTCATCACCGTCCAGATGACCGACGGCACCACCTTCCAGACCCGTTCGACCTGGGGCAAGGAAGGCGACACCATGGCGCTCGACATTGATCCCAAGTCGCACCCGGCCTGGACCGGCGGCAACCGCCAGCTGGACACCGGTGGTCAGGTGGCGCGCTTCAACAAGCGTTTCGGCGGCCTGACGCTGAAGAAGTAATCGGCCCTTACAGGCACGATATCGGAAGGGCGCCTGCGGGCGCCCTTTTTTGTGTCTGCTTGGGATGGGGCAAAAAAAGGCCTCCAGCAAGGATGCTGGAGGCCGAGGTTCAGGGGAGAGTCAACGGCGACAGAGGGGGATCTGTGTAGAGTGCCGCTGACAAGGAGGGATGTAGGCTGCGGATGATGCAGGCGAATGTCCGGGATGTTGCCGGAGAGGGTGGGGCGTGAAATCTTTCGGGGGAGGGGAGCAAGGCCCTCACCCTCTCACGCCTTTGGCGCGGGCGCCTCCCTCTCCCGTAAAAAACGGGAGAGGGATATGTGGCAGCGTTACGCCCCGGCGCGATCCGCGTCGAGGAAGGTTGCGACGTCGTCCAGCACTACATCCTTCGACAGGAAGGTCTGGCCGATACCGCGGGCGAGCAGGAAGGGGAGGGTGCCGGCCGCCATCTTCTTGTCATGCATCATATGGCCGACCAGTTCGGCGCCGTCGGCCTGCACATGCGCGCTGGCGAGGTCGTGGGGCAGGCCCACGGCTTTGAGATGGGCGGTCACGCGGTCGGCTTCGTCCGCCGGGCAGAGGCCAAGGCGGGCGGAATAGCGGAAGGCGAGCGCCATGCCGGCGGCGACGCCCTCTCCATGGAGCAGCGTGTCGGAAAAGCCGGTATCGGCCTCCAGCGCATGGCCGAAGGTATGGCCAAGGTTGAGCAGGGCGCGGCGGCCGGAGGTTTCGCGCTCATCATCGGCGACGATCGCGGCCTTGGCCTGTACGCTGCGTTCGATCGCATAGGTGCGCGCGTTCGGATCGCCGGCCAGCAGCGCAGCCGCGTTGGCGTTGCACCATGCAAAGAAGGCGGGGTCGTCGATCAGGCCATATTTGACGACTTCGGCATAGCCGGCGCGGGTTTCGCGCAAGGGCAGGCTGTCGAGCGTCGAGGGGTCGATCAGGACGAGGGCGGGCTGATAGAAGCTGCCGATCAGATTCTTGCCGGCCTTCGCATTGATCGCGGTCTTGCCGCCGACCGACGAATCGACCTGCGCCAGCAAAGTGGTCGGCACCTGGATGAAGTGGCAACCGCGTTTCAGGATCGAGGCGGCAAAGCCGACCAGATCGCCGATCACGCCGCCGCCCAGCGCGACGATATGGTCGCCGCGTTCGATCTCCAGTGCCAGCAGCGCGTCGAGCAACTGTTCCAGATGGCGCCAGCTCTTGGTCTGTTCGCCCGGTGGCAGGATGATCGGTTCGACCGCGATGTCGGCGGCGGGCAGGCTGGCGTCGAGGCGGGGCAGCTGGGCCTTGGCCACATTTTCGTCGGTGACGACGACCAGACGCCCCTTGCGCGCATAGGGGGCGAGGATGGTGCCGGCGCGGTCGAGCGCGCCCTGTTCGATCAGGATATCATAGCTGCGCGCACCCAGCGCGACGCGGACTAATGCCATGCGGTCAGTTGCTCCATGATGCTGTCGACCGCGACTTCATGCGGGGCGGCGATGCTTTTCACATGAATGGGCGCGAGCGCGTAGACGGGGTTGCGCACCGCCGCCAGTTCCGTGAGGACGATGCGGGGATCGCGATTTTTGAGCAGCGGGCGGCTTTCGCGCCGGGCGACGCGATCGACCAATATCTCGATATCCGCGTCCAGCCAGATGGCGGTCGCGGCGTCGAGAATCAGTTTGCGCGTTTCATCCTGCATGAAGGCGCCGCCGCCGGTGGCGATCACCTTTGGCACGCCGTCCATCAACCGGGCGATGACGCGCCGTTCGCCATCGCGAAAATAGGATTCGCCATAGCGTTCGAAAATCTCCGTCACGGTCATGCCGGCGGCCTTTTCAATCTCTTCGTCGGCGTCGACGAAGTTGAGGCCGAGGCGGGCCGCAAGACGGCGGCCGACCGTGGATTTGCCCACGCCCATCATCCCTACCAGAACGATGGGACCGCGCCGGGCCGGGCTGTCGGGGATTTTGCTGTTTCGCTGCATGGCTTGCGGGGCTATACAGCCAGCCGTCACAGAGGCAAATCGCATCTTTTTCTTTCCCCCGGCCAAGTTTCCGGGCCAGTCATAGCCAAGGACTTATGAAGAATAATCGCAACTTCAGCAGTTTCGAAGGCGGCCAGCGTCGCCGTGGCACCAGCCTGCCGATCATCCCCATCGCTCTGGTCCTGTTGCTTGTCGCGCTGCTGGCCTTTTTCTGGTCGCGCGGTGGCGAGCAGCCGCAGCAGCGCGTCGAAAAGGTCATCCCCGCAGAGAAGCTGGGCCAGTAAGGCGGATGCGCTGGCCGCGCGCTAATGCGAAATGGGCGCTGGGCAGCTTTGCGCTGGCGCTGACCCTGCCGGTCGTCGCGCAGCAGGCGCCCGAATCGCTGTTGCCGCCCGGTTTCGGTGACGCGCCCGAAGCGCCGCCCGCGCCGCGTCCGGCCCAGCCGGCGCAGGGCGCGCCGGTCGTCATCCGGCCGCCGGCTGCGATGCCATCTACGCCGATGGTGCAGCCGCTCAATCCGGCGACGCCGCCTGACCTGTCGCTGGTGCAGGCGCAGAATGCGGCCGAAGATGCGCTGACGCCCGAAGAGATTGCGGCGCAGAAGGCGAAATATGACCTGCCCGAAACGGCGCGCCGGTCGCTGGAGCGGATCGGGCCGCTGACGCCGCAGACGCGCGGGTTCGAGCCGGACGCCTTTGGTGGCGAATCCGGCAAATATCTGGCCGCGCTGATGAAGCAGACCCATGCGCCGATCGTGTCGCGATGGGCCTCCATCCTGTTGCGTCGGGCGCTGTTGTCGGCGGTCGATACGCCGCGCGATATTGATGGCGCGGACTGGGCGGCGGAACGCGCCTGGTTGCTGCTGCGCATGGGCGAGGCGGACAATGCCCGTTTGATGGTGCAGAGCGTGGACGCGGATCGCTATTCGCCGCGCCTCTATGCCGTGGCGATGGAAACCTATCTTGCGGCGGCCGATCCGGCGGGGCTTTGTCCGCTGTCGGCCGGCGCGCTGCGCTTCAGCAAGGCACCCGGTTGGGATATGACGCGGGCGATCTGCCCGGCGCTGTCGGGCGATCAGGGCACGTCGAGCGGTGCGCTCAATCAGGCGCAGCGCAAGGGCGTGGTGCGCGGCATAGACTATCGACTGGCCGAGAAGGTCGTCGGCACCGGGTTCAACGCGCGTCGGTCGGTGAAGATCGAATGGGATGGCGTGGATCGGCTGACGGCCTGGCGCTTTGGTCTGGCGACGGCGCTGAATGTCGAAATTCCGGATACGCTCTATGGCACGGTTGGCCCGCATGTGCGGGCGTGGGAAGCGCGCGCGCCGGCGTTGAGCGCGGTGAAACGCAGGCCGGGCGTGGAAATCGCGGCGCGGCTGGGCGTATTGTCCAGCGCGGCGCTGGTCGGTTTCTATGGTCAGTTGGGCACGGATGGCGATGCGCCGGCCGATGCCGCTGACCGGATCGATTCGCTGCGCACCGCCTTTTCCGGGGCGACGGTGGGCGACCGGATCGGCGCGATGCACAGTCTGTGGGGCGATAATGGCAAGCCCGACTATCTGGGCCTGATCGCGACGGCGCGGGCGGCCGCCGCGCTGCCGGTGGCGCAGGCCGATGCGCAGGATGCGGCCAATCTGGTCGGTTCCATGCTGACCGCTGGTTACGACCGCAACGCGGCGCGCTGGGCGCGGGCGATCGGCCAACTCGACGGCGCAGGCGCTTCGCAATTCTGGGCGCTGCTGGCAGTTGGCGCACCGAGTGCGGTGGTCGAGATCAACAGCAGCCGCGTGTCCGGCTATGTCGGCGATGCGGGCGCGGACAAGGGGCGGATGCTGATTGCGGCGCTGGCCGGTCTTTCCCGTCTGTCGACGCAGGATGCGGCCACGCTGGCGCAGGATAATGGCTTTGCGCTGGGCGCCAACAGCCGCTGGGCGCGCGCCATCGGTGCGGCGGCGCAGCGGGGCGAAAAGGGCACGGTCGCGCTGCTGGCGGCGGTCGGCATGCAGGGCACTGACTGGAGCCGCCTGCCGGCCGGGCACCTTTATCATGTCGTGGCGGCGCTGCATCGCGTGGGGCTGGACCCCGAAGCGCGGATGATCGCGGCCGAGGCGATCAGCCGGGCCTGATCATGACAGCAGATGACGCCGGCCTGATCGACCGCTTTCTGGAAATGATGGCGGCGGAACGCGGCGCGTCGCGCAATACGCTTCTGGCCTATCGGGCCGACCTGAACGGCGCGGGCGAACTGCTGGGTGGACTGGCCGGGGCGAGCAAGGATGGGCTGGGGACGCTGGCTATGGCCTGGGCGGAACTGGCGGCCTCCTCCGTCGCGCGCAAGGCGTCGGCGTTGCGGGCTTTCTATGGCTTTTTGGAGGAAGAGGGGCTGCGCGCCGACAATCCCTCCGCCGCGCTGCCGCGCCCGGTGACGCAGCGCGCCTTGCCGAAGATCTTGTCGGTGGCCGAAGTGGATCGATTCTTTGCGGCGATCGCCGAAAAATTGGACGTAGAGCATCCCGTGCCGGCGGACCTGCGGCTCGCGGCGCTGATCGAGCTGCTGTATGGATCGGGACTGCGTGCGACCGAACTGGTGTCGTTGCCGCGCAGGGCGCTGTCGCATGACCGGCCGTTCCTGATTTTGAAGGGGAAGGGCGCGCGCGAGCGGCTGGTGCCGATTTCGGACCGGGCGCGGGCCGCCGTCGCCGCCTGGTTGCCGCATGTGCCGGGGGACAGTGTCTGGCTCTTTCCGTCGGGCAAGAGCCATTTGAGCCGCATCCGGCTTTACCAGCTGGTCAAGGCATTGGCGGCGGCGAGCGGCATCGCGCCGCAGCGGGTCAGCCCCCATGTGCTGCGCCATGCCTTTGCCACGCATCTGCTGGAAGGGGGGGCGGATCTGCGCGCGCTGCAATCCATGCTGGGCCATGCCGATATCGGCACAACGCAAATCTATACCCATGTCGATAGCCGGCGGCTGGTCGAACTGGTCAACCAGCGGCATCCTTTGGCGGGCATGCACGCACGGCCAGCGCATCCGCGCGTTGACGAGGACGCGCCAGCGCCGTAACGCACGGCCATGGTAAGCTTTCTGGAATTCGAAAAGCCGATCGCTGAGCTGGAAGCGCGCATCGTTGAATTGCGTGCCACCGCCAGTGTGGGCGACATCAACATCGACGGCGAGATCGCGACGCTGGAGCAGCGCGCGGCCAAGCTGTTGTCCGACACCTATGGCAAGTTGACGCCCTGGCAGAAGACGCAGGTGGCGCGGCATGCCGAACGCCCGCACTTCAAGGACTATGTCGCGGGCATGTTCGACAATTTCATGCCGCTGGCGGGCGACCGCGCCTTCGCCGACGATCAGGCGATCATCGGCGGTTTCGCGACGCTGGGCGAGCGCAAGGTCATGGTGATCGGCCATGAAAAGGGCGACGATACCGCCAGCCGCGTGCGCCACAATTTCGGCATGGCCAAGCCCGAAGGATATCGCAAGGCGATCCGCCTGATGGAACTGGCCGACCGGTTCGGCCTGCCGGTCGTGTCGCTGGTCGATACGTCGGGCGCCTTTCCGGGCGTACAGGCCGAAGAACGCGGGCAGGCGGAAGCCATCGCCCGGTCGACCGAGGCCTGCCTGAAGCTGGGCGTGCCGATGGTCGCGGCGGTGGTGGGCGAAGGCGGGTCTGGCGGCGCGATCGCGCTGGCGGCGGCCAACCGTGTGCTGATGTTCGAACATGCCATCTATTCGGTCATTTCGCCCGAAGGCTGCGCGTCGATCCTGTGGCGCACCGCCGACAAGGCAAGCGACGCAGCGACCGCGATGCAGGTGACGGCGCAGCATTTGAAGGCGCTGGGCGTGATCGACCGGATCGTGGCGGAACCGGTCGGCGGCGCCCATCGCGATCCGGTGCAGGCGATCGCCAGCCTGGGTGCGGCGATCGAGGCGGAACTGGATGCGCTCGACGGCCTGTCCGCCGATGCATTGCGCACCGACCGCGCCGACAAGTTCCTCGCCATCGGGGTCTGACGGAGTTTTAGCTGGACCCCGGCCTTCGCCGGGGAACAGGCTCCATTGACCGTTTAACGGCTGGATTTTCCGGGAACGGCTCGCCATGTCCATCGTTACGTTGGGGTAACGTCGAGGGTGGAGAGACATGGACTGGAAGTGGAAGCTGGGCGGCGCTGGCGCGGTGCTGGCGATGGCGGCGAGCGCGCCGGTGGTGATCGGGCAGCAGCGCGCGATTCGCACGGTGTCGAATATCAGTGCGCAGGACAAGGCGAGCGGCGCCAAGCAGCATCCTGAATTGCTGAAGGAATTTGGCGGCGCCTATGCGGGGCCACAGGCCAAATATGTCGAGGGCGTCGGTCGCCGCATTGCGGTGCAGTCCGGCCTGTCCAATGCGCAGGGTGACTTCACCGTCACGCTGCTCAATTCGCCGGTGAACAACGCCTTCGCCATTCCGGGCGGCTATGTCTATGTCACCCGGCAGTTGATGGCGTTGATGAACGACGAGGCGGAACTGGCCGGGGTGTTGGGGCATGAAGTGGGCCATGTCGCGGCTCTGCATGGTCAACGGCGGCAGAAGGCGGCGCAGCGTAATGCGGTTGGTGGGGCGCTGCTGGGCGCGCTGGCCGGTGCGCTGCTGGGCGATTCGGGCTTTTCCGGGTTGATCCAGAAGGGCATCGGCACCGGCAGTCAGTTGTTGACGCTCAAATTCTCGCGCACCCAGGAATATGAGGCGGATGACCTGGGTATCCGCTATCTGGCGAGTGGCGGCTATGATCCGCGCGCACTGTCCGACATGCTGGCGTCGCTGGCGGCGCAGGGCGATCTGGACGCGCAGGTGACGGGCAATGCCCGGTCGACGCCCGAATGGGCCAGTACCCATCCCGATCCGGGCGCGCGCGTGCAGCGGGCCGCGAGGGCGGCCGAAGCGACACGGGTGAGCAGTACGGTGCGCAATCGTGATGCCTTCCTCAATGCCGTGGATGGCGTGCTCTATGGCGACGATCCCAAGCAGGGGGTGATTGACGGCAATCGCTTCCGTCACCCCGACCTGCGCCTCAGCTTTGCCGTGCCGAGCGGGTTCGGCATGGAAAATGGCGCCGACGCGGTGTCGATCACCGGATCGGGCGGGCAGGCCCAGTTCAGCGCA
This sequence comes from Sphingobium sp. WCS2017Hpa-17, assembly GCF_031843765.1. Lineage (NCBI taxonomy): Bacteria > Pseudomonadati > Pseudomonadota > Alphaproteobacteria > Sphingomonadales > Sphingobiaceae > Sphingobium > Sphingobium sp. WCS2017Hpa-17. Next base: position 39,707 of record NZ_JAVTIV010000021.1, read on the forward strand.
GCGCCCTACTCCGGCAATCTGGACGCTTATATCAACAATGTCTTTGCCAAGATGGGCGACGGCAAGGGCGGCGTGCCGGCGGGCGAGGTCAGTCGCACGACGATCAACGGCCTGCCTGCCGCCTATCGCACGGTGCGGGCTTCAACCCAGTCGAGCCAGGTGGATGCGACCGTCTTCGCCTATGATTTCGGCGGTGGAAAGGCCTATCATTTCCTGATGCTGACACAGGCGGGACAAGGGATCGGTGCCTTTAGCACCATGGTCCAGTCGATGCAGCGTCTGAGCGCGCAGGAGGCGGCGGCGATCAAACCGCGCCGCGTCGATGTGGTGACGGTGAAGGCTGGCGATACGGTGCAGTCGCTGGCCAAGCGGATGGCCTATAGCGACTATCAACTGGACCGGTTCCTGACGATCAATGCGCTGAGCGAGAATAGCGCGTTGCGGGCTGGCCAGCGGGTGAAGATCGTAACGTGGTGATCACGTAAACGAAAAGAGGCGGCAGACCTGGGTCCGCCGCCTCCTTAATTCGACTAACGTCGCAGGGCTTACTTCAGGTTGCCCGAAACGTTGTTGAAGGTCGAACCCAGCTTGGTGCCCAGGCTGGTCATCGCGCCGATGGCGGCGACGGCGATCAGAGCGGCGATCAGGCCGTATTCGATCGCGGTGGCACCCTTTTCGTTCTTCAGCATCTTACGGATGAACTGCATGTGTCGTCTCCTTGAATGGATTACTACGTTTAACTACCCGGCCGCCCCGCATGGTAATTCGTGGTCAGCAAGGATCGAATTAGAGAAGCCCGGTTGAAAAACTCTTAATGCGGACAATCTCTGTCAAATATTGATGGTTAATGCTTGGTAACTTCCGTCGCGACGTTGTTCCACATGCCGGTGGTCTTGTTCGCGACGTTGTTAAGCGCGGCAATCATGGCGAGCACGACCATGGCGATAATCAGCGCATATTCGACGGCCGTCGCCCCGCGTTCGCATCGCGACAGCTTCCATCGGGCGATGATTTCGACAAGCGCGCGCATATGATCCCCGTTTCGCTACAGACAGTCCCCGTTCGTCGTGTAAAGGAAGCAGGGTTAACAAAGCCCTCCCGACTGGACCGATATGCCCCCTTTTTCTCCCTTGCTGGTGGTTGCCGTAGCGTTGGTGGACGCTGATGGTCGCGTGTTGCTGCAACAGCGGCCGCCGGGAAAGGCGATGGCCGACCTGTGGGAATTTCCGGGCGGCAAGGTCGAGCCGGGCGAAACGCCCGAAGCGGCACTGGTCCGCGAATTGGAGGAGGAACTGGGGATCGAGACGCATGCGAGTTGCCTGGCGCCCGCAGCCTTCGCCAGCGAACCGCTGGGCGACCGGCATCTCTTGCTGCTGCTCTATGTCTGTCGCAAGTGGAAGGGATTGCCGGAGGCGCGCCATGCGACGGCGCTTACATGGGTGAAGCCGGCGCAAATGTATGCGCTGGATATGCCGCCGGCGGACCTGCCGCTGATCGGGCTGCTCGAAGCGCTGCTGTAAACGAAAAAGGGGCGCCCCGGTGGAGCGCCCCTTTCGGCATTAGTGCTGATCGAAAAGATCAGTCTTCCTTGGCCTTGCTCTGCAACTGGACGTAATTCTGGATGCCCATGCGTTCGATCATTTCGAACTGAGTTTCCAGCGTATCGACATGCTCTTCCTCGCTTTCGAGGATATATTGGAACAGGTCGCGGCTGACAAAGTCCTTGATGGATTCGCAATAGGCGATCGCTTCGCGCAGGATCGGCAGCGCCTCATATTCCAGCTCAAGGTCGGCCTTGAGGATTTCCTCCACCGTCTCGCCGATCTTGAGGCGGCCGAGCAATTGAAAATTGGGCAGGCCGTCGAGGAAGAGGATGCGTTCCGCCACCTTGTCGGCGTGCTTCATCTCATCGATCGACTCTTCATATTCGAACTTGGCCAGCTTCTCGATGCCCCAATGGTTGAGGATACGATAGTGGAGGAAATACTGGTTGATCGCGGTCAACTCATTCTTGAGGACCTCGTTGAAATAGTCGATGACTTTCGGGTCGCCTTTCATGGCGCTATACTCCGGCAATTGGGGAACGGCCGGCTTATATCGTTAAAGGCATAGGGTGTTAAGGCCAAAAACCGCAGAAAATCGCGGTTTTTCAGGGCGCTATTGCTTCATGTTCGCAACTGCAACATGCAGTTGATTCGCAATCTAGTCAGGGCGTCTTCAAACGGACGCGCGTTCGGCTGCAATAAGGGTGCGGGCGAAGGATACGCACTGGCCGCATTTGGGGCGGCGGCCAAATTGTGCGTAGGCGCTGCAAGGCGTGTCAGCCCCGTTGCGCGCGGCTTCCCGCACATCCTTTTCACGAATGGCATTACAAACGCAGACGACCATCGAAGACACTCTCCTGACGAATCCGGACATAGCGTGTCTGATAATGGGTCGCAATAGTATTCAGTCGCTTTTGCGAATCTTTTGCGGTCGGCCGTGTATGAGGCTGCGCCACAGCCATTCGGCCGGTCCTAGAGCGAATCGAGTCGCATAGGGTTTCGACCAGCCCAACATCGCCGCCCAGCCGGCCAGCACGAAGAGCGGCAGGGCGGCCGGCGGTACGCTGGCGAAGAGGCCGAGGCCCCAGCCGTAGAAGAGCACGGTCATGACGAGGCTGGTGGCGAGATAGTTGCTGAGCGTCAGGCGGCCGGCGGCGGCGAGGCGGCCGATCAGCGGATGGCCACGATGGCGGGCGGCGAGCCAGAGGATGAGCGCGGCCCAGCCCACGGTGAGCGGGATACGGAAGGGGAGCGACCAGGCAAGGGCGACGCCATAGGCGGGGAGCGGGGCGAAGCTGCTGAGCACGACCCAGAGCGCCAGCGCGGCCATGGGCGGCACGCCGATCAGGAAACAATGGCGCGCGGTGCGGCGATATTGCTCCGCGTCCCAATTGCCGGTCAGGAAGCCGCCCTTCAGCATCGCCATACCGAGCAGCATGAAGCCCAGCGTTTCAAAGGCGGTGAAGAGGAAGCCCCAGAGCCAGTCGCCGGGCAGGCCGATCAGCTTGTGCTGGAGGATGCCGGCAAAGCCGCCGCGATAAATGAGGATGTCCGCCTGGGTCGAGGGGCTGGCGGGATTGGACAGGGCAGCCATGAAGGCGGCATAGCCTTCGCGCATGGCGCCGGTCGCGCCGGGCGCCATGGCGGCATGGCCCCAGAGATAGAGGCTGGCGATGAAGGTGGCGACCAGCAGGAACTGGAAGAGGAAGAAGAGCATCGCGCGCTTGACCAGCGCGAAGGGTTCAAGATGGACGAACAGCAGCGCGAACAGGCTGACCAGTGCATAGACGCGCAGAATGTCGCCCCACCAGAGCAGGAAGAAATGAGCGGAGCCAAGGACGAACAGCCAGCCGGCGCGGATCATCTGTGCCCGGCGGCCGTCGCGCCCGGCCATTTCTTCCCGGTCGATCAGCAGTAGCATGGACGCGCCGAACAGCAGGGCAAAGAGGCCGCGCATCTTGCCGTCGACGAAGATGAGGCTGACCGCCCAGGCCGCGATGTCCGCGACCGAGGGGGTGCCCGCCACCGCCGGGTTGAAATAGGCGTTCTGGGGCAGGGCGAAGGCGGTGATGTTCATCCACAATATGCCCAGCACCGCGCAGCCGCGCAGTATGTCCATGGCGGGAATACGGGAAGAGGCAGTCATGAGTCGGATGGTCCTGCAAAGGGGCTGGTCATAAAGCCAAGGCTCTGCCATCCGCCTAGAGCCTTTCCTCAATCGGTGGAAAGGCTCTTGTTTCTTGTGATCGCATTTTAGCTGCGCTGGCCTGCTGCTCCAAGGCGTGAACCATGACTGGTCAACTGAAAATGCTCCGTCCATGAACGACGCCCGCAAGCAACGGATAAGCGACGCATTCGGCGCGGCGGCGGCGCATTATGACGTGCATGCCGGACCGCAGCGGCTGGCCGCGACGCTGGTGGCGGATCTGGCGCAGCGGCAGCGGCCGGACGGCGTGGCGCGGATATTGGAGATTGGCTGCGGCACCGGCTTCCTGACGCGGGACATTCAGGTGCGCTGGCCGGGTGCGGAACTGACCGCGACCGATATTTCGCCCGGCATGCTGGAGCAGGCGGCGGCGAATGGCCGGGTTGCAGGCCGGTTCATGACAATGGACGGCGAGGCGCCGGTTTTCGACGGGCCTTGGTTCGATCTGATCCTGTCCAGTCTGGCGTTCCAGTGGTTCGATGATCTGGAAGGCGGCATCGCGCGACTGGCGCGGTTGCTGCGGCCGGGGGGGAGCCTGATCTTCTCCACCATGGGGCAGGGCAGCTTTGCGCGCTGGCGGGCGGCGCATGCGGTCTGCGGACTGGTGGCAGGCGTGCCCGATTATCCCTCGCTCGATGCGCTGCGGGCCATGCTCGTGGGCCACGCGGACAGTTTTGCCTTTGACGAGGATTATGCGCTGGCCTGCGGCGGCGCGCGCGGGTTGATCGCGCATTTGAAGGGGATCGGCGCTGTCGTGCCGAGCGAAGGCCGCAAGCCGCTGGCGCCATCCGATCTGCGCCGGGTAATGACCGCGTTCGAGGCGGACGGGGGCGATGATGGCTATCAGGTGCTGTTCGGTCGGGTGACGCGGCCAGCCTGATAGCCGGCCTGAAGAAAGATTAACTCTTTGCGGGTTACGGTCGCGCCATGGAGATGGCAGGCGCCCTTGATCGCGCTTCGGCGCAGGCAGGATTCCCGGCTATGCGCGTTGTCGTGTGGCCGCTGGCGTTCCTGTTGCTGCATGCCCTGCTGATCGGCCTTTCCGGTGACGGGGCCGAATCCGTCTCTCTCCATATGTTGATCGCGGCGCCGTTGATGGCGGGGCTGGCCTGCCTGTGGCGCGGATGGCGGGATGGCTGGGAAGGATGGGCGGCGCTGGCGATCGCCATGCCGCTCTGGGCCGGTGGCATGGCGGCGAGCATGGTCAGCATCGTCTGGCTGAGTGCGCAGGGGGAGGGCGGGGCGAGCATATTGCTCTATGTCCTTTATGGCGTTCCGCTGATCTTCGCGCTGGCCAGCCCGGCGGACGAGCCATGGCCTGTCCGGCTGGTCGATGGCGTGCTGGCGGCGGCGCTGGGCTATTTCTTCTTCCGCTATGTCTTTACCCAGTCGACCCTGTCGGGCACCGGCGACGGCAATATCGCCGCGATCCGGCTGCTGTTCGATCTGGAAAATGCCTATATCGCCGCCTTTGCGCTGATCCGCCTGCTGGCCTGTCAGGACGCGCGGTTCCGGGGGCTCTTGCGCGCGCTGTTCCTCTATGCGGCGACCTATCTTCTGGTGGCCTTCTACATCAACCATTTCGAGTGGCAGACGGCCTTTGGCTTCTGGCCCGACCTGATCATCGACCTGCCCTTCCTGTTGCTGGCGGTTCTGGCGATGGCCGGGGGCGAAGGGCAGGCGTTGGTGCGGACCGGGCGCCGCTTCGCCCATGTTGTGCGGGCTGGCAGTCCGTTGCTGTTGCCGGCGACGTTGCTGACGGTATCGGCGCTGCTGCTGCGGCAGGATGCGGGGCTGGCGGTGGCGGGCTGCATCATGGCGACGCTGGGCTATGGATTGCGTAGCATATTGGTGCAGTTGCGCAGCTATGATGAGCAGGACCGGCTGGAGCGACTGTCGCATTTCGACGGGCTGACCGGCGTGGCAAACCGGCGACGCTTCGACGAGATGCTGCGCCGGGAACTGGCGCGGGCCCGGCGGCAGGGCGGGGCGCTGGCGCTGATCATGGTGGATATCGACCATTTCAAACTGCTCAACGATCATCATGGCCATCTGGTCGGGGATGCCCGGTTGCAGGAGGTGGCGGCGACGCTGGCGGCCTGTGCGCGGCGGGGCGGCGATCTGGTGGCGCGCTATGGCGGGGAGGAGTTTGCGGTGCTGCTGCCCGGTGCGGATGCGGAGGAGGCGGCCGAGGTGGCGGAACGGATGCGCATGGCGGTGGAGGGCCGCGGGCTGGTGTCGCCGGCGCCGGCCGGGGTGGTGACGGTCAGCATCGGCCTGGCGCAGGCCGGGGCGGACGAGGAGGCACAGGCACTGGTCGATCGGGCGGACCGGGCCTTGTACGAGGCCAAGCGTGGCGGGCGGAACCGGGTCGGGGTGGCGGTGGTCGCCGAGGAAACGAGGGCTTAACTTCGCACATTTCCCGCAAATGCGGACATTTTATTGCGTCGCCCTGATCCTATTGGAAAGCGGGTGAGCCAGTATAGCGGCGGGGGCGGGTGTAGGACAGGCGCCCTTCGACAGGCTCAGGGCGAACGGGGGGCGGGACCGTTTGCACGCTTCCTTCGGCCATGGCATGCCGGGCGCCATGCTGACCATTCGCTCCGCCGTCCCGTCCGATGCCGCTGCCCTATCCGTCCTGAAACTGACGGCGTTCCGGCAAACCTTTCTGGATGACTTTGCCGTGCCCTATCCGCCGGCCGACCTCGCCCTGTTCGAGCAGGAGAGCTATGGCGTGGATCGGGTGGCAGCGGAACTGGCCGACCTACGCCACGCGACCTGGGTGGCGGAAACGGCGGATGGGCGGTTGCAGGCCTATGCCCATGTCGGCCCGTGCAAATTGCCGCATCCTGAAGCTTCGCCAGATCAGGGGGAATTGTACCAGCTTTATGCGCTGGCGGCGGCGCAGGGGCAGGGGATCGGGCGCGCGCTGATGGATGTGGCGCTGGACTGGCTGGCGCAGGCGATGCCGGGGCCGGTGTGGCTGGGCGTGTGGTCGGGCAATGAACGGGCGCAGGCGGTCTATGCGAAGCGTGGCTTCGTGAAGGTGGGCGATTATGGCTTTCGCGTCGGCGCATGGACCGACGCGGAATATATCTACCGCCGGGGATAGGCGGGAGCGGGAGGGCGTCCCGCTCCTTATCCTTTACAGTTCGCTGTCCATGAGGGCGGGGAAGAAGCCTTCATGGGCGGTGCGCAGCGTGTCGAGGGCGACGCCCGCGACGCTGGTGCCGCCGACGGTGCCGATCTTCACCGCGCCGGGGACATCCACGCCTGCCGCCACAGTGACGACATAGCGGCCCTGATCTTCGCCGAAGGCCGATGCGGTGGTGAGGGTGACGTCCAGCGTCGCGCCGATCTTGCCGGCCAGTGCCATTTCCGCGATCGTAACGATCAGGCCGCCGTCCGCAATGTCGTGCACGGCGGTCGCCTTGCCGTCTGCGATCAATGCGCGGACGATGTCGGCGTTGGCGCGTTCGGCGGTCAGGTCGACCTTGGGCGCTTCACCGGCTTCGCGGCCGGCGATTTCGCGCAGCCAGATGGTCTGGCCGAGATGCGTACCTTCGCCGCCGATCAGCCAGATCGCATCGCCTTCAGCCTTGAACGCGACCGTCGCCATGACGTCCACATTCGCGAGCAGGCCGATGCCGCCGATCGCGGGAGTCGGCAGGATCGCCGAGCCGCCGCCGGTCGCCTTCGATTCATTGTAGAGCGAGACGTTGCCCGACACGATCGGGAAGTCGAGTGCGCGGCAGGCGTCGCCCATGCCCTCAAGGCAGCCGGTCAGCTGCGCCATGATTTCGGGGCGCTGCGGGTTGGCGAAGTTCAGGCAGTTGGTGACGGCCAGTGGGGTGGACCCCACGGCGCTCAGGTTGCGATAGCATTCGGCGATTGCCTGCTTGCCGCCTTCATAAGGGTCGGCATAGCAATAGCGCGGCGTGCAGTCGGTGCTGATCGCGATGCCCTTCTGCGCGCCATGGACGCGCACGACGGCGGCGTCGCCGCCAGGGCGCTGCACCGTGTCGGCGCCGACCATGTGATCATATTGTTCCCAGATCCAGCGGCGGCTGGCGATGTCGGGGCTGCCCATCAGGGTGACGAGGTCGGCGCCGATATCGGCGCTTTCCGTGATCTCGCCGAGGGCTTCGACCTTCGACCAGAGCTTATATTCGTCCTTCGGCATGGAGGGACGGTCGTAGAGCGGCGCGTCGTCGGCCAGCGGGGCGAGCGGGATGTCGCAGACGATCTCGCCCTTATGCTCCAGCACCATGCGGCCGGTGTCGGTGACATGGCCGATGACGGCGAAGTCCAGTTCCCACTTCTTGAAAATGGCTTCTGCAAAGGCTTCGCGGCCGGGCTTCAGCACCATGAGCATGCGCTCCTGGCTTTCCGACAGCATCATTTCATAGGTGGTCATGCCGGTTTCGCGCTGCGGCACGTCGTCCATCTTGAGGTGGAGGCCGACGCCGCCCTTCGACGCCATCTCGACGCTGGAGGAGGTGAGGCCGGCCGCGCCCATATCCTGAATGGCGACGATGGCGTCGGACGCCATCAGTTCGAGGCACGCCTCGATCAGCAGCTTTTCGGTAAAGGGGTCGCCGACCTGCACGGTCGGGCGCTTGGCGTCGGCGTCGTCGCCGAAGTCAGCGCTGGCCATGGTCGCGCCATGGATGCCGTCACGGCCGGTCTTGGAGCCGACATAGACGATCGGGTTGCCGACGCCGCTGGCGGCCGAATAGAAGATCTTGTCGGTATCCGCGACGCCCACGGTCATCGCATTGACCAGGATATTGCCGTCATAGGCGGGGTGGAAATTCACTTCGCCGCCCACGGTGGGGACGCCGACGCAATTGCCGTAGCCGCCAATGCCATGCACGACGCCGGCGATCAGATGCTTCATCTTGGGGTGATCGGGGCGGCCGAAACGCAGCGCGTTCATGTTCGCCACCGGGCGCGCGCCCATGGTGAAGACGTCGCGCAAAATGCCGCCGACGCCGGTCGCTGCGCCCTGATAGGGTTCGATGTAGCTGGGGTGGTTGTGGCTCTCCATCTTGAAGATGGCGGCCTGACCATCGCCGATGTCGACCACGCCAGCATTTTCGCCCGGACCGCAAATGACCTGCGGACCTTTGGTGGGCAGCTTCATCAGGTGGATCTTGGAGGATTTATACGAGCAATGCTCCGACCACATGACCGAGAATATGCCCAGTTCGGTCAGGTTCGGCTCACGGCCGATCGCCTTCAGGACGCGGTCATATTCTTCCGGGCTGAGGCCATGTTCGGCGACGACTTCCGGGGTGATCTGGGGTGCGGTGCTGGACATGTGCGCGCCTTTAGCGAGGGCGGCGCGGAATCACAATGGCGGGCGTTGCGAATGCGTCAATCCTGACATTTGCCCCGCACGCTCATCGCTTCATCCCGCCGGCAACCTTTCGTTAATCACCTTCCCTAAAGTTCATGTCTGAGAGCGGGGTGGCGATTCGACGGAGATTGAGGCCACGGAGAGGTATTCCATGAAGGGGAGTGACTTCTTTTATTTTTCCAGCCGTTGCAAAAAGCAGCGTCTGATGGAGCAGGCGTCCACATCGGAACGCGCCAAAATGGCGCACCGGCGATTGGCGGCCGCCTATGCCGACCGCGCCGCGCTGGCTATGCTGAACAGCGAGTGATGGGTGAGGGCGGTTCGAGATCGCCATTTCGTCATTGCGAGCGCAGCGAAGCAATCCGTTAAAGCGCCACATGAATTGGTTGGGCTTTGCCCGCCTTCGGCCCGCTGCGCTCGCAATGAGGGCATCCTGTATAAATAAAAAGGCCGGACCTTCGTGTGAAGGCCCGGCCCGGTAATCGGAAAAGTCGTGCGACTCAGACGTGGCAGGCCTGGGCGCTCTTGCCCGGCACGGTGATGGTCACATCGTTGCCCGAACCCTTGACTTCATAACCACCCTCGGCGGTGAAGGGCTGGCCGGCTTCGGCAGCCTTGAGCGAGGTAGCGTTGCCGCCCTTTTCGGTGCGCAGCAGCGCGGTCTTGTCGTCGCTCATATAGTCGACGAAGATCAAGCTGTTGTCCTTGCAACGGAACTGCTTGTTGGCCTTCACCGACGGCGGCAACTCGACCGGCGCGGCGTTGGCAAGCTGAGCCGCCATCGGGTCGGCAGGGCCGCCCACGACTTCAGGTTCGTCATTCTTGTTGCAGGCCGACAGCAAAGCGACGCTGGCGACGGCGATGAGGGGGAGATATTGTTTCATAGCGATCCTTTTATGTGCATGCGCAACATGGTGCGTCAACGCAAAACTACGACGTTCCCGCTATGCCCCCTGAAATGACGTCATGACCATTTGATGACAGCGATTGCGGTGAGGGGTTATTGCCGGGGCGGGCTTGACCGGGGCCGTGGCGGCGGCCAATGCAAAGGCATGGCTGAGGAAATTTCCACCCCCGATACCGATAGTTTGTCGTTCGAGGATGCGCTGCGCGCGCTCGAAACGATCGTCCGCCGGCTTGAAAGCGGCGATGTGCCGCTGGACGAGTCGATTTCGCTCTATGCGAAGGGCGAGGAACTGCGCAAGCGCTGCACCGAGCGGTTGCAGGCGGCCGAGGCGCGCATCGCAAAGCTGACGGTCGACGCCAATGGCGCGGTGACCGGCGCGCAATCCTTCGGCGCGGACTGATCCGGATGATCGGGGGCGTAGAGAAGGCTTCCGCAACAGCGCTGGTCATGGCGCGCGCGACCGAAGTGGCGCGGGCGATCGACGCCGCGTTCGATCGTCTGTTGCCATTGCCGCAGGATGCGCGCGTCCGCCTCTATGACGCGATGCGGCATGCCGCGATCGGCGGCGGCAAGCGGCTGCGCCCGCTGCTGGTGCAGGCGACCAGCGATCTGTTCAACATTTCCCGCGACTCGGCGCTGCGGGTCGGCCTCGCGGTCGAGTGCATCCATGTCTATTCGCTGATCCACGACGATCTGCCGGCGATGGACGATGACGATATGCGGCGCGGCAAGCCGACCGTGCACAAGGCGTTTGACGAGGCCACGGCGATCCTGGCGGGTGATTGCCTGCACGATCTGGCGTTCGAGATATTGGCGGATGAGGATACGCATCCCGATCCGTTCGTGCGGATCGAACTGGTGCGCGCGCTGGCCGCGTCGAGCGGGCCGGCCGGCATGGCGGGCGGGCAGATGATGGATCTGGAGGCGGAAAAGACCCGCTTCGACCTGGCCACCGTGACGCGGCTTCAGAATTTGAAGACCGGGGCGCTGATCGCCTTTTGCGTGGAGGCGGCCGCGATCATGGCGCGCCTGCCGCATGAGGCGCGCACGGGCCTGCATGGCTATGCCCGCGATATCGGCCTGGCCTTCCAGATTGCCGACGATCTGCTGGATGTGGAGGGCGACGCGGCGCTGGCGGGCAAGGCGCTGGGCAAGGATGCGGCGGCGGGCAAGGAAACATTCCTGTCGCTGCTGGGCGTGGAGCGCGCGCGCGAACAGGCGCATATGCTGGTCGCGCAGGCGAAGGCGCATCTGCATGGCCATGGCGCCGAGGCCGACCTGCTGCGCGCCATTGCCGACTATATTGTGGAGAGGGACCGCTAATATCATGAGCAAGCAGCGTATCGGCGTTTATCCCGGCACTTTCGATCCCATCACGCTCGGCCATATGGACATCATCCGGCGCGGCGCGAAGCTGGTCGACAAGCTGGTGATCGGCGTGACCACCAATATCAGCAAGTCGCCCATGTTCAATGACGAGGAGCGGCTGGAGATGGTGCGGCGCGAATGTGCGGGCATCGATACCGAGATCGTCGTGACCGGTTTCAATTCGCTGCTGATGGACTTTGCCGAATCGCAAGGCGCCAGCGTCATCATCCGGGGGCTGCGCGCGGTCGCGGACTTCGAATATGAATATCAGATGGCGGGCATGAACCAGCAGATCAACGGCCGGATCGAAACCGTTTTCCTGATGGCGGATGTGGGATTGCAGCCGATCGCGTCGCGGCTCGTCAAGGAAATCGCGCTCTATGGTGGGCCGATCCACAAGTTCGTCAGCCCGGTGGTGCGCGACGAAGTGGTGGCGCGGGTCGAAAAGATCGGACGAAAAGGAACGGATTGAGGCGCGCTCAGCCGTCGTTCAGTTGCCAATCCCGATCAGGGCGCTATCAGGGCGGCTTGGCCCTATGGCTTTTACGAGATCAAGGAACTGCTGCTCCATGCGTTTGACTAGCGCGCTCAAGACTCTGGCGATCACGTTCGCCCTTTCTGCGTCCGGCGTGGCACTGGCCCAGGGTGGCGGGGGCGGCAATGCCGAGGAAATGAAGAAGGCCGAGGCCGCAGTGCGCGCGCAGGATAATGCCAAGTCGCTGGGCACCGACCTGACGCCGAAGCTGCCGCCCGCAACGATCCCGGCCGATCCGCAGAATATCTGGGATCTGGACCTGTCGAGCGGTGGTCGCGTGCGCATTCAGTTGCGCCCCGACATTGCGCCGAACCATGTCGAGCGGATCAAGGAACTGACTCGGCAGGGTTTCTATAACGGCCTGAAATTCCATCGCGTCATCCCCGGCTTCATGGCGCAGGGCGGCGATCCCAAGGGGGATGGTACCGGCGGATCGACGCTCCCGGACCTGAAGGCCGAGTTCAATCCGATGCCGCATCTGCGCGGGACGCTGTCGATGGCGCGCGCGCAGAGCGAGGACAGCGCGAACAGCCAGTTCTTCATCGTGCTGCTGCCGCGCATGCAACTGGACAAGAAATATACCGTCTTCGGTCGCGTGATCGAGGGCATCCAATATGTCGACGCGATCCATGAGGGCGAGCCGCCGGCCGACCCGACCGTGATCCTCCAGGCGTCGATCGAGAGCGATGGCAAGCCGCCGGTCACGGCTGCGCCCCCGCCGCCACCCGCACCGCCCGCGTCGATCATCGATACGCCTGCGCCCAAGAAGGCTGCGCCGAAGAAGAAATAAGCCGGTTCGGCTTTTTGCTGCAATTTCAAGGCCCCGTTCGCTTCGCCCGAAGCGCGCGGGGCCGAACTGTTTAGATGAAGCGTTCCAAGCCATGCGCGTAGACCTGTTCGATTTCGACCTGCCAGCGGAGAATATCGCGCTGCGCCCCGCATCGCCGCGGGATAGTGCGCGAATGCTGCTGGTGCCGGGCGATGGCGCGATGCAGGACCGGATCGTGCGCGATCTGCCGTCGATGCTGCGGGCGGACGACGTGCTGGTGTTCAACGATACGAAGGTGATTCCCGCTCAGCTGGAGGGCATGCGCGGCGAGGCGCGGATCGGCGCGACGCTGCACAAGCGGCAAGGCCTGCGGCAGTGGCAGGCGTTCCTGCGCAATGCCAAGCGGGTGAAGGCCGGCGACCGGATAGACTTTGGCGCGGGCGTGACCGCAATTGCCGGGCCGCGTGATGATGATGGCGGCGTGACGCTGGATTTCGAGGGCGACGAGCCGGTCGAAGTGCTGCTGGAACGGGCGGGGCGGATGCCCTTGCCGCCCTATATCGCCAGCAAGCGCCCGACCGACGAACGCGACCGCAGCGATTACCAGACCATGTTCGCGCGGGAGGATGGGGCGGTCGCCGCGCCGACCGCCGCGCTGCATTTTACGCCGGAGCTGATGGCGGCGATCACCGATGCCGGCATCGCGACCGAGACGCTGACGCTGCATGTTGGGGCGGGCACATTCCTGCCGGTCAAGGCGGACGACACCGACGACCATCGCATGCATGCCGAATGGGGGCGGATCGACGCGGCCACGGCGGATCGGTTGAACGCGGCGCGGGCGGCCGGCGGGCGGCTGATCGCGGTAGGCACCACATCATTGCGCCTGCTGGAAAGCGCGGTGGGGGAGGATGGCGTCATCCGCCCCTTCGCCGACGAAACCCGCATCTTCATCACGCCGGGCTATCGCTTCAAGGCGGTGGACGGGTTGATGACCAATTTCCACTTGCCCAAGTCGACTCTGTTCATGCTGGTCAGTGCGTTGATGGGTGTCGAGAAAATGCAAGAAGCGTACAGGCACGCAATTAAGGAAGGCTATCGTTTCTACAGCTACGGGGACTCAAGCCTTCTGTTGCCGGAGGGGTAAAGGCTGAGCCCCACCGGCCTTCCCATCATTCGTAATGATGGGGTCACGTGTTCGAGTCACGTAAGCGGCACCATTACCCCCTCCGCCAGCATCCACTTCAGGTTGAAAAAACGGCGGAAATCTGCTAAAAATTCGCTCTTTCTGGTCAGGTGCGTTTGTCGCCGTCCATGCCTGTCCGTTCCCCATTGGGGGTATCGGTAAGGGGTATGAGGCTAAAGCGTGAAACGCGATACCCCCAGGAAGCGGACGAGGCAGATGGGATGATCGACGGATGGCGCTTTCGGATGCAAGAATCAGGGGGCTCAAGCCCCAGGACAAGCCTTACAAGGTTGCTGACGAGCGAGGCCTTTTCCTCCTGATCAGCCCGAATGGCAGCCGGCTCTGGAGATTGAAATTTCGGATCGACGGGCTTGATGCCCAAGGACGGTTCAAGAAGGTCGAGAAGCTACTCTCCCTTGGCGCCTATCCGGATGTGTCTCTCAAGAGAGCCCGTATATTGCGGGACGAGGCGCGGGAGGTACATGCTGCTGGTCTGGATCCCGCTCTCGAAAAACAGAAGGCGAAGGCGGCCGCCAGGATCAGCGCGGAGAACAGCTTTTCCAAGGTGGCCGAAATGCTTCTGGAAAAGCAGGAGCGCGAAGGGCTCGCGGAAGCGACGATCAAAAAGAGGCGCTGGTTCATCAAGCTCGTCTTTCCTGTTCTGGGAAAGCGGCCCGTCTCCGAAATCCAGCCGATGGAGGTGCTGCTGGCCCTTCGACCTATCGAGAAGAAGGGACGGCATGAGAGCGCGAAACGCGCGCTGAATTTCATCGGCCAAGTATTTCGTTACGCAGTGGCATCTCAATTGGCGCCCGGTGATCCCACGCGCGATCTTCGTGGCGCGCTGACCATACCCAAGGTCAAACATCACGCGGCCATTCTCGATCCCGAACGGGCGGGCGAGATGCTGCGCGCAATAGATGGATATGAGGGGCAGCCACTGACGCGCTGGGCCCTGCAGTTGTCCGCGCACCTATTCGTTAGGCCTGGTGAGCTCCGAAAAGCTGAATGGGCAGAGATTGACGCGGTGAAGTCCGTATGGCGCATTCCGCCCGCAAAGATGAAGGGACGGGTCGAACATCAGGTGCCTCTGTCGCGGCAGGCTTTGGCGATCCTGGCAGAGATCAGGAGTCTCACAGGGAGGGGAAAGTATGTGTTTCCTTCGATCAGGAGCGCGGCAAATCCAATGTCAGAAAATACCGTGAATGCGGGCCTGCGACGGCTGGGTTATTCAGGCGACGAGATGACTGCGCACGGCTTCCGTTCCATGGCGTCAACTCTCCTGAATGAGTGCGGGAAGTGGCATCCGGATGCGATCGAGCGAGCGTTGGCACACAAGGATCGTGATTCGGTTCGGGCTGCTTATGCTCGCGGGGCCTTCTGGAATGAACGCGCCGAAATGGCCCAATGGTGGAGTGATTATTTGAATCGGCTGAAGGACGAGCGGAAGGTGTTGCGTCCGGCGTTTGGCCAATGACCGGAACGAGGCCGACTGTGCTCTGGCAGGTTATAGGTTTTGGGACTCAGATTGCGAGCGTTCGTTTAGATGGTCATGCTCTCCAACTGCGGTTATCTAGATAGCTTGGTGCGCCATCGGCGGATCTGTAACTCGGGCAGATTGCCATGGCTTCGCAGTTGGGTAAGGCCTGCCTCGCTTAGCTCGACCCGTTGCCCCTCGGCCCAGCGCGCGTCATTATGCGCCATTTCCTGTTGCCAGCCGTCGCGCCAAAATCGCGTCGTCACCATGATACGACCGTCCTGGTCTAGGAAAGAGAGCGGATCGTCTTCCGAGCCACGCCAGCCCAAAGTCTTGGCGAAAACCGGATCGAACATCAGAATCTCGGACCGCTCGCCGACGAGCGATACCTGAAGGTTTCTCACCATCATTGAAAGGGCATGGGGGGCGGTGTCAAGTATCCCGCCACATGCCCAGAAGGCCTTGGGCAGCAGACCGATCGCTCCATCGAGATCATTGGCGGGGCCGATCCCTATACCGCGGACGACTAGCATATCCTCACTGAAGAGCGAGCGCGATTCCAGCACCGCGAAGCGTGCCCATTCGCCTACCACCCGTTCGGAAGCAGCCGGACGTTGAATACCTTCCGCCTGCAGCCAGTCCTCAGCACGTGCACTCCAACTCTCCTCGGGCAGCGTCGGCCAGTCCTGATCCGCAGGTCTTGCCGAAACGCCAGTGCGTGGCGGTAGTAGCGGACCGCCGTCGAGCCGATGGAGCAGCAGGTCGAATTCGATCTGAGACAAAGTCCCGGCACGCCAATGCTCGCCGACTATTACATGCAACGCGCGGATACATACCCCGATGTGCGGGCGGACAAAGGGGAGTCGCAAGCCAAGCGCACCGAGTCGGCGTCCAAGCTCCTTGGTAGCCTTGGCGCCATAGGTGCCGGCACCTCCCCATCCGGCTATTAATTGGGCGGCGCGATGCCGGATGTTAGCGACAGGTACGCCTGAATAACGCGCGAGCATCTTAATCCAGCTCTCAAAGCCTTCGGTCCAGGCGGCGGCATCATCAATGACTGGGCCCAGTGATTCTGCATCGCGCAGGCTTCGGCCCGCTACGATGTCGAGCGGCGGCAATTGCAGCGCGTAGATCAGCGGGAGTTCGGTTTCCGGCACCTGCGCGGTACCGCCCCAGATGCCGCTCAATATTTCCGCCAGCACTGCGACGCACCCATCCGGATGCTCGACCAGCCCGTCCAGCTTGTCCTTGAATGACTGCGTAACGCCGTCGCAGCTTCGCGCCTCAAACAAAAGACGGAGGCCGAACAGCGCGGTTGGCCCATCGCCCTCGATCAGCCGTTCGCAGGCCCGGGAGAATAGGGCTACAGCTTCGCTCGATTCTGCCCGAGCGAGTTCCAGCAGACCGGCACCCGCCTGCTCTCGCGGATCGGAAACGCCGAACTGTGTTGCGTCGAGGAACAGAAGAGCGAGCAGGTCGAGATCGTCCCGCTGCTCGCCATCGCCACGGGGAATCTCCGGCGCCTTTTGATAGTCCCGATATTCGGGGATTTGTTCGTCGAGCCGCGTCCAAAGCGCCGGCCAATCGATTTCCTCGAACAGCACCGGGAAAATGTCGTCGACGCTCCACAACGCACTGCCCGTGCCGTGGCCACCCGCGGCAAGGTCACGCAAAAAATCTTCCCGGGCGTGGTCGTGTGCGTCGGGATCGCCAAGAAGGTGCCGCGCTCGATGATGGTCAAGCAGGTTGCTGTCCGCCCAACCGCCCCAGCCTTGACGAGTCTCGCTACCGCCTGACAACAGCGCCTCGGCATAACCACGCCTGCCAGCCGCGAGCGCGGCTCTGGCAAGGGCTTTCTTCACCGGCCGGTCGCGAATGAGTTGCGGATTGCGCGTAGCAAACGCCTCCACTTCCTCCCAAGGCTTGTTTGCGATAATCCTACCGACCCGCTTTCCGAGCGTATGGTTGACAAAGTCGCCATAGTGAACGCTGGTCTGTGCGTCGCGCCGGGCGCGCTCTGCTGCGACCGCGCGCTCTACATGCTCGAAAGTATTCAGCTGGAAATAATCGGGAAGCGCCTCTTCGTCTTGGACGGACTCGGCATTCCAACGGTCGACGGCCATGTCCACCGTCGAAGACCGATAGTCGCGATCGGCCAGGCCATCCCGGAAAACCCGAAGAAGCTTCGCCCGCCGCGATGGCCTGGCATCGCGTTCTAAGCCAGCGACGATCATCTGCCCGATGGCGGGGAGGGTTTCCAGAGGCGCCGCGGCGGCGAGATCACGGAGAAACTGCCCAGTGCGGGTTAGGCTGTTGTAGACTTCCTCATAATATGGAAGCGCGAGTGCCGACCATGTGATGGCGAGCGGGATCGCGAGATCCGGCCGCCGTCGGAGAATCCCCCGAGTAACCGCGTCAACCAGCGCATCCCAATGCCAGACGCCCGACTCTTTCGCCCACCCATAGGCATCCCAGGCCGGCGCCGTGCCGCTCGCGATTGCATCGACGAGTACCGATTTTGCCATTCGCCAAGCCTGATCATGCGCATCGCTATCGTCGACGCCGGCTGTAAGCCGCAGCATCCGAAATGCACGATCGGGCGAACCGGCCGGGTCCGCGCGATCGGCGGCAGTGAGCACGCCTTCCCATAGCTGATAGAGGCCGTCCTTTTTCGCAGCGATGTAACAACCCAGCGATTTTTGCCGCATCATGTGGAGCAGTTCGCGCGCGCGCTCGTGCAAGCCAATATTGCCGAAGGCGATCGCCAGTTCGGAGAGCAAATCAATTGCCTCTTGCGGGGAACGGGCATGGTCCAGTCCGGCATGCGGCCTTTCTAGGCGTGCGACCGCGGCAACAGCATCGCCATCGAATGCAAACATGGTTTCGGCGAAGCGGCGATGGATTTGCGTGGTTTCTCTGAAGCTGCACATAGGCAATCGGAGGCACGCGTCGAACTCGGCCGCGAAGCCGGGCGCGGCATCAGGCAGCAGTTGAACCAGCTTGCAGATGGCGTCGAACAGTGGCTTGTCGGCGCGACGGATGCGATAGCCGAGGAGCACGTCATCGTGGTGGTTCGCGACTGCGCCTGCCAGGAATGTCAGAGACGCCTTGATCTGCGCTACGGCCTGCGACGATGAAACCGGATACTCCGCCTTGATCTTGCCGATCAGCGTGCCTAGCCGCACTGCCTGGACTTGTACTCCGCGGAACAGAAACTCTTTGGGGAGCGCGGGTTGGACAGGCGCTTCGCCAAGCTGGGCTGCGATCGCCGTGTAGCCGAGCAGTACGTCGACTGCGTTCTCTACCTCGTCCGACTTGTGCTCAAGGCCGGTCATGTCGGGGGTGGCAGCCCTTTCAAACAACCGTCGCGCGAGTGCATGATCCTTGCCAGCAATCGCGATGCGCGCCGCGTGCAGATTCCAGCTGTCGTGCAGATCTTGCTTTTCTGACAAGTTCGCATACGCGGCCAAGCATTGCAGCGCCTCCTCCGTGCGAGACGCAATCATCTTCGCTTCGGCACTCTCGAGGTGAAGGATCGAGAGACAGGCGCCTTGGTCCACCCGATGCTGTGCCGCAATGTCGGCGACTTTCCGGTCGGGATCGTGACGCAGAATCGCGCGCGCAAGCAAGTAGCGCAGTTCGAGGAGATAGTCGTTCCTTGTCTTGCCGGAAAAAGTGTCCTCGTCGCTGCCCTGTTTGCCGGCCGGAAGGCGGATGCGTCGTTCGATCTGTTCGTCATCGAGTAGCACGACTGCGAGGTTGGCCCATGCCTCCATGGCCTCGCTAGTGTCTAGGCCATGGCCTTCGTCGAACCATTTCCATGGATTCTCACTGTCGAACAGCAGACGCCCACGATCCACTTGCCCATCGTCGAGCAGGGCATCGATAACGAGCCATTCATCGCCGGCGACATGATTAGAATCAAGCTGGGCCACCGCCATGTCGAGGTCTCCAGCTGCAATCTGTGCGGTGACGAGACGTTCGGCCATGGTCAGTGCGTCCTGGCGCCGCCAAATTTCATCGCGGGCGAGCATCAGGTCGAACAAGGAAGCGGGATCCGGATCGGCTCCGAGACAGGTTACGGCATCTCCGATATCATTGCTCACCTCATAGCTGCGGCGACCGTTGACGAACTGACCAACGAAGTACCTGCGGCTGGCCAAGGCCGCGGCCTCAGCGAGATCGCCAGCGAGAAAGCGATACCGGAACTCGAGGAAGCGCTGGACGCTTGTCTGCGGTGCGGATCCGGCCAGTTCGGCCAACCCCCGATAGATCGCCGGGTCACTGAACGCCGGGTCTGGCCTTCCATAGAGCGTAATATTCTGCTGACGGAGGAAAAGACGGAAACTGTTGTGAAAGATCCGCCACGCCCCACCGCCATGGTCGATCAGATGATGGGCGAGCGTGAAAGCCTTGTCCACCGCGCTGCTGGATAGCCATTGCGCCAGCAGTTCTGGTTCGATCCGGCCATCAGCGAAACTTAACGTGAAGAGTGTCTTCGAGACATCGGGGCCGGCGTCTTGCGCCTCGCGCCAAGCCTGGCGATAGACTTTCTCAAGGTCGCCGTCATATTCGAAGCCGCCGGCCAGCAGGGCCTCGCGCTCCTCGAGCTCTGCGGTCAGGAGCTTACCAAGCAAGTAGCGCGTCACAAGCGGATGGCCTAGGCTCACGGCGAAGACCTGTTCGGGGTCGACCTGCTCACGATCCAGACCCACCGAGACCACCATGTCCGCCACAGCATTCTCACTGAGCGGCGCGATGTCGATACGCCGGCCGTTCTGCGATGCCTGATCGCGTACCTCTGGCGGGATATCGGCGAGATCGATCCGCTGGCTACCTAGCACGAAGAGGACGCCCTTGGGGACACTGTGCGGAAGAGGCAGTGCGCGTAGGAAGCTCGCATCAGGCCGTTCCTCGCGCGGAACATGGTCTAGGCCATCGACCACGACGACCGTCATTTGCCCATCGACCGTATGCCGTTTGCCTGCCTGCTCGAGTAGCTTCTCGAACGTCTCGCGCTTCTGCTCGAGCGTGTCGTCCTTGGCGCGCTGCGACTGATATCCGAAGCCAGTGAGTTGACTGTTCAGGTCGTCAAGAAAATTGGCATCGACACCGCGACCCTGGCCCTGCGCCTCGCCCGGTACGAAAGCAAGATAACGGGCGACATTGCGCTCGGGACCGGGCTGCACGAAGCGCTCGAGCAATGTTGATTTGCCAGCACCCGGGGGACCGAGCAGGCAGAGGTAGCCTGAGGCATGCGTGCCAATTGCCGCTTCCAGCTCCGCCTCACTTTTCTCATTGCTCTGGACATGGGCGCCAAGGGGAAACCGGTGCTCGAAGCGGAGTTGGAACCGGTCAGCCCAACCGAGCGCGTCGAGCAACTCGCGGCGCGTCCATCGCGTCTTGCCGTCATTGCGCCCGACCAGGTCGCCCAATGTATGGGCCAACTCGTCGATCTGCGCGCGAACGGCGGCGTCCTGGGCCAAGGGAGATTCCGTGTTGGCCGATGCTCCGAGCATGAATTCGAGACGACCGAAGAAGCGCTCAAAATCCGGTTCGGACAAACCAGACGCCTGTCGTAGAGCCTCGATGAGCGGCATCCATTCGCTTGCGCGCCAGTCGGCCAACGTTCGGTCCGGATGGCGCGCCTTATCGTGGAAGAAGTCCGCCGAATCCCGCCCAGGTACTTCGAATTTTCCCCGATCTGATGTCGTCGGATAGTGTGACGACACGTAACGGAGCTTGACGAAACGATCTGGAAATTCGCTTTCGAGCATGACGAAGGACGCGGCGCAGTCCGCGATGACCTTGTCTGTGCCGAGCAATAGGCCTGTAACGCCAACTGGCTTGGGCTTGCCCGATGCTTTATACTGATGCCCGATGACCTTGCCGGCGATGCCAATGACGAGATCGTCGAACATGCCAGCATGATCATCTGCCAACGCTACAAACGTCAGCGTGCCGTCCAATATTGCCTGATAGGCAAGTTGAGCGGAGGCCCGGTCCTGATATCTAAGTCCCAGCCTTGCGGCCCGTTCGCCGGCCCCAGATGTATGTGCCATAGTTATTTCCGCCGATGCACGGATGAGGGTGAATGGTCGTCGACGAGCGAGGATGCTCGACGACCGTTGATTAGGATCAGTCTACAGGCACAATACTCGGTCATCATAGCAAGCCGAATGTACCCGGTAAGCTGCCATGCACCAAGAAGTTGACCTCATGAGTTGATCGCTGCCGGATGCTGCGGAACTGGGCCGATGTCGAACTGATATCATGGCGCGAAGCCGTGTCTCAGAACCACCAGCCATATAGCTTCTCAAGGAACAAAACAAGATCGTTGTAAATGCTTAACGATACTACTAACCCCATTTGGAATGATCGGAAGAGGGAACGCGGCATGTTTGATGCTCACATTCGAATCTATTTTCGGGAGTCAGACGGCACGCTGGTGGATAGCCAGCAGGAGTTCGGCAGCGAGAGCTTCGCGGGAATTATTCCGGCGATCGGTGATATAATTGTGGACCCAGGCGTGCTTCAAGGGCTTGATCGACACGACCCAAAGAACCGTAGCGTTTGGAATGTGGTAGGCCGTGTTTTCAACCCTCGCGATATGGAGGACTATGTCGCGCTGATCGTTGAAGAGCGGGTACCGAATCCTCACGAATGCAGCCTCCTCGCGGGCTGATGTCTAGTACCATGGACGCGACAGAGCCCCGCGCGGAGCAGGACATCTTCAACAGTCTCGCGGATTTATGCACGGCGCCCGGCTTTGCGCACGCGCTCGCCTGGATGTCGCTGCGAGATAACTACGTGACATTTGACGGTGTCATGGATGGTGAGGCGTTGGCAGCCTCCTATGCGCCTAGTCGAACGGTTAGAACCGAATTTTCGACCTTACTCGGGCTGCTTATCCGCCAGCCCATCGACCTGAGTGAACCAACGCCGGCGGAAATTCAGGCATTGTTCGATCGTACAGATAAGCTGCTGAAAGAGCTGCATGAACGGCTGGGGCGGCCAATGTGGGACTCTATCATCGAGACAGCGAAGGTAATGCAGGAGGATGAAGCAGCACGCCCTGCTTCACCATTCACTCGCGCCGATGTGTTACGGGAACCTATCTTCTACGGCGGCGAATCCGCGTACAGCTTCCAATATCGAGACATGGCGCTCGAACGGTATGCCGCAGACGAAGCTTGGCTGACCATGAATAAGGGTTTCTGCATTGCGGACGCACACGCAGTTGCCAGCGCAATCTCTGAGATTCAGAGCAGCAAAATCGTCGGCGTGTTGTCGCGCCTTAAGGCGAAAGCACCGTCTTTCCCATCCTTGCTGCCAGCCTTCACAACTACCGCCGACGAGATTGCAGCGCACTGCGGCCTGCCCGTAGAGACGGTGCGAGCCGTGCTGGCAGCCCTTAGCGTTACGGCACCCGCTAATCAGGATTTCACTTCGCTTGGCGCGTTCAACTTGGCTAATGCGTGCCCGATCGTGACGCTGCCGGACGGGAACTATCTATCGCTCCAGACATACGGGATCGTGGAATCCCTTTACGATTCCCCCTTTTATTGGATGGTTGGCGACAAAACCTATCGCTCCAAAGCGTCCACTCACCGCGGTGCTTTCACCGAACAGTTCGTGGCCAAACGGTTGCGGTCAGTGTTCGGCGACCTGAATGTTCATACTAACGTCAACATCGAAGCTGCGAGCAATCGGGTTTCTGAAATGGACGTATTGGTCCTGTTTGGCGATCGGGCTCTGATCGTCCAGTGCAAGTCGAAGAAGATGACGCTGGATTCGCGTCGGGGTAACGACAGGACGCTGCGCGACGATTTCCAGAAGGCAGTCCAAGACGCCTATGATCAAGGCTTGCTCTGCGGGCGCTCGCTCAGTCGGCCAGGATTGGACTTCGTGAAGGAGGACGGGACCAAGCTCGAAATTCCTGAGCTACGAAATGTCTACATCCTCTGCGCGGTGTCAGATCATTATCCGGTGCTAACCGTCCAAGCGCGGCATTTCTTAAAATATGAGAGAGATGCTGTCATCCATGCCCCCTTGGTCGCAGATATCTTTCTGATCGACGTCCTCGCAGAGATGCTCGCCAGTCCTCTCCGGTTGCTCAGCTATATCGATCGCCGGGTTGGCTATGCCGAACGCATACACGGGACCAACGAACTCGCCATTCTGGGGTATCATCTAAGCCAGAATCTTTGGTTTGAAGACGAGAACAGCATCGCAATGGTAGCGGACGATTTCTCGCTTGACCTCGACACTGCGATGACGGTCCGGCGAGAAGGCGTTCCAGGAACAGCAACGCCAAAGGGCATCCTCACCAAGTTCACTGGCACGCATGTAGGCCGGATCATCGAGAAGATCGAACATGAGGCAGATCCTGACCTGCTCGATTTAGGCTTCCTCCTGCTCAACATTAACGGCGATACCGTTAAGCAGCTTGATCAGGGGATGAAGGATGTCGCTCGACGTACTCGTCTCGATGGTCGATCCCACGATTTCACACTGGGGTTTGACACAGGCGACGCCGGACTCACCATACATTGTAGCCGAGCCTCGCCGCGCGATGCGGTCGAAGTACTCGCGGACCATGCCGACGCCGCAAATATGTTCACCGTTCTGACAAATGGTTCGGTCTTCTCGTGCGGGAGAGTGACGGATTGCCCAAGCTCGGTATCGCGGTACGGTTCCCGTGGAAACGGGACATCCGCATGGATAATCTGACGCAGGGGATGGTGCTCAACGGCAACCGCAATTTCGCTCAACCAAAGCCCGGCGGTCGCGCGTCGGATGGCTCGAAGATTGGTCGCAACGATCTATGCTTTTGTGGCAGTGGGAAAAAGTTTAAGAGGTGCTGCATTGCCTGAGCTTGTTTAAATTCCCGGCCAAGAACCCGAATCTGCTAGATATCCGTTATCTACCTCGTCTTGCTTCAAGGGGGGGCGCGCGCAGAATGTCCCAACCTGATGGAGATTGAGTAATTTGTGGGCATGTGTCGCAGATTGCTGACCCGGCCCGTTAATGCGGAGCGAGAATGTCAGCCCAAAGGGCGATATCTTCGTAAATGCTCATGCTCTCGGGGTCTTCCCAGGCCTCGCGTTCAGCGTCCCATCGGCCGATGACGGGAAGGTCTTCGTCCCAAAGCAGCATCCGTCGGCCGTCTTTCCGGTCGCTTGGCAAATCAGTAATCGCGTTCCAGCCCGAGCTGCTAGGCACTGCCATATGCGTCTCCTTCGAACGGCGACGCCTTCAGCCTTGGCCTATCGTCGCACCTATGTCCTCTCGGGGCGACGGCCAAAGCCGGATGTTAGTAACCTGACCGAAGTAAGGCGCATGCGCCTTTACCGGCGAACCGGCTGGACATGCGCGCATGCCACCCGGCCTCCAGAAACTGGATGACCGAGTTCTTCGATCGGGGTTACTAAGCCCCGCTCCCACGTGTCTTGGGAGCAGGGCCAGATTGCTTGGTTCTGCGAAGTTATCAAGCCAAATTTCGCGTAGGGCGCGCTGCGTGGAGCGGTTCTTGAGATCCAGAATAGCCGCTCTCAGGCGCGCCTAATTCTGGAATGCCCTCGACAAAAATCACTGGATTTTGACAGGAAGAGGATCCTGTATGAACCGAGATTTCGTTGGGTCTGACTGCATCATGAGCAGCTTTTCATGAGCCTTCAACGCATCTTTCTGCGACGCAACACCGCGTGGGAAAGAACCGATCCTTCAATGCGGAAGTGCATGCTTAGGGAGGCGATTGGCCCAGTTTTGTTGGTCGGTCGAGGGAGAGAAGGGGGAATTTGAAGGGGGAATAAAGGGATGGCAAGATTAAAGCCTTGCCTCCTGAGGTGGCCAGGAATGGCGCCTGCACAGGGTTTCTGATGGAGGCATGCCGAGGGCGGTGCCTCCACATCCTTGGAGAACGCCGCGTTTCCTCCCCTCCGAATGGAGGCCCTTGAAGCCCGCGCTGGCGGCTTCCCATCCTTTCCTGCTTTCTACGGGAAAGGATCACGACATGGCCGGCAGTGACGATTTCGACCTCTGGCTCGGACGCATCGGCAGCGACACGCCAACGGTCGGAAAGACCCTTGCCCGCGCCCGCCGTGCAGGTGGTCGTGGGGGCGGATCAGGACGTCGCTTCACCGGCGCGCGGCTGGGCCGTGGCAACGGTGTCGGCCGGGTGCTCGGCCGGAGTACATCAAGGGCCGGTGGTGGCGCTCGCCGCGTGGTGGTGAAGAGCCGGATCGTGAAGCTGGGCAAGGGCATGGCTGCCGCCGCCCACCTGCGCTATCTCCAGCGCGACGGCACGACCCGCGAGGGCGAGCGAGGATCGCTCTATGGCCATGACGCCGACCGCGTTGACGGCAAGCCGTTCCTCGAACGTTCAGCCGGCGACCGCCACCAGTTCCGCTTCATCGTCGCACCGGAGGACGGCGCGCAATATGATGACCTGAAGCCCGTGGTCCGCCGCCTGATGGAACAGGCCGAGAAAGACCTGGGCACGAAACTCGACTGGGTGGCAGTCGATCATTTCAACACCGGCCATCCTCACAGCCATGTCATCGTGCGCGGCAAGGATGAGACCGGCAAAGACCTCGTCATCGCCCGCGACTATATGACCCAAGGCCTTCGCACCCGGGCGACCGAAATCCTCTCCCTCGATCTTGGTCCTCGCACTAGCCAAGAGATCGCCGCCAGTGTGGCGAGAGAAGTCGAGCAGGAGCGCTTCACCAGCATCGACCGGGCATTGATGCGAGAGGCGAATGAAGAAGGCGTCATCATCGTCACCAAGGCCGATCCGGGCCAACATGCTTCGCTCATTGGGCGGCTACGCACGCTGTCCCGGCTCGACCTTGCCGAGGAAGGCAGGAACCGACCGCGAACTGGAGCCCAGTCTGCGGCGCATGGGCGAACGGGGCGACATCATCCGGACGCTGAATCGCGAACTGCGGGAAGCAGGCATTCACCGTCCACCCCAGAACCATGCCCTGTTCGATCCGGCGCAGGACAACGCGATCGTCGGCAGGATTGTCGCCATCGGCCTTTCCGACGAGCATCGCGACCGACGCTATCTCATCATCGACGGCATTGATGGCCACAGCCACTATGCCGATGTCGGGGAGGACCAGCAGGCTGTCCGAACCGGCAGCATCGTTTGCCTGTCGCCCACGCCGGTCGAAGTGCGCGATGTCGATCGCGCCGTGGCCGATGTCGCTGCCCATCACCAGGGCCGCTACAGTATCGATCTCCACATGGAACAAGACCCGATGATGACCCAAGGCCGGGCGGAGATGCATGTCCGTCGTCTCGAGGCGATGCGGCGGCTGATCGCCGCACCCGAACGACAGCCCGATGGCAGTTGGGTGATTGGCCCAGACCATCTGGCAGATGCCGAACGCTACGAACGGGAGAAGAGCCGCCGCCTGCCGGTCCGCATTGAGATCCTGTCCGTCCGGCCTCTCGAACAACTCCCGCACCATGACGGCGCAACATGGCTGGACCGAGAGATAGTCAGCGGTCAGCCGCAGCAACTGGCAAGCGGGTTCGGGGCGGACGTCAGGAAGGGGCTGGCCCAACGGCAGGCATGGCTCGTCGAGCAAGGGTTGGCAGAACAGGAGGGACAGGCTGTCCGCCTCCGCCGCGATTTGCTCGTCGTCCTACAGCAGCGCGAACTCAGCCGGACCAGCCAGCAGATCGAACAGGAGACGGGCCTGAGGCATGTCACGCCGCGACCCGGCGAGATGGTCGAGGGTGTCTACCGCCGCGCCGTCATGGTCGGGGACCAGCGCTATGCCATGATCGAGAAGGCGCATGAGTTCAGCCTTGTGCCCTGGCGGCCGGTTCTCGAGCGGGCCATCGGCAAGCCAGTATCGGGCATCATGCGGGATGATCCAATCAACTGGACCATTGGCAGCCGGAACAGGGGACTGGGCATCGGCTGACCGGCATCCGACAGGTACCTACCGGCACCATGGAGGCACTGTCGTCCAAGGCCAGCATGGCCGATCCTCCGGGTCATGAAAACCTTCAAGACCCGCCATCAATTCTACCTGCCCGATGACCTGTCGGCGAAGCTGGACGCACTGACCGCCAGCCCAGGCACGTCGAAGACGCAGATCCTGACCGACGCGCTCAATGCCTGGCTTGAACGCAAGGGCGCGCAGGAACTGGACCAGCGCTTCGGTCCCCGGCTTGATCGGCAGAACCGGACGACCGAGCGGATCGAGCGCAAGGTCGATGTGCTGACCGAGATGCTGGGGGTCTTCATCCTTCACCAACTGACGCTGGTGGCGCATCAGCCCGCGTTCGACAGCGAGACCGCCCGGCTGGGCAAGACCCGCTATCTCAGGTTCATGGAACTGGTCGAGCGCCGGCTGGTGCGGGCCGACAGCGGTGAAGCGACAGCCCTTGCCAAACAGGAGGAACAGCCATGAGCCTCGATCAATCGCCAGCGCCCATCGCGGTCCGCATCAAGGATGCCTGTCGTATGACCGGGATCGGGCGCTCGAAACTCTATCTGCTCATAGCCGAAGGCGCGATCGAGACCATCAAGGTCGGCAGCATGACGCTCATACCTGTCTCATCGCTTGAAACGTTTCTCAGCGGTCGAAGAAATGGCCAATTTTCTCCAAATTCCGGACGCTCAAGGGGGCGATAGTTTCTCCAAAAGCGCGCATGCGCTGGCCCTCAATGACCAACCGCGGCTAGAACTTTACTAACAATGCGTTAGCCCGATATTGCCGCCGATAAGCCCAACCGACATCGGTTCATCAACCGAGGGGCGCGTGGACGACAAATTGATGTTCGGTTGAAGTTACAGGTTGGAGGGAAGTTTGCCCAGTTTCGCACATGGAAAGATAGCCGCACACGTTCTGTCAATCGACGAAATCCCTACAGATTTAGACGAATTGCGAAAATGGGTGGGGGCCGAACAACACATTGGGCTTCTGACGCAAAATGTCCCACCGGGGGAGCTCATCATCTATTGCTCAGGGCCTTACGCATTCATCCACTCCATCATTGTTCCCAATGACGTTCTGGAAGCGGCCACTAGAGATGAACTCCTCAGGTGGTCGAGCAATCCCTTCACGTCCTATGCGAGCTACGTCTCCAGCAGCGATGGCATGTGGGTAGAATTGGGTGAAGGTCATCGCGGATGTAAGGCTCTTGACGAAGGTGAAGACCTGATATTTGGGCGGACGTTCGATGGCTGGTCCGGACCGGGTCGAGACTATTTCGAAGTCAATCAAGAATACACACACCTCACGGGGATTCACTGGCGGCCAGAGCATTCAGCATACTGCAAATTCGACCATAACGGCGACCTGCGCCACGTCGTGTCAATCACGGTTCGAGATGGTAATGCTGTTTCATTGGTTACGTTCACATGGGAAGAGCTTGAAGAGTACCTAGCCGTATCCGACTATAGTCTTGTGCGCATGTTCGATTTTACCCTTCTCAATCACTCAGCGTTTACTGCTTGGCCGGAGGGCGATGAGGTAGTGATCGAGAATTCCCCAGACCTGTTTTTCCGGCAGAAGCGCGGCGACACGCTCGCCTACACACGCGGTATTCAAATCATCCGGCCTAACCTGTCGCCTGAGCGTGCGTCTCAAAACGTTTCGGATGGCTGGTCCGGTCGCAAGAACAAGGAATATGCCGAGTTTATTGCCAAGGACTGGCGCCACGATCGAATCACCAAAATATCGACCCATCCCGAGGCGACCGCCAACTATTTCAATGCGGACGAAAACGATAAGCCATTCGAGCTTTCCCCGGCCTTTTTTCGTCCCGAGGTCCTCTCAAAATACAAAACAGACCGAGACAAATATACCGTCGGTGAACGTAGCATAAGCTGTAGATCTACTTGGCATCTGAAAGGATATGATGTCAACGAGGCCGGTCAAATTCATGCGTATATATGCGACTTGCGTGCTCTTCCCTACTCGGAGCAACTGCATTGGCTTTCCTTCAACGAAGAACCAAAGACGGGAATTTCTGACCGCGCCTTCATAAATGATTTTAAAGGCGACTTCGTTGACTTCATACATCCACGGCAGGAAGTAATCTCGATCGCTCGCCGCTGGAGCGAGCGTTCGGTGAACTGGTGGCGACTCCGTCAGGACGGTCTGCTCGAACGCGCCAACATCCCATTGACATCCAGTACAGATGAATGGGCTAACGCCTTCCTCGACCTTTCCAAACTCGTAGTGGAAGGCTTCGACCTCAAAGCGATCAGAGATAGACTAGCGCGACGAGGCCTCGCGTTTGATGAGAAAGAGCAATCTATATCGCTACTGGAGAAATTGCTTTCGGCATCCACTCATGTAGACAATCCTGTCAAACTCAGTGGTTTACGCGCCGCACAAAAAATCCGTTCTAAAATTGCAGGTCACTCGAGCGGTACGGAAGCGCAGAAAATTGCACATGAGGCCGTCGTCGAGCATGGGAGCTACACTGCGCATTTCACCCATGTCTGTGCGCTGATCGCACGTGAATTGGAGGCCATCGCCTTAGCCTTCGAAGAATAGAGGTTCTGAAAGCTGGGAGACTACCACCGCATTCAATTTAGCAGCAGGGTTGGAGGCGGTGGTCAATCGTTGGATATGTCAGTTGCTTTCGGCTGCCGCAACGTATGCATCCGGCGAGACGCGCCTTGTCGTGAGGTAGGGGCCTGCTCTTAAGAACGCTCTCGAGAGCACGCTTAGGAGCAGTGGATGCGGCAGATCACGGTGATGACCGGGCCGGAACGGCGGCGGC
>NZ_JAVTIV010000022.1:0-62196 GCF_031843765.1 Sphingobium sp. WCS2017Hpa-17
GCGTCTGTGACCCACCCGATCCCATCCCGAACTCGGCCGTGAAACCAGTCTGCGCCGATGGTACTATTGCTCAAGCACTGGAAGAGTAGGGCGTCGCCAGGCATTGCAGCTCGCGCATATATCGATCTAAAACCCATCCACAACCCAGCGACCTCCGGTCGCGCCTTCTTGGCGCGGGATGGAGCAGCCCGGTAGCTCGTCAGGCTCATAACCTGAAGGTCGTAGGTTCAAATCCTACTCCCGCAACCAAGAGGTCGCTAATCCAATTAGACATCACAAATCACGTCAGCAGTCGGGTAGTTCCCCCCCCGGGGACTGCCTTTTGTGCCTCCGTCTCGTCAGACGCATGAACTGACGGTCGTCGGTTCAAATCCTGCTTTCGTAATAAACAAAAAGCCCGCCAATCTGGCGGGCTTTTTGTTTATATGCGCTCTCCAGAGGGGGCACCGCCCGGCGCCAGGCTCAGTCTCCCTCCAGACGCTGGCTGAAATAGACCATCTGCATCGCCTGCAACCGCGCGCCCTGTTCGATATCCGCGTCGCCCGAATGGCCGCCGGCTGTATCTTCATAGAAATGATAGGGCAGCCCATAGTCCTTCAGCCGCGCCGCGAACTTGCGCGCATGCTGCGGTCCTACACGGTCGTCCTTGGTTGTGGTCCAGATATAAGGCGTGGGATATGTCCCTCCCTTGCGGATATTCGCATAGGGCGAAATTGTCTGGAGAAAGGCTTTCTCCTCTGGCACGGAAGCGCTCCCATATTCATCCACCCAGGATGCACCCGCCGCAATCTGCTCATAGCGGATCATGTCGAGCAGCGGCACCTGAATGACGACCCCGTTCCACAGGTCGGGATGCTGATTGAACTCCACGCCCATCAACAGACCACCGTTCGACCCGCCATAAATGCCGAAGCGACGGGGCGAGGACAGTTTGCGCGCGAAGATATCCTGCGCCACGGCCGCGAAATCATCATAGATGATCTGGCGCTTCGTCTTCAGGCCCGCCTCATGCCAGGCCGGGCCGAACTCGCCGCCGCCGCGGATATTAGCCAGCACGAAGCTGTTGCCCCGCTCCAGCCACAGCTTGCCGGTAATCGCGGCATAGCTGGGCGTCATCGGCACCTCGAAACCGCCATAGGCGGTCATGATCGTCGGAGTGCTGCCATCGGGTTTCATGTCCTTGCGATGGACGATGAAATAGGGGATTTTCGTGCCGTCGGTCGATGTCGCTTCATGTTGATCGACCACCAGTCCGGACGCATCGAAGCGCGCGGGCATCGCCTTCACCTGGCGTGGGGCAGGATTGGCGGCGTCGATCGCCCACAGCGTCGTCGGCGCCAGGAAGCCCGCGACCGCCAGATAGGCGGCATCACTCTTGTCGGTGGCGCTGGCAATGGAGATGGTCGCGTTGTCGGGCAGGGTGACCGGGGTGGCTGTCCACTTGTCCTTTTCCGGCGTCAGGACCAGCACCCGCCCGCGCACATTGTCGTTGATCGCCAGGATCACCCGACTCTTCGTCGCCGTCACGCCGTCAATGGATTGGCGCGCATTGGGCGCGAACAGGATCTGAGGGGCCAGTGTGGCACCTGATTCCAAGGCCTTTAACGGCACCGCCGCCAGCGATCCCGCCGGCACGGTGACGCCGCCGCTTTTCCATGTTTCGCTGGTCTGGATCAGCACCTGTCCCTGCACCATGCCCAGCAACTGGCTTTTGGCGGGCAGAGGGAGCTTCTTCACCCCTTCGCCCGTGACGAGATAGGTTTCGTTGCCGAAGAAGGTGACGCCACGATAAAGGAAGGCGGCGCGATTGCCCGATCCGTCGGACAGCAGCATGGGGAAGGTGCCGACCTGATCGCTGGCCGCGCCCCGATAGATTTCCCGTGCCGCCGACAAGGGCTGCCTGCGTTGTACCAGCTTCACCACGAAGGGATAGCCCGACTTGGTCATGCTGCCTTCGCCCCAGTCGCGGGCCAGCAGCAGAGAGTCCTTGTCCAGCCACGCTTCATTCTGCTTGGAGGTGGGAATATCGAAACCGCCCTGCACGAACGCGCCCGACACCAGGTCGAATTCGCGCAGCGTCACCGCATCCTCGCCGCCGTCCGACAGGTTGATCAGCGCCAGCCGCTCCTCGGGATCGAGGATGGTCGCACCCTTCCACACCCATTTCTTGCTGTCCGCCTTCGACAGGGCGTCCAGATCCAGCACCGTCGTCCAGTGCGGCGCATCGGTCGCATAGTCGGCTTCGGTCGTGTAGCGCCAGATACCCTGCGGATGATCGGCATCGCGCCAGAAATTATAGACGCGGCCGTGGATCAGCATCGGCATGGCGATCCGGTCCTTGGCCGATGCGATGGCGAGCGCGTCCCGGTAATAGCCGGCATAGCGCGGATCATTCTGAAAGGCGGCGAGGGTCGCCTTGTTTTCCGCTTCGACCCACTGCATCGCGCGCGGGCCGGTCCAGTCCTCCAGCCAGATGAAGGGATCATCCGCCGGGGCGGGAGCGGGGGCAGGGGGCGCACCGGCCCCGGTCAGCATCGCGGCAGTCACCAGCAACATCATCCTTTTCATGGGCTATTTCCCCTTTGCGGCATTATCCGCCCCCGCCGATATCGCCGCCGCAACAGCGCGCCCGCGACCAGCAAAGGTAACGCCGCCAGCATCAACAGGCTCCCGATCAGACTGGGCGACCAGCCCCAAAGGCTATGCAGCCCAAAGGCGGCGGGCGCCATGACCAGCAGGAAACCCAGCGTCAGCAGCCACAGCCCCCAGCGGCGCGGCCGTACCGCGACCATGCGCATTTCATGACGCCAGGCCTTGGTCGAAAGATCGGGGGGCGGGGTATCGAACATAAGCTGCTGGACCTTGTGCCGTTTCGCCCCTATCCTGTCCAGCATCCCCGGGGGACCGCACACAGGCGGTTGAGAGGTGGCTGATGTGGCCACGACCCGTTGAACCTGATCCGGCTGACACCGGCGTAGGGAGGGAACGGCTTGTGTAATCTGCAAACCGCGTCCGCCCTGCGTCTTTGAAAAGAGACGAAAGAGAGGCGGCCCATGGATACGATTTCCGTTCTGACGCTGCGCCTGGCCGAGATTTTCGGCCTCTACATGATCGTCGTCGGCCTTGGCGGGCTGGCCAGCCCGTCGCGCTGGCGGGCGGTGATGGACGATCTCAACCGGTCGCCAGGACTGGTCGTGGCGCTGGGCTTCGCGGTCTTTGCGGTCGGCGGCACTTTGGTCCTGATCCACAGCATCTGGACCGACCCGCTTGCCATTATGGTCAGCCTGATCGGCTATGTCGCGCTGATCGAGGGCGCGACCCTGCTTGCGGTGCCCAGCCCGCTCATCCGCATCGGCCACTGGTCGACCGGCTTCATCCGCGTCTGGGCCAGCATCGTGCTCATCCTCGGCATCCTCCTTTTCCTCGCCGGCCTCACCGGCCGCGCCACCATCATCGTCTGAAAGGCAAATCCATGGCAGATGTCCCCGCCCGCACCGAGATGCCCGAAGCCGAAGGCTTCTTCGGCCGGCAGGCCGCAATGAACGTCACTACTGGTCCGATCCGTGGCTCGAAGAAGATTCATGTCGGCCCGCGCAAGGTCGCCATGCGCGAAATTCATCTGGAGCCGGGCAGCGGCGAGCCGCCGGTGCGCGTCTATGACACTTCGGGGCCGTACACGGATCCCGACGCGCGCATCGACATCATGGCGGGCCTCCAGCAGCTGCGTCGCGACTGGATAAGCGAGCGCGGCGATGTCGAGGACTATGACGCGCGCGCGATCAAGCCGGAGGATAATGGGCTCAAGGGGCCGGACCGGAGTGGCGGCGTCCAGCCTTTCCCGAACGTGGTGAAGCGCCCGCTGCGCGCCAAGCCTGGCGCCAATGTTAGCCAGATGCACTATGCCCGCCGCGGCATCATCACCCCGGAAATGGAATATGTCGCGGAGCGCGAGAATCTGGGCCGTGCCCGCCTGAAGGATTATGTCCGCGACGGCGAAAGCTGGGGCGCATCGATCCCCGATTATGTGACCCCCGAATTCGTCCGCGATGAAGTCGCCCGTGGCCGCGCCATCATCCCGTCGAACATCAACCATCCGGAATCGGAGCCGATGGCGATCGGCCGCAATTTCCTGGTGAAGATCAACGCCAATATCGGCAACAGCGCCGTCGCCTCCGACGTCGCAGCAGAAGTCGACAAGCTGGTCTGGTCGATCCGCTGGGGCGCGGACACGGTGATGGACCTGTCCACCGGCCGCAACATCCATGACACCCGCGAGTGGATCCTGCGCAATTCGCCGGTCCCGATCGGCACCGTTCCCATCTATCAGGCGCTCGAAAAGGTCGGCGGCATCGCCGAAGACCTGACATGGGACGTGTTCCGCGACACGCTGATCGAACAGGCCGAACAGGGTGTCGACTATTTCACCATCCATGCCGGCGTGCGCCTTGCCTATATCCCGATGGCGGCCAAGCGCGTCACCGGCATCGTCTCGCGTGGCGGTTCGATCATGGCGAAATGGTGCCTCGCCCATCATCGCGAAAGCTTCCTCTACGAGCATTTCGACGAGATCACCGAGATCATGAAGGCCTATGACATCGCCTATTCGCTGGGCGACGGCCTGCGTCCCGGCTCCATCGCCGACGCCAATGACGAGGCGCAGTTCAGCGAACTCTACACGCTGGGCGAACTGACCCACCGCGCCTGGAAACAGGATGTGCAGGTGATGATCGAAGGGCCGGGCCATGTGCCCATGCACAAGATCAAGGAGAATATGGAAAAGCAGCTGCAAGTCTGCGGCGAAGCGCCCTTCTACACGCTGGGGCCGCTCACCACCGACATCGCGCCGGGTTACGACCATATCACCAGCGGCATCGGCGCGGCGCAGATCGGCTGGTACGGCACGGCGATGCTCTGCTACGTCACGCCCAAGGAGCATCTTGGCCTGCCCGATCGCGACGATGTGAAGGTCGGCGTCGTCACCTACAAGCTCGCTGCCCACGCCGCCGACCTTGCCAAGGGACACCCGGCCGCGCAGGTCCGTGACGATGCGCTGAGCCGCGCCCGTTTCGAATTCCGCTGGCGCGACCAGTTCAACCTCTCGCTCGATCCCGACACGGCCGAACAATATCACGACCAGACCCTGCCGGCCGAAGGCGCCAAGAGCGCCCATTTCTGTTCCATGTGCGGCCCCAAATTCTGCTCGATGAAAATCACGCAGGAAGTGCGCGACTTTGCCGCAAAGAAGAACCAGCCCGCCGACGGCTTCCTCGAAGCGGGCCTGACCGGCGCGGAAGTGGCGGAGGCCAGCAAGGCTGCGGCCTTGAAAGGCATGGAAGAGATGAGCAGGCTGTTCAAGGCTACCGGCAGCGAACTCTATATGGGCGCTGGCGGCAGGGAGCATGATTGAGAAGTCAGTGTTTAGCTAGGCTTCGGTCGCGTCAAGCCATCGAGATACTCTTTCGTATAGTCCTCGAAAAATGACGCGGCCCATTCATCCTTATCGGGTCGAAATTCGAGCGAGAATGATCGATACGAGTTCTTATCGTCACAACCGACATAAAACTTTGCTGAAAAGCGGACGCATCCACGTGTGTCAGCGCCGATCATTCCTAGCTCCTCTTGGTCTAAGGATGATTGCAAGCAAAGGCCGATTTCGGCTTTGTCTCCGCTTATTTTTCCAAGTCTGACTGAAACACATTCTCCCGGAGGAAGCAGATCTACAGGCCGTTTTAGTTCAAGAAGTTCAATGGAAGTTAATCGTAACTGATGATCAGAATTCGTTGCGCCATGGATATCCGATACAAAAATCCTCACGTTTTTTGCAGGATTTTTCCCATAGTTTTCGAGGAGAAATCCTAACTCTATTTCCCAAGGAGTTTCAGGTGGATCACCTGTATATGAGGACAATATTCCTCGATTCCAATTTTTCACTCTAAATCGAGGTCGCCTCACGTAGTTTACGAAGTTGAAAGACTGCGATACCAAAAATCCGAGCAGAGCACTTGCAAACGACAGTAGAATTTTCTCCATTCCACTCTTCTCCCACTAAATGCTCCCTCAATAATGATACCGGCAACTCAGCACGTCCAGCGCCTGCGTCTCGCCTGATCCGCTCACCCGATAGACCAGCCGATGCTCACCGGTGATGCGTCTTGACCACCAGCCGGTCAGATTCTGCCGCAGCGGTTCCGGCTTGCCCGTGCCGCGAAACGGATCGCGGCGGCATTCGCCGATCAGCGCGTTGATCCGCGCCAGCACCTTGGGATCATCCGCTGCCCACGCGACATAGTCCTGCCATGCCTGCGACCCGAAGACGATCTTCACGGCGCGATCAGTTCATGCTCCTCGCCCAGCCCGACATCCAGTTGCCGGATGCCCTCCAGCAGATGCCTGGCATTGGCGGGTGACGACAGCAAATGCAGCGTCTCCTGCATGCCTTCCCATTCGCTTTCCGAAATCATCACCACGCCCTCGCCCTTGGGCCGCACAATCTGGATCGGCGCCCTGTCGGCGACGACACGATCAAGCACGGCCTTGAGGTTGGCGCGGGTTTCGGAAACGCTAAGAGTCTGCATGGTCTTCATGTACTAAATTCGGTACAGAATCGCAAGGTGGCTGCTGCCGCTTCACATGTGGATCAGCGGTCGTCAGCGACATCTTCCCTCATGCTTAAGGGATAGACAATGTCGACGAGCGAGTCGAAGTTGTTTGTCACAACCCGGCCCCCGCCCGACACGATGCTGTCCTACACGCCAAATCTCTGATCTATCCTCATGGATGGACCAGCCTTCTCCCCCCAATCCGCCCGCTCGCCCCACTAAAAAACGTCGCGCCCGCTGGACGCCGTCGCTACAGGCGAGTTTCCTTGGGACTTTGCTCCAGACCGGCAGCGTCCGCCACGCTGCGCGTGCGGTGGGGATGTCGCCGTCCAGCGCGCATCGCTTGCGCCGTCGACTTACCGGCACGGAATTTGACCGCAACTGGGCCGAGGCGCTGCTGCTGCACGACCAGTTGATGACCCGGCCGCTGAGTATCGCGCATGCTGCTATCACCCGATAGGAAGAGGCGCATCGCGAGAGCGCAGGTGAGGCTTTGGGAGGGCGTTGCGAGTGCAATGCGAGCGCTTCGGGCCGAAAAACCCGACAACGGTGTGAACTTCGCTAGCCTATCCTTGGATCAGCACCGCGCCGCGCCGCTTCTTCCATTCCAGCGGCACGGCGATCCGCTGTTCCAGCCGGCCATCCCAACTGGTGGTCAGGCCGTGTGCCTCCAACTGCTCGACGATGCGATTACCGATGGCGACCGCCGCATCCTCGCCTTGCTGACAGGCGCCATAGTTCAGATAGAGGCCATGGCCTTCCACGGCGGATTCGGTATCCTGCATATGGAAAAAGGCATAGCCTTCCACAGACATGCCCTCATTCTGGGCCGTCTCGATCTCGTCCCAGATTTCGGACGCGCCGCAGGTGCCGCAACAGGTGAAATTCTGCCGTGCGACGATGCCTTCCTCTTCCAGAGCATCGAAGGCGGCATCCAGCCGGTCGCAATCGGTCATGTCCGACCAGTCCCGCTCGGCGGCGCGATGATCGGCCAGCGCCGCGCGCAGCGCAGCCGACGCCTCGACCCGCAACAACGGCCGGGGCAATTCTTCCTCGAACACGTCGTTGGCGTTGGTCAGGATTGCGTCATCATCGAAAAAGCCACCGGCGACATCGCGCCGCACCAAGTCGCGCAACGCGGCAACGGGGTCATAACTGGGGGTAGGGTTGGGGGCAGGGCTTTTCGCCTCGCATATCTGGTCGTCGCCGGCAGTCCTGTTTCCGAAAATCCGCTTCCACAAAGACCCGAACATGCGCCTGCCTTGCCTCCTGCGATGCGCTACGACCGCCCCATCATGCCGCGCGATGCCGCAAAGGAAAAGAGTCTAAAACGGCCCTTTGTTCCGGCAAGCCGCGCAATCGCCGCCTTCACCCCCGTCTCCGATACGGAAAAGAGAGCGGACGCCGCCGTTCAGTCAGCGTCGCGCGCCCGCGCCTTCACCTTGCGGATTTCCGCCAGCTGCCCCATCAATATGGTCAGCGCATCGCGTTCCGCGGCGTCCAGCGCCTTGCTGTCGAAATGACGGATCAGCACTTCAAGCGCGTCGCCGATCCGGCCGATCTGCCGGCCATAGCTGCCCACGTCGTTCAACACCGTGCGCTCTATGTCGGGCCGTGCCGTCTGGCCCAGCGCGATGTTGACGAGGCCGATCTGCCCGCCATTCTGGGTCCATGTAAGGGGATTGATCGCCTGCCACAGGCGTTCGGGGGCCAGCGCTACGCTAAAAGGTTCCATGCCGCGCATCATCCTTGTCGAAGAAGGGGAGGAGCATGCAGGCTGCCATGGTGCACCGCAGCAGGCAAGGTGCGATACGATATGTCTGTTTGGTGTCTATCCGCAGGCCAATTTACTGGATCGCTGAGCGACAGTGCCTACATAGAGGCCGATGCCACCCACCACACCCGATTCCACGCCGATCCCGCCCATCTGGGCGACATTACGGCGTTTCCTACCCTATCTCTGGCCGGCCGATTCGGCCGCGCTGCGTTGCCGGGTCGCCATCGCCATGGGACTGGTACTGCTGGCGAAAATCGTCAGTCTCGCCATGCCCTTCGCCTACAAGGCGGCGATCGACCGGATGGCGCCGGGCATGGAGCCGGCGGTCGGCCTCGCCATGGCACTGGTCGCCGTCTATGCGGGCGCGCGCTTCGGCAGCGTCCTGTTCGACAATCTGCGCAATGCCGTGTTCGAAAAAGTAGGGCAGGAGGCTGGCCGGCGCTTGGCCGACGATGTCTTCGTCCACCTCCACCGCCTGTCGCTGCGCTTCCATCTCGACCGCCGCACCGGCGCCGTGACGAAGATCGTGGAGCGGGGCACCAAAAGCATCGACACGATGCTCTATTTCCTGCTGTTCAACATCACGCCCACGGTGCTGGAGCTGGTCGCGGTCTGCGCCATTTTCTTCGTCAAATTCGGCCTTGGGCTGGTCGTCGCCACGCTCGTCATGGTGGCGCTCTATATCGGCTTCACCCGCACCGTCACCGAATGGCGCAACCAGCTGCGGCGCGACATGGTCGACATGGACACCAATGCCGTCGCCCATGCCGTGGACAGCCTGCTCAATTTCGAAACGGTCAAATATTTCGGAGCCGAGCAGCGGGAGGCGACCCGCTACGGCACGGCGATGCGTCGCTATGCCAAAGCGGCGGTCAAGAGCGAGAACAGCCTCGCCTGGCTCAATATCGGACAATCGCTCATCACCAACCTGATGATGGCGGGGGCCATGGCCTATAGTGTCTGGGGCTGGAGCCGGGGCCAGTTCACCACCGGCGACGTGGTGCTGGTCAATACGCTGCTCAGCCAGCTGTTCCGGCCGCTCGACCTGCTCGGCATGGTCTATCGCACCATTCGTCAGGGGCTGATCGATATGGAGGCGATGTACAAGCTGATCGACACGCAGCAGGAAATCGCCGACCGCCCCGACGCGCCGGCGTTGCAGCCGCATGGCGGTGCCGTTCGCTTCGACCATGTGCGTTTCGGCTATGATCCCGAACGCGAAATCCTGCACGATGTCAGCTTCACCGTCCCGGCGGGCAAGACGCTGGCGATCGTCGGCCCGTCGGGCGCGGGCAAATCCACCATCGCTCGCATCCTGTTCCGCTTCTACGACATCCAGTCGGGGCAGGTGTCGATCGACGGGCAGGATATCGCCGGCGTGACCCAGGCCTCGTTGCGCGCCGCGATCGGCATCGTGCCGCAGGACATGGTCCTGTTCAACGACACGGTCGGCTATAATATCGGCTATGGCCGCGAAGGGGCAAGCCAGGCGGACATAGAGGCCGCGGCAAAGGCCGCCTCCATCCACGACTTCATCATGGGTCTGCCGCAGGGCTATGACACGCGGGTCGGCGAACGCGGCCTCAAATTGTCGGGTGGCGAAAAACAGCGCGTGGCGATCGCCCGCACCCTGCTCAAGGATCCGCCGGTGCTGGTGCTGGACGAAGCGACCAGCGCTCTGGACAGTCGAACGGAAACGGAAATCCAGACGGTACTGCGCGATATCAGCCGCAAGCGCACGACGTTGGTGGTCGCCCATCGCCTTTCGACCGTGGTCGATGCCGATGAAATCATCGTGCTGGACAAGGGCGTGATCGTGGAGCGCGGCCGCCATAGCGACCTCGTCCGCGCCGACGGCCTCTACGCTCTGATGTGGGCACGGCAAGCTACCGAGCGGGAGGAGATGCCAAGCGAACCGGGGATAGAAGATATGTTTGAGGTCGCCCGACCCTGAACGGCGTTAGTCGATGAAGTTGGCTGCGACTTCGGCCGGAACCCGCAATATCCGGCCGGTCGCCTTGTCGATGATCGCCCAGGTGGATTTGGCCGCGACCTTCACCTTGCCGTCCGGCCCGGTAAATTCGATCAGCCGGTCGAACCGCGCCCCGCGTGGCGGCTCTGGAATCCAAGTGTGCGCCGTCACCACGTCGCCCTGCGTCACATTGCCGCGATAATCGACCTCGTGCCGGGTCACGACC
Organism: Sphingobium sp. WCS2017Hpa-17; assembly: GCF_031843765.1. Lineage (NCBI taxonomy): Bacteria > Pseudomonadati > Pseudomonadota > Alphaproteobacteria > Sphingomonadales > Sphingobiaceae > Sphingobium > Sphingobium sp. WCS2017Hpa-17. The sequence goes on from NZ_JAVTIV010000022.1 coordinate 10,575, forward strand.
CAGATATAGGCATCGACATGGGCCGGATCGGCGTCCTGCCGCCAATGCTCGACCGATACCTGCTCCATCCACTGGACCCAGACCGCGTTGTTCACATGGCCCAGTTCGTCGATATGCTCGGGACAGGCGGTGATCTGTTTGGTGAAACTGGACGCCATCAGCCCTCCACACCCAATTGCCACAGGATGAAGGCGAATTCCTCCGCCGTCTCATGCAGGCTTTCGAACCGCCCCGACTTGCCGCCATGGCCCGCACCCATATTGGTCTTGAGCAACAGGATATTCTGGTCGGTCTTGGTCGCCCGCAGCTTTGCCACCCACTTTGCCGGTTCCCAATAGGTAACGCGCGGATCGTTGAGGCCCGCCGTCACCATCAACGGCGGATAATCCTGCGCGCTGACATGGGTATAGGGGTCATAGCTCTGGATCGTGCGGAACGCGGCCTCATCCTCGATCGGATTGCCCCATTCCGGCCATTCGCCCGGCGTCAGGGGCAATGTCTCGTCCAGCATGGTGTTGAGCACATCCACAAACGGCACATGCGCCACCACAGCGCCCCACAGGTCGGGATCGGAATTCATCACCGCGCCCATCAACTCGCCGCCTGCTGATCCGCCCGAAATGCTTATCTTGCCCTTCGACGAATAGCCAAGATCGATCAGCCCCTTCGCCACATCGACGAAATCGGTGAATGTATTGACCCGCTTGTCCAGCTTGCCGTCCAGATACCATTGCTGGCCCAGATCATCGCCGCCACGAATATGGGCGATGGCAAAGGCGAAACCGCGATCCAGCAGCGACAGGCGGCTGGTCGAAAAGCCCGGCTCCATCGCCATGCCGTAAGCGCCATAGCCATAAAGATGCAGCGGCGCGCTGCCGTCACGCGGGAAATCCTTGGGGTAGACGATCGATACGGGAATCTGCGTGCCGTCGCGCGCCGCGATCATCAGCCGCTCGGCCGCATAGCCGGTGGCGTCATAGCCCGAAGGAATTTCCTGAACCTTCAGCACCTCCAACTCACCCGTCGCCAGATGATAGTCATAGATGGTGTCCGGTGTGACCATCGATTCATAGCCGATGCGCAGCTTCGTCACGTCATATTCGGGATTGTCGTCGAGGCTCGCCGAATAGCTGGCTTCCGGGAAAGGGATGCGCTTGGGCGTATGCGTCGCATAATCGCGCAATTCGATCTGGTCGAGGCCGTCCTGTCGCCCTTCGGTGACATAGAAACCCTTGAACAGCGTGAAATCGGTCAGATAGAAATGCGCGTCCGCGCCGATCACTTCCTCCCACTGGTCTGGCGCGTCCAGCGTCGCCTTCACCAGCCGGAAATTGGGATGGCTGTCATTGGTCTTGATGTAGAGCGTGCCCTCATGCTCATCGACATCATATTCGCGGCCGGCCTTGCGCGCGGACACCAGCAGAGGCGTCGCTGTCGGGTCGTCGGACGGGATCAGCCAGGCTTCGCTGGTCACATGATCGCCGGTCGCAATGACGATCCATTTTTCCGAAGAGGTCAGGCCGATCGAGACGCGGAACCCTTCATCATCCTCATGGAACAGTTCGACATCGCTCTCGATGCTCTGGCCCAGCCAGTGCAGCCGCGCATTGTCGGTCCGCCAATTCTCGTTGGCCAGACCATAGAGCAGCCCCTTGCTGTCGGCCGTCCACACCAGCGATGATAGCGTATCTGGGATCACTTCAGGCAATATTTCGCCAGAGAAGAGATCCTTGATCCGCGCTTCGAACCGTTCCGAGCCATTGGTGTCGATGGCATAGGCAAGGTAGCGGCCATCCGGGCTGACCGACATGGCGCCCAGCCGGAAATACTCATGCCCCGCTGCCAGTGCGGGTTCGTCCAATATCAGTTGGTCGTCACCGCCGGCGGACGGCTTGCGATACCATTTGCGATATTGCGCCCCCGTCTCGAAAGCGCGCCAATAGATATAGTCTCCATCCTTCTGCGGAACCGACTGGTCGTCTTCCTTGATGCGCCCCTTCATCTCCTGAAACAGCGTGTCGAGCAAAGGCTTGTGCGGCGCCATTGCACCCTCGAACCAGCTGTTCTCGGCCTTCAGATAGGCCAGGACATCCTTGTCCTTCACATCGGGATAGCCGGGATCGCGCAGCCATGCGTAAGGATCGTCAACCGTGATACCGTGATGCGAGAAACTATGCTGGCGGCGGTCGGCGACGGGAGGCTGCATGTGATCGGTCATTCACTATCCATGGTTCAGACGGGGGCCGCGCTGGAATAAGCGCGCCTGTCCCTCTATGTTGTTGCCATTATGGCCAACGCAAGAGGCCGGAATGATCCAAGGGAAGTCCAATGTCCAGTTATGAAGATCGCCTGAAGGCCCTGCGCGCGCAACTGGTGCGTCAGACGCTGGACGGTTTCGTGGTCCCGCTGACCGACGAGCATATGAGCGAATATGTCGGCGCCTATGCCCAGCGGCTTGCCTGGCTGACGGGATTTCAGGGGTCGGCTGGCAGCGCCGTGGTCCTGCCGCAGGAAGCGGCGATCTTCGTCGATGGCCGTTACACGCTTCAGGTCCGCGAGCAGGTGGACGGCGCGCACTGGCAATATGAGAGCGTGCCGCAGACGTCCATTGCCGCCTGGCTGAAGGATCATGCCGGGCAGGGCGCGCGTATCGGCTATGATCCCTGGCTCCATACCCGTGCCTGGGTGGTTCAGGCGACCGAGGCGCTGAGCCAGAAGGGGGCGGAACTGGTCGCGGTCGACACCAATCCGATCGATGCCGTCTGGCCCGATCGCCCGGCGCCCAGCGACGCCAAGCTGGTGGTACATGGCGATCGCTTCGCCGGTCAGTCCGCCGCCGAAAAGCGCGCAGCCATGGCCGACTGGCTGACGGAGAAGAAGGCTGACGCGGTCGTCCTGTCCGCCCTTGATTCGATCGCCTGGACCTTCAATGTGCGCGGCAAGGATGTGGAACGCACCCCGGTCGCACTCGCTTATGCCATCGTCCATGCCGATGCGACTGCCGACCTCTATGTCGCACCGGAGAAAATGGACGAGGCTGTCGCCCAGCATCTGGGCAACGCGGTGCGCATCCATGATCGCGCGGCCTTTGCCGATGCGTTAGCGGAGCTTGAGGGCAAGACCGTCGTTGCAGACCCCGAACGGGCCGTCGCCGCGATCTTCAACGGTCTGGACGCTGGCGGCGCAACCATCCTGTCGCTGCGCGACCCCGCCGTCCTGCCCAAGGCGATCAAGAACGACACCGAAATCGCCGGGCACAAGGCGGCGCAGGAGCGAGACGGCGCAGCGCTCAGCCGCTTCCTCCACTGGATTGCAGTCGAAGCGCCCAAGGGCGACCTCACCGAACTGTCCGCGTCAGACCGACTGGAGGCATTCCGGAAGGATACCGGCCTGCTCGAGGACCTGTCCTTCGACACGATCAGTGGCGCGGGGCCGAACGGCGCCGTCGTCCACTACCGCGCCGAGGAAAAGACGAATCGCCCGATCGAACTGAACAGCCTCTATCTGGTCGATTCAGGCGGCCAGTATCGCGACGGCACCACTGACGTGACCCGTACGCTTGCCATCGGCACGCCGACCGACGAGATGCGCCACCGTTTCACGCTGGTGCTCAAGGGCCATATCGCGCTCGCCCGCGCCGTCTTTCCCAAGGGGACGCGCGGTGGCCAACTGGACGCGCTCGCCCGCCAATATCTCTGGGCCGAAGGGCTGGATTATGCCCATGGCACCGGCCATGGCGTCGGCAGCTTCCTGTCGGTGCATGAAGGGCCACAGCGTATCGCGACCTTCGGCGGTGGCGACGAGCCGCTGGCGGCGGGCATGATCCTGTCCAACGAGCCGGGCTATTACAAGACCGGCGAATATGGCATCCGTATCGAAAATCTGGTGCTGGTGGAGGAACGCGACGTTCCCGGCGCGGAAAAGCCGATGCTGGGTTTCCAGACGCTGACCTTCGCACCGATCGACCGCACGCTGATCGCAACCGATCTGCTCGGCCGTGAAGAGCAGGCCTGGCTCGACGCCTATCATTCGTCTGTGCTGGACCTAGTCGGCCCGCAATTGGAGGGGGATGCCCTGGCTTGGCTCAAGGCGGCCTGTGCGCCGCTTTAAAGCCTAGTCATCCGACCTGTCAGCGGGAGGGGGCGACGCGGCACCCTCCCGCGCTTGGGCTTTCCGCCTGCGCAGATTGTCGCGCAGCGCCTGCGCCAACCGTGCCTTTTTCTCGTCCTGCGTTTCAGCCATGCAATGCGCATAAGCAAAATGCATGATCGACCGCAACCCGCCTTGACATGCGCCGCGAGGGCGGCCATAGGCCCGGCCTCCGAAGCGCACATAGCGCATCGGAACAGAAATAGAGTGCTGCCGTAGCTCAGTGGTAGAGCGCATCCTTGGTAAGGCTGAGGTCGGGAGTTCAATCCTCCCCGGCAGCACCATTTCTCCCCCGACAATCTGAAATCAGATCATCGCCCATACGGCGATCGCCATCATCTGCGCAGCCGCGATCAGGCAGAGCAATGCCGAGAAGGGCTGTTTGCGCGTCTTGTGGCGAAAGACATGGCGGCCCAGAAACGCACCCGGCGTTCCGCCCGCCAGCGCCCAGAGCAGCAGACTGCGTTCGGACAAGCGGCGCAGACCCATCCGGGCGCGCCGCTTGTCCATGCCGAACAGGGTGAAGGCGATCAGATTTGCCGGTAACAGGACGGCCAGAAACAGAATTGCCCGAATGGCGTCAGCCTCCGAAACTGACGCCGATCCACAGGGTGCGCGGCGTGCCCAGGTCCATCGATCCACCGGCATTGCGGGTCACGACCGTTTCATCGAACAGATTCTCGCCGCGTGCCACCAGGCTGATACCATGGCCGACCGGCAGGCGGGCGATAGCGTCGAGCGTCAGCGCATCTGGCAGCACGTCGCTTTGCAGATCATCCTCATATTGTTTGGCGACATAGCGCAGCGTGGTCGATAGCGTCGGGCCGGACGCCGGGGCGTAAGCGATGGTCGCGCTGGCGGCATGGCTGGGCGTCTGGGCCGGGCGCAGGCCGTCAAAGGCGTCGCCCGGTGCATGAACCCGGCTATGGCTATAGGCGTAGGAGGCCGACAGGTTGAAATCGCCCAGCTTCGCAGCGGCAGTCAGTTCGATGCCCTTGGCGACGATCCGGTCGACATTCTGGCGCTGGCGCGTGTTGGTGGCGACGGTGACATTGGCGATGGCATCGTCCAGCCGGTTGTAGAAGGCCGTGGCCGACAGGGTGATACCCGCAATCGGCGTCAGATCGACTCCGACCTCCGCACCCTTCAGCTTTTCGGGGGTCAATGCCGCATTAGCCTGCGTCGTGATCGGGAAGACGACGAAGGGCCGGTACAGTTCGTTCAGAGTCGGCAGACGGAAGCCGCTATAGGCCGATGCCCGCACTGCGAAGGCGTCGCTCGCATGATATAGCGCTCCAACTCGGCCAGAAAATTCCCAGTCCGATCGATCGGCATAGTCGCTGCCCGTGGTCGCGCCGGTTGTGGCGCTCACCTGATGGTAGAAGCCGTTGTTGATCGACCAGCGATCGGCCCGTCCGCCGCCCGTCAGCACCAGACGCCCGAGCGTCCAGTCATCTTCGACGAAGAACCCGGCCGTCCACTGATCCCCACCAGCATGGCGCAGGAAGGTGCGCGGATTGGCGGCGACATTGGCGTTATAGGCATCCTCATACATGTCGCCGGTGGCAAAGCGCGTGTCGACGCCCAGCCGCAGCATATGCGCGCCACCCACGGGCGGCCGTATCTCGATCTTGCCGCCGATCCCGGTGGAGGGCGTGTTACGCTGGTCCAGCGACTTGCGGAAAGTGGAGGAGGACATGACGATGTTGGAGAAGTTGCGCGCTTGGATATAGGCCAGCGCATCCACCTGCCACGACCCGCGATTGATATAGCGGATGCTGGCGTCCTGCCCCTGGCTCATGCTGTCCGCGCCCTTGAAACGCAGCGTGCGGTGATCCTCGAACAGGGTCGCGCGGAATTGCAGCTCCGACGTGGCGGAAAGGGGCGCCACCGCTCGCAAATTGGTCGACCAGCCATCATAGGCGGCCGGCACTGTGGCCGCGACGCGCTGATCCCTTGGCGTGGTCTGGAAACCGTCGCCCCGGTCCCAGCGGCCCGACAGTGAAACATAGCCGCCACCCAGATCCTGCGTCAGTCCGGCCGACAACTCGGTCGAGTCACGACTGCCGTAGAATGCGCTGGCGGAGAAATCCGACAACTGGTCGCGCGTGGCGCTGGCCATTTCGATCGTGCCGGCCACCGCGCCTGCGCCAAAGGCGCCGATACCGCCGCCGCGCGTCACCCGGACCACCGACAGGCGTTCCGGGGCCAGCGCGCTGAAGGGAATATAGCCGAAAAAGGGATCGGCGACCGGTACGCCGTCCAGCAGCATCAGGGTTCGGCTCGACGCATTGCCGCCGAGCGCCCGCAATGTTGCGCCCTGATTCGACGGGTTGGACGATCGGCTGTCGGACCTGCGGAATTGCTGGAACCCGGCCACGTCGCCCAGCACGCTTTCGATCCGGCCCGATGCACTGTCGAGCAGCCGCTGGCGGTCGATCACCACTGACCCATAGGCCGGCGTTCCCGGCGGCAGGGCCAGCCCTTCGCCCGTGACGATGATGGTGGATGAATCCGCGACGGCTTCGTCGGGCGCCTGCGCGAGGGCGGCGGTCGGAACGGTTAGCAGGATGGCGGGCAATAGGATATGTTTCATGGCGATCCCCTCGACGCCCCTGTCCTTATTTTCCATGCCTTTTGCAAATGGAAAGGGGCCGCACCCTATTAGGATGCAGCCCCCGCCCCGTGACATTGTTCCTTCGGTCAGAAGAAGAGAATGGCGCCCGCCGCAATGGCGTCCGACGTCGCCTTGTTGCCGTTGTGCGCTTTCGACCGGGTGTTGATATATTCGCCCAGCAGCGTCACCCAACTGTTCAGGCCATAGCGGACCTGTCCGACCCAACTGCTGTTCTTGTCAACCAGCGTGGGATTGGCCAGCGCATCGGCCGTGTTGGCATAGTCGAGATTGCTCTCGCCATAACTCCCGCCGACCGAGAATTTGCCGAAGGTCGTGAGACCCTGAAGGTAGAAGCCATGGCTGTCGCGTTTGTTGCCCAGGCTATCGGTGTCGAACAGGTTGAGGGCGGTCGTACCCAGGCCCGATGCGTCATAATAGGTGCCGACCAGCGTGACCGGACCGAATGTGACCTTGGCACCGGCGTCCCAGCCCCAGCCGGTATAGTCCGGCCCGGCGATGACATTATGCTTTTGCGACAGGCCGGAAACCCAAAGCCGCGTGCCGACGTCACCAAATTTGCCATCATAAACGAACTTGGCCTGGAAGCCGGGCTGCTTGTTCGATTCCGCCGGACCGGTGAGCGAGGACAGCGGCTCGAAAATGCCGACGCTGGCGGTGAAGCCGCCAAAGCTGGGCGTGGTATAGGTGATCTGCGGCTGGAAATCGGTGTAGATGTAGCCGGTGCCGATGCGGCCCAGCGTCGTATTGGATGGCGCGACATTGCCCGCAGGTGTGCCTGACGATAGCAGGGTGATGTCGTTCAGGATCGATTCCGACTGGAACAAGCCAATATCGCGGCCGATCTTCACCTCGCCGAAGCCGGCACGACCAAAGGTCAGGTATGTCTGACGAAAGTCGATGCCGGCGGTCTGGAGCGCGCGGGGATTGCCGCCGCTATTGGCGCCACCGCCGACATAGCTGACCGAGTTGATGCCCGGATACATGCCGAAATGCGCGCCGACGTCCCATCCGTCCAGACTGGTCGAGGCTTCCACCTTCAGGAAGCCGGGCAGCAGGCCGTTGCGGATGGCTGAGCTGTTGCCGCCCACGGTGGCGACCCCGCCCGTCACCGTCGTCGTGGCACTGGGCGTATCGCCATTGTCATGGACATAGAAGCCATTGACCGATCCGGAGAATTTCAGCGTCACATCGCCGATCTGGAGGCCCACGCCGCTGTCGGTCATGCGCACATAGCCCGCACCGCCCGACGCATCCGGCGTCACTGCCGGGGCAGGGGCGGCGGCCGTCTGCGTGGCCTCGCCACTCTGCCCCTTCGCCAGTTCCTGATATTCGTCGTCGGTTAGGATGCCCTTTTCATGCAGCCGCTTCAGCAGGTCTGCGGTGGTTCCGGCCATGGCCGGTGCTGCGGTGGCGGCGAGCATCAATGCTCCAGCCGCGCTCATCAGGCGCAACGTCCCCTTCATATTATCCTCCCTGTCTTCACGCCGGCTTGTCTCCGGCTGGGGTGGAGAGTGCGGCGGAAGGGGGAGGGGAGAAATTGGACTTAGGTTCTCGTCCCTTCGGACAGGAGACGAATCACGGCGCGGCGACGATGCCCCACGGTGCGGCGCCAACCGCGATCGTGCCGGTCACGGCCGCCTTGGCCAGGTCGATCACGGAGACATTGTCCGAAAGGCCATTGGCGGCATAGGCATGGGCGCCATCGGCGCTGATGGCGACATGCCAGACGCGCTTGCCGACTGGCACATAGGCCCGCACCTTGCGCGTCGAGACATCGACGATGGCGACATGATCGGCCCGGCCCAGCGCGATCACCGCTGTCCTGCCGTCGGGCGTGAAGCGGATGCCGCAGGGCAGGATGCGATGCTCGGGGATGCCGGGAATGGCGAAATGCAGCGTCTCGCTCACCTGCCGGGTGGCTGTGTCGACGATCTGTACCGTGCCGCCGACTTCCGCGGCGACCCAGAGCTGCTTGCCGTTGCCGGTAAATTCGACATGGCGCGGCCGCAGGTCGACCGGCGTTTCAGCCACCATCGTCTTCGTGCTCAGGTCGATCCAGTTGACGACATTATCCTCTTCGGACGTGACCACGACCCACTGGCTGTCAGGGCTTTGCGCCACGCCTTCCGGTTCGCCGCCGACATCGACCTGGAAGGCGACGGTACGGGTGGCGAGGTCGATCGCGGTCAGTGCGGCATCATCTTCATTGGCGACGAACAAGGTCTTGCCGTCGCGCGACAGGAAGAATTGCTCGGGGTCTTGCCCGGAGGGGAGTTCGGCGACGACCTTGCCGGTCGCCCGTTCGATCACCTGCACCGCATGGTCGAGGCTGGCGCAGAGATAGATGAAACGGCCATCCTTCGACACTGCGATGCCGCGCGGGCGGCCGCCGACCTTCCATGTTGCCGTCACTGCGCCCGCTGTCGCGTCGATCACGCTGACGCTGTCGCCACGCTCATTGGAGACGTAGAGGGTTTCGGCCTGCGCCGCAGCGGGCAGCAGCATCAACCCGGCCATCAAGATGCGCTTCATATCGTCCCGTCCTCTCCGTCCCTTATCTCGTTCCAATGATCTATCCAGAGGGTGTCAATTACGGGATTGTACCAATGGCCAATGGGGGCGCGGCTCGCCCTTGCCTACACTCGGAGTCATCAGGGGAAAACCGACCGGGTGAGGATATAATGATGAATTTGGGTAGGGTCGCGTTGCTGGGTGCCATGGCGATGCTGGGCATGACCGCAACCACATCTTTGATGGCGCATGGTGACGTGACGCCGCAGGCGGTGGATACGTCCGCATTGCCGGATATCGGCGAGGCTTGGCTGGATAAGAATCCCTATAGTGGTAATGCCAAGGCGATCGAGATCGGCCAGTCCGCTTACGGCCAGAATTGCGCGCGCTGCCATGGTCTGGACGCGGAAAGCGGCGGTATTGCGCCGGACCTGCGCTATCTGGAGTCGGGCGAGTCGGGCGACCAGTGGTTTGCCGAACGTTTCCGCCACGGCTCCAGCCATGATGGCAAGGTCTATATGCCGCCCTTCGGCGACGTGTTGGGCCAGAAGGCCGGCTGGGCGATCCGCGCCTGGCTCGAAACCAAGCACGAAGGCTGATCGGCATGCTCTCGCGGCGGGGGCTGATCGGCGGGGCGGGGGCGGCGCTGGCGCTTGGGCTGATACCCGGTGACCTTAGCGCTGCCCCACTTGCCAAGGTCAAGGCGCTCGGCACCATCCGGGTGGTCGTCTATCAGAATAACCGGCCCTGGTCCTGGGAAGAGGGCAGCAAATTGGTCGGGCTGGACGTCGATCTGGCGCTGGCGATAGCAACCAAGCTGGGCGTGCGCGCGGATATAGCCCAGTTGGTGGCGGACGAGAGTGCCGACGATGATCTGCGCAATGGCGTGTGGAAGGGTGGGCTGCTGGGCTTCACGCCCGGCGACATCATGTTGCATGTGCCCTTCGACCGGGTCTTCGCCTCGCGCAACGACCAGGTGGCGATCATTGCGCCTTATTATCGCGAAAGCTTCGGACTGGCCGGTGGCGGCGGCATGGCAGTGGAAGCGATGCCGACCGAATGGAAGGGCCGCAAGCTGGCGGTGGAGCTGGACTCCATTCCCGACTTCTACCTGATCGGCAGCTTCGGCGGCGTGCTGGCCAAGGATGTGACCCATTATCCGACAGGATCGGAGGCCGTCGCTGCGACCATGGCGGGGCAGGCCGATGCGGTTCTCGCCAGTCGTGCCCAAATTGAGGAAGGCACGCATCGGGCAGGGGGCAGGGCTCTGGCGCTGCGCAAGGGACCGCTGCCTGCGTTCGCATCGCCCGGCTGGGATATCGGCATGGCGGTCAAGGAAAACAGCCGCACGCTGGGCGATGCGGTGGAGGAAATCATTACGGCCATGGCCGCCAGTGGCGAGATGAAGGCGCTGTTCGCGCGCTATGGCGTCACCTGGACGCCGGCGAACGCGGCGGGTTGATAGGCGACCGAAGGTCCAATTGCCGCTTTGTCGGGGTGGCATAGTTTGCACGTAAACGGGCGTAGAGCGCCCGTTCAATAGGGAGGATGGTTATGAAAGGACCGATGATGCGGGCGCTGTCGGGCGTTGCCGCACTGTCGCTGGCGGTCGCTGCGGCGCCGCTGCTGGCCAATGGGCCAACGGATGCGGATTTGATGAACGATGCGGCATCGACCGGCGACGTTCTGACCTATGGCATGGGGCCGCAGGCGCATCGCTTCAGTTCGCTGAAGGCGATCGACAGCAGCAATGTGTCGAAGCTGGTGCCGGCCTTCGCCGCTTCGCTGGGTGGCGAGAAGCAGCGCGGTCAGGAAGCCCAGCCGATCGTCTATGACGGCACCATCTATGTGACGGGCAGCTATTCGCGCGTCTTCGCCTTCGATGCCCGCACTGGTGAGGAAAAGTGGCAATATGATGCCCGTCTGCCCGACGGCATCATGCCCTGCTGCGACGTCGTCAATCGCGGTGCTGCCATCTATGGTGACAAGATCATCTTTGCGACGCTGGACGCGCGCCTTGTGGCGCTCAACCGCAACACCGGCAAGGTGATCTGGAACAAGCAGATCGCTGATTATAAGGAAGGCTATAGCGCCACCGCCGCGCCCCTGATCGTCAAGGGCATGGTCATCACCGGCAATTCGGGCGGCGAATTCGGCGTTGTCGGCGCGGTCGAAGCGCGTGACGTCAATACCGGCGAACTGATCTGGCACCGCCCCGTGATCGAAGGCCATATGGGCACGCTGAAGGGCAAGGATAACGGCATCACCGGCAAGCTCAATGCAACCTGGACCGGCGACCTGTGGAAGAGCGGCGGCGGCGCGACCTGGCTCGGCGGCACCTATGACCCGGAAACCAACCTGCTCTTCTTCGGCACCGGCAACCCTGCGCCGTGGAACAGCCATCTGCGCCCCGGCGACAATCTCTACACCGCCTCCACGCTGGCGATCGACCCGGACACCGGCGTCATCAAATGGCATTTCCAGACGACGCCGCATGACGGCTGGGACTTCGACGGGGTGAATGAATTCATCCCCTTCGACGCCACGATCAACGGCAAGCCGATGAAACTGGGCGCGAAGGCCGACCGCAACGGCTATTTCTTCGTTCTCGACCGTACCAACGGCAAGTTCATCAGCGCCAACAAGTTCGTGATGCAGACGACCTGGGCCAATGGCTTCAACAAGAATGGCAAGCCCAACTATATTCCCGAAGGCCGTCCGCCGGCACCGGGTGAGGGCAAGGGCAAGCCGGTCTTCGCCTCGCCCTCGTTCCTGGGCGGCAAGAACTGGATGCCGATGGCCTACAGCCAGGATACCGGCCTGTTCTACATCCCGTCGAACGACTGGGGTATGGACATCTGGAACGAACCGATCGCCTACAAGAAGGGCGCGGCCTATCTGGGCGCGGGCTTCACCATCAAGTCGATCGCAGAGGATCATATCGGCGCGCTGCGGGCGATGGACCCCAAGACCGGCAAGATCGTGTGGGAATATAAGAACAAGGCGCCTTTGTGGGGTGGCGTTCTAACCACTGGCGGCAACCTCGTCTTCACCGGTACGCCCGAAGGTTATCTCAAGGCCTTCGATGCCAAGACCGGACAGGAATTGTGGAAGTTCCAAACCGGCTCTGGCGTGGTCGGATCGCCCGTCACCTGGGAGCAGGATGGCGAACAATATGTGGCGGTGATGTCCGGCTGGGGCGGCGCGGTGCCGCTGTGGGGCGGCGAAGTCGCCAAGTCGTTTAAGGATATCAATCAGGGCGGCGCCCTCTGGGTGTTCAAGCTGCCGAAATAAGGGATCAGGACAATGATCGTCATGGGACGTGGACATTATGCGCAATCCGCTCCGGCCATCCCGCCCGGCGCAATGCGGCTTGCTACGTCCCATGACTTGTCCGATCATCATGTGCAGGGGCAGGATATGGGGCATTATATGGGCGGGGACGCGATCATGGAGCGGGTGCTGATCATCGATGATCATCCGCTGGTGCGGGATGGATTGCGCAGCGTGATCGCGATCAGTTTCGACAATATCGAGATTTTCGAGGCGGCCGGTCTGGATGAGGCTGTCGCCACGCTGGAAAAGCAGGATAATTTCGATCTGATCCTGCTCGACCTCAATATTCCCGACGTTCGCCGGTTGGATGGCTTGAAGCTGCTGCGCGATCGTTTTCCGATCCTGCCGGTGGTGATGGTGTCCGGCGCCTTCGATCGGGCCATCGTGCAGGAGGCGCTGGCCGCCGGTGCGGCGGGCTTCATCCCCAAATCGTTGAAGCGCAGCGCTATCGTAGAGGCGTTGCATCGCGTCGTGTCGGGCGAAATCTACCTGCCCGAAACCATGGGCGAAGGCGCGGCTCCGTCAGCCGAGGAAGACGACATCGCCCGCCGGATCGACAGCCTGACCCCGCAGCAGAAGACGGTGCTGGGCCATCTGGTCAACGGTCGGCTCAACAAGCAGATCGCCCATGACCTTGGCGTGTCGATGACCACGATCAAGGCGCATGTCTCGGCCATCCTCCAGAAGCTGGGCGTGCTCAGTCGTACGCAGGCAGTCATCAAGGCGAACCGGGTGCATTTCGGCGCCGACTGATAGCGTTTGATGGCCTGTTTCCTGCGCCGCCTGCCTCCCGCCAGGCGGCGCTTCGTCGTTTCAGGCCTTGGCCGCCAATGCGCTCATCTCTTCCAGATCGAGGTCGCGCTCCAGTTCCTGCAACACATGCTCGTCGATATCGCCGATCCGGTGCAAGCGCAGCAATTCGATCCGGCCGGCCGCGACGGCCTTCAGCACCAGATCGAAATGGGCGTGCAGAATATGCGCATGTTCTTCTTCCTGCCCGGCATAGCTGGCCGATAGCGTCGCATGGCGCTGATAGCGTTCCAGCAGGCGTGGATGCAGCAGCACACCGTCCGCATCATGGGCATGAACCTCTACCACGCGCAGTTGCGCCTGCGCCATGGCGGCTTCCGCCTCGCTCATGCTGAGGCGGGCGCGGTCGCTGGCCGGCTCCTCCAGCCGCATCAGACGGATCACGGCGCCCAGCGTCGTTCCCTGAATCAGCACCGTGCCGATGATGACGGCGAAGGATGCGACCAGGATGAAGTCGCGACCGGGGAAACCCTCCGGCACGCTGAGCGCCACCGCCAGCGTCACCACGCCGCGCATGCCGGCCCAGCCGAGCACCACGGCGGATCGCGCACCGATCGGCGTATAGCGGCGCACGCCCATGGCCCGTAGCAGGCGGATGATGCCATCGGATCCGAACACCCAGGCAAAGCGCGCCAGAGTCAGCGCCAGCAGGATTGCCAGCACGGGTCCGGTCATCTGAGCCAGCACCAGTTCGAAGCCGCCGACCCGGTCGATCACGCCGCGCAGCGAGGAACCGATCAGCAGGAAGACGAAGGCCTCCATCAGGAAGATCATCACCGCCCAGAAGGCCGTGCCGTTCATTCGCACCGTCGCGGAGAAGACGACATGCTGGTACCAGCCGCAGATGAGGCCGGTGGTCACGGTGGCGATCACGCCGGACACATGCATCGTTTCCGCCAGCAGGTAGGAGGCCCAGGGCGCCAGCAGGGACGAAGCGATCATCAGATATTTGTCGTCCAGGCGCGGCGTCAGCCGGACCCAGGCGACGCCAACCGCTGCCCCGATCGCCGCGCCACCGATTGCCAGCAGCAGGAAGCTCTCCACCGCCTCAACCAGGCTGAAGGCGCCGGTAACGCCGGCGGCGATGGCAAAGCGGAAGAGGACGAGGCCGCTGGCATCGTTGAACAGGCTTTCGCCCTCCAGCAGAATGGAGAGGCGACGGGGCAGGCGGACATGCTGCAACACTGCGCGCGCCGACACAGCATCCGGCGGCGAGACGATCGCGCCCAGCGCGGCGCAGGCGGCCCAGGGCAAACTCGGCACCAGCATATGCGTAACCAGCGCGATGATCGCCGTGGTGAAGACGACCGCGCCAACCGCCAGTGCGATGATGCCCAGCATATGGCGATGGAGGTGCCGGAGCGCGATGAACCAGGCGCCGTCCATCAACAATGGTGGCAGGAAGATCACCAGCACCAGCTCGGGATCGAGCGAGAGGACTGGCAGGCCCGGCACGAAAGCGAAGAGCACGCCGCCGGTCAGCAGCGCGACGGCGGGCGGCAGGCGCATCTTGTGCGCCGCATAGTGCAGCACGATGATCGCCAGCAGCATGGCGATCACCAGTTCGAACAATTGCATCGGATGCATGCGGCCCCCGCTTCCACCTATATCCGTCCCTAGTAGCGCGTGCGCGATGCAGGTCCAGCGTCGGGGCGGTCGATAGGCGCTATTTCAGCATGGTTCGCAACAATGCGCGCAGTTGCGCAGGCTTGACCGGCTTGTTGAGCAGCGGGATGCCGTCGGCGTCCAGTCGCGCCTTCAATTCCTTGCCCCGATCGGCGGAAATCATCACGGCGGGCACCGGGTGTGCGAAATGCGCCCGCAGCCGGTCGAGTGCCGCATCGCCTGTCTCGCCATCGTTCAGATGATAGTCGATCAGGATGATGTCCGGCGTTTCGCCTGCTGCGAACAGCCCGGTCGCTTCAGTAAAGCCGCCTGCCGTGAGTACGGTACAGCCCCAGCCGCCCAGCAATGTGCGCATCCCAGTCTGGATCGCCCGCTCATTGTCGATCACCAGCACATTGAGCCCGCGCATGCTGCGGTCGCGCCCGACGCTGGCCGGGCCGCTGTCCGGATCGGCCACTGGCTCGCCCACCGGCAGTTCGATCGCGAAGGTCGATCCGCGTCCCGGCGCGGATTCCAGCGTGACTCTGTGGCCCAGCATGTCGCTCGCCCGCTTGACGATGGCGAGGCCCAACCCCTTGCCACTGGTGCGGGTGTCGAACCGACGAAATTCGTCGAACACCAGTGCCTGCTTGTCGGCGGGGATGCCGCTGCCGGTGTCGGTGACGCTGACGCGGATTGTCCCGGCATCCACAACACAGGCGACGCGGACCGATCCCTGCTGGGTATAGCGCAGGGCGTTGGACAGGAAATTCTGGAGGATGCGGCGGACCAGACGGATGTCCGACCGGACCCATAGCGGTTCGCTCGTCATATCCAGGGCCAGCCCCCCCGCCCGTGCTACAGGCGCAAATTCGACGCGCAAGGTGCCGAGCAGCGTATCGAGCCGGAAGTCGCTTAGTTCCGGCTGGATCGCCCCGGCATCGAGCCGGCTGATTTCCAGCAGCGCTTCCAGCAGATCCTCGACTGAATCGAGCGCGGTCGATGTCTGGTTGACCAGCGCGCGGGTCGGGAGGGCCAGCCGTCGGTCGCCCAGCGCCGCAACGAACAGCCGTGCGGCATTGAGCGGTTGCAACAGATCGTGGCTGGCCGCCGCGAGGAAGCTGGTCTTGGACAGGTTCGCCTTTTCCGCGGCTGTCTTCGCGTCGCGTAACTGCCCCTCGATCTCCCGCCGTTCGGCGACTTCTGCGCGCAGTTCGGCGGTGCGATCGGCGACGCGCCGCTCCAGCGTCTCGGCGGTTTCCTGCAAGCCGGCCTGCGCGCGCAGCATGTCGGTGACATCGGTAAAGCCGATCACCTGCCCGCCACGGTCCAGCGCAGTACTGCGCAGTTCGAAATGGCGGTCGCCGGCCGACACCAGCGCATGGGCCGGTTCGCCCGGTTGATCGCCGCGCCAGTCGAGACAGCCCTGATCGGCCATGCCCATATAGTCGCGGCACCAGTCGCGCAGCGCGGCATGGCTCGCCCCGTCCTGCATCCAGTCGTCGGGCAGGCCCAGCAGATGCTGCAAGGCTTCGTTCCAGGCGGCGATGCGGCCCTGTGCGTCGAACAGGCACACGCCTTCGGACAGATTATCCAGTGTCGATTGCAGCACCAGATTGCGTTCGGCCAGTTCCAGCGCGCGATTGCGGGCATCTTCCGCCTTCACTTCGGTAATGTCGGTATAGATGCCGACGATCCCGCCCTCGCTGGTACGCAGCTCGTTGATCTGCACCCAGCGCCCGTCCGCCAAGGCCTGCACATGGCCACCATCGGCGACGCTGTGACGGGCCAGTCGGTCGGATACCCAGCGGTCGGGAGCCACCACCGATCCCAAAGGCTGGTGATAAGCGGCGGCGAGGCGCGCGACATCCTCGAACGCCAGTCCCTCGCGCACATGGTCGGCGATTTCCGGCCAGAAGCCCAGATAGGCGTCATTATAGAGGACCAGCCGATCCTCCGCATCGAACAGGACGAAGCCTTCGTTGATCGAATCGATCGCATCGCGCAGCCGCCCCTGTGCGGCATGAGCGGTGGCATGGGCCTGCGCCAAGTCGGCATTGGCGGTCGCCAGCCGGCCCAGCGCGTCCTCCAACTCCATGGTCCGGTCACGCACCATGGCTTCCAGCGTGATCGCTGTCTCGAACATCGAAAAGGCATTGCCGGCCATGTCGCTCGACCGTTCGACCCGGTCGATCAGCGCCGCATTGATTTTGCGCAATTTGCGGTTTTCTTCCCGCAAATTGTCCAGTTCGCTGGGGCCTTCGATGGCCTTCATCGCCCGATCGCCAGCCCGCTGAACGTCTGGTTGACGTGCAGCGCATGATATTGCTCGCCATAGGTATTGAAGCCGATCACACGATGCCGGCCGTACAGTTCGGACACGGCGCGGCCGATCTGGCGTTGCTCCGCATCGATGCGATTGAGTACGCAGTCGAAGGCGATGATGCGGTCGACCTGTCCGACATGGGCGCCGATATCGGCGAACATGGATTCCATGCCGGCGATGCGGTCTATCGGTTCGCCCACCGTCAGCACGATCCCTTCGTCGATCGCGCAATAGAAGGTCAGGCTACCGTCCGCATTGGCGCTCTGGATCGAGCGGACATGATAGTCGCCGCCGGCACGCACCATCGGCGGGTGTGCGGCGTAGAAGGCCAGCCCCAGCTCTTCGCCGGCATGGCCCGCCAGCCGCAGATATTCCTCCGCCGCCGGTTCGGCATTGATTTCGGTGACGATCCGGTCCTGCGGGATCGCGCCGGTCACCACCATCTTGGCGGCGCCGGGGCGATAATGCTGCGCCTTGAACACATGGATCGGGCGGGGGGTGGACAGGATGGCGATCACGGCGGCGCGCTTGTGAAAACGGCCGCCCTCGAAGATGGCGGTTTCGCGAAAGGCGAGGCCATCGCCGGACGATCCGCCGATCAGCGGAATGTCGCCCAGCGCATCCTGCATCGTCATGGTCAGCAATTCCTCGCGATGCGACAGGCCATCGACCAGGAAAAGCGCGACATGGTTGACCTTGCCCCCCAGATGGCGGCTGTCACGATCGGCGATGGCGGCGAGCGCGCGGATTTCCTCCCTCGCGGCGACGGGATCGAACGCGTCGATATCGTCGAAAATATGGGATGTCAGGTGAAAGGCGTCGGCCGGAAAGCCGATGACGCTCAGGCTGTCCTCGTCATAGCCGGCTTCGGTCAGTTCGCCCGAACTGGTGCAGCCGATGGCGACGACCTGCTCGCTGTGGCGATTGACGGCGCGGGCCAGGGCATCGCGATCGAAGCGGTGGGAGCAGAAGAGCAGCATGCCCGCCAGCGGCGCATCGCCCAGCTGCCGCGCGACCTCCGCCATCGCGATGGCCGGATCGTGCGAGTGGCTTGATGCGAAGCCGATCTCCGACGCCAATATGGTCATGTCCCTCTCCTGCAACCGGCCCTTGTTTTTCAAGGTTATGCACTGTCCCGCATCAGATTGTCATCCGGGGAAATCATCGCCATGCGGTGGGTCGCCGGCCGCTTCCAGCCGGGCATTTTCGTCATCGTCGAATATGCGGGACCGGACGATGAAACGCACCCCTTCGGGGCTTTCCAGCGACATGCCCGCACCGCGTCCCGGAACGACATCAATCGTCACCTGGGTATGGCGCCAATATTCGAACTGCGCTGCGCCGATCCAGACCGGGATGTCCCCCGCGACATGGCCGAGCAGCACATCCTGCGCGCCAACCTTGAACTCGCCGCGCGGGAAGCACATCGGTGCGGAGCCGTCGCAGCAGCCGCCCGACTGGTGAAACATCAGCGAGCCGTGCATGGCCGTCAGCCTCTGCATCAGCGCCTCGGCGTCCGCTGTTGCCAGTATCCGTGGTGGCAGTGCCGTCATGTCCGACCTCTGGTTCCTTGAAAACAACGGTGCGGCGGACACCGGGGAAAGGGTGCCCGCCGCCGTCGAAGGCGTGTTGGAGAGGGAGAACGCCTTCTGACGAACCGTTCCCCGCTTTAGAAGAAGCCCAATGCCTTGGGGCTGTAGCTGACCAGCAGATTCTTGGTCTGCTGATAATGGTCCAGCATCATCTTGTGGTTTTCACGGCCGATACCCGACTGCTTGTAACCGCCGAACGCCGCATGGGCGGGATAGGCGTGATAGCAGTTGGTCCATACGCGGCCGGCCTGGATGCCCCGGCCCATGCGATAGGCGCGCGTCCCGTCGCGGGTCCATACGCCCGCGCCCAGCCCGTAGAGCGTGTCGTTGGCGATGGCGAGCGCTTCGGCTTCGTCCTTGAAGGTGGTGACGGCCAGTACGGGGCCGAAAATCTCCTCCTGGAAGATGCGCATCTTGTTGTGGCCCTTCAGCACGGTCGGGGTCACATAATAGCCGTCGCTCAATTCGCCATCGAGGGAGGCGCGTTCGCCGCCGGTCAGCAACTCTGCGCCTTCATTCAGGCCGATCTCGATATAGGAGAGGATCTTCTCCAACTGGTCGTTCGACGCCTGCGCGCCGATCATGGTGCCGGGGTCGAGCGGGCTGCCCTGCTTGATCGCCTTGACCCGTGCGATGGCGCGTTCGATGAATTTTTCGTAGATGGATTCCTGGATCAGCGCGCGGCTGGGGCAGGTGCAGACTTCGCCCTGATTGAGGGCGAACATCGCAAAGCCTTCCAGGCATTTGTCGAAATAATCATCGTCCGCGTCCATCACGTCTTCGAAGAAGATGTTGGGCGATTTGCCGCCCAGTTCCAGCGTGACCGGGATCAGATTTTCCGAGGCGTACTGCATGATCAGGCGGCCGGTGGTGGTTTCGCCGGTGAAGGCGATTTTGCTGATCCGCTTGTTGCTGGCGAGCGGCTTACCCGCTTCGACGCCGAAGCCGTTGACGACGTTCAGCACGCCGGGCGGCAGCAAGTCGCCGATCACTTCGAGCAGGACGAGGATCGACATCGGCGTCTGCTCGGCGGGCTTCAATACGATGCAGTTGCCCGCGGCCAGCGCCGGGGCGAGTTTCCACACGGCCATCAGGATCGGGAAATTCCACGGGATGATCTGGCCGACCACGCCCAGCGGCTCGTGGAAATGATAGGCGATCGTGTCATGGTCGATCTCGCTGATCGATCCTTCCTGCGCGCGGACGCAGCCCGCGAAATAGCGGAAATGGTCGATGGCGAGCGGGATGTCGGCATGGGTCGTCTCGCGGATCGGCTTGCCGTTGTCGATCGTCTCGGCCATCGCGATGAGGTCCAGATTGGCCTCCATCCGGTCGGCGATCTTGAGCAGAATATTGGCGCGATCGGTGGACGAGGTCTTGCCCCAGCTATCCTTCGCCTTGTGCGCGGCGTCCAGCGCCAGTTCGATGTCGCCGGCAGTACCGCGCGCGATCTTGCCGACGACCTGACCGGTCACGGGCGAGACATTGTCGAAATAACCGCCCTGCACCGGCGCGACCCATTCGCCGCCGATATAATTGTCATATTGATCGCGGATCAGCGTCTTTCCCGCGAAACGCTCCATTGCCTGCTGCAACATGCTTCTACTCCCGAATGCTATGCGTCTGAATGAAAGAGGAGGCGCTTACTTCACCTTGGCCAGCGCGGCGGTCATGCGCTTGGCGGCGAAGGGCGGCAGCTTGACGGCCTTGGCGGCGGCGATGTCGGCCGGCGTCACCTTGCCCACCTGTACCAGCGCGACCATGCCCATCGAATAATGCGGCATGCACTTGACCCCATAGAGGCCCGGCTTGCTGACGGTCAGCACGGCTTCCTTGTTCATGCCCCCCTTCATCGGCGTGGCGCCGGCGGGCAGCATATTGGCCATGGTTTCGGCATTGTGGCTGGCGTCGGTCGGCTTGAAGCGGATCGTGTCGCCGGGTGCGGCCTTCACGTAGCTCGGCTCGAACACCATGGCGCCATCGGTGCCCTGATTTTTCATCTGGACGACGATGTCTTTGGCCGAGGCCGGCAGCGAAACAGCGAGGGCGGCAGCGGTCAGCAGGCAGGCCGGAATGCGCAGGTCAGTCAAATCACTCTCCATGGAATCGAACGGCTTGGTCTGCCGGATTGGGGAGAGAGTGCGGCCGCAGGGGGGCTGCGCACAATTGACCTTTGGTCCTATGGGATGGTCCCGCCGTCTGGCACTGCGCGGGCAAGCGGCCTTTTCAGGTCGGTCCAGCCTTCGACCCCTTCGGCCAGCCACCAGATATTGGCATAGCCCTGTGATCGCAGCCTTTTGGCCGCGTTCCAGCCCATCCAGCAATCCGACCGGCAAAAAAGGATCAGCATCCGGTCGCGCCGCCCATGCGTCAGCCGGGCGAGGCCCTGCATGAACCAGTCGCCGATGCCGGGGGCCAGTTCACCCCGCCCCGCTTCGGGGAACCAGTGGGCGCCGGGAATGGACTCATGTGGCGTCGCGAGCCGCCACCGGCCGTCTGTTTCCCTGTGGCCGCCCTCTGCCGGCAGCACGTCGATGAAGAGGGCATCGCGTCCGGGTAGAAGCTGGGCGGCGGCCTGAGGGGCGATGCGGCCGACGCCGGGCGGGGCGTGGTGCACGGGTGCGCGATAATGGGCGATGCGATAGCCCTCTGCATTGAACAGCGCGTCCTGTGCCGGCGCGGGCGCGGGCAACAGCAAGGCGGTCATCAGGACGCTGATAGGGGCAGGGCGCATGTCTCTCTCCCGATACGACCAACGGCCAATGGTAACCTGCGACGCAGGAGAATAGACCCCACCATAAGGGAGAAGGATAATGCAAAGGCAGGCAAGCCTTTGGGTCGCGATCGCCCTGGTGTCGGTCGCGGCCGATGCCGGGGCGACAGCGCCCGCTGATCCGCTGGGGTCGCCGATGTGGCAGGCCCATGCCCGCACCCTGTTTGGCGATGATCCGGTGCGGTTCGATCCGCGCGTGAAGGTGGATTTTCCGATGATTGCGGAGAATCAGCGCGCCTTTCCGGTCGCGATCGACGCCCGCGCCATTCCCGGCGTCACCCGCATGGTGCTGCTGGTCGACCTCAATCCCATACCGATCGCGATCGATTATCGCCCCACCCACGCCGCCGCCTATGTCGCGACCCGGATCAAGCTGGATCAGCGGACGCCGGTGCGGGGCGCGGTGCAACTGGCGAGCGGGGAATGGCTGGTGTCGGGCGGCTGGGTCGATGCGGCGGGCGGGGGCTGTTCCGCGCCGCCGGTCAGCCGGGTGAAGGGCGACTGGGCCGATCATCTGGGCGAGATTCGGGGCGAGGCCTGGCCGATGCCGAACCATGTCAGCCGGGTCAGGCTGAATTTCCGGCATCCGATGGATACCGGCTTCGTCGCCAATATCGCCACCTATCATCTGGAGGCGCTTAGCGTGAAGGCGGGGGACCGGGTGTTGGGCGAGATGGAGATATGGGCGGCGGTGGCCGAAGATCCGGCGATTACGCTGATGGTCGATGGCGGCGCGGGGGAGGCGCTGCACGTCGAGGCACGCGATACCAATGGGCGCGAGTATCGGGCGGCGCTGTCGGTGGCACGCCAGTCACCCATGCCGGGTGGCCGATGATCCTGTCGCGGCGGTCCGTGCTGGGTGGCATGGCGGTGCTGGCGGCTGTGCCGGCGCAGGCTGCGGATTATGCGATCGTGCCGGAGCCGATCGGCGAGGGTGTGTGGCTGGTGCGCGGGGCGGACGAACCGATCGAGGCGGGCAATGGCGGTGCGATCGCCAATATCGCGATCATCGCCACGCCGGCCGGGACTGTGCTGTGGGAGTGTGGGCCGTCCATCCGCTATGCCCGCGCCTTGCGGCAGGCGGCGGAGCAACTGACGGGTAAGCCGGTGGTGCGGGTCTATATCAGCCATCTCCATCCCGATCATGGCATGGGGCTGGCGGCGTTTGACCCGGCCATCGTCGCGGCGCTGCCCGGCACGATCGACGCGCTGCGGGCGGAGGGGCAGGGCTATGCCGATGGCATGTACCGGCTGCTGGGCGACTGGATGCGCGGCACGGATCTGGTCCTGCCGGGGAAGGTGATCGCGCCGGAGGAAGAGGATTTTGGCGGACGGCGGCTGCGGTTGCTGGGCTTGTCCGGGCATAGCGGGGCGGACCTTGCCCTGCTCGATCCGCAGACGGGCTTGCTGCTGGGTGGCGACCTGATCTTTCACGACCGGGCGCCGAGCACGCCGACGGCGGATCTTGGCAAATGGCGCACCAGTCTGGATCAGTTGAAGGCGCTGCCGCACAAGGGGGTGGTGCCGGGCCATGGGTCGTTCGATCCGGGCGGGACGGTGGCGATCGACCAGACGCACGACTGGATCGACTGGCTGGAGGCGACGCTGACGCAGGCGGTGCAGGGCGGGCTGGACATGGTAGAGGCCGGCGAACTGCCGATTCCAGAGCGTTTCACGAGGATGGCGGCGGCGCGCTACGAATTGCAGCGTAGCGTGTCGCATCTCTATCCGGGGCTGGAAGCGAAGCTGATGCCGCGGGTGGATGTGCCGTAAATGCGACAGCGAGTTGGACAGGTGTTTCGGTTTTACTGAAATTCAAGCCATTGTTAAACAAGGGTTTTCAGGATGACATGCGTTCGGATTGTACGCATGCCATCCTATTTTCCTTTACAATCAATACGTTGTGGCGTTTCAGAAGCGAGCCTTCATGCCGACCTGCCAGCGACGGGGTGCGCCGGGGCCGTAGGCGCGGGGGTTGGAGGCGCCGGGGGCTTCTTCCAGTTCGATCTCGTCCACTTCGCTGAAGGTGCCGAAGGTGGCGTAGCGCCGGTTGAAGGCGTTGCTGAGCGCGCCGAACAGGCTGACGCCCTTGATCAGGTCCACGCTGGCGCGCAGGTTGACGACCGCATAGCCGCCCAGCTTCGCCTCATCATTGCCTTCGTCGCCGATCAGATATTGGCCGGAGCGGGCCAGCACATCGCCACCGACGGTCCAGCCCCTGTTGCCTGCAAAACGACCCGCATAATCGAGGCTGAGCGTGGCGCTGTGGCGGGGGATGCCGGGCAGGCGGTCGCCGCGTGCGACAGCGATCAGGCCATCCTCGTCCGCCGAGGGGTTGGCGGGGCTGGAGAGGGTGAGCGGCGCGCGATAGCTGGCGTGGGTGAAGGCGTAGCTGAGGCCGGCGGTGAACCCGCCCCGGCTGGCGCGCAGGGTGGCTTCGATACCCTGCCGCCGGGTCATGCCGATATTGCGGAAATAGGCGCGACCACGAATTTCGGAGGCGACATATTGAATGTCGTTGCGATTGTCGGTGCGATAGGCCGAGAGCAGCCAGTCGAGGGCGAAGCCGCCGACCTGCCCCTTGCCCTTGGCGCCGGCTTCCCAGCTTTTGGCGACGACCTGCTTCAACGGCGGGTCGGCGATGAAGAAGTTGGTGAGGCTGCATGGCGCATTTTCGTCGGCGCAGGAGAGTTCGGCCGGAGTCGGCACGCGGTTGCTTTCCGCATAGCCGGCGCGCAGGCTGAGGCTGTCCGACAGCGTATAGTCGAATTCGATGCCGGGGTTCAGCCGCTCGAACCGATGGCGGCCGTTGAGCGCGGTGCCGATCTGGTCCTGCATGACGATGCGGGCATGGTTGTAGCGCAGGGCGATTTCGGCGGAGAGGCGCGATGTGATCGGCAGGCGATCCTGCGCGAAGACGCCCCAATAATCGGTGTGGGCGACAAGGCCGACGGGCGCGATGGCGTTATCGTCCTGCACGATGATCGACCCCAGCCCATCGACGCTGCGGTCGTCGGTCAGGGCGCCCAGTTCCGTGGAGGTGTCGAAGCGGGTGCGGCTGGTGTCGTAGCTGAAGCCCAGGGCGAAGACATTTTCGCCTGCGCCCAGCGTGCGCTTGTCGATCAGTTGCACCAGCGCGCCCATCGCCCGCGTGGCGGTGCGGCCCCGGTTGAGCACGCCATAGCCTTCGCCGCCCAGCGTGTCGGCAATGGGGTTGCCATCGGCGTCGGTCAGGACCGCCTGTTCTTCCTCCTCGTCATCGCCGCCGACGGTTTCGAGACAGACGAAGCCGGCATCATCGTCATCCTCGCACCCTTCGATATCGGCGGCGTCGCCATTGACGGTGCGCAGCGTCAGTTTCTGGGCGTAGAGCGTGCCTTCGATCCGGGTGGTGTCCGACAGGGCGACCCAGGGGTGGAGGCTGACCCGGCCATAGCGGCTGCGGCTATTGTCGGGCCAGGTGAAGACGGCGCGGCGATCGGCCGCCAGCAGTTCGACCGGGGACACGCCATTGCCGGTGAGGTTGGTGTTCGCGCCGACGACCTTGAGGTGCAGGCCACCCGTCGCGGTGTCGAAGCCGAGGTCGGCATAGCCATTATAGAGGGTGGAGGGCGAATGGTCGCGCCAGCCATCGTCATGCGTATATTGGAAGGCGCCGAACGCGCTCCAGTCGCCCCATGCGGTGCCGCCCGCCACGCTGGCTTCCGTCATGCCGAAACGGCCGTGGGAGAGGCTGGCCTCCAGCCCCGGATCGCTGGCGCCGGTCTTCGTTTCCAGCGTCAGCGCCCCGCCCAGCGCGTTGAGGCCATAGACGGCGCTCTTGTCGAGCAGGGCGACGCTGCGGATCGCGGCTTCGGGTAGCAGGTCGAACTGCACCGTGTCGCCGAAGGGCTGGTTGAAGCGGGCGCCGTCCAGATAGACGGCGATCCCCTGCGACTGGCCCTGCAACGGGGAAGCGGTGAAGCCGCGATAGACGAGATTGGGTTGCCAGGGATTATTCTGTGCGTCCTGCAACGTCACGCCGGCGAAATTGCGGGTCAGCGCGCCGAGGAAGTCCGGGCTGCCGGTGCGGCTGATGTCGGCGGCGGTCAGGGTCAGCGCATCGTCGATATCGACAGCGCCGCCCGGTGCGGTGACGATGATCGGCTGGCGGATGCCGTCTGCCTCATCGGGCGCCTGTGCCCATGCCGTTCCGCCGACCAGCCCTATCGCGCTGCCAGCCAGAAACGCCGCCCATATCCGCATGCTCGTCCTCTCCCCATTCGTCTTTGGCGGGGAGGGTAGGGGCGGGCCGGGCGGCGCTCCATTATACCTTGGGTCGAGCGCCTCTTACGCTGCCTGCGCTTTCAACAGCTTGTCGATGGTCAGTGGATAGTCCCTCAAGCGAAGGCCGGTGGCGTTGTAGATGGCGTTGGCCACCGCCGCGCCCGCCCCGCATATGCCGAGTTCGCCGACACCTTTGGCCTTCATCGGTGAACTCTTGTCGTCCAGTTCGTCGACGAAGAGGACATCCTGCTGCGGAATGTCGGCATGGACCGGCACCATATATTCGGCCATGTCGTGATTGACGAAGAAGCCGAAGCGGGTGTCGACGTCCAGCGCTTCCATCAGCGCCGCGCCCACGCCCATGGTCATGGCGCCGATCACCTGACTGCGCGCCGATTTGGGGTTGAGGATGCGCCCGGCGGCAAAGGCCCCGCCCATGCGGCGGACGCGCACTTCGGCGGTGTCGATATCGACGCCGACCTCGCAGAAATGCGCCCCGAAGGTCGCCTGCGCATAGCGTTTGTCGAGATCGCCATAGTCCATGCTATCTTCGGCCCAAAGACCATCGCGGCCGGCGAGCGATGCCAGCGTCTGCGATTTATTGGCGAGTTTGACGAGGCCGTCCTCGAACAGAGCCTGATCGGCGGGATAGCCGGCCTGTTCCGCCAGCTTCGTACGCAGCGCCATGGCGGCGGCATAGACGCCGGCGGTTGCACTGTTCGCGCCCCATTGCCCGCCCGAACCTGCCGATACGGGGAAGCGGCTGTCGCCCAGGCGCACCGTCACCTGATCGAGCGGGACGCCCAGCATCTCCGCCGCCGTCTGCGCCACGATGGTATAGGTGCCGGTGCCGATATCGGTCATGTCGGTTTCGACGATGACGCGACCTTTTGCATCGACACCGATGCGGGCACCGGATTTCTGCACCAGATTGTTGCGGAACGCCGCGGCCACGCCCATGCCGACCAGCCAGCGGCCGTCGCGCACCTGCCCCGGCTTCGGGTTGCGTTTGGCCCAGCCGAAATGGTCGGCGCCGGCGCGCAGGCATTCCACCAGCTTGCGGCTGGAAAAGGGGCGCTGCGGGCCGGCTTCGGGATCATATTGCACATCGTTTCGGATACGTAACTCTACCGGGTCGATGTTGCAGGCCTCGGCCAGTTCGTCCATCGCGATTTCCAGCGCCAGCAGGCCGACCGCTTCGCCGGGCGCGCGCATGGCGTTGCCCTCCGGCAGGTCGAGGGTCACCAGCCGATGCGCCGTCATCCGGTTCGGCCCGCGATAGAGGAGGCGGGTCTGCTGCGCCGCCGTTTCCGGGCCGCCGCCGGGCAGATCGCCCGACCAGACTTCATGCCCGATCGCGTCGATCACCCCGTCCTTGTCCGCGCCGATGCGGATGCGCTGGATCGTGGCGGGACGGTGGGTGGTGTTGTTGGGGATCTGGTGCCGGGCGATGGCGACCTTGACGGGTCGGCCGACCTGCTTCGCGCCCAGCGCGGCAAGCAGCGCGTCGGCGCGCAGGAACAGCTTGGACCCGAAACCGCCGCCGATATAGGGGGAGACGAGGCGGACCTTCTCCTTGGGGATGCCCAGGGTCTTGGCGACTTCGCCGACGCCCCAGGCGATCATCTGGTTGGAGGTCCACAGCGTCAGCCTGTCGCCATTCCAGGCGGCGGTGGTGGCATGCGGCTCCATCATCGCATGGCTGTGGTCGGGCGTGGTGTAGTGCTGGTCGATCTTTACCGCCGCCTTGGCGAAGCCGGCATCGAAGTCGCCCGCCTTGGTATCGGCATCCTTGCCGGGATTGACCCCGCGCGCCTGATCGGCCGCCAGATCGAACCGGCCATCCGCTGCAGCATAGTCGATCCGCACCAGCTTGGCCGCGTCGCGCGCATTTTCGAACGTGTCGGCGATGACGAGAGCGACCGCCTGCTCATAATGGTCGACCTGCGGCCCGCCCAGCAGCGGGGCGGTGTTCATCGACCCCTTGCCCAGCTTCCCGGCATTGGCGTGAGTGACGATGCCCAGCACGCCCGGCGCGGTTTCGGCGGCGCGCAGGTCCATGGTGGCGATCCGCCCCTTGGCGATGGCTGATCCGACGATCCAGCCATAGGCGGCGTTGGGGGCGGCGTCGTGCCGTTCATAGGCATAGGGGGCGCTGCCCGTGACCTTGGCCGCGCCGTCGATGCGATCATGGGGGATGCCGATCACCCGGCCACGATCGATCGGGTTGGGGCCAGCCGGCGTATCGAACTTCATGCCCGTGCCTCCTGCTGGCGGTAGAGGGACGCGAGCGTCCGTTCGACCAGCGTCTTCTTGAAGTCGTTATGATGGGTGGTGCGGGCGCCGGTCAGGGCCGCTTCCGCCACGGCCTTGGCACCCTGCTTCCCCGCGGCGTCGGCCGCCGGTGTGCGCCAGGGCTTTGCACCGATGCCGCCGAAGGCGAAGCGGGTGGTGCCGTCCTTCCCGAACACCGCCGCCACCGACACGAGCGCGAAGGCGTAAGAAGCACGGTCGCGGACCTTGCGATAGACATGGGTGCCGCCGATCGGCCTGGGCAGCGTGACCGAGGTTATGATCTCACCGGCCTTCAGCGCGGTTTCCCTGTGCGGGGTGTCGCCGGGCAGGAGGTGGAAGTCGGCGATCGGGATCGACCGGGCCACGCCGTCCGCGCCCATCGTGTCGACCTGCGCGTCGAGCAGCCGCATGGCGACGGCCATGTCGCTGGGATGCTGGGCGAGGCAGGCGTCGCTGGTGCCGAGGATGGCGAGGCTGCGGCTCATCCCCTGCATCGCGCCGCAGCCGCTGCCGGGCTGACGCTTGTTGCAGGGCATGCGCGTGTCGTAGAAATAGGGGCAGCGGGTGCGTTGCAGCAGGTTGCCGCCGGTCGTCGCCTTGTTGCGCAATTGCCCCGATGCGCCGGCCAGCAGGGCGCGGCTGAGCACCGCATAGTCGCGGCGCACGGCCTTGTCGGCGGCAAGATCGGTATTGCGCACCAGCGCGCCGATGCGCAGGCCACCTTCCTCCGTCTTCTCGATCCGGTCGAGGCCCAGATGATTGACGTCGATCAGATGGGTCGGGGTTTCGATCTGAAGCTTCATCAGGTCGAGCAGGTTGGTGCCGCCGGCGATGAAGCGGGCGCCCTGGACCGATCCCGCCGCCTTGGCTGCTGCTGCGACGCTGGTGGCGCGTTCATAGGTGAAGGGCCTCATGCCTTTGCCTCCGCTACGTCGCGCATGGCGGCGATGATGTTGGGATAGGCGGCGCAGCGGCAGATATTGCCGCTCATCCGCTCGCGCAGTTCCATGTCGCTCAGCGCCACATCGTCCAGATCGTCGGTGACATGGCTGGGGATGCCGGCCTTGATCTCCTCCAGCACCGAAACGGCGGAGCAGATCTGGCCCGGCGTGCAATAGCCGCACTGATAGCCGTCATGAACGATGAAGGCCCGCTGCATCGGGTGCAGCTTTTCGGGCGTGCCCAGCCCCTCGATCGTCGTCACCTTCTCGCCATCATGCATCACCGCCAGCGTGAGGCAGCTATTGATGCGCCGCCCCTCCACGATCACGGTGCAGGCGCCGCACTGGCCATGGTCGCAGCCCTTCTTGGTGCCGGTCAGGTGCAGATGTTCGCGCAGCGCATCGAGCAGGCTGGTGCGCGGGTCGAGTTGCAGATGCACCTCGCGGCCGTTGACGGTCAGTTCGACGGGCATCATGGCATTGGCTCCGCTGGTCTTGGGCGTCGGCGCGGCGGCTGACAATGTGGGCGCGGCGGCGGCGAGGACGGCGCTGCCCTGCAACAGGCCGCGGCGCGTCAGGTGGTCGGACGACATGGTTGCATTTCCCTGCTGATATGGCCTGTAGGCTTGTGTTCAGTACGAAGGGCGGCGCCAATTGATCCCGCCGCGAAGCTGTTGGCGGCAGATTAGCAGATGGACGGCCTGCGCCAAGCGGTGCTTTTGCGGGACGATTCGCCGGACGGTGGCCAAATGTCGGCTGCGCGGGCATTTTCCACTCTACGCTAAACCGCAGAAAAGGCTGGTTTTCTGCGCCGGGAAAAGAGGATTTCATTTTTCTGCCATTCTGCCCCTTGCCGATTGGGGAAAGCCTTGCTAGTTGCCCGCCACCCGCCGAGAGGGACACACTCTCCCGGCCGCCAAGAGCGGGCGTAGCTCAGGGGTAGAGCACAACCTTGCCAAGGTTGGGGTCGAGGGTTCGAATCCCTTCGCCCGCTCCAGATTTTCTGCCAGTTGGCCACATATGCTGAAAAGGCAACTTTTCGGCCGCCCGAGCGGGCGTAGCTCAGGGGTAGAGCACAACCTTGCCAAGGTTGGGGTCGAGGGTTCGAATCCCTTCGCCCGCTCCAGTTTCCACAATCAATAGACTATTGCCTTCGGGCACCGCGTTGTCCGCCTATGCCAGCGGCTGGCCCAATATTTCGCGCGCGCGGGGCGTGAGGCGCTCTACAGCAGCGGCGTGGATGCCGGGCGCGGCGCAGAGCAGGCCGAAGGCGGTCGGCTGAGGGCGGTTGAACAGCAGGGGATCGCCCAGCGCGTCGGTCACGGTGCCGCCCGCTTCCTGCACGATCAGCGCGGCGGCCGCGACATCCCATTCATTGCCCCAGCGGACCGTGGCGACCAGATCGGCCTCGTCAGCAGCGACCATAGCCATGCGCAGCGCGATGCTGTTGGGCTTGTCCACCGTCACCAGATCGCGGTCGATGCGGGGCAATTGTTCGGCAGGGACGCGTGCACCCGGCAGGGTGTCACGTTCCCCGGCACGGAGCGCAATGCCATTGCGGGTCGCGCCCTTGCCCAGCTGTGCAACCCATAATTCGTTGCGGGCAGGAGCCGCCAATATGCCCAGCGTCACCGCGCCCTGATCGACCAGCGCCACCGACACGGCCCAGCCGGGCCGGCCGCGCAGATAATCGCGGGTGCCGTCGATCGGATCGACCACCCAGACGCGCGGCACGCCCAGCCGATGCACGGTATCGGCCGTCTCCTCCGACAGCCAGCCGGCCTGCGGATCGATCGCCGACAGCCGTTCGCGCAGCATGGCGTCGACCGACAGGTCGGCTTCGCACACCGGATGACCGGGCACTTTTTCCCACTGGCGCACGCGCGTTTCGCCATTGGCCCAGAGGGTCAGCGCATGGTCGGCCGCATCCGCCACGGCGGACACGATCGCGCGCAGGGCGGGGTCAGCCCCCGGCAACGGTCATCCCGTCCACGCGCAGCGTCGGCACGTTCATGGCATAGCGGAAGCTGAGGTCACTGGCCGGCGTCAGCGCGCGGAACATGTCCTTCAGATTGCTGGCGATGGTGATTTCCGACACGGCATGGGCGACCGCGCCATTTTCGATCAGGAAGCCCGCTGCACCCCGGCTGTAGTCGCCGGTGACGCCGTTCACGCCCATGCCGATCAGTTCGGTGACGTAAAGGCCGCGCTTCACGTCCGCCATCAGGTCGCCGGGCGATATGGTGCCGGCCTCCATATGGACGTTGGTGATGCTGGCGCCCGGCGCGCCGCTGCCGCCGCGACTGGCATGGCCGGTGGGTTCCAGGCCCAGCTGCCGCGCCGAGGCGCTGTCCATCAGCCAGCCGGTCAGCACGCCCCGGTCGATCAGCGCGCGCCGCTCCACCGGCAGCCCTTCGCCATCGAACGGGCGCGAGCGCATGCCGCGCGGCAGCAACGGATCGTCGATGATGGTGATGGCCGAATCGAACAAAGCTTCGCCCAGCGAGTCCAGCAGGAAGCTGGAGCGGCGGGCGATCGCCGGGCCGACCATGCCGCCGATCAGATGGCCGAGCAGGCTGGAGCCGATGCGCGGATCGAAGATGACCGGCATGACGCCGCTTTCGACCTTCACCGGGTTCAGGCGCGCCACCGCGCGCTGGCCGGCGCGGATACCGACGGCTTCGGCATCGTCCAGATCTTCGAGATGGCGGACGCTGTGGCTGGCATGGTCGCGCTGCATGTCGGCGCCGGTGCCGGCCAGCACGCTGGCCCAGGTCGCATGGCTGGTGCCGGCATAGGCGCCGGCAAAGCCGTGGCTGGTGGCGAGCGCCACCTGGCTGCGGCCGTTGGAGGCGCCGCCGCCTTCGCTGTTGGTGATGCCCGGTACGCTGCGGGCGGCTTCCTCCGCGATCAGCGCCCGTTCACGCAAGGCGGCGGGTTCCGGTTCTTCCTCATCGGTGAGGTCGAGCGAGGGCGGGCGCTTCTTCAGCAGTCGGTCTTCCGGCGCGAGGCCGGCATAGGGGTCTTCGGGGGCTTCGCGGGCCATGGCGATGCAGCGATCGACCAAAGTGGCGAGCGTCGCGGGGTTCATGTCCGACGCGGAAATGCTGGCGGAACGCTGGCCGATGAAGACGCGCAGGCCGATCTCCTCACCCTCCGACCGTTCGACATCCTCCAGTGCGCCCAGGCGCACCGACACGTTGGTCGATGCGGTGCAGGCATAGATGGCGTCGGCGGCATCCGCCCCGGCCTTGCGCGCGGCGCCGACCAGATCCTGCGCACGCGACTGGGCTTCGTCTAGGCTGAGCATGGAGGGGAAATCGTCCTCGAATATAGGGATAGTTGCGGTCGGCCTTACGCGCTTGCCGGCGAAGGGGCAACGGCGGCCAGCCAGTGATCGAGCAGGTGCCAGGCGACGGCCATCTGCGGCGGGGCAAGGAAGGGCGCGTCGGGATCGCCTGCCAGCGCGGCGCGGACCTGATCGGCGTCGCACCAGAAGGCGTCCTCGATCTCCGTTTCGTCCAGCGTCAGCGCATCATCCTGCGTCTGGCCGATGCAGGCGATCATCAGCGAAGAGGGGAAGGGCCAGGGCTGGCTCATCACATAGCGCACGTCATGGACGCGGACCCCCGCTTCCTCGAACAATTCGCGGGCGACCGCTTCCTCGATCGTCTCGCCCGGCTCGACGAAGCCGGCCAGTGCCGAATAGCGGCCGGGTGGCCAGGCATGTTGGCGGCCGAGCAATATGCGCCCGCGATGTTCGGCCAGCATGATGACGACCGGATCGGTGCGCGGGAAATGTTCGGCGGCGCAGGCGTCGGCATCGCATTTGCGCGACCAGCCGGCCTTGACCGGGCGGGTGGTCGCGCCGCAGACCGAACAATGACGATGCCGGGCATGCCAGTGGACGAGGCTGCGTGCGGCGCCGTAGAGCGCGACCTCTTCGGCCGGGACGAGGCCGGCGATGGCGCGGCTGCGCGGCGTGGGGGTGAGGGCCGGGCCAAGATCGACGACCAGCCGGGCGAAGATCGGCCGCGCGGCGGGATCGACGCCCAGCAGCACATGATCCTCCGCACGGGCATCGGGGCCGAGCGGTTCCAGCAGCAGATGGCCGTTCACCTCCACCGGTTCCAGTCCTTCCAGTACCAGCAGACGGGCGGCGGGATCGGCGAATGTTTCGGCCAGCAGGGCAGGATTGGTGCGGATATGATCGACGCGGTCCAGCCGGCTGCCGACGAAGCCCGGTATGGTCTTTGTCGTCGGGTCAGTTCCGTGCATGCGTCTGCCTTTCCTTCCTTACCGCTTCGGCCGCGCGGGCGAACAATGTCGGCAATCCAGCCTCCCCGATCTTGTCGATCGGCCACCATTCGCCTGCGCCCGGCGGCGTCATCTCCGCCCCCACATGGGCATGGTGGACGCGCAGCGCCAGTGAGAAATGGGTGAAGACATGCGCGACCGGCTCATCAATGCTGGTCCAGCGCGCCGGGAGCGGCGGGGTGGCGTCGGGCGTATCGCTCCAATCGGAACTGGGCAGCGCGCGCATGCCGCCCAGCAACCCCTTGTCCGGGCGGCGGACCAGCCAGACATGGCCGTCCCGCTCTATCCACCAGCCATGACCGGTGCGATGGGGGCGTGCTTTCTTGGGCGGCTTGACGGGATAAGCGGCGGGATCGGCGGTCAGTATGGCGGCGCAATCGTCGCGAATGGGGCAGATGCCGCAGGCAGGATTGCGGGCGGTGCAGATGGTGGCGCCCAGATCCATCATCGCCTGCGCGAAGTCGCCGGCACGGGCGTCCGGGGTGATGCGGTCGCAGGCTTCGCGAATTTCGGTGCGGGCGGCGGGCAGGGGCGTGGCTATGGCGAAGAGGCGGGCGACCACCCGCTCGACATTGGCGTCCACCACCACGGCGCGCCGGCCAAAGGCGATGGCGGCGACGGCGGCGGCGGTATAGGCACCCACGCCCGGCAACGCGCGCAGCCCCTCCTCGGTATCGGGGAAGGTGCCGCCATGATCGCGCGTCACTGCCCGCGCGCAGGCGAGCAGGTTGCGGGCGCGGGCATAATAGCCAAGGCCTGCCCATGCGGCCATCAGGTCGGCATCGTCGGCGGCGGCCAGATCCTGCACCGTGGGCCATCGTTCGGTGAATTTCGCGAAATAGGGGCCTACGGCGGCGACCGTCGTCTGTTGCAGCATCACTTCGGACAGCCAGACCCGATAGGGATCGGCGGCGTTGCTGCCCGGCGGTGCGCGCCAGGGCAGGCGCCGGGCATGCACATCATAATGAGCGAGCAGGTCACCCGCGATTTTTCTGTCTCTACCCTCGACGCGCATGCCGGCCCTATGCCATTAAGTGCGCCATGACGGAACGCCCGGTCCCCCCTAAATATAAGAGTCGTGCCAAGGCACCGGCCGAGCGTCCGCGCACCGGCGCGCCGCGCGCGATCGCCGACCTGATGCCGGATATCGGCCGCGCCGCCTTTCGCAAGTTCGGCTTCGTGCAGTCGAGTATCGTCACCCGCTGGGCGGAGATTGTCGGCAGCCATTATGCCGAGATTTCCGTGCCCGAATCGATCCGCTTTCCGGTGGGGCAGAAGGCGGGCGGCACGTTGCAGCTGACGGTGATGAGCGGCCATGCGCCGATGGTCCAGCATATGCTGCCTGATATCGTCGAGCGGGTGAATCGCTTCTTCGGCTATGCTGCGGTGTCGAAGGTGGCGATGCGGCAGGGCGAGATTGCACCGATGCGGGCCGAGCGCCGCCCACCGCCCCGCAACCTGAAGCCCATTCCGGTCGAGCTGGGCGATTCGCTGCGCGACATTGGCGACCCGGAATTGCGGGCGGTACTCGAATCGCTGGCACAGGGGCTTGCCAACAGCAGCGGATTGCCGAAAATTAACTAGAGCCATGGCGGATCGGGTGGCAATCCGATCCTTCGCCCATAACTACCCTTATTCGGCTCCGGTTCAGCGGGGCCTTTCTACGGACGCGCCTCATGAAGAAACTGCTCCTGCCGCTTGCCCTGCTTGCCGTTCCCGCCGCGCTGGTCGCCGCGCCCGCCGCCAACTGGGTGAGCCGGGTCGTGCTGTCGCCGATCGGCGGCCATCTGATGGGCAATCCTGCCGCGCCGACCAAGCTGGTCGAATATGTGAGCTATACCTGTTCGCATTGCGCCCATTTCGTCGGCGAGGCGAGCGCGCCGCTCAAGACCGGCTATGTGAAGGGCGGCAAGGTCAGCGTCGAGATACGCAACGCCGTGCGTGACAAATATGACCTGACCGCCGCGCTGCTGGCCCGTTGCGGCGGCCCGGTCCGCTTCATGGGCAATCATGAGGCGCTGTTCGCCAACCAGACGGCGTGGATGCCGCAGATCGAGGCCTATGACGGCAGCGCCGACAAGCCGGCCGATCAGGTCGCTGCGCTCAAGGATATCGGGCAGAAGACCGGCCTTTATGCGCTGATGACCAAGCGGGGTTTCACAAATGCGCAGCTGGACGCCTGCATCGCCAATCCGGCTTCGATGAAGCAGGTGCTGGCGATGACCGACGAGGCATGGAACAAGGCGAAGATCGGTGGCACGCCCGGTTTCGTCGTCAACGGCACGAAGGTTGAGGGATCGACCTGGGCGATCCTTCAGGCTGCATTGCCCCCTGCCGCGCGCTGATCTAAACCCCTTTCATCTTGTCTGAATTCGGAGCCTTGCCCGTCGTGAAAGCCTTTTCCGGTATAGCCCTTGTCGCCCTCAGCGCCGCCCTCAGCCTGACCCTCGCCGCCTGCGGCAAGAATGAAGAGGCTGCCAAGCCTGCCGGCGAACCTGTCGCCGCCGTCGCCGCGCCTGCCGGCACCAGCTGGTCGGAAACGATCGCGGAAACGCCGGACGGCTATTTCGTGATGGGCAATCCGTCGGCCAAGGTGAAGCTGATCGAATATGGCTCCTACACATGCAGCCATTGCAAGGATTTCTCGGCTGAAGCGTCGGAGGAGATCAAGAAGATCGTCGATACCGGCAAGATGAGCTTCGAGTTCCGCACCTATCTGCGCGATCCGATCGACCTGACCACCGCGCTCCTGGCTCGTTGCGGCGGCAAGGATATTTACTATCCGCTATCGGAACAGTTCTTCGCCAACCAGTCGGCGATGTTCGAGAAGGTGCAGGGCAATGAGGCCGCCTTCCAGGGCGTCGACAAGCTGCCGCCGGCGCAGCGCCCTGGCGCGATCGCCCAGATCGCAGGGCTGGTCGAATATGCGCAGCAGCGCGGCATTTCCGCCGATCAGGCCAAGCAGTGCCTGGCCGACACGGCGGTGGCCGAAAAGCTGGCCAAGAATGTCGAGAAGGCCAACAGCGAATATCAGATTCAGGGCACGCCCAGCTTCCTGATCAACGGCGTGCTGCTGGACAATGTCGCCAGCTGGTCCGCGCTGTCGCCCAAGCTCAAGGAAGCGGGACTCTAATTGCGCCGGAGGGGGCTGACAGGCGCGGATACGCATAACGGAACCGGGGTGGCTGGCTGCCCCGGTTTGCCGTCATGCAGATAAAGCGCCTCAAGCTCTCCGGCTTCAAGAGCTTCGTCGATGCGACGGAGTTGCGGATCGAACCGGGGCTGACCGGCATCGTCGGCCCCAATGGCTGCGGCAAATCCAACCTGCTGGAAGCGATCCGGTGGGTGATGGGCGAATCCAGCGCCAAATCCATGCGCGGCGGCGGCATGGAGGATGTCATCTTCGCGGGCACCGCCACGCGGCCGCAGCGCGACTTTGCCGAAGTGTCGCTCCTCACCATCCAGGAACAGGGCGAGCTGTTTTCCGCCGTCGATGTCGGCGCAGATGGCGAACTGGAGGTCACGCGCCGGATCGAGCGCGGGGCAGGCAGCGCCTATCGCGCCAATGGCAAGGATGTGCGGGCCAAGGACGTGTCGCTGGTCTTTGCCGACGCCGCCACCGGGCCGCACAGCCCGGCGCTGGTCAGTCAGGGGCGCATCGCTGCCGTCATCGCTGCCCGGCCGCAGGAACGGCGGGCGATGCTGGAGGAAGCGGCGGGCATTGCCGGCCTGCATGTCCGGCGCAAGGATGCCGAGCAGAAATTGCGCGCGGCCGAAGCCAATCTGGCGCGGCTGGACGAGATATTGGTCGACATGGACGCGCGCGCCAATGCGCTGCGGCGGCAGGCGAAGGCGGCGGAACGCTATATCCGCCTGTCCGACCAGATAAGGGTGGCCGAGGGTCGCGTGCTGTTTGCCCGCTGGCGCGAGGCCAATGCCAGTGCGGAGGCGGCGCGGGCCGAGGCGAAACAGGCGGACGCCGTCGTGTCGGCCGCGCAGGAAGGGCAGATGGCCGCCGCTGCCCATGCGCAGGCGGCCGTCGCGGCGCTGGCCGACCGGCGCGCCGCTGCGCAGGGCGCACGCGATGCCGCCAATGAGGCGGGGCACCGGCTGGCTGCGCTGCGGACCGAGCGGGAATCGGTCGTCCGTCGCCTCGCCGACCTGACGCAACAGGCAAGCCGGCTGGAGGAGGATCGCGCGCGCGAAGGGACTTTGGCCAATGATGCGGCCGATGCGATTGCCCGGCTGACGACGGAAATCGCGACGCTCAAAGGCCGGGTGGCGGAGACGGAGAAATTGCGGCCTGCCTTTGCCGCGCGGATCGCCGCTGCCGAGGATGCGGCGCGCGACACCGAACTGGACCTGGCCAAGGCGATGGCGACGCAGGCGGCCGAGCAGGCCGAATTGCGCGTGGCCGAAGCGGCACTGGCGGCGGCGCGCAGTCGGCTGGACCGGGCCGAGCGGGAAGTGGCGCGGCTGACTGCCGAGGCCGAGGCATTGCCCGATGCCGCGCCGCTGGAGGCACAGCGAGCGGCGGCGCTGGCGGATCAGGACAAGGCGAAGGGCGAGCGCGATGCGGCTGAAGTCGAGATCCAGTCGGCCGATGCGGAGCGCCAGTCTGCTGCCGAAGCGCGAGCCGGGGCCGAGGCGGCGCTGGCGTCGGCGCGGGCGGGGCTGGCGGCGCTGGATAGCGAAGCGGCGGCACTGCGGCGCGCGGTCGATAGCGGTGGCGCGGGCAAGGGGCGGGCGCTCGACCGGCTGAAGGCGGCGCCGGGCTATGAGCGGGCACTGGCCGCCGCGCTGGGCGATGATCTGGAGGCGCCGGTCGGGGAGGAGGGTAAGCGGCGCTGGGCCGGAGCCGATTCTTTGCCCGGCGATCCGGCCCTTCCCGACGGCGCCACGTCGCTGGCGGCGCATGTCATAGCGCCGGCCGAACTGGCTCGCCGTCTGGCGCAGATTGCCGTGGTGGACCGGGACGAGGGGCAGGCGCTGGGCGTCGGGCAGAGGCTGGTCACGCGGGATGGGCAGTTGCGCCGCTGGGATGGCTATGTCGCGATGGAAGGCGGGGCGGCGGCGGCGGAGCGGTTGATCCGTCTTAATCGACTGGATGCGATTGCGGCCGCGCGTCCGGCTGTCGAGGCGGAGGTCGAAGCGGCCAGCGCCGCGCAGGATCAAGCGAAGGCGCGGGAGCAGGCGGCGGCGCAGGCTTTGGCGACGGGGCGGAATGCGCTGACACAGGCGGACCAGCGATTGCGTGCCGCGCTGCGGGCCGCCGATGAGGCGACGACGGCACTGGAACGGCTGGCGGGCCGACGCGAGAATGTAGAGGAGCGGCTGACCGAGGCGCAGCGCGACCGGGATGGCGCGCAGGGCGAGCATAAGAAGGCGGAGGCGAACCGGGCTGCCGTGCCCGATGGCGCAGAAACCCGTGCGCTGGTTGCGAGCCTTTCTCAGGCCAGCGAGAAGGCCCGGGGCGTCGTCAGCCAGTTGCAGGCCGAACAGGCGCTGGCCGACCGTGCGCTCTCCAGCGACCGGGAGCGACAGGAGGCGGCGGATGCCGAGGTGAAGGGCTGGCGCGCCCGCGCCGGCGAGGCGGCCAAGCGGATCGCCGCGATGGTGGCGCGGGCCGAGGAGATTGTTGGCGAGCGGGACGGGCTTGCTGCCCAGCCGGAGACGCTGGCCAGCGCGATTGCGGGGTTGAGTGATCAGGGCACGGCCCTGACCGAGGCGGCCGATCAGGCCCGCCGCGCCGAGCAGGAGGCGGAGAGCGCTTTGCGCACTGCTGAGGCGCGCGCGGCGCAAGCGGGCGAGGCACTGGCGGCTGCGCGCGAAGCCCGCGCTACCGCCGTCGCTCGCGCCGAGGCGGCCGATGAGCGGCGGATCGAAACCAACCGCCTGTCGGGCGAGCGGTTCGAATGCCCGCCACCGGTTCTGCCGGAGAAACTGGGCTTTGCCAGTGCAGACATCCGCATCGCCCAGACCGAACTGGCCGATCATGACCGGTTTCATGCCGAGCGCGAGCGGATCGGCCCGGTCAATCTGGTCGCGGCGCAGGAACTGGAGGAACTGGAGGCCAGCCAGGCCACCAGCCGGGCGGAAAGCGCGGAACTGACCCAGGCGATCAACCAGTTGCGCGGGTCGATCGGCAGTCTCAATCGCGAAGGGCGGCAAAGGCTGCTGGCCGCGTTCGAGGCGGTGGACGGGCATTTCCGACGGCTGTTCACCACACTCTTCAATGGCGGTCAGGCGCATCTGGAACTGATCGACAGCGACGATCCGCTGGAGGCGGGGCTGGAGATCATGGCCCAGCCGCCGGGCAAGAAGCTGGCGGCGCTGACCCTGTTGTCGGGCGGTGAGCAGGCGCTGACCGCCGTGGCGCTGATCTTCGGCCTGTTCCTGACGAATCCCGCGCCGATCTGCGTGCTGGACGAGGTCGACGCGCCGCTGGACGACGCCAATGTCGAGCGCTTCTGTGATCTGCTCGACGCGATGGTGGCGCAGACCAATACCCGTTACCTGATCGTCACCCATAATGCCGTCAGCATGGCGCGCATGCACCGGCTGTTCGGTGTGACCATGGTGGAGCGCGGGGTCAGCCGGCTGGTGTCGGTCAACCTGCAAAGCGCCGAGGCATTGCTGGCGGCGGAATAGGATTTCCGCCGCTTAACTTCGCACATTTCCCGCACATTTCGACATTTTGTTGCTTGGCGATGATCCTATCGGAAAGGCGGGCTGCTATCATAGCATCCAGGCCGTCCGATAGGACAGCGGCATCACCCCCGCCCGAACCAGCCCTTCATCCGGCGGAACAGGCCGCGTTCGCTGACCGGTTCGAACATTTCCTCCGGCCCTTCGGGGTCGAGCACCTCATGGTCGGCGATCCATTGCTGCACGTCGTTCAGGTCCGGCGTCACATAGGGGCGCAAGGTGCGGCCGGGCTTCTGGCGCAGTTCCTCGATCGCGGCGACGAGGCCGCGTTCGGCGATCACGGCGGACACGCGCTCGGCGGGCAGGTCGAGATGCTCGGCGATCAGGTCGTCGCGAATCTTCAGGATCGTCGTCTGCCGCCCGTCATTGCCGGGGAGGGCGGTATCGATCGACACGTCGCATTCGGTGTCCAGCCGCATCGAACGGTTGTTCATGTTGGAGGAGCCGACGCGGATCAGCCGGTCGTCCACGATCAGGATCTTGGCATGGACGTAAATCGGCACGCCGCGATTGGTGAAGGGATGGTAGATGCGGAAGCGGCCGTGAGGATCGCGGCTTTTCAGCGTTTCATAGAGGCGCGCGCGCGCCGTATCCATCGCCTGCTGTTCCAGCCAGCCGTCGGCCTGCTCGGGATTGACGATGACGATCTCCGGCCCGTCCGCTTCGGCGAGGCGCTTGGCGATCGCTTCGGCAATGCGGCGGGAAGCGAAATATTGGCTTTCGGCATAGATGTGGCGCTTCGCTGCCGCGATCTGGTGCAGGTAAAGCTGCTCGATCTCGGTCAGTTCTTCCTGATCGTCCATTTTCGGCGCGGTGCGGGCGATGGCGATATCGACGCCTTCGAACATCACGGGCAGCCTGTCGGGCCAGCAATCGCTGATGCCCTCGACCGGCTCCAGCGGATCGCCGCCCGCGCCGACCCAGCGGTTGCGGGCATGTTCGCCCAGCGCGGCCGCGACCGGGCCGGCCAGCGCGGTGGTGGCATCATGCCAGGGGCCATAGGGCGATCCGTCGGGATGATGGCGGCCGGGCTCTTCATCGCGATGATGGCGGGTGTCCCACCGGTCGCCGGTCATGTCGATGCCGCCGCAGAAAGCGAAGCAATCGTCGATCACCACGATCTTCTGATGATGGGAGGCGGCGGGCGGATGATGGCCG
The DNA here is from genome assembly GCF_031843765.1 of Sphingobium sp. WCS2017Hpa-17. Classification (NCBI taxonomy): domain Bacteria; kingdom Pseudomonadati; phylum Pseudomonadota; class Alphaproteobacteria; order Sphingomonadales; family Sphingobiaceae; genus Sphingobium; species Sphingobium sp. WCS2017Hpa-17. The sequence continues at coordinate 52,000 of NZ_JAVTIV010000022.1, forward strand.
TCCAGCTTCACGGTGATGCGCGGATGCGCCATCCAGCGCAAGGTGGTGACGAGGTGCGACGGGCGCGCCATCGACTTGATCGCGCCGACATCCCAGCGCAGCAGGAAGATTTCCAGTTCCGGGTTCTGCTCCACCAGCCAGGTGATGAAATCGCCGATGACGATCGGTGCGCCGTCCTTCGCCTCATCCTCGCGGATCAGGCTGATGGCCGGGTCGAAATCCCAGCCGATCAGCATGATGCGGCGCTTGGCCTTCATCATCGCGTCGCGGGCGATGCGGAAATAATTGTCGGCGTCGATGATGACGCTGGCCTTTTCGGCGCGCGCGATGCGCCAGCAATCCGTGCCCGGCTGCGGGGTCATAGCGAGGCACTCCCCACGACCAGACAGCCCAGGAACATCAGCAAACCGGCAAAGCGGTTGGACCGGAATTTACGCAGGGGATCGACTCCATCTTCCTTCAACGTGGCCGTCTGCCACAGCAGATGCACGGCCATGGGCAGCAGGGCGGCCAGCGCCAGACCCTGCGGCCGTATCTGCCAGATTGCGCTGCCCCACAAGGCCAGAGCGAGCACGTAACATAATGTCACGCCGCCGCGCACATGGCGGCCCATCGACAGGGCGCTGGAGCCGATGCCGATCAGCGCGTCATCTTCCCGGTCCTGCAACGCATAGATGGTGTCATAGCCGACCACCCAGAAGAGGCTGCCAGCATAGAGCAGCAGGCCCGGCAGGGTGAGGGCGCCGGCCACCTCGCTCCAGCCGACCAGCGCGGCCCAGGAGAAGACGAGGCCGAGCCAGACCTGCGGCCAGCCGGTGATCCGCTTCATGAAGGGATAGGCGGCGACCAGCGCGAGACTGCCGAGCGCGACGACTTGCGCATAGGGGCGCAGTTGCAGCAGGACGATCAGGCCGACGAGGCAGAGCGCCACCAGCCACAGCCATGCGGTCCTGACCGCCACTGCCCCGCTCGCCAGCGGCCGGGCGGCGGTGCGGGCGACTTTCCGGTCGAGGTCGCGATCGACGATATCGTTGAAGACGCAGCCAGCGCCGCGCATGGCGATGCTGCCCAGCAGCAGCCAGCCGATCAGCGGCCAGCGGGCAAAGCCCCCGCCCGCCAGTGCGACGCCCCACGCGCCGGGCCAGAACAGCAGCCACCAGCCGATCGGCCGGTCGAATCGCGCCAGTTGCGCGAGCATACGGGGGGTATCCGGCAGCCGGGCGAGCAGGCCGCGCGCTTCGCTGTCGGGAACGATACCTGAATTCAACGGGGTCTGATTCAACGACGACTCCATTCACCCTAACGCTTGTCGAAGGGCCATGCTTCTCTTTAGGGAAGAACATGTATCCGGCAAGACAAGAGACGCATGTGACCGCAACCCCCGCCTGGCCCCCGCAAAGCGCGCCGCGCCTGCATGTCGAAACCCAGTTGGGCGAAGGCGTGGTGGTGCCGGTCGATGGCAATCCGGCCCATTATCTGATCAGCGTCATGCGGGTGAAGCCCGACGATATCGTGCTGCTGTTCGACGGGCGATCGGGCGAATGGGCGGCGCGGGCGCGGGATATCCGCAAGCGCGATCTGGTGCTGGAGTGCGTCCAGCAGACCAAGCCGCCCGAGCATGTACCCGATTTCTGGCTGTGTTGCGCGCCGATCAAGAAGGGACGGATCGACCTGATCGCGGAAAAGGCCTGCGAACTGGGCGTGGCGCGGCTCCAGCCGGTGCTCACTCGCCGGGCGGTGGTGGACAAGCTGAATCTTGATCGGCTGCACGCGCATCTGGTGGAGGCGGCGGAGCAATGCGGTCGGACGGCGCTGCCGGAACTGGGCGAGATGGTGAAGCTGGACGCGCTGCTGAAAGGCTGGTCGCCCGACCGTCATCTTTTCTTTGCGGACGAGACGGGTGGGGCGCCGCTGGAGGCGACATTGCGGACCCATCCCGGCCCCGCCGCTTTTCTGGTCGGGCCTGAGGGGGGATTCGATCCCGTCGAGCGGGACGCGATCCGCGCGACGCCCGGCGCGGTGCCGGTATCGCTCGGCCCGCGTATCCTGCGCGCAGAGACGGCGGCCATCGCCGCGACATCGGCCTGGATGACCATAAACGGCGACTGGAAATAGTTTCATTTCGCTATGTTATTGCAGTTCGCAAAAGCGCAACTTATCTGTCGGCCGCGCGCTCTTGTTTGACGCGCTTGGGGGAAGAAGTAAGGCGGGGCATGAGCACCAGAACCGACTCAGGGGATCATGATCCCGTCATCGAGAATCGCGACCAGCTGATCGCGGCCTTTTCCAAGGGCGAAAAGCCCAAGGACCGCTGGCGCATCGGCACCGAGCACGAGAAATTCGTCTATAATCGCAAGGATTATCACGCCCCGGCCTATGAGGAAAAGGGCGGCATCCACACCTTGCTGATCGGCCTGACCCGCTATGGCTGGAACCCGGTGTTCGAGGGCGAGAATATCATCGCCTTGTCCGGCACCGACGGCACGATCAGCCTGGAGCCGGCCGGCCAGCTGGAATTGAGTGGCGCGCCGCTCGACAATCTGCACCAGACATGCGCCGAAACCGGTCGTCATCTGGAGCAGGTCAAATATGTCGGGGACATGCTGGGCCTCGGCTTTCTGGGTCTTGGCATGTGGCCGGACAAGACGCGCGCTGAGCTGCCGATCATGCCCAAGGGTCGCTATGACATCATGCTGCGGCACATGCCGCGCGTGGGGTCGATGGGGCTGGACATGATGCTGCGCACCTGCACCATCCAGACCAACCTCGACTATGGCAGCGAGGCGGACATGGCGCAGAAATTCCGCGTCAGCCTCGCGCTGCAACCGCTGGCGACCGCGCTGTTCGCCAATTCGCCCTTTACGGAAGGCAAGCCCAACGGCTTCCTTTCCTATCGCAGCCATATCTGGTCGGACACCGATCCGGGCCGCACCGGCATGCTGCCGTTCGTGTTCGAGGATGGCTTCGGCTATGAGCGCTATGCCGACTATGCGCTCGATGTGCCGATGTATTTCGTCTACCGCGACGGCAAATATATCGACGCGGCCGGGCACAGCTTCCGCGACTTCCTCGATGGGAAGCTGGCGGTGCTGCCGGGCGAGAAGCCGACCGAGAAGGATTGGGAGGATCACCTCTCCACCGCTTTCCCCGAAGTGCGGATGAAGAGCTTCCTGGAAATGCGCGGCGCCGATGGCGGGCCGTGGAACCGCATCTGCGCGCTGCCTGCCTTGTGGGTCGGTCTGCTTTACGATCAGGGGGCGCTCGACGCGGCGTGGGATGTGGTCAAGGACTGGACCATGGAGGAGCGGCAGCTACTGCGCGATTCCGTGCCGAAGCTGGGGCTGGACGCGCCGATCGGCGGCGGACGCACGTTGCGCGACATTGCCGGGCAGGTGGTGGACATTGCGCGTTCGGGTCTGGCCGCGCGTGGCCGCCTGAATGGTGCGGGCGACAATGAGACGGGCTATCTGTCCTTCCTCGATGAGGTGGTCGCCAGCGGCAAGACCAATGCCGAACGGCTGCTGGAACGCTATCATGGCGACTGGCAGGGCGATCTCAGCAAGGTCTACGCAGAAGAGAGCTTCTAGGCTCTACTCCGCCGGCTGCGCTGTCGCCGCCATCGTCTCGCGCTTCTTCCCCGTCACCCAGGCGAAGAAGCGCGGCACGGGCGCGTTGCGCTCCATCCAGTCGCTATAGGCGCGATAGTCGGGATCGGCGGACAGATGCTGCTCCTCCGTCTTGGCGCGCCAGTAATAGACGGCGTTGGTGAGGGCCAGCATCGCGCAGTTGCGCACCATGTCGGTCAGGCTGCCTGACACCGCCAGAAAGGGCAGGGCGGAAAACCACCAGAAGAGATTCTTGGCCAGATAGGCCGGGTGGCGGGTCCAGCGATAAGGACCGTGGGTCAATATGCCGCGATGGGTGAGGTTGGAAAAGCGCAGGCCGAACGCCACCGTCGCCCAGGCATAAAGGCCCGTCAGCAAGACCAGCCAGCCGCCCAGCAGCCATTGCAGCGCAGGCATAGTCTGCGTCCAATAGTCCCACTCCGCGCCGCCGGCATGATAATCGAGCGGCCCGCCGCCGCCCATCAGCACAAAGGGCGGATAGCACATCAGCGCCGCCAGCCAGCCACCCAGATAGGGGTTAGCGGTACGGATGTGCGAGTCCAACGGCTTGAAGGTCAGGATATAGCCGACCGTCGCCAGGCAGACGTCGATCATGAACATGACCGCGATCAGGAATCCCGCCATTGCAACCGGATGGGCAAGGGCATCCTCGATCCGCCATTCGACCACGCTGGCGAAATTGCCCGGCACGATCGACACCATGAAGGCGAGGAAGAAGCCCTTCACCGCCCAGGCGCGGGCGTGATGCGCGACCTGCGCCATGTCCGCCTGCCCCGCGACGCCGCCGATGATCCATTGGCCAAAGCTGTAGGAGGCGTCCCTTGGCTCCACCAGGCGCCGGTCGATCCAGATCACATAGGGGATGGACAGCGCCAGCAGCCAGGGCGCGGCGGCCATGAACAGGTCCATGGAAAAGCGATAATTGCCAGACCAGTACCAGCGCGCGATGCAGTAGAAGATGGCAATGGCGAGCCATGTGGCCCACAGGCCGGCGATCTTGACGATGCTGATGTCGATAACGTCGCGGATCGGGCGGGCAGGCGCGCGCCAGTCGATGCCGGTCGATGCGTTGCGATGCACCTTGTCGACGATCAGCGACCACAGCACCATCGGCAGGCCGCATGCGACCACAGCGGCCAGCCCCGCGTTCGGGCCGTTCATGCCATAGTGGCGCGCCACCAGCGTCCACAGGCCAAGGCCGACCAGCCCGGCGATGCCGACGCCGTGGCTGACGGCGGATTTCGGGCAGGAGGATGGAGCGCTGGGATCGACCATGTTCATGACCGCTGCCATTAGCAGATAATGGTAAGCAAGCAGTGAACCGCTTTGAGCGGGTGATGGTCGACAGGGAAAGTTTGTGGTGCCGGGGACGACGTCGAACTGGAGCATCAACCATCTGAAATTAAATGATACTTTCTCTATTGACTTTTTACGATACCATTAAAAATACCATCAAAATCTGTTCATTTTTAGTTCGATATTTGTTCACGGCAGATAGACGTGTTTTTGCGGCCAGCCGTTGCCAGCCGACTTGGGGCAAAGTTCCGTCATCGCATCTTATTCGGTGATATGAAGGCATAAATTAGCAACAATTCTTACCTTCTGAAAATTAGTTACAGGCAAAATTGGCTGATCACTGAACGACAGATATTTCACCAATACGGCATCTCTGCCAAGCGAAGAACGAGATTTAGCCGATCTGTTGACCGATGTCTGCAGGGGGCATGTTACATGGAATGAGAGCGGTCAGCCATCAATCCATTCCAGGCCTTCTACCGCCGACTTCCATTGCCCAAGTGCCGGCTGAAGGGTTTTCCATCCCGCATGCTGAAATGGGCGCGTAGCAATCGATAATGCGTTGCGATGCAAACTTGTCCGATCGTCTGTGAATATTCGAGTAGTCGGGACCGCGTCATTAGTCCCTTCGTCGGGATAGCGGGCGTGATATGAGCACCGGCAAAGCGCCCCTACGTCTGTGCGGGACACTTCGTTGGCTGAGCGGTGGGATCTCGAGGTCGAGGATAGCACGGTCTGGCGGCTTAAGACCGACGACGACATTAGCATGCATGCGGCAATCCGATGCTGATCGAAGGCTGTCCACGCGCTCTCCACCTCTTTGAACGTCTATGGCTCGGGCCTGTGCCAGATAAAAATTGCATCTTCAGTTTCTTCTAACCTAGCTCAAATAGATCAGTATGCCTGAGATCATCGAAGCCGCAGGTCGATTCGGGAGGGCGTGTTTGAATTTGTTGCCACAATGGACGGAGAAGGCCGACAAACGTGGGCTCGATCCTCTGGGAATTCAGAACAGCGGAATCCTCCTCTACCAGTCTCTTATGCCCGGCATCAGCAACGTGACATTGCGGATACGCTATTACGGATTTTATTGCTGGGTCGCTGAGACTTATGCTCGCCGCGGGGCGTCCACTGATTTCGAAGCCTGGAAGAGCTGGGTCCGCCGCGCTGAGGCGCTTTACGCCCTCGTCTCCGCACAGGCGGGGGAAGGGGGCGTTGGGGGGATCGACTGGGCCGACCGCCGTCTGGCGGAGGACGGGGACATCATCGATTTTGCGGGTGCCGCAGACCCGGGCGGCGCGCAGAAGCCCTATCTGCGCCAATCGCTCGGCGTCTTCGGCGGCGCCTACTATACCCAGATGGCCGAAATGGACCTCTTCACCCTGAACCGCCACGGGATTCAGGTGGCGACCCGAGACCTTGGGAAGCAGGCGGCCGCGGTGTTTGAACAGGCAATTGGACCAGAGCTTGCCAAGCTCCTAGCGCAGAAAATTGTCGACGGGCGCGTCACGGTTCCTGAGCTCGAGAAGCTTGCGCCGATTACCCCGTCGCAGATCGATAGCGAGAGCGATGAACGGTCATTCTACGATAAGCTGCTCTTCGCCCGGGAGGAAGAATGCTCACCGGAAGGGCGCAGCCGTGCCGATACGCTCCTTCTCATTCTGGACACCGCGCGTGCCTACGGAGATCGACCAAATCCGGAGGAGGTTCGCTGGCACCTCTTCGATCCGCCCTCGGAGGCCCTGCCGCACCACTTGGAGGCCCAACGCCTCAATTGGGAAGCCTATCAATGCCAGGATCTGATGCAGATCGCTTCGGCCGCCTTGCTCGCCTGGGCCATCGCAATCATCAATACGGATAGCCTGGGACGAACGCTCTCGCAAATCCATGACGACGTGATGCTGCAGCTTTCGGAGCATGAGGAAGGCCCGTTCACCGAGACTTGGGCGGACATGCGCGCGGCCACGGAAGCTGGGGATCATCCGTTCCGGGACAGCTGGAATACGCTAACAAGTGCTCGGGGTGCTACCGAAGATAAAGCCGTCATTGCGGTCAAGCTGATGGCCGGGCTGCATAGAAGATACACTGATCGATCCGACCTCGCGCAGGCTGTGGCTCGGGGGCTACCCAAGCGGGGCACTGCCTATTCGCTTCGCACCGAGCTCGACTGGCTCGAGAGCGCAGAGCAGGCGTCAGTCTCCGAACGTATCGCGGACTATGTGATTGAGCGTGTGGTACGACGGCATAGCTGGGTCGCCATGCAGAAGCTGCGGCGGCAGCGCGATTACACCTTCCTGTTCGAGCAGCGCGAAGGCCGTCTCGTCTATCTGTCTGCCTATCGGCCTGTCGCGACGACCCCGCGTCTCGCACCCGCCATCCAGTTTCTCGATGATATTCATCTTCTCTATGAAGATGGCCTCACCGACATGGGTTTGACTGTCCTAGAGAGCGCTCTGTGAAGCTGCCTGAACGTTTGGGGCGTCGCAGCGGTCGCCCCTTCCACAGCGCGATCGCGACAAGCTTCGCGATCGAGTTCGCAGCTGTCGAGGAAATCTTCCTGCCGCAGCTGATGGCGAGCGGCGCGACCAACCTCCTGCTCATCACCGACGAACGGATGGCCGCCCTCGGCCTGTCGGATGGATCCAGGCTGCCGATGGCGTTAGGATGCGATTATGCCCTGTTCAGTCCGCCCGCGGCGCAGGGCATTTTCCATCCCAAGATCATTCTCCAGATTGGCCGCGACAGCGCGCGTGCCTTCGTCAGTTCCGCAAATCTGACGGCAGCGGGCCTTGCCGGGAACGCAGAGGTCACGGTCGAGATCGAGTGCAAGGATGACGATAGCCCCGAGCGCGCGATCGTAAGGTCGATCTGGCGCTATCTTGATGCTCTAGTCGGAACGGAACCAACGGCGGCGCGTGATGCCCTGCGCTGGGCACGCGAACGTGCGGCCTGGATCGATGGCCCCGGCGAACCTCAACTGCAGGAACTCGAGGACGGGTCGGCGATTGCCTTCATTCACGGCCCCGGTGAGACCGGGATCGGCGATCAGTTCGTTGCCTTCATCGGGGGCAGTGAGGTCGAAAGTCTCGTGGTGATCAGTCCCTATTGGGATCAGGACTTGGGCGCACTTTCACATCTCGCAGCGCGGCTTGCGCCGCAGCGGATCATCCTGCCCATCGATCGCCACCAGCACCAATTCCCGGTCGAAGCGGCCTTCGCGGGAAAAGTCGCATTTGTGGACCTCAACTGGCCATCGCGGCGCTTTACGCACGCCAAAATCCTGGTCGCGTCGACAGCGCAGCATGATCACGTCCTTTTTGGCAGCGCAAACTGCTCGGTGGCGGCCCTGGGACGGAGTGGCAGGCCTGGGACTAACGCTGAGGCCTGCGTCTATCGCCGCCTCCCCAAAGGCGCGGCACGCGAAGCGCTTGAACTGGATCGGTGGCTCGAGGGGGACGCGATCGCGCTCGAGGAACTTTCACCTCCCGCAGAGACCGCGCCAATCCCCCTGCAGAGCATCGAAGAGCGCCGACCTGGCACTTTTGAATTGGCGCAAGGCGTGCTGTCCTGGCAGCCGGCCGCTCACACGGTGGCCACGGGCGAGATCGAGCTTCTTGATCGGGATGGGGCCCTGCTGGTGTCCCTGCTGTCGTCATCATTTGGTACCGCCGGGCAATGCCGCGTGGCGCCGATCGACCCGGCGCTGCGTCCCAAGCTCCGGTTCGCCCGTTTGGTCGGCTCCGAATTCAGTTCGAACCTTGCCCACGTGACGCATCGCGACGCGCTTCGCAGCCGGCGCCGGGAAGTGGCTAGCGGAAGCGTCGCCCGCGCACTCTTGTCATTCTCGGGCGGGGATGACTTCGACTTGTGGATGCACCAGGCCTTCGAGACTCTCGCGCGCGCCGATTTTGAAGACGTTACCGAACCCGAGGTACTGGCCGCGAGCGGGCCGCGGAACAATAAGCCTGCAAGCCAGACCGAGGAGCCGGTAGAACTAAGCTATGAGGACTTCACGCAGGCCAAATCCGGCCTGCCTCGGTCTGCGGGGCAAGGGGCCAATAGTCTTGCCGGAACATATGCCGATAGCATTCGTGATTTCCTCAATCTTCTCTCGGGTGGAACTCCAGTAGCGGCGACCGCGCCGCCCGAAGATTCCGACTATGACGATCCAATCGATGAGGAAGGGGAGTTCGATCCCGAGGCGGACACCCCGATACCCCCGAAGGAAGCAGAAGCTCGCAGCCAGCAACCCGTAGCCGAGCCGGTCGATGGAGCGCTCTATGAGCGCCATGTTATCGCTTATGCAGAAGGGCTGGAATGCGACGAGGAGACCTTGGGAAGTAGCGATGTATTGCGCCTGCGCTTCTGGATTCTGCTGCTACTCTACAAGGCACGCTGCGACGAACTGCCCAAAGGACTGGATGCATCAAGCGCGTCGCTTGCTTGGCCAAGGTTGATCGTACGCGTCCTCGTAGGCTTCTTCTGCGGGCGTCGGCCCGCGATCGCACGCCTTATGGTCTCCCGCGACTATTGCGGAATGCCGGCCGATTTCATGGAATGCTGGATCACCGTTCTGTGGAGCCTTGATGCCATTGAAAGACAGCTGACGGGTCGGCCAAAGGATCGACAGTTCCTGCAATATGTTCCCCAACTGCGCAAACGCATTCTGGTGCTGCTTGCCCTGTCTTCCGAGGAACTTGGCGATGCCGCTGTTGTCGAAGTACGCGCCGGCCTAGACCGCTCGATAGGGCGACGCCTTGGTCTTGGTGGCTAAATCATACTGAGACTAGCGGAAGGTGGCGGAGGAGGTGGAACTTTAAGACCTGTTGCGCCGCGTTAGCATCGAGCTGTACCAGCCGCGCGATATCGTTCTGACCGCTTCCAGCAGGCCGGCCAGCAAGGCCATGCCACTGACGCTCAAATCGCTTTGACTTGAGGAGGAAGGGGCACGGAAAGGCGGGGTTCGGGTAGAATTCAAGGTTCAGCCACGAATCTCGGCCGTGTACGCTTTGCTCACCAAGTGCAGACTGTCCGCTATCCCGGCAGCTGGGGTTGAATATCTGTGACAACTCTCCGCTGCAATTCAGGCTGCGACACTCCGAACGCAAGCGTTATCTCCAGAAAGCGAGGCACACCGCTGACCCTATCGTAAGCGCCGACGGAAGGTGGCGTTGACGCGGCCTGTCAGGCTTTCCGGCGTGTCCGCGGCGCCCATTTTTTCGCGAGCGCTTCCAGCCTTGCCTCGATCAAGGGGATATCGGGCTGGGCGTTGGGA
>NZ_JAVTIV010000023.1:0-55299 GCF_031843765.1 Sphingobium sp. WCS2017Hpa-17
ACTGTGGATATGTATTGAGACATATGAACTGGCTAAGCTTTTACGATGTCCGTGATGCCTAGAAGCCACCACAACACCGAGCCGCCGCCCACATGTCCCTTCATCTAACCGACAATGTCAAAGAACCACCAGACAGTTTTGGCCGGACAACCATCCAACCCCTTCCTTGCGTCCGGGGGAACAGTGTCCGTCTATGTTGGCGACCGTTCCAAGCGCTCCCTGATGGCAGCGCCCCGTCCGGTGAAAAGCCCTCTAAATAGCACCCTCGATTCGGTCAACACTCTTTTTCAAAAAAATGTCACTAACTCAAACTAGGCCGATGAGGAGCAGCGGCTTTACGTCGATCCAAATTCCGCGCGGATCGCGCTCCCATGCTGATCCATATGAGGCGCTCCTACAGGGTGGCAGGAACGGTGCCCATCAATGCGCACTGGGCCCTTGATGGTAATCATTCCCCGGTTGCGAGCGGAAATAGGCTGCAACAAGTCCAATCGCCGGAAGGCTTCGGACGCCAGCAGGCCAGGCCAGTCCATGACTTGTGCGCACCAGATATCCTCTGTTCGAAGATGCGCCAGCCAGCTTGCCGTATCCCGCTGCACCATGCGTTCCGCTATCGCGAATTGCAGGCGATCACGATCACGAAATGCGTCGCCCTTCAACTTTACATCCAGCATTTTCTCCAACGTCGCCAGCGGGGTCATCGCCAACGCCAGCCAGCCGTCAGCCGTGCGATAGACCCCATAGGGCGCCGCAAGATACGCATGGGCATTTCGCACCTTGGCCCGGCGCGGAGCGCGGCCACCATCATTGAGGTATGTGGTCAACACCTCGAATTGGAAATCGACCAGTGCTTCGAGCAGACTGGTTTCTACATGCGCGCCCACTCCCTTGATGCCGCGACGAACAAGCGAGGCCAATACCCCCTCCGTGATGACATGGCCGGCAAGCATGTCCGCAATCGAGAGTCCGAAGGGAACTGGTCCATCATCCGCGCTACCATTCAGCCACATGGCCCCCGCCAAAGCCTGGGCCAGCAGATCCTGTCCCGGCAAACCGGCCCATGGGCCATCTGCTCCGTAACCCGATATAGTGCCAATGACGAGGCGCGGGTTACGCGAGCGCAGAAGCTGTGGGCCGACGCCAAGACGGTCGGCTACCCCTGGTCGAAAATTCTGGATTACGACATCCGCCCGATCGGCAAGGCGATAGAGGAAATCGCGGTCAGCCGGCGTCGCATAGTCGAGTGCGATACTCTCCTTGTTCCGGTTGATAGCATGAAACAGGGTTGAATCACCGGCTATGTCGGTGTCTGTCAAATACAGGCTGCGGCAAATATCGCCGATGCCGGGACGCTCTACCTTTATGACTCGTGCGCCAAGGTCGCCGAGCCGCAGCGCAGCAGAGGGCCCTGAAAGAAATTGTGCCATGTCGAGCACCAGCAATCCATCGAGCGGGAGATCTTCACGCATCAGAAGCTCGCGACAAATAGATGGTTGAGGGCAGCAATGGTGGATGCGGCGCCCTCCCTGTTACGCAGGGCTTGATTCAGGCGGTCGGACGCCTGCTGCTGAAAAGCCATATAGCCGCTATGCCGGGGGCGAAGCCAGGCACCGTCGAGTGTCGCACGGGTAGCGCGGTAGAAGTTAGCCGCCTGCTGGTTGATGCTGTCATCTTCCCACGCCGCAGCATGTCCGGGCTGGCCGCCCGAAGACGCATAGAGACTGGCCTGGATGGGACCGCTGGCGACCCACAGAGCAAACGCGGCCGCATCTGCCTGAAACTGGCGATGAGAAGACACGGCCAAGCCAGTGCCGCCCAGCGCCGAGCCTGCTGGTCCAGCATGACCCGTAGCAGCCAGATCCTGGAAAGCGACACGGACCGGACGAAATCCAGCTTGGGCATAGCTGACATAGCCATAGATGAAAGGGGACGTCGCAACGGCAGAATCAGCGCTCCCCATCATGTCCAATACGGCAATGGGATCCTGATCATAAGCAATCGGATCGATCAGGCCTGCCAGTTGCAACAGCCGATCATAGGCTGCGGCCGTGCTGGCCGGAAAGAGCGCCGGGCCATCCACGTCGAGCCCGCATCCTTCCAGCCCGCAAAGGGTAAAGAGCGTCATGAGCGAATGGGGCGGCCTCAGCGGCAGAGCAAGCATTCCGGCCCGCGCCAAGCCAAGGATATCCTCCCAGTTGCGCGGCGGCTGTTGCAGCCGGTCGGGGACCCAAGCCTGCACCTGGGTCGCTGCATCTATCGGTAGCGCCCACTGTTGCCCCTTCCATCGATAGCTGGGATAGGAAAGGCCAATAGAGCCTGCCGCTATATCCGCCAGTTGATCTTCATTCCATAGCGTATCGAGCGGAACGAGGCATCCGGCATCGGCGATTTGTCCGACATGGGGATGGTCGATGACGATCAGATCATATTGGCGCGCCAGTTCTTCTACAGGGAAAGTCTCAAAATCCTGAAGGGAGCGGCGATCCCAGAGAATCACCTGCCCGGTTCGAGCTTCCCATTCGCGTGACGCGGCCAGCAGCGGATCGACACCGCGCGGGTGATCCCATGTCATTCCTCGCATAATGCCCTCTCCGTTACTCAGACAAATATGTTGACTCGTTCTACCGAGCTCCATAGCCTAACAAAATATCATATTAAATGATAATTATGGAGAGTAAGCCATTGTCCGATGGGAGCATGCCAACGGCTGACCTTCCCCTGATAGGTTTGACGGTATTGGATTTCAGCCAGTTCCTGGCCGGCCCCTCCGCCGCGCTTCGGCTCAGTGATCTCGGAGCGCGAGTCATTAAGGTGGAACGGCCAGACGGCGGCGATGCGAGCAGAGAGCTGTATCTGGCCGACCTGCCGTTCGATCAAGACAGCGCGCTGTTCCATGCCATCAATCGGGGCAAGCAGAGCTTGGCCGCGGACCTCAAAAATGCAGACGATCTGGTACTGGTAAAGCAACTGATCGCGACAGCCGATGTGCTGATCCATAATTTCCGGCCGGGGATCATGGACCGGCTCGGACTGGGGTGGGACGATGTGCGAGCGATCAACCCGCGCCTGATCTATGCCGGTGTCAGCGGATATGGCCCAGAGGGGCCGTGGCGCGACCGACCGGGGCAGGATCTGCTGGTGCAGTCCCTGTCAGGCATCGCCTGGCTGTCTGGCGATGGAGACGGGCCGCCAGTGCCCGCCGGACTTTCCATCACCGATATGATGGCGGGCGCACAACTGGTGCAGGGCGTGCTGGCGCTGCTGGTGCGGCGAGGGGTGAGTGGAGCAGGCGGGCGCGTGGACGTCAGCCTGATCGAAACCGCGATCGACCTGCAATTCGAGCATCTGGCGGTCTATCTGAACCGGCGCGGAGATATGCCGGAGCGAAGCGATGTGGCCAATGCCAACCTTTATCTGGCCGCGCCTTATGGCATTTATCGTACGGCGGACGGTTATATGGCGCTGGCGATGACGCCGGTAGACCGGCTGGGTGTGCTGATCGGATGCGACGGGCTGGCGGATTTTCCTGCCAACCGCTGGTTCGCCGAGCGTGATGCGATCAAGGCGATGTTGCGCGGGCATCTGGCTACGCAGACGAACTCGCACTGGCTGGCTATCCTAGAACCGGCGGGAATATGGGCCGCGCCGGTCAAGGACTGGCCCGCGCTGACAGCCGATGCGGGCTTTGCCGCGCTGGATGCGGTGCAGCAGGTGCGATCGCCCGATGGGGAAACGCTGGCGCTAACCCGCTGTCCGATCCGGGTGGACGGGCAGATCATCAAGAACAGCCGGGCTGCACCTCGCCTCGGCGCAGACAGCGCCGCCATCCATTCCGAACTGACAGGTGCCGCATGATCGTCGAGCAATATTTTGAAGACTATGAGATCGGATCGGAACGGCAGAGTTTCGGGCGGACCATCACCGAAACGGACTTTGTGGTGCATGCCGGGCATACGGGCGATTTCTTCCCCCATCATATGGACGCACACTGGTGCGCGACGCAGGATTTCGGGCAGCGGATCGCGCATGGGACGATGGTTTTTTCCATCGGCATCGGCCTGACCGCGACGGTCATCAATCCTCACGCCATGTCCTACGGCTATGACCGGCTGCGTTTCATTCGGCCGGTGCATATCGGCGACACGATCCGCACCATCACCCGCATCGCAGATATACGCGACCATCCCAAGCGGGCCAGCCACGGCATCGTGACCGAGGCGGTCGATATCCGCAACCAGCGCGACGAAACCGTGCTGGCGTGCGAGCATCTGTATCTGGTGACGCGGCGGGACGTGTGATGCCGCTGCGCGCGCGCCATGTTTTGACCGGCCTGTCGGTCGTGACCCTGTTGGTCGCGACCGCTGCCCTGCTGGGCGTGCGGCAGGTGGTGATGGCAGGGCGGGCGAGCGCCCCTGCCCTGCCCGTCAGTGGTGATCGCTACGGGCTGTCGACGGTTGGGCTGAGCTATCCGTTCGCAGCGGCCATCGCCAAGGGGTTCAGCGACGCGGCGGCCAGAGCGGGCGCGACGGCGGTGGTGCTGGACGCCAAAGGCGGCGTGCAGAAGCAGGCGAACGACATCGACGATCTGGTCGCGCAGCAGGCGAAGGGCATAGCGATCATGCCGATCGACAGCATGGTAGCGCAGGGCTGGGTCGAGCGGATCGGACGGCGCGGCATCCCGGTGGCATCGGTCGCGGCGCTGATCGGCGATCCAAGGACGCGGGACGTGCGCGACGTCTATCCGGGGCTGACGGCTTTGGTGTCACAGGACGAGGTGAGCGCGGGCGAAGCCGCCGGGCGGCTGGCGGCGACATTACTGCCCAAGGGGCGCGAGGCGAGGATCGCGGTGATCGAAGGCGCGGCGGGCTACCCCGAAGTGGAGCAGCGGGCGCGCGGCTTTCGGCAGGCATTGGATACGGCAGAGGTGCGCTATCGCATCGTGGCGTCGCAGCCGGGTAACTGGTCGTCCGAGGGTGGCGAGGCGGCGTGCCAAAATATCCTGACGGCACAGCCCGGCGTCGATCTGTTTTTCAGCGAGGCGGACGACATGGTGATCGGCTGCGCACGGGCGGTGCGGGCGGCGGGGTCGCGCGCGCGGCTGGTGGGCATGGGCGGATCGCGGCTGGCCATCGCGTCGATCAAGGCGGGCGCGGTGGACGGCACCGTCTGCTTCAAGCCCGAAGCGCTGGGCGCGCTGGCGTTCGAGGCTTTGCGGCGCGCGGCGCATGGAGAGAAGGCGGACGAGCGGTTCCTGACATACCCCATTCCCGCCGTGACGCGAGCCAATGTCGATGCGTGCGTGGGGCAATGGTGATGCCGATCCTCGAACTTCAGGGGCTGACCAAGATTTTCCCCAATGGCACGGTCGCGCTGAAGGGCGTGGACCTGTCGGTCGAGCCGGGGACGGTGCATGGCCTGCTGGGCGCGAACGGCGCGGGCAAATCGACGCTGATCAAGATATTGGCAGGCGCATTGGAGCCCAGCGACGGGCGGATCGAGTGGCTGGGCGAAGCGCGGAGCTGGAACGGCCCGGCCGCGCCCAGGGCGGCGGGGATCGCGACCATTTACCAGCATGTGCCGCTGGTCCCGACATTGTCGGCGATGGAGAATATCTTGCTGGATCGCGGCGGTATGTGGCGCGCCGATGCGGCCGCGCGGGCAAAGGTGCGTGCGGTGCTGGCCGATATGGGCGAGCCCTTTCCGGCCGATACGCTGGTGCAGGATCTGCCGATCGGCAAGCGGCAGATGATCGCCATCGTCGCAGCCATCGCGGCGGACGCGCAGTTGATCATCATGGACGAGCCGACCGCTTCGCTGGCGGGGTATGAGCGCGACAATGTCTATGCGACGATCCGACGACTGAAGGCGGAAGGGCGCACCGTCCTGTTCATTTCGCATTTCATCGACGAGATCATGGCGCTGACCGATGCCGTGACGGTGTTGCGTGACGGGCGGGCGGTGCTGGATGCGCGGACGGCGGACCTGAAAGAGACGGACATTGCCGACGCGATTGCCGGGCGGTCGGTGGCGGCGCTGCGTCGCGACAGACGGGACCGTAATTTTGGCGACACTGTGCTGGATGTGCGGGGGCTGACCGCCCCTGCCCTTGCGCCGACCGACCTGACGGTGAGGGCGGGCGAGATTGTCGGCATCGCCGGGCTGCTGGGATCGGGGCGCAGCGAATTGCTACACGCGATCTTCGGTTCGGACCGGCAGGCGCGGGGCGCGGTATTGCTGGACGGGCAGTCGGTGCCGCGACGGACCGACGAGGCGGTGATGGCGGGATTGGCGCTGGTGCCGGAGGATCGGGCGAAACAGGGCTATGTGCCGTTGCTGAGCCTAGCGGACAATATCGCGCTGGGCGACGACCTGAGCCTCATGCAGGCGCCGGGGCGCGAGCGGGCGGAGGCGACGGCGGCGATCGAGCGGCTGTCGATCAAAGTGCGCGACGCCGATGCGCTACCCACCGAATTGTCGGGCGGCAATGCGCAGAAAGTGGTGATCGCCAAATGGCTGAAGGGTCGCACCCGGATGCTGATGCTGGACGAGCCGACGGCGGGCATCGACATCGGTGCGCGGACGGACATTTTGCGGCTGGTGCGGACATTGGCCGACGAGGGTCTGCCGGTGTTGCTGGTGTCGTCGGAGTTCGAGGAGCTGATCGCCATTTGCGACCGCATATTGGTGATGCGCGACGGATGCGTGGTGTCGGAGGTCGATCCGGCCACGATCAGCGAAACCGACCTGATATTGGCGGCCGGGGGTAGCCGGGTGGAATTTTCTGAAGGGATGACGGCATGAGCGGGCAGGACTGGCGCCGCATATTCGGCCTGCGCGAGGCGGGCGTCTATTATGCGCTGGCGCTGCTGATCGCAGTGCTCGCGGGGATCGCCGCGAACCGGGGGTTGCCCGCCTATATATCGGGGCAGAATCTGGGCAATATCGCCTATCAGGCGTCGCTGGTCGGCATCATGGGCGTCGCCATGACGGTAATGCTGATTACCGGCGCGTTCGACCTGTCGGTGGCGTCGGTCGCAGCCCTCGCCGCTGCTGTGCTGATCGCGCTGGCGGGGCAGGTCGGCTTTCCGGCAGCGGCGGTTGCGGCGCTCTGTACGGCGGGCGCGATCGGACTGCTGAACGGCGCGATCGTGCAATTTGTGGGCATCAACGCCTTCATCGTGACGCTGGGGACACTGACGGCAGTGCGGGGCCTTGTGCTAATCCTGACAGACGGCCGGTCGCTGATGGTCGAGCGGCCGGAGGTTCTGGCGCAGATGCTGGCATTCGAAAGCGGGCGGGTATCGGCTTTCTGGGTACTGCTGGTGATCGGGGCGGCGGTGCTGGGCTATGCGCTGGCGCGGCGGCGGCGGGTCCCGGCTGGGATTGGCGGCGTGCTGCTGGTCGCCTCCGCGGCGTTTGCCGGGCAGGATTTCACACTCGCCGCGCCGGTCCTCTATCTGGCGCTGTTTACCGCGCTGGTCGGGTTCGTGCTGCGCTTCACCGTGGTCGGGCGGCGGGTCTATGCGGTGGGCGGCAATGCGGAAGCGGCGCGACTGTCGGGGATCAACGTCAACGCCTATCGGATCGGGGCATTCGCGCTGTCGAGCGTGGCGGCGGGGTTTGCAGGCATATTGTTCGCCTGTCGGCTGGGGGCGATCAATCCGACCGCGCTTCAGGGGGCGGAACTGACGGTGATCGCCGCAGCGATCCTTGGGGGCACGTCGCTATTCGGTGGGGCGGGCAGCGTGGTGAAGACGGTGGTCGGCGCATTGTTGCTGTTCACGCTGACCAACGGGTTCAACATCCTCAATCTGGGTGCCAATTATCAGGGGTTGATCGAAGGCGTCGTCGTGGTCGCGGCGGCGGCGATTTACACCGTCGGCGCAGGGCGGGCGCGGCTGCTGAAGGGAGCAGCCGCATGAGCAAGCCGGTTTTGCGTGTTGCGGTGCGGCGGTTCGGGCCGTTCGAGAGCGCGATCGTCAAGCAGTTCGCGGATTTCTGCGCCGTGACCGGTGTGGATGCGGAGATCGATCCGGTGGCGATGGACCTGAACCCGTTGCATGAGGCGATCATCGGGCAACGCGGCCTTGCCAAGGGCGACTGGGACATAGCCTTCATGGCGACGGACTGGCTGGCGGAGGCGCAGGCAGCGGGGCTACTGGAAGACTTGGCGCCGCATATGGCGCGAGCGCCGGTGCCCGATTTTCCCGGAGCCTGGTCGCCTTCGCTGACGAGCATGCAGCGCTTTACCGGGGGCTATTGGGGAATGCCCTATCATGACGGACCGGAATGTCTGGTCTATCGCAACGATCTGCTGGCGGAAGCGGGCATCACAGTGCCGCAGACATGGGACGACTTCCATGCGGCGGCACGGGCGCTGCACCGGCCGGATAAAGAACGATACGGCACGGCACTGGCGCAGTTTCCTGACGGGCATAACGGCTTCTATGATTTCTGCATCCATATCTGGTCGCGGGGTGGCGAGCCGTTCGGGGCGGACGGCCGTCCGGATTTCACATCGCCACAGGCGCATATGGCGCTCGATTATCTGCGGGCGCTGGCGGGTGACGCCGGAGCCGTCGCGCCGGGTGCCCGCGATCTGGACAGCGTGGCGTCGGGCATGCTGTTCGCACAGGGCAAGGTGGCGATGATGGCCAACTGGTTCGGCTTTGCCGCCTATGCCGACACGGCGGAGGACAGCAAGGTGCGGGGGTTGGTGGATGTCGCCCCCCTGCCCGCTGGTCCCGGAGGGCGTAGCGTTTCCCTGAACGTCTTCTGGGTGCTGGGGATCGGTGCAGGTTCGCCGAACAAGGCGCTGGCATGGGATTTCCTGCGCCATCTGGCGAGCGCGCCGATGGACAGGCTGACCACGACCGAAGGGGCCATCGGCGTAAGGCGGTCAAGCTGGAACGACCCGGAGATCAATGCCGCCATCCCCTATTATCATCGGCTCGACTGGTTGCATGAGCATGCGCGCGAAATGCCGCTGACGCCGCATCTGGCCGCCATTTCCCATGTGGTGGACGATATGCTGGGCAAGGCGATGACGAGCGACGCGCCAACAGCAGACCTGCTGGCGGCGGCGCAGGCGGCGGCGGAGAAGATCGCATGAGCGCGCTGCGGCAAAGCTGGGCCATGCCGTCTGCGCCCCGACCCATCGTCATCATCGGCGCGGGCGGGATCGTGAAGGATGCGCATCTGCCCGCTTACGCCAAGGCCGGGTTCGCGGTCGCGGGGCTGTTCGACACCGATGTGGCGCGGGCAACGGCTCTGGCCGAGGCGTGGGATATTCCGACGGTCTTTGGGTCGCTGGAGGAAGCGGCGGCGCAGGATGCGGTGTTCGATGTTGCCGCGCCGCCGGTTGCGCACCGGGCAATCTTGTCCGCCCTTCCCGAAGGGGCCAGCGTGCTGTTGCAAAAGCCCATGGGCCTCAATCTGGAGGAAGCGAGCGCGATCCGGGCGGTGTGCCGGGACTGGAAGCTGAATGCCGCCGTCAATTTCCAGCTGCGCTATTCGCCTATGATGCTGGCGGTGGCCGATGCCATCGATCGCGGCGACCTGGGCGAACTGGTGGAGATCGAGGTGCATCTGAACCTGGTCACGCCATGGCATCTGTTTCCGCACCTGAACGACAATCCACGGGTCGAGATCGTGTCCCATTCGATCCATTATCTCGACACCATCCGGGCGCTGGTGGGCGATCCCATGGGGGTGTTTGCGCGCAGCTATGGCCATCCGTCCAGCCCGTTGAGCGACACGCGGACCAGCGCGATACTGGATTATGGATCGACCCTGCGGGTGACCATGTCGATCAACCATCATCATGATTATGGCCGCCGGTTTCAGGACGCCGCTTTCCGCGTCGAGGGGACGAAGGGCGCGGCGATGGTGAAGCTGGGCCTGTTGCTCGATTATCCGACGGGCGAGCCGGACGAATTGTGGATCGCCACCCATGACGCGCCATGGGCGCAGGTGCCGCTGGAGGGCCGCTGGTTCCCGGACGCCTTTGTGGGGCCGATGGCGAACCTGCAACGCTTCGCCGCCGGGGAAGATGCGCATCTCGCCACCTGTGTCGAGGACGCATGGCGCACGATGGCGCTGGTCGAAGCCTGTTACCAGTCCAACGCGCAGCCCGGCACCCCGCTGCCCGCCTATTGAGGAGACAATGATGATCGATCTTTCGGGCAAGACCGCCCTTGTGACCGCCGCCGCCCATGGGATCGGGCGAGCGTCCGTTCTGGCGCTGGTGGAGGCCGGGGCGCATGTGATCGCGACCGACATCGACGAAGGCGCGCTGGCCGATCTGGCGAGCGAGCGGGTCGAGGTGGCGCGGCTGGACGTGCTGGACAAGGACGGGATTGCGGCCGCCGCTACGCTGACCGGGCGAGCGGACATATTGTTCAACTGCGCGGGCGTGGTGCATGGCGGCACCGTGCTGGAGGCGTCGGACGAGGATCTGGACTTCGCCTATGCGCTGAACGTCAGGGCGATGACGCGGATGGTGCGCGCCGTGCTGCCCGGCATGATCGAGCGGGGCGACGGGGCGATCATCAACATGGCGTCGGTCGCGTCGAGCGTGAAGGGCGTGCCCAACCGCTTCGTCTATGGCGTGACCAAGGCGGCGGTCATCGGCCTGACCAAGGCGGTCGCGGCGGACCATGTGGCGCAGGGCGTGCGGTGCAACGCCATCTGCCCCGGCACGGTGGATACGCCGTCGCTCAATGCCCGACTGGCGGCGCAGGGAGATTATGATGCGACCCGCGCCGCCTTCGTGGCGCGGCAGCCGATCGGGCGGCTGGGCCGGGCGGAGGAGATTGCCGATCTGGTCGTCTATCTGGCCGGGGCGACCTACACCACCGGGCAGATCCACAATATTGACGGCGGCTGGACGATCTAATGCGGCGATTAGCGCTCCTGTTGCTGGCGTCCTGCGCTCTGGTGGGGACGGCACGGGCCGAGAACTGGGTGCCGGGGTGGTTTGCCCCGGCCATCGGTTATGAACCGGCGATCAGGGATGCGCTGGGCCGTCCCTATCAGGATGAGACGGTGCGGCAGGAAGTGCGGGTCGGGACCGCCGGGGCAGTGATCCGGTTGCGGCTGTCCAACGAACTGGGTGACACGCCCTTGACCATCGGGGGCGTATCGGTGGTGCGGATCGACGCTGGCGGGAAGGTCGTTGCGGGGAGTTTGCGCAGGCTGGCCTTCGCGGGGCAGCCGAGCGTCATCGTGCCGGCGCGAGCGCCGATGCTGAGCGATCCCCTGCCCTTTGCCGTGCAGGCGGGCGAGACGCTGGCGTTCAGCGTCCATTACAGCGGCGAGGCAAAGGTGGCCGCCCATGCGCAGATGATCGATGTCGCGGGGCCGGGCGATCTGACCGATCGGGAGCAACTGCCCTCCCCCCGCCGGGCACGGGCGGGCGGTATCGTCAGCGCAGTCGAGGTGGTTGCGGGTGCAAGCGCCGTGCTGGTGGCGTTCGGCGACAGCATTACCGAGGGCGCGGGCGCTTCGCCAGGCAAGGGGATGAGCTGGCCGGACCAGCTGGCGACTTTGCTGGGGCAAGAGAAGGCCGGGCGGTGCTGGGCGGTCGCTAATGCTGGGATCAGCGGCAATCGCCTGCTGCATGACGGGCGCGGGCCCAATGCGCTGGCGCGCTTCGACCGGGATGTGCTGTCGGTGCCGGGGGCGACCCATGTCGTCATCCTGGAAGGCATCAACGATATCGGCAAGGTCAGCCAGCCCGAACGGCAATATCAGCAGGTTTCGGCGGAGCGGATCATAGGCGCCTATGGGCAGTTGCTGGCGCGGGCGAAGGCACGCGGGCTGAAGGTCATCATCGGCACGCTTCTGCCCTATGAAGGGGCGGCCTATGCCGATGCGGCGGGCGAGGAACGACGGCAAACGGTCAATCGCTGGATCAGGGACAATGCGCGATCCTTCGACGCAGTGATCGATTTCGATGTCGCGATGCAGGAGCCGGGGCAACCCAAGGTTATGCGTCTGTCCGACCAGATTGGCGATCATCTGCATCCCAATGATGCGGGTTATGCGCGGATGGCAGCGGCAGCGCTGCCCGTCCTGCTGGGTCAGAAGGGTTGCGGGCAATGAGGGACGATATCGTGGATCGGCGGCAATTTATGAACGCAGCGGCGCTGGGACTTGGCGGGCTGGCAGTGGAAGGCGCAGCGGCGAAGGGCGGGCGCAAAGACCCGGTTGCCCCTTTCAGGACGCCTTACAAATATCCAAAGCTGGTGCTGGCGGGATCGGGCGTCAGAGGATCGTTCGACGAGAAACTGGTCGATTGCCCCTTCGTCTTTACCCATGAGGGGCGGTTCTGCATGACCTATGTCGGGTGGGACGGCACGGGATATCAGACTGGACTGGCGGAGTCCGACGACCTTATCAACTGGCGCCGCAAGGGCATCATTCTGGCCCGCGATCCGAACGATCCGATCACACGGTACAACATCGCCACCGCGTCGATACTGCGCGACAATGATCTGATGTCGCCGGGGCGGCTGATCAAGGTCGATGGGCGCTATGTCTGCGCATGGCATGCCTATCCCGGCACCGGATATGAAGCTGGACCGGCGGTCATTGGCCTAGCCTACAGCAAAGACCTGATCCATTGGGAAAAAACGCCGCCAATCCTCTTTCCCGACGGCGGCGCGCCGTGGGAGGAAGGCGGGCTGTACAAGCCCTATCTGATAAAGGTCGGGCGTACCTATTATCTGTTCTACAATGCCAAGACCAAAGGCGAGCCGTGGCATGAGCAGACCGGGCTGGCGACCTCCACCGACCTTAAGCATTGGGTGCGGCATCCGGCCAGTCCGTTGCTTCGCAATGGAGGGAAAGGCAGTTGGGACGACCGTTTTGCCAGCGATCCGGTGGTATTGCGGCATGGGGGGCAATGGGCGATGTTCTACTTCGGGCTGTCGACCGATGGCTATGCGCGCGATCTGCTGGCGCTGGGGGATAGCCTGACCGCGTTTCGCAAAGTGGACGAGGTACTGGTCGACCATGGTGCGCCGGGTTCGGTGGACGAGAAATATGCGCACAAGCCGTCCATCGTCTACGCCAAAGGCGCGCTCTATCATCATTATTGCGCGGTCAGCGGGAAATGGCCCACTGACGTGCGCGGGATTGCAGTGGCGCGCTCGGTCCCATGGTAGGCTTAACTTCGCACATTTCCCGCTGATTTTGACATTTACTTTCAAGAGTTGGAAATTTTCGGTCAGCGGGATGCCCGATGTTGGAAAGAGCCGGGGCGATCTTAGCGCGTGCGTGACGAATAGGACAGATGGAGGCCGCTGACGCGGCTTACCCACCCCCAGCCCCTCCCTTTCAGGAAGGGGAGCAGCAACTGCCGCCTATTTCAATGCGAATAATGCAATGCCGTGGGGGGCTATCTGGCCGCTCTGCCATTGACCCTGAGCGAGTTTTGCACCAGTGGGTGGCGTGAGGGCGCGCGCTTCACCACCATGGTTGATGACGATCAGGACACGCTTGTCCTTACCTGCGCGCTCGCTGATTTCGAGATCGGGATGGGCGTTCGGAATGATCGGCTGCACCTGTGCTTCTGAGAGCAGGCGGTCGGCCAATTGCTGCATCGGGGCAGGCTCCAGCCATGCGCCAAGATAGGTGATGCGACCCTTTCCAACCTTGCGCGAGATGATGGCGGGCTTGCCGTCGAGCCAGCCACCAGGATTGTCATAGGTCGCAAGTATCTGCGCATCGGAGGCGGTGGGTTTGAGCTGCTCCGCCCACAGGGTCGCGGTGCCGGTGACGGCGCCCTTCACGCTGACATTTTCGTCCAACGCATAATATTGCTCCACCTGCGCGCCGAGAAGATCTGCGAGCGGGCCGGGCTGGCGCTGGGGCCAGAGGGCGTTGGCATCATCCTTCATGCCGGAGCGCGCCCCGAGCAGCAATTGCCCGCCGCCGCGCACATAGGCGGCAAGGCGATCGGCCTGGCTTTGCGTCAGGACATTGAGGTTGGGTGCCACCACCAGCGGATAGGCGGACAGGTCATCGTCCGCCGACAGGATATGGACGCCCTGCGTCTTCGTGCGGAAGGGGCGATAGGTGTCAATGAAGGATTTTATCGGGTCGAACGCCTTGTTATGGCGTTGCAGGTCGATCGCCCAGCGGCTGTCATAGGAAAAGAGGAAACCGACTTTTGCGGCTGGCTGAGTATCGGCCAGTAGCAGGGCGGCGGCGGTCAGTTCCTTTGCCATCTGCGCGATTTCGCCATGGACGGGATTAGGCAGGCCATCCTGCCCCAGCACGGCGCCATGATAGACTTCCTGCCCGTTGGCGGGCGAGCGCCATTGCCAATAGAGGACGGCGTCCGCACCGTGCGACACCGCCTGCCACGCCATTTCGCGGGTCTGGCCCGGATCGAGCGAGCGGTTGACCGGCGCCCAGTCGACGCGGCCCGGCTGGGTTTCCATCAGCCAGAAATTGCGCTGTTTATAACCGCGCACCAGATCGTGGTTCGCGCCGTTGGCGACCCAATCCGGCCGCCCTTCCTGAATATAATTGTCCCATGACGCGATATCGAGATCGCGGTGCATCTGGAAATGATCGAAGCCCGCATTCCAGAACATGGTGTTGGTGGTGATGAAGGCTCGGGGGTCGATCAGCGGACGGATCACCTGCGCCTGATTTTGCACATAGTCGGTCCAGGTGGCGCTGGTGAAATGTTTGAAGTCGAGTAGCAGACCGGGATTTTGCTGACCCGTAGCATGGAGCGGCACCTGATCGAAGTCGTTATAATGCTGGCTCCAATATTGGGTGGTCCAGCGCTGATTGAGCGTGTCGATGGTGCCGTAGCGGGCCTTCAGGAATTTATGCCATGCCACGACGGATTCGGGGTCGAAGCTGGGCGGGCCGACTTCATTGTCGATCTGCCAGCCGACGACGGACGGGTCTTTGCCGTAGCGCTTCGCCATTTCGAGCGCGATCCGGCGGGACAAGTCGCGGTAGCGCGCGCTGGCGAAGGAGAAATGGCGGCGGCCGCCATGGCCCGCGCGCGCGCCATTTTCATCGACGCGAAGCGTGTCTGGATATTTTTGCGTGAGCCATGCTGGCGGGGCGGCGCTGGGCGTGCCGATGACGATCATGAAACCGTAGCGTTTCGCTGCCGCAATCGCACGGTCCATCCATGAAAAGTCGAACTGGCCTTCGGACGGCTCCATGCGGCTCCAGGCAAATTCGCCAATCCGCACGGTGTTGAATCCGGTGTCCTTCATCATCTTCAGGTCGACATCCCAGCGGGATTCGGGCCATTGTTCTGGATACCACGCCACGCCGACCGCGATGGCGGGCTTGTTCGCAAACTGCGTGGCGCGGGATTGATATGTCTGCGTTTTGGCAGGAGAAGGAGAGACGGCAACCGCCAAACCCAACAGCGATGCCGTCCAAAACCCCTTCACCATTCATCCCTCCTCTTGCAATTAGTCATATGATATTGTTAAATCGTGCCATAGCGCAAGCCTGCGCGTGCAATCAAAGAAGAATCGGGGACAGGATGAGCATGGGGCATCATGATGACGATCACGCCAGCGCTGGCATTTCGCGGCGCGGATTCATGCACTGTGCTACCTGTGCGACCACGGCGGTAGGTGCGATCGGCGCGTCATCCATGGCATTCGCCGCAGCGACGGCGGGGCGCGGCAAGGAAGTCTTGCAGGAATTTCCCTATGGCGCGGTCCAACTGACCGGCGGCGTGGTCAAGGACCATTATGACCATATCCACGCCCATTATCTGGCGCTGGACAATGATCGCGCCCTGAAGGTGTTTCGCCAGCAGGCGGGCCTCCCTGCACCTGGCCCGGACATGGGCGGCTGGTATGATCGCGACGGCTTCGTGCCTGGCCTTGCCTTCGGGCAATATGTGTCGGGGCTGGCACGCATTGGGGCTACGACCGGCGACAAGGCCATCCATGCCAAGGTCGCGGCACTGGTGCAGGGGTTCGGCGAATTCATCACCAAGACGAAGAACCCCTATGCCGGTCCCAAGGCGCAGGACCAGTGGGCCGCCTATACGATGGACAAATATGTCGTCGGCCTGATCGACGCATACCGCCTGTCAGGGGTGGAACAGGCCAGGACGCTGCTGCCGATCACGATCGAGAAGTGCCGTCCCTATATTTCGCCCGTGTCGCGGGACCGGATCGGCAAGGTCGATCCGCCCTATGACGAAACCTATATCCTGTCGGAAAATCTGTTCCATGTCGCCGAGATTATGGGGCAGGAAAAATATCGGCAGATGGCGGTCCATTATCTGCTGAACAAGGAATGGTTCGATCCGCTGGCCGCCGGGCAGGATGTGTTGCCGACCAAGCATGCCTATAGCCATACCATCGCGCTGAGTTCGGGCGCGCAGGCCTATCTGCATCTGGGCGACGAAAAATATCGCAAGGCGCTGGTCAACGCATGGACCTATATGGAGCCGCAGCGCTTCGCATCTGGCGGCTGGGGGCCGGAGGAGCAGTTCGTCGAACTGCATCAGGGCAAGCTCGCCGCGAGCCTCAAATCGTCCAAGGCGCATTTCGAAACGCCCTGCGGCAGCTTTGCCGACATGAAGCTGGCCCGTTATCTGGTGCGCTTCACCGGCGAGCCACTCTATGGCGACGGGCTGGAACGGACGCTGTACAACACGATGCTGGCGACCCGCCTGCCCGACAGCGACGGCGGTTATCCCTATTATTCCAACTATGGCGCGGCGGCCGAGAAGCTCTATTATCACCAGAAATGGCCCTGCTGTTCGGGGACTTTGGTGCAGGGCGTCGCCGATTATGTGCTGAACCTCTATTTCCATGACGACAATGCGCTGGTCGTGAACATGTTCGCGCCGTCTACCGTGAAGTGGGACCGCCCCGGCGGCGCGGTGCAGGTGGAGCAGCAGACCAGCTATCCGGCGGAGGACACCACCCGCCTGACCGTTACCGCGCCGGGCAATGGCCGCTTCGCGATGAAGCTGCGCATTCCCGCCTGGGCGAAGGGCGCGCAATTGCGCGTCAACGGCGCGGCGCAGGGCGTGCAGCCGGGGACGTTGGCCGTGGTCGACCGGACGTGGAAGGCGGGCGACACCGTGGAATTGACCCTGCCGCAGGCCCTGCGGACGCTGAGCATCGATGACAAGAACCCGGATATCGCCGCCGTCATGCGCGGGGCGGTGATGTATGTCGGCCTCAACCCCTGGACCGGGGTGGAGGATCAGCCGCTGGCATTGCCTGCGTCGCTGAAACCGGTGCCGGGTTCAGGCCTGAATTACGCCATGGAGACGGGCGGCCGGAACCTTGTCTTCATCCCCTATTTCAATGTGGGGCTTGAACGGTACAACACCTATTTCAAGATTGCGTGACGATGTCTGACAGGGTTTTTGCGACTTACGAGATCGAAACCGCCTTTCCACTGGAACAGGCGGCGGCGACGATGGCGGGCGAGCAGTCGACCGGCACCTTCGTCCGCGTGCCGGGGGAAACCCACGCATTGCGCGAAGCCCATGCCGCGCGGGTCGAGGCGCTGGAGGAACTGGGCAAGGTCGGTGCGCCTTCGCTGCCGGGATCGGGCCTGCCCAAGGGCGGCGGTGACGGCAAGCGGCGGCGGGCGCGGGTGACTTTGTCCTGGCCGACGTCCAATTTCGGGATTTCGCTGCCCAATCTGCTGGCGACGATCAACGGCAATCTGTCGGAGCTGAAGGCTTTTTCCGGGCTGCGGCTGGTCGACGTGACGTTGCCGCCCGCTTTCCTGACCCGCTATCAGGGGCCGCAATTCGGCGTGGAGGGGACACGCAAACTGGCGGGCGTGTATGACCGGCCGATGATCGGGACGATCATCAAGCCGAGCGTCGGCCTGTCGCCGGATGCCACCGCCAATCAGGTGCGGGCGCTGGTGGAAGCGGGCGTCGATTTCATCAAGGATGACGAATTGCAGGCGGACGGGCCGCATTGCCCGTTCGAGGCGCGGGTGAGCGCAGTGATGCGCGTCATCGACGACCATGCCGAACGCACCGGCAAGAAGGTCATGTTCGCCGCCAACCTGACCGGCGACATGGACGAGATGCTGGAACGGCACGACTATCTGCTGCGCGAAGGCGGTACCTGCATCATGGCGAGCATGAACAGCATCGGCTTGCCCGCGATGAAGATGCTGCGCGCCCATTCCCAACTGCCGATCCACGGACATCGCAACGGGTGGGGGATGCTGGGGCGGTCCCCAGCCATCGGCATGAGCTATATCGCGTTCCAGAAATTGTGGAGGCTGGCCGGGATCGACCATACGCACGTCAACGGTATCGACAATAAATTCTGCGAGAGCAATGAGAGTGTGATCGCGTCGGCCCGCGAATGCCTGACGCCGATGTTTCCCGCGCCCCATGCAGGGTGCGAGATCATGCCGGTCTTTTCATCCGGGCAATCGGCGCGGCAGGTGCCTGCGACATTCGCGGCGCTGGGGTCGACGGACCTGATCTTTGCGGCGGGCGGCGGCATCATGGCGCATCCGGGTGGACCGGGCGCTGGCGTGCGGGCGCTGCAACAGGCATGGCAGGCGGCGGTGGCGGGGATCGACCTGAGCGAAGCGGCTTCGCAGGAACCGGAATTGCGCGATGCGCTGGCGGCTTTTGCCTGAGAATGAGGCATGTCATTCCAGTGTGGGAGAGGGTCGTGCGGGGCGAGCTTTGTGCGCCTCCGCCTGAGATCCCAGCTTTCGTTGGGATGACGAAGAATGCGAGACGTCGATGACCGATCTGCTTTACGCCTTTTACGGCGACGATTTCACCGGATCGACCGATGTGCTGGAGCAGCTGGCCGAAGGCGGCGTGCCGGCCATCCTGTTCCTGCGGCAGCCCGATACGGCGATGCTGTCGCGCTTTCCGGATGTGCGGGCGATCGGGCTGGCGGGCGATGCGCGCAGCCGGGCGCCGGACTGGATGGATGTGCATCTGCCGGGCGCTTTCGCTGCATTGGGTCGAAGCGGCGCGCCGGTGGTGCATTACAAGACTTGTTCGACATTCGACAGCAGCCCTGATGTGGGGTCGATCGGGCGGGCGCTGGAAATTGGTAAAGCGGCGCTGGGCGGGATCGTGCCGATAGTGATCGGCGCGCCGCATCTGGGGCGATATCTGATCTTCGGCAATTTGTTCGCGGCGGCGGGCGGCGCGGTGCACCGGATCGACCGGCACCCGACCATGGCGCGCCACCCGGTGACGCCGATGCACGAGGCCGATATGCGACAGCATCTGGCGCGACAGACGGAGGCGAAGATCGGGCTGGCGACCATCGACCGGATACAGGCGGGGGACGCGGAGGCGCTGTTTCTGGACGCCATCGCTGATGACGCGGATGCGATGATGTTCGACGGCATGGACGAAGCGAGTCTGGCCGCCGTGGGGCGCGTGCTGCTGACGCATCAAGGCGCACGGTTCCGCTTTGCCGTGGGGAGTTCGGGCGTTACGCGCGCGATGATCCTTGGCTGGCAGGCGACGGGAATCGTGCCGCCGCCGGACGCCCTGCCCCGCGCTGGTAGTGTGGATCGATTGCTGGTGATGAGTGGCAGTTGTTCGCCGGTGACGGCGACGCAGATCGCAGTCGCGCGGGCCGATGGCTTTGCCACGGTGCAGGCGGATGTCGCCGCGCTGCTGAGCGGAAGCGTGGCTGAGGAAGAGCGGCTGGTCGCGGCGGCTGCGGGATCATTGGGCGACAATGGGCGCGTGGTGGTGCATTCGGCCGAGGGGCCGCTGGCACAGGATGTTCCTGCTGCCGGAGCCGCGATCGGTGCCGCGCTGGGGCGGGTGAGCCGGGATGTGGTGCGGCGGACCGGGATTGCGCGGCTGTTGTTTGCGGGCGGCGATACGTCCAGCCATGGTGTCGCGCAGATGGGGCTGGAGGCGATCGCATGGGCCGCGCCACTGGAGCGGGGTGCGCCGCTGGTGCGGGCCTATGCCACGGATCAGGCGCTCGACGGGCTGGAACTGGTATTGAAGGGCGGGCAGATGGGCGCGCCGGACTTTTTTGAGACGGTGCGGCGCGGAGGATAGTTCCGCTTTACGTTTCTCGACTGCGCTCGAAACAAACGGCAAAGGGAGCTGTCGGTTTTGACAGCCCCCTTTTCTTATATGGTCGGAAGCGCAGCGTCCTCCGCAGGGCCGCTTTTATGGTCGAAGCCTTTGGTGCAGTCGATGCGGGAAAAGAGGATGGCCGCGATCAGGACCATGGCGGCGACACCCTGAACCGGCAAATTATAGTTGCCGGTCGCGCCGATCATGTAGCCGATCACCACGGTGCAGACGAAGCCGCCCAGATTACCCGCCGTGTTCATAACGCCGCTGGCGGTGCCGCCGTAGCGCCCGCCGATCGACATGCACATCGCCCATGCGGATGGCAGCATCAGGTCCATGACGCCGAATGCGGAAGCGGCGAGGATGACGATCAGTATCTTGCTGGTGACGAGACTCATCAGGACGAGCAGCGCCGCCGTGATGGTGAGGCAGGTGCTGGCGATGCGGCTATATGCCTTGCGGATGCCGATGCGGTCGGCCAGCCTGTCGCACAGGACGCCGCCCGCCAGATTGGCGACGATGCCGAGCAGGAAGGGGATGGAGCCGTAAAGGCCCATTTCGGCGATGGTGAACTTGGCGCCGTTGACCATCCATGTCGGGAACCAGTTGAAGAAGAACCAGCTGCCAAAGGCATAGAAGCAATAGGCGAGCGCGATCAGCCAGAGTTGCGGCAGGGACAGGAGTTTGCGCCATGGCGTACCGCTGTGGCCCGCGCTGTCGTCGCTGCCGATTTCGGCGACTTCGGCGGCGGTGATGCCAGGCTGATCGGCGGGGCGATCATGATAGAAAGCGCGCCATGCCAGCGCCCAGCCCAGGCCGATGATGCCGAGCGCGATGAAGACCGCGCGCCAGCCGAATTGGGCCTGTAAGGGAACCAGCAAGAGCGGTGCGAGCGCGCCGCCAAGGCGGCTGGCGGCCCAGATCACCCCCTGCCCCCGCGCCCGTTCGCGCGCCGGGAGCCAGCGGTAGAGGACGCCGGACATGTTCGGGTAGGCGCCCGCCGCGCCAAGGCCGAAGAGGAAACGCGCGCCGGTCAGTTGCCAGAAATTGCGGGCAAAGGCGGTGGCGGCGGTAAAGAAGGACCACCAGAGCGTGATGCGCGTCAATTCCTTGCGATAGCCATGTTTGTCGCCCAGCGCGCCCGAAGGCACTTCGAACACGGCATAGGCGATCACATAGGCGCCCAGCACCCAGCCCCATTGTTCCGGGGTAATCGCCAGTTCCTTTTGTACCGCAGGACCGGTGACCGCGATGGCCATCCGGTCGAGGAAGGTGATGACGGACAGGACGCCCAGAAGCCCGACGACGGCATGACGTTTTTTCATCCCCCCTCTCCCTGATGTCAGACGAGGCTGGCCAGCACGTCGCGGGCGCGCTCCACGCCCAGTTCCGGGCTGGTGAAGACGGGCACGGGGACCGCGCCTTCCGGCAGGGCGGCCAGGGCGCGGGCCATGGAGGCCTGCGCGAAGAGGATCGCGTCCATGCCCGCCATCTTGCCCGTCAGCGCTTCGCCGACGATGCGGTCATGGGTGGCGCCGTCGCCTGCCATGACCGCTTCGAACGCGCCTTCGCAGACATGTTCGACGATCTCGATATCCCTGCCGCTTTCCTCCGCCACGCGGCGGACGAGCGCGGCGGTGGGGGCGAGCGTGGTCGAAAGGGTCGCGAGGACGCCGACCTTGTTGCCTGCCGCGACGGCCTTTTCGGCCATGGGGCGATCGACGCGCAGGACCGGTTTGTCATGCAGCTGCGCGGCGATATCGACCGCCGGGCCGATGGACGAGCAGGTGACGAGCGTGACGTCCGCGCCCGCGTCGAAGGTCGATCCGACGAGGTCGATCAGGCGGCGCATGGTCGGCTTTTCGAGCTTCCCTGCGGCGATCGTGTTCTTGATGAGGCTTTCGTCCACGAAGTGCAGGACGCGCACGCCCGGAATGATGCGCGCCGTCAGTTCGTTGAACAACGGGCTGAGCGTCGGGCTGGTATGGAGAAGGGCCAGCGTTTTCATCTATTCTCTCCGGTCTTATGATTTGAAGCTGATGCGCAGGGCATAGGGCATCGCATCCGCGCCGCTTTGCGGCAAGGTGACGATGAGGCCCTTGTCCGTCTGCTGCCATGTCACCGCGCCGGTGCCGAGCAGTTCGATGCGGTCGATGGGGCGGTCGAGATAGGGCGTCTTCGCAAACAGCGTCTTGATGAGGACCGCGCCGTCGGCCGGACGCTCAAGGCCCAGCGCATAGAGATGGCCGTCTTTCGTCGTGAAGCGAATGTCTTCCTTCGTGAAGCTGCTGACATTCTTTTCCGTAAACTGGCCGACCTGACGGACATGGCCGGATTTGGTCGGGCCTTCGCCGAAATAGAGGAAGGGGCGCGTGCCGTAGATCGCCTCTCCATTCACCTTCAGCCATGCGCCCATGCCGCGCAGGACGGTGGCGATTTCTTCGGGGATGGTGCCGTCCGCCTTTGGACCGACATTGAGCAGCAGGTTGCCGTTCTTCGACACGATGTCGATCATGTCGGCGATCAGCGACTTTGGCGTGCGGTAGCTGTCATTCTGGGCATAGCCCCAGCTTTTGATGCTCACCGATGTGTCCGACTGCCATGGCGTGAGCTTGAGCGCATCGCTCTTGCCCCGTTCCAGGTCGAACATGGCGCTGCCTTCGGCGAATTGCGAACCCTTATAGGCGATGATGCCCGGCGCCTTCCACTCTGACGAGCGGTTGTAATAATAGGCCGCCGTGTCGCGCATCAGCGGCTCGAACAATGGCGAGGATGTCCACCAGTCGAAATAGATGAGTTCGGGCTGATATTTGTCGATCAGTTCCGATGTGCGCGCCATCCAGTCGTTCAGAAATTCTTTGTTCGGCGGGCTCCAGTTGTGGAGCAGGTCACTGTCGGGCCAGTTGTCGGGCTTGTCGGCGGGCAGGCCGGTGGGCGCGGCAGGGCCGTAGAGGCCGGCATATTTGGGATCATTGACGTCGGAATCATAAGTGCGGCCCTTATGATACCACCACCAATGTTCGGCGCGGTGCGACGACAGGCCGAAATGCAGGCCGCTCGCACGGGCAGCCTTGGCGATTTCGCCGGTCACGTCGCGCTTCGGACCCATGTCGGCGGAGTCCCACTTCGTGAAGGCAGACTGATACATGGCGAAGCCGTCGCAATGTTCGGCGACCGGCACGACATAACGCGCGCCCGCTTCCTGAAACAGTGTCATCCACGCGGCGGGATCGAACTTCTCCGCCTTGAACTGCGGAATGAAATCCTTGTAGCCGAACTTGTTCTGCGGGCCGTAGGTTTTCAGGTGATGTTCGTAGGCAGCATTGCCGGGCACATACATGTTCCGGCTGTACCATTCATTGGCATAGGCCGGGACGGAATAGACGCCCCAGTGGATGAAGATGCCGAATTTCGCATCCTGAAACCATTCCGGCGTGCGGAAACCGCGCAGCGAATCCCAGTCGGGGCGGAACGGGCCTTCGTTGACGCCCTGCTTCACCTTGGCCAGCTGGGCCTCGACCGGGGCGGCCTTGTAGTCCATCGGCCATGATGATTTTTGGAGTGATTTCTGAGAGGACTGCTGGGCCAGCGCCGGGGCGGTCATAGCGGTAAGCGCGCAGAGCGCGGCGATCAGAGGCTTTTTCACTTGGATGCTCCCCGTTGCAGGACGGCGACGCCTTCGGCCGCCAGGGTGACGGCCTGTTTGCGGCCGCCCTCCAATATGTCGGTCATGGATTCGGGCAGGGTGACGCTGCGCGTTTCCTTGCCATGGTTGATGAGGATGACGATGGAACGACCGTCGCCTTCGCGCGTCATCAGTTCGACATCGGCGGGGACGGCGAAGTCGCGGGCGACGTTCGCGCCGTTCAGCGCACCGTCGATCAGCGTCTTCATCAGCCCCTTGTCGAGCAGCGCGCCGACATAGGTGATGCGGCCCTTGCCCACTTTGCGCGTCAGGGCAGCGGCATGGCCGTCGAGCCAGCCATTCGCCTTGCCATAACGCAGAAGCACCTGCGTATCGGGCGACTTGGCAGTCAGGTCTTCGGCCCAGATCGTCGCCTTGCCGGTGCCGACTTCGACGCTTTCGTCCAGCGCATAATATTGTTCGACCTGACCGCCCAGAAGGTCCGCGAGCGGGCCGGGCTGGCGGCGGGGCTGGAGACGGTCATAAGCGTCGCGCATCCCCGAACGGGGACCGAGTATGAGGTGGCCGCCACTCTTTACGAAGGTGGTCAGCTTTTCCGTCATTTCGGGCGTCAGGATGGCAAGGTTCGGGGCGACGACCAACTTGTAGGTATCGAGCGGCCCGGCGGCCTCCACGATGTCGACGCTGCCCAGCGCATCCTTCAGCGGCGCGTAATAGTCGAGCAGGACGCCGATCTGGTCATAATCCTTATGGTGCGGCTGGAAATCGATGGTCCAGCGGCTGGGATAATCCTGAAGGATGGCGACGGGGGAGACGGGCGCGGTGCCCGCAATGACCGGCGTGGCCTTGGCCATTTCACGGCCGATCTTCGCGACTTCCTCATAGACCGGGAGCGGCTTGCCATCCGGGCCGAGGATGGAGCCGTGCATCGTTTCCTGACCGTTGAGCGCATTGCGCCATTGCCAGTAGAGGATGCCGTCGGCGCCATGGCCGATCGCCTGCCACGCCATTGCCCGCGTTTCGCCGGGATAGAGCATGTTGCTGACCGGCGCCCAGTTCACATAGCCGGGCTGGATTTCCATCACCCAGAAATTCTTGCGCTTCCAGCCACGCACGAGGTCATGGCTGGCCCCGTTGCGATAGGGCAGCAGGTGACCGGTGCCGACATAATTGTCCCATGACGCGAAATCGAGGTCGCGGTTGATGTCGTAGCGGTCGAATTTATTGGCCCAGCCAAGGCCGCCAAGGTTTGTGGTGATGAACTGCGCAGGCAGCGCATGGGCGCGGATGGCGTCGAGCTGATTCTTCTGGAAGGCGACCCACTGGCTGGTAATGTAGCGTTTCTGCTCCAGCATCAGGCCGGGATTGCCCTTTTCCGTGTTGAACGGCACCTGTCCCCAGTCGCTGTAGGTTTGCGACCAATATTGGGTGGTCCATGCGTCGTTGAGCTTGTCCAGCGTGCCGTAGCGCGTTTTCAGCCAGTCGACCCAACCGGCCTTAGCGGCGGGATCATAGCTTTCGTCGGTATATTCATTGCCGATCTGCCAGCCGATGACATTGGGTTCCTTGCCCAATGCCTGCGCCATGCGGCCGACGATGTCGCGGCTTAGCGCGCGATAATGGGGGTCGGAGATGGAGAATTGGCGGCGACCGCCATGGCCGAGGCGCCTGCCATCGCCGTCGATGCGCAGGACTTGCGGATATTTCTGCGTCATCCAAGCGGGCGGCGTATCGGTGGGCGTGCCGATCACGACCTTTATGTCATATTTCGCGGCGAGACGGACGGCGCGGACCAGCCAGCCCATGTCGTAGGCGCCTTCGGTCGGTTCCATCGCGGCCCAGGCGAATTCGCCGATGCGCACGACATTGGCACCATGAGCCTTCATCAGGCGCAGGTCTTCCGCCCACCGTTCTTCCGGCCACTGTTCGGGATACCAGGCCGAGCCAAGATAGAGCGACTTGAACTGTTCCTGCCCATTCTGCGCGGTGGCGCCCGGCGTGGGCGCAGCGGACAGAGGCGCGGACATAAGAAGCGCGGGAGCGATCAGCAGGGCAGCCTTCCACCAGCCATTTTGCCTGCGATTGCGTGCCTTCATGCCCCACTCCATGCGTCGAAACCTCAATTAGTATTATTTTATGACATTTGCTTGCTCATGGCTATTAGTATGAGTAAACCGAGTCAACCGGTTTCGCCGTGCTTCAAACTGTTAGCCGCTATTTCGGCAGCGCGCGCGATCACGCCATGGAAGAAAATCACGGGGAGAGATGGGATGACGCGCGCATTTCTGGTCAGGATGGCAAGCAGCGTGGCGATGGCCGCCATCGGCGCGGTACCGCTGGCCGCGCAACAGTCCGCAACGGCTCCCGACGCCGAACTTTTTCGTGATCCCCCGTCCGACACCCGGCCCCAGACGCTCTATTTCTGGATGAATGGCAATGTGACGCAGGCAGGGATCGACGCCGATCTGGACGCGATCAAGAAAGCCGGCCTGGGCGGCGTACTGGTGTTCGATGGCAGCGATGATGTACCCAAGGGGCCGGTCGATTATCTGAGCCCGCAATGGCTGGGCCTGATGACGCACATGATGGGCAAGGCGGGCGATCTGGGATTGCAGGTCGGCATGCACAATGCGCCGGGCTGGTCGTCCAGCGGTGGCCCCTGGATTTCACCCGAACAGGCGATGCAGCAGATCGTCTGGACCGAAAGCAGCGTCGATGGCGGCAAGCGGGTGCGCATAACGCTGCCCCAGCCCTATACGAAGCTGGACTCTTACAAGGATGCGGCGGTTATCGCCTTTCCGGCGTCGGACGGGGATGAGGGTCATTATCGCGATGCTGTCGCTGCCATGCGGGCGGGCGAGGCGATCGCCCCCGCCACACTGACGGATCGCGATCTGCACAGCAGTGTCGAGATATCGTCCGATATGCCGCTGGTCGTGGAAATGAAGGCACCCTTCACGGCGCAGGCCGCGACGCTCTATGCCGAGAAGGATGTGCCGGGCTTTTCGGCGATGCTGGAAAAGTCGGATGATGGCCAGAACTGGTTGCCGGTCGGCAAGATCAGCATCGCGGTCGAGCGCGGGATCGAGGCGCCGGGGTCGATCAACTTCCCTGCCGTCACCGCTCGCTATTTCCGGATCAAACCCTCGACGAAGGTGAAGCTGGCCGAGGCTTTGCTCTACGCGACGCCGCGCATCGAGGATTGGGATGTGAAGGGTGAGCATGGTTTCCGCATGGGGGCGGTGACCAGGGGGCCGGGCGATGCGCCCTCCCCCGATGCGATCAATCCGGCAAAGGTGATCGACCTGACCGGGAAGGTGGATGTGAAGGGTCAACTCGACTGGGTAGCCCCCAAGGGTCGCTGGACGATCCTGCGCATGGGGCATACGCCGACGAGCAAGATCAACGTCGCCGCATCCGACACCGGCCGCGGGCTGGAGGTCGACAAGCTGAGCATAAGCGCCGTCGATCATCAGTTCGACAGCAGCGTCGCGCGGGTCGTGAAGGCCGCGGGGCCAATGGCGGGCAAGGCCTTCGCCAATCTGGAAATCGACAGTTATGAGGCGGGCCTCCAGAACTGGACGCCGAGCCTGCTGGCGGATTTCGAGAAGCGCAACGGGTACAGCCTGCTGCCCTATCTGCCGACCCTGACCGGACGGATCGTGGGCGATGCGGTCAGGTCGGACAAGGTGCTGTTCGATTTCCGCCGGACGCTGGCCGACCTGATGGCCGACAATTATTATGGACGGATGCAAGGCCATGCCCATCAGGCGGGCCTCAACTTCTACACCGAAGGCTATGGGCCGGGGCCATTCGATGCCCTTCAGGTGAGCGGTCGGGCGCAGGTGCCCATGACCGAATTCTGGACCCGCACCCCATGGACCGACAATCGCACCGTCAAGATGGTGTCGTCGGCCGCCCATGTATACGGCAAGAGCGTGGTCGCGGCGGAAGCCTTTACCGGCGAATCCCAGACGAGCCGCTGGATGGACTATCCCTATTCGATGAAGGCGCTGGGCGACCAGATGTTCGCGCAGGGATTCAACCAGATATTCTTCCATCGCTACGCCCATCAGCCCAATGTGAAGGCGGAGCCGGGCATGGTGATGGGGCCGTGGGGCATCAATCTGGATCGCACCAACACCTGGTTCGGCCAGGCGAAGCCTTGGATGGATTATCTGGCGCGCAGCCAATATATGCTGCGGCAGGGCCATGGCGTCGCGGACATCCTGTTCTTCGTGGGTGAAGACAGTCCCAACCAGTCGGAAAATGTGCGACCCGATGTGTCGGCCGACGCCAATCCCAAGATCGGCCAATATTTCAATCCGCTGATCCCGGCCGGCCACAGCTATGACCTGGTCAATGCAGAAGTCCTGCTGACCCGTGCCAGCGTGAAGGATGGCAAGGTCGTGCTGCCCGACGGCGCAAGCTATGCCATGCTGGCGCTGCCGGACGGGATGACCGGACTGACGGGCAAGCTGGTCGCGCGGCTGCGGACGATGGTGGAGCAAGGCATGGTGCTGCTGGCGCCCCGCCCCACCCGATCGCTGGCCATGGACGATGCGCAGTTCGACAGGGATGTGGCGGCGCTCTGGGGCAACTCAGCCGGGACCGCCGCACGCACGGTCGGCAAGGGCAAGGTTTTTGCCAGCGGCACCATCGCCGACGTGCTGGCGGCGACAGGAACAGCACCGGACGTCCGTTGCGAGACGGCCAGCCCGGATGGCCAGATCACATGGCTGCACCGCCGGGTCAGCGACGGAGACGTCTATTTCCTCGCCAACCGTCAGCGGCGTGCCGAGCGGGTGACATGCACCTTCCGCGTGTCCGACAAGGCGCCGGCGCTGTGGGACGCGGAAACGGGCGCGATCAGTCGTCCGGCGCTGTTCGCCGCCACGGACGAAGGTACCCGTGTCGCCTTCGACCTGTCGCCCGCCGGATCGACCTTCGTCAGCTTCCGCGAGCCGTTAGACGGTGCGAAACCTGTCACATGGGTCGCGAAGGACGGAAAGCCTTTCGCCGATCTGGGGATGGAAACGCCGGCGATGACCGCGCCTTCGGACAGTTTCACCTTGTCGCTCTGGGCCAAGCCCGACCTCGACCTGCGCCTGATGCCGCAGGAGAGCGTGAAGGGCCGGATCAACGAGACGGGGAAAAATTACCTGATAAACGCCCGGTCGGGGCGCGACATCCATGGCGATGGCACGGCGATTGCGGGGCTGGCGGTCGGGCGCAACGGTGCGTTCGTGATCGAACGAGGATCATCCGACGATGTGCCAGCCGTGCTGGTGTCGCACCAGCCGATCGCGGGATGGAGCCACTTCGCGCTGGTCTATGACAAGGGCGTGCCCAGCCTGTATATCAATGGCAAGCTGGCGCGGACCGGCATGAAGAGCGGGCGCACGGTCTTCGCTGGCGGATCGGACCGGCCCGCGCCCAATGGTGCGACCTACTTCTTTGAGGGCAATTTTACCCCACTGGAGACGTGGGCGCAAGCGTTGACGCCGCAGGAGGTTGCCGCCGAAGCGAAGAAGGGACCGCCCGCCCCCCACACCACCGCCAGCCCGGCAGAGATCGCGCGCGGCGCGGACGGGATGCTAACCCTGCGCGCGTGGGAGAGCGGACGCTATACCACCAGCGATGGCAAGGCCGTGACGGCTCAGGTGCCGGCGCCGCGCACCATAAACGGGGCATGGAAGGTCGCGCTGCAACCGGGCCGCGGCGCGCCGGCTGCCATCACCTTGCCGAAGCTGGAGTCGCTCAGCCATCATGACGATCCGGCCGTGCGGCACTTCTCCGGCACCGCCATCTATGAGCGCAGCATCGATGTGCCGGCCGAGACGCTGAAGCAGGGCCTGCGGATCTGGCTGGATCTGGGCCGGGTCGAGGTTCTGTCGGGCGTCAAGGTCAACGGCAAGGATCTGGGCGTCGTGTGGAAGGAGCCCTATCGAGTCGACATTACCGATGCCGTCCATGCCGGCGCCAACCAACTGTCGCTGTCCGTCACCAACCTGTGGGCCAACCGGATGATCGGTGACGCTGCGCTGCCGGAGGAAGGAAAATATATCGACAATGCCGACTGGATGATCGGGGAAAAACCGGGCCCGGACGGCAAGATGACGCCGGTGATGGCGCGCAAGATCGTGGACCTGCCGGACTGGTACAAAAAGGGTGAGGCCAAGCCGGCGGGGGGCCGCGTGACATTCACGCCATGGACCTTCTATCAGGCGGGCGAGCCGCTGCTCGATTCGGGTCTGCTAGGGCCGGTGCGGCTGATGTTCGCGCGGGATATACCGCTGAAATAGCGGCATACTGCTCGCCTACGGCGCGCCCTTGACGACCGGGGGCGCCGGGCGCACCCATGCGTCATGGGAAAATATCTTTCGACGCTCGCGCACCTCATCCTCTCCGCTTCGGCCACGGCGCTCACCACGCCCGCCCTGCTGGCGCAAGGCAATCCAAGCACCCCGACCGGCACGATGGCGAACGAGCAGGTCAAGGATTATGACTGGGTCCGTCCGCAGGCCGACTATGTGCGGCGGACGGTGATGATCCCGATGCGCGACGGGAAGAAGCTCTTCACCGTCATCGTCTATCGCAAGGGCGTGACCGATGCACCGATCCTGCTGAGCCGCACGCCCTATAATGCGGACAAAGCGACCAGCCGCAACCGCAGCCAGAAGATCGAGGAAATCCTGCCCGTCATGGACGCCCCGTTCGTCAATGACGGCTATATTCGTGTCTATCAGGATGTGCGCGGACTGGACGGATCGGA
Organism: Sphingobium sp. WCS2017Hpa-17; assembly: GCF_031843765.1. Taxonomy (NCBI): domain Bacteria; kingdom Pseudomonadati; phylum Pseudomonadota; class Alphaproteobacteria; order Sphingomonadales; family Sphingobiaceae; genus Sphingobium; species Sphingobium sp. WCS2017Hpa-17. Next base: position 30,487 of record NZ_JAVTIV010000023.1, read on the forward strand.
GGGCGATTATGTCATGAACCGGCCGTTGCGCGGGTCGCTCAACCCGACCAAGGTGGACCATGCCACCGATGCCTATGACACGATCGACTGGCTGGTGAAGAATGTGAAGGAGAGCAACGGGAAGGTCGGCATCACCGGCTCTTCCTATTTGGGCTTCACATCGCTGATGGCGCTGATCGACCCGCACCCGGCATTGAAGGCGGCTGTGCCGCAAAGCCCGATGGTCGATGGCTGGATGGGAGATGACTGGTTCCACAATGGCGCCTTCCGTACCTTTGGTTTCGACTATGATCTGGGCCAGACGGTGAAGAAGGGCGGTGGCGCAGTCCCCAAGGGGACGGGCGACGAATATGAAGCCTATCTGGCCGCAGGATCGGCGGCTGACTATGCGCGGGCCTATGGGCTGATGGACCTGCCGGTGGTGCGCAAGGTGCTGGAGCATCCCAGCTATGACGCATGGTGGCAGGGGCAGGCGGTGGACAAGCTGCTGGAGACGCGCAAGCTGACCGTGCCGACCATGCTGGTCGTCGGGCAATGGGACCAGGAGGACAGCTATGGCGCGCCGGCGGTCTATCAGGCGCTGGAGAAGCAGGATGCGAACAACGATATGGTCAGTCTGGCAATCGGTCCATGGCGGCATAGTCAGGTCAATTATGAGGCGCGTGAACTGGGGCCGCTGAAATGGGAGGGTGACACCGGATTGCAGTTCCGTACCCGCTATATGAAGCCGTTCCTGGATTGCCACCTCAAGACGGCCGCGCCGAAATGCGACACGCCGCCGGTGCTGACCTATGCCACCGGGGATAATCGCTGGGATGTGTCGCAGCAATGGCCGGCTGGCAATTACACACCGCTTTATCTGGGCGCAGGGTTCGGCCTGTCATGGACGAAGCCGCAGCAAGGCAGCGACAGCTATGTCTCCGACCCTGCCAAGCCGGTGCCGATGCTGCCGCGCCCGATCCATATGCAGGGCGAGGAATGGCGCACCTGGCTGGTCCACGACCAGCGTTTCGTCGATGGCCGGCCCGATGTGCTGAGCTATACGACGCCGGTGCTGGACAAGCCCGTGCATATCATGGGCGCGCCCAAGGTGGATCTTCGCGCGGCAACCAGCGGGCAGGACAGCGATTTCGTGGTCAAACTGATCGACGTCTATCCGCAGGAAAATTCGGCCGATCCGTCCATGGCCGGCTATCAGCTGGGCATCGGCATAGAGATTTTCCGGGGACGCTATGTCAACGGTTTCGCCACACCGGCGGCGCTGGAACCGGGCAAGACCTACGCGTTCAAATGGTCGCTGCCCAACGTCAATCATGTTTTCCTGCCGGGGCACAAGATCATGGTGCAGGTCCAGTCGAGCCTCTTCCCCCTCTATGACCGCAATCCGCAAAGCTGGGTGCCGTCGATCATGGAGGCCAAGCCGGCCGATTATGTGAAAGCGACCGAGACGATCCACTGGGGCGGCGATGCGGCGAGCGCCATATGGCTGCCGATCGCGCAATAGCTTCATCCCCATAAAAAAGTCCCCGCGGGTGCAGCCGCGGGGACGAGGGGGAGGAAAATCGGTGGGGATCAGAAGGTGACGCGCACGCCGCCCAACACCTGGATATCATCCTGCTCCAGATTGCCGACCAGCGTTTCCCGCCCATAATAGGTGTGGGTCTTGCTGCGTGTCAGGTTGCTGCCTTCGAGCGACAGGGTGACATTCTTGGTCACGTCGAGGTTGATTGATGCGTCCAGCCAGCCATAGGCCTTGCGATAGACGGGCAGGCCCGTGACGACATTGTTGGTGAACAGGCCAGTCAGGAACTTGTCGCGCCAATTATAGGCGAGGCGGGCGGACAGCGGTCCCTTTTCATAGATGGCGCTGACGTTAAAGCTGTGCTTCGACAGATCGGTCAGCGGCGTACTCAGTCCCGCAATCGAGGTGCCGGTCGAGCTGTCCACGAAGGTGTAGTTGGCCTGAACACCAAAGCCGCTGAGCAGCCCCGGCAGGAAGTCGAAGAAGGTCTGGCCGCCGACTTCGACGCCCTTGATCTTGCCCTGATTGCTGTTGGTCGGCGCAGAAATGCTATATTCGATGCCGTCGATATTGCGCAGAACCGTACCGGTCAGGATGAAATTCTGCACATTGCGATAGAAGCCGGCCAGATAGAGTGAGCCGGTGGGCGAGAAATAATATTCGAGGCTGGCGTCCAACTGGTCGGCCTTGAGCGGGCGCAGGTCGGGATTGCCCGAGGAGCCGGTATTCTGGGCCGGTATCAGCGTCAGGGTCGGCGCCAGCTGGCCAAAGCCCGGCCGCGTCAGCACCTGCGATGCGGACAGGCGCAGTTGCAGTTCGTCGCTCAGCTTGAAGCGGATGTTCGCGCTGGGCAGGACGCTCATATAATTGCTGTCCATGTCGATCGGCGTCGGCACGGTCTGCCCGGCGTCGAGGCGGTTGCCCGTCACATTGAGGCCGGTGCGGATGACGCGGACACCGATATTGCCGTCGACCGGGACGCTGCCGAGATCGAAGCCATATTTGGCCATCGCATAGCCGGCCAGCGTGGTTTCGTTGATGCTGTAGATGCCGGGCTGGCTGACGCCGACCTGCGCCGTGATGCCAAGCTGCTGCCGAATGGCATTGAAGCTGTCGATCGAGCGCAGCGCATCAGGGTCGGCAACCAGAAAGTCCTGATTGATGTTGCCGGAACCGCTGAACATGTTGTTGAGCGGATTGGCCATGAACAGGTCGGCATAGGGTCCAGCGTTGAGACGGGCCGCGGCCGTACCCGGCGTCTGGAAGAAGCGGACCGGGGTGAAGTCCATGCCGCGCTTCGCCCAGCGCAGGCCGAAGTTAAGAGACTTCAGGATCGGGCTTTCGATCTCGAAGGACGCATCGCCCTTGATCGCCCACATGTCGCCCTTGAAGTAATTCTCGTTCCGCGTCATCGCGCCGATGGTGTAGCTGGTGATATTGTTGAGATCGATGCCGCTCAGGATCATCGACGGTACGGAGCCGCTGACATTTTGCTGCGCGAGAGGCGCGACGCCAGCGAGGTCGAGTTCCGAATAATAGAGCGTGTTCTTCGATGTCGAGTAGCTAGCGTCAATATTGAAACGGGCCTTATCCGTTTCATAGGTCACGCCACCGGAATATTGGAAATTCTCGTCATAGGTGTCGCGCGCCACGCCGAAGGTGCTGAAGGCGACATTGTTGTAGGAGATGGACTGGATGTCATTGGTGCCGTCGAACAGCGTTGCGCTGCCGGGCACGGCGGTCCGGCCATTGGTCGGAATGTTGAGGCCAAACTGGGTTTGGATCGACCGGAAGTCCTGATAGCTGACCTGACCATAGATTTCGAGTTCCGGCGTCGGCTTCCACTGGACGATGCCGTCGACGCCGATGCGGCGGCGATTACCCTTGATCGCGGGCTGGTAGGAGCCGTTGGGCGCGTTCACCGTCTGGCCGGCAATGATGTCGCTGCGACCATTGGGCGCGCCGACATTGATGATGTCGGTGGCGAAAGCACGTTCCTGATAGGCGGCGCTGACGAGGATACCGAATTCACCGGCGTTCGTGTCCCAGCTGTTGCTGACAAGAACGGAGGCCATCGGCTTTACCTCATCGGCAAGATCCGAATAGCGGCCCCGCGCACTGGCGCTGAAGACGAAGCCTTTCTTGTCGAGCGGCTTGCGGGTCCGCAGGTCGATAACACCGCCGATACCGCCTTCGATCAGGTCGGCCGAGGGGGTCTTGTAGACGTCGATGCCCGACAGAAGTTCGGACGGGACATCCTGAAGGTTGAAGGAGCGACCGCCGCCAGCGGTGAAGACTTCACGGCCGTTCATGGTGGTCAGCACCTGCGACAGGCCGCGAATGGCGACGCCGCCGCCCTCACCGCGATCACGGCTGACCTGAATGCCGGACACCCGCTGCAACGCTTCGGCGACGTTGATGTCGGGCAGCTTGCCGATATCCTCAGCGACGATAGAGTCGACGATCTTGTCGGAGTTACGCTTGATGTTCTGGGCCGACTGAAGGCTGGCGCGGATACCGGTAACGACGATGTCCGCCGTGTCGGCATTCGCCGCATTCTGGGCATAGGCCATGGACGGCACGAAGCCGACGACGGCACAGACGGCTGCCCCTGCCAGCATGTGGTGAACGAAACGCATAACCCCTCTCCTGATATGGATACTTATATGGCTATCGTTATATAATACTATTATATGAGTTCAAGTCATTTGTTGGAGTAATGCGAAAAGGGCGAATTCGCACGATTTCAACGGGCAATTCTGACCAGATAAGAAGTCGCAGCAGGCGTTCCGACAGGAATCTCCCAGCCGTTTTCCAACATCCGCGCCCTGATATCCGGCCCGTTGGGCTTGCCTGCGCCATCCAGCGGAGTCGCCGTCACGGCCAGCGCGCCATCCAGATCCCTGAGCGTCAGCCAACCCCTGACCGGTTCGATCCATGTCGGCGCGGTTCCCCAGATGTCGAGCATGGCATGCCGATCATTCCAAGCCTGCCCGCTGTTACCAGCCTTGGCCGTCGCCGTAAGGAGCATCCTGTCCGCCGTCCGCAAGGGCTTTCCGTCGAGCGCCGACAGCGTGATAGCGGCAAAGTCATTGCCGATATCAGCGGACAAATGGGTGGTTGCGGTCCCGGCCGCACGGGCGAAACCGACCAGCGCCTGGCTGCACGGCGTATCAACGCTGATTACCCCGCCTTGTGGTTCAACGCGCCAACTGAGCTCCCCCGTGTCCGACAGGATCGGATTGGCGAGCGGCATGGAAGGTGCAGGCACTGACGCACAATCGAGGCAGCCGGCACGTGAGCCATGGACCAAGGGCAGCGTCATGGGGAAACCCGGCGTGAAATAGGGCTGTAGCGCACGCGGCATGCGCGCAGCTTCATCTATCTGATCGGTCGAGTAGTTGCGCTGTACCACGGTCCGCGCCGGCGCCACATCGCCCCGCAGGAACAGCATGGCACCGACCGGCAATTGCGCGATCTTCACCGGATCCTGCGTGATATCGAAATGATCGCCGATCACCGGCGTCGCCTTGTCCAGCAGTTTCGCTTCAAATGTGTAGAAGAAGATGCCATCCCAATCCTGCAAGGCCGCGTAGGCGGCGAGGGTCGGAATCATTTCCGCACCATAGTCCGATGGATAGGGATGGTTGACCTCGCTGACAGTAAAGGCCCTGCCGGTCATGGCGGTTCGGGCGAGCTTGACCGGGATCGACAGATCCGGCCGGTTGACCATTGGATCGCTGCGATGGCCGTAAATGGCGGGATGTTGCCAATAGACATGACTGTCCATGACATCGAATTTGGCCGATGAGCGCATCATCGGCTGACCGGCGATGAAATAGGTATGATCGGCGGTCGGCATGATGATCGACTTGACGCCGACCTCCTCGCGCAGGAAGCGCGCCATATCCTGCTGAAAGTCGATTTCGACGCTGGTCAGAAATTCTATTTCGGCGCGGAACCGCTCCTTGGGCGCATCGCGGAAATCGCCGCGCCGCAGGAAGGGGATGGCCGGCCCCGGCCCTATCCCTGCCAGCGTCCGCAGATGCACGAGTTCGGCCGGTTTGCGATTCTGCGCGAGCCAGTCATTATAGCGGTCCGTCAGAATGCGGGCATAATGGGGCGTCAGATCGAGTTGCAGATTGGCGCCGCCTGGCGCCCGTTCTCCGCGCAACCAGCCCCGCTGCCAAAATTCCAGCAACGAGTTTTCATTGACGATTTCCACGATCGCCACCGCCGGATCGTCGGCATAGCGCATTCCTGTATAAGGATTACGCAGGCCGAGCAGCCTGCGCGCATATTCCTTTTGTAGAGCGACAAGTTCTGGCCCGAAATAGGTTACGCCCTTGGCAACGCCAATCAGGTCATGGTCCGGCACACCGTCGCCTGCTTTCCAGGTGCGGCCGACATTGAGGTTGAAATCGACATAAATGCCGCGCTGCTTGAACTGGGCGAAGAGATAATGGAGTCGGTCGACCTGATCGGGATCGAAATGCCGGCTATCGTCATAGCGGCTGTCGATCAGGCCCGATGGCGTGTGGGTGATGGGTGGCACCGTGCCCTTGCCGCCATCGCCGTCGATCACGCGTTGGTCCTTGCGCATATCGAGGAAATGCAGGCGGACGCAATTTACACCGAGCCGAGCCAGGGATTCGGCATAGATTTCTGCTTCCCGGTGCGGCGGCAACAAGGCCGACCCCAGTTCCCAGCCAGTGATGTTGACACCCCAGCATTTGAAGCGCTGACCGTTGGGGAAGCGAAAATGACCGTCCTTGACTGAGAGGAAGCCATATTTTCCTGCCGGCCCGTCCAGCAGGAAACGCATGTCGATCAACGAATTGGTGCGTCCGGGATGGTCGACAACATAGGGCACCGCATCTGAAGGAAGGGCTGGCCGATCGGGCGGTGCGGCGAGGGCACTGCCGGCCATCAACGAAGCGATCATAACGGCAGCAAAATAATTGCTTTTCATGGCCCCTCTTTCCTTTTCGATAATTAGTAATATGATATTATATAGATGAAACAGGTCAAGATACGCATCGAACAATCGGACGGCCAAACGGGGCCAGGCGGCGGGAGCCGGCAGGGGGAGTGGATGACGGGAAATCCGGCGGCATTGCTGGCCAGCCTGCGCAGGATCGTCGGCACCCGCCATGTCCTGACTCACGAACGGCAGACCCGCCGGTTCCGTTTCGGCTATCGGTTCGGATCTGGGCAGGTCGCCGCCGTCGTGCGGCCGGGGACGCTGGTCGAACAATGGCACGTGCTGAATGCCTGCGTCGATGCCGGCACCGCCATCATCATGCAGGCGGCCAATACCGGGCTGACCGGCGGATCGACCCCCCATGGCGACGCCTATGACCGGCCTGTCGTGATCATCAGCACGACACGGATAAAGACCATCCACCTGATCGACGGCGGGCGGCAGGTCATCTGCCTGCCCGGCGCAACCCTGCATGCGCTGGAGCGGCGACTGCGGCCTCTGGGCCGCGAGCCGCACAGCGTGATCGGATCATCCTGCCTGGGCGCCAGCGTCATGGGTGGTGTTTGCAACAATAGCGGCGGATCACTGGTGCGGCGCGGCCCGGCCTATACCGAATTGGCGCTCTATGCCCGGCTGGACGATTATGGGCGCCTGTCCCTCGTCAACCATCTGGGCGTGGCGCTGGGTGATGATCCCGAAACTCTGCTGGATCGACTGGATCGCGGTGCCTTCACCGATGCAGATGTACGGCATGAAGCCGGGCGTCACGCATCCGACCAGGATTATGCCGCACATGTGCGCGACATCGACGCCGTTACGCCCGCCCGCTTCAATGCCGATCCGCGCAAGCTGCATGAGGCGTCAGGCAGTGCCGGGAAGCTCGCGCTGTTCGCCGTCAGGCTCGACAGTTTCGCGAAAGAGGAAGGCAGCGGCGTCTTCTATATCGGTACCAACGATGCCGATCTGCTGGCAACGCTGCGCCGCGACATGCTGCGCGACTTTGGCGGCCTGCCGATCGCGGCAGAATATGTGCATCGCACGGCATTCGACATCGCGGCGCGCTACGGCAAGGATTTGTTTCTGGCAGTGCGCTTGCTGGGGACGGACCGGCTGCCCGCCCTGTTCGCGTTCAAGGCGCGGGTAGACGGCTGGCTGGAAGCGCTAGGCATAGGACGTAAGGGGCTGACCGATCGCTGGCTCAACCGCCTCGCCCAATTCTTTCCGCAGCACTTGCCCGCGCGGATGCGGGCTTGGCGCGACCAGTACGAACATCATCTGATGCTGCGCATGGCAGCGGAGGACATGCCGGCGATGCGGGCTTACCTGCGACGCAGCTTCGGCGACCGGGATGGTGATTATTTCGAATGTTCGGCGGAAGAAGCGGACAAGGCCTTCTTGCACCGCTTTGCCGTGGCTGGCGCCGCCGTGCGCTATCGTGAAGTGCATCGCGACAGGGTGGAGGATATCATCGCGCTGGACATCGCTCTGCCCCGCAACGCACGCGCCTGGACCGAGACACTACCCCCCGCGATCGAGGCGGCGACCATTGCCAAACTCTATTATGGCCATTTCTTCTGCCACGTCTTTCACCAGGATTATATCGTGTGGAAGGGTACTGACATTCATAGCTTTGAAACAGAATTGCTCCGCCTGCTGGACGGACGGGGTGCGGAATATCCGGCCGAGCATAATGTCGGCCATCTCTATCCCGCCAAACCCGCTCTGGCCGCTTTCTATCGCACGCTCGACCCATCCAACCGGATGAACCCCGGTATCGGACAGATGTCGATGCGGTCGGATTATGAGAACGGACCCAAAGTTTGATCTGTACGATCTGGTTTATGCTGCCGGATTAGCCTAACAGCGGAATGACCGTATTGGGGTGCTACGGTCAGGGTGAAGGACATCTTTTGGCAAAACAGCAGACATCCGGCTTCGAAGCCTATCTGAAACCGACTTCGTCCACCCATGACCAGGTCGCCAAGACATTGGGTGCCGAAATCTTGGCGGGCACCTATCCGCCGGGCACAAAATTGCCATCGGAACAGGAGATTATCGACCGGTTCGGCATTTCCCGCACGGTGCTCCGTGAGGTGTTCAAGACGTTGACCGCCAAGGGGATGATCGTGTCCAAGACACGGGTCGGCACCAGCGTACGCGACCAGCACTATTGGAATTTTTTCGACGCCGAAGTGCTGGCCTGGCGGGTCAGTCTGGGCATGGACAGCGATTTCCGGCGCGGGATTGCGGAAGCCCGCGTCGCAGTGGAATCGCGCGCGGCCGAACTGGCTGCACATCGCGCGACAGCCGAGGATATTGCGCTGCTGCGCGCGGCGGTGGCGGGGATGCGCGATGCCGTCGGATCACGCCAGAAATTCGCAGAGGCGGACCTGGCCTTTCATCAGGCGATCGGGGCGGCGTCGGGCAATTTCCTGCTCAACGCCTTTTCCACGGTGACCCAGGTGGCGCTGGTCGCCTCTTTCCTGATGCTGCCACTGGAGGAGGACGACATGCACGAGGAAACCGTGCTGCGGCATGAGCGTGTGGTCGACGCGATCGAGGCCGGCGCCGCCGACGAAGCAGGCCGGTTGATGGGCGAGATCATCGATTTCGGCGCGATCAAGGTATCGCGGAGCCTGTCGCGTACCCAGCAGGGGTAAGAGATACGCAGCCCGTTGCACAATATCGGGCTGCGATCATTTCACACCTTGACCAGGCGCACGGCCAGCCATGGCTTACCCGGCAGTTTCACCGTCGGCCGGGCGGGATCGTGAAAATCATAGTCGCTATGGCGCTGCATTTGGAAGACACCATCCACCGGCGTGACGGTCATGTTCCATGTGTCGATGATGTCCAGCCGATAAGCATTCATCGGCTGATCCTTCTTGCCCGGCAGTACCACCGGCCACTCCATCGGCTGGTCCGATCCGAAATAATGGAGATAATATTCGAACTCCTTTCCGGCGATTGAATAATTCCACCAGGTCTGGATCGGTTCGATGCCGGGCGCGGGGCCTTCTTCCATGATCTTGCGCAGGAAGGCCAGGCGTAGCGGGCTACTGCCCTGAAGCCGGCCGCCCTGCCCCAGCCATGAATAGTCCGCATTCTGGTTCGGATCGATGGTTTCGCTATGGCCGACATAGGTGCCGCCGATCAGGCCCCACCAGAAACGTTCAACCAGTTGCTCACCGGTCAGATTGCCCCAGCGCAGTTTCGAATTGCCCTCATAGCAGACCTCGTCGAATATCACCGGCTTGAGGCCGAAGCTGCGGTGCAGTTGTGCGCGGACGTCGTCCAGCACGGCGGCCCCATTCTGGATGCTGCTGTGCGTGATCCAGGGCTTGCGATTGTCATAATAGACGGTGATCTGATGGATAGACCGCAGCCGGTCATGCGGGTCTTCGGCCTGCACCAGTTGCAGCAGATGGTCCCAGTCGGCCATCGTCTTGGTCTTCACATCATCATATTCGTTCGCCATCGACCACCAGAGATTGCGATAGGCGCCGAAGCGGGCGATGCAGTAGCGGACATAGCGCTCGTCATCGGCGCGCTGCATATCGTTATAGCCCCGCTTTTCGTCATAGGGGTGATAGAGGATGACGTCTGCCTCGATCCCCAGTGCGCCGAGTTTCTGGATGCGATCTTCGAACCGGCGAAAATAGGCCGGGTCCAACTGCGTCGCGTCCCAGTCCCTGGGGCCGGGACCGGTCCGCACGAAGGGATTGATGGCGACCGATTCCACATTGGGGAAGACCAGCATGCGCATCTTGTTGAACGGGGCGCTCTTCAGCGTGGCCAGCGTTTCGGCGCATTTGGTTTCGCTTTGCAGTGCCCAGCTGTAGCAGGTGGTGCCGATCTGGCGAAACGGCGTGCCGTCGGCATAGGCGAAATGATAGCCGCCGGAAACGCGGACGGGGCCGTGATTGCCCTTTGCCGGCGCGATACAGTTGAAGCTGCCGCTGTTGCCGTTCAGCGCCGGCGCATTGCTACTACTCTTCCATTGCCAAATCCCAAGGTCAGGCGGGCTGAAGCGAATGCGGTAGACTCCATCGCCGTCGTAGAAGCCGGACACTTTGAAGGTCCGGCCACCGCTGGAAAAACTGGCCGAGAGAGTCACATCGTCGAAAGGATTGCCGTTCGCTGGGCCGTCAAAGCGCAGTTCGAAGACACCCCAGCGCTCCGTCTTCGTCGTGGCCGCGCGCGCAGCCAATGGGCCGCTTATGGCCGCCGCCATGGTCATCGCCCCTGTCAGTATATTTCGTCGCGAAACCGTCACTGCCATCCTCTCCTTTGCCGATTTCCGCCGAAAAATCCCGATCAGGACTGGCGATCATAATAATAGTATTATATGAGCAAATATGTCATACAAATGTAAGGCCATCAAGGCCTTATGAGGGGAGGAATTCATGTCCGCAACGACAGCCGTCGACGCCGGTCCCGCCGATCCGCAGCCGGACGATGCGTGGAAGAATAGCATTCTGGCGGGCCTTGCCAACTATATCGATGCCGGGTCAATCGTGGCCGGCTCCGCGGCGCTGGCGCTCTGGGTCGAGACATACAGACTCAGCAACGATCTGGTCGGGATAATCGGTGCCTTCGGCCCCAATGCGATCTCGGCCGGTGTCGGCGCCTTCATCGGCGGACGGCTGTGCGATCTGTTCGGGCGCAAGAAGATCTACCAGTATGATATGCTGTTCTATGCGTTCGGCATGTTATGGCTGATCTTCGCCATGAACGCTTGGATGATCGTTGTCGGCTTCTTCCTCGTGGGTCTGGCGGTGGGCGCAGACATTCCCGCATCCTGGTCCCTGATCGCGGAAATGGCGCCCAAGGGTGCGCGCGGCAAGCATAGCGGCGTGGCGCAGGTGCTCTGGTATCTGGGACCGGTCGTGGTGTTGCTAATGTTCCTGGCGCTGACGCCGCTGGGCCTGCTGGGCGCGCGGATCGTGTTCGCGCACCTTGCCATATTGGCGGTGGCGCTGACCTTCCTGCGGTCGAAGATGCAGGAATCGCAGCGTTGGCTGGATGCACAGGCAAGCGATGCCGCGCGAAGTCAGCCCAAAGTTGGCCTGCGCGACCTGTTCACGCGCCAGCATATCCGTTCCATGGCGTTTCTGGCGGGCATGTATGTGTTCTGGAACCTGTGGGCCGGCACCAACGGCTTTTTCTTCCCCTATATCCTGCGCACGGTGGGCAATCAGAGCCAGGCCATGTCGGTTGCCATTCAAGCGGGCAGTTTTCTGATCGGGATGGCGTCGATCTGGCTGGTCTTCATGCGCTGGTCCGATCGGGTGAACCAGCGGACGATGTTCCTGATATCCGCGATCATTCAGGTCATCGGCATGGCGCTGCTGGCACTGCTGCCGCTGACCTTGCCGGTAGCGATCGTTCATGTTTTCCTGATGGCGTTCGGTCAGGGGTTCGGCGCCCAATGCTTCTTCCAGCTGTGGAGTTCGGAGATGTTCCCGACCCTGCTGCGCAGCACCGCTCAGGGCGTAATGTTCGCGATCGTGCGCATATTGCTGGGCATATGGAGCTTCTTCGTGCCGGTATTGACCGCCACGGGCTTTACCAACCTGGCCTGGATCCTCACCGGATTCCTGGTGGTGAGCGGCATCATCGGCTTCTGGGGGGCGCCGCGCAACGAGGGCAAGTCGCTGGAGGAACTGGAAGCCAGCCTGAGTTGAGGCACATCGACCAAACATAGGGGACATGACACTGCCGGTCAGCTGATGCTGGCCGGCAGTGTCATATCGCCCATAAGCCTAGGGGCGTTTCGCGCTGTGTGATCATCGATATGCAGGCAAAGGTACCAAGGGCCGCAATCCTGTCGCCTGATCAGCTTCGGAGCTGGACCGGCCGAACCTCAGAACCGTCTTCGTAACCAGAGCATAAAAAAGGGCGGCGCCATCGGCACCGCCCTTTTACATTTCTCGATAGCGGATCAGAATTTGGCGCGCACGCCGGTGTAGAAGCGGCGGCCAAGGACATCGTAGGTGCCGTTCACATTGCCCGGCAGCCCGCCCCAGATCGGCGGACGCTTCACGTCGAGCATGTTCTTCGCGCCGATATAGAATTCGAAATTGGCGATCGATGTGAAGCGGACCTGCATGTCGGTGTAGATTTTTGACTTCACCCGGAAATATTTCTCATCCGGCACCGATCCGTCGGCGAGGCGATAGAGGGTCTGGAAATTCTCATAGTCCAGAACCTGCGGCCCCATATATTCGTTGTTGATGGTGATGCCGAAATCATCATTGGCCCAGTTTAGGCCGAGGTTTACCGAATCCCGCGGCGTGCCGATTTCGCCCATCGTATTGTCATAGGCATCGCCGGTCAGCGCACGAAAGCCGTTCTTGAGCAGATGCGTCCAGGCCGCCGATACACTGGCCCGGCCACCCAGCATTTCGTGGCTGTAGTTGAGCGTGAAGTCGAGACCACGCGAGAAGGAGCCACCGCTGTTGATAAGGCCGCGCACCACCTGTTCGACCGAACCGATGCTGTAAGCGCCCGAGGCAACGGTGCGCCGGGTCACGAACTGGCAAAAGTCGGATTGCCCTTCCCGATAACATTTGTTGAGCACGGTTGCGGCGGGCACGCGACTGATCGCGTCTTCCAACTTGATATCGAAAAAGTCGGCCGTCAGGGTCAGGTTGCGCAAGGCATTGATCGACTTGGGATTGATGACCACGCCCAGCGTCAAAGTCTTGCCCGTTTCCTCGCGGATATCGGGATTGGCTGCCGTCACACCGCCGACGCCCGACAGGTCTGCCTGGGTCAGGGTGAAGGATCCGTTCTGCTGGATATTGGCCAGAATGCCCGGCACCGCACGGCAATTGTCGGCGATCGAACCGGTCGTCGTCAGGGTGATGCCCTGGCAAGGGTCGGTGATGGTGACGATGCCGGCCGCCGGCGCCGCAAACAATTCGCCGATATTGGGCGCGCGCACGGCATGGGCATAGACGGCACGGAAGCGGATATCCTCGACCGGGGCCCATTCAACGCCTGCATTCCAGGCGTAGAAGGTGCCGACCGTCGAATAATCCGACATTCGTGCGGCACCGCGCAGTGTCAGGTTATGGAAGAACGGCGTGTCCGACAGGATCGGCACGACCAGTTCGCCATAGGCTTCCTTGACGTTGAAGCCGCCGGCCGTATCGGTCAACTGAACATAGCCGTTGCGCGCCGCGTTAGTCAGCGGATCGAAGATGTCGCGGCTTTCTTCCTTGCGATATTCGGCGCCGACCGCGACCTGCACCGGTCCACCGGGCAGGTTGAACAGTGTGCCGGTCAGGTTGGCGGCAGCAACATGCATGGTCTGCTTGGAATCGCGTTGCAGGCTGACCTGGAGATAATCGACCATCTCCTGCGTGAGCTTGCCCTGGCCATAGACGTTGATCGGGACGCAGCCGCGCGCCCGCGCATCGGCATTGGCGCAGACGGCATCGGTCGTGCTGCCATCCCGGTCGAAGTCGTAAATGTCGGTGATGACCTGCAAGCCCTCGGCCAGATTATAGAGGTTGGCGAGGCCCGACATCGACTGCTTCTGCTTGGTGAAGCCATATTGGTAATAAGCGTCGAATTTCCAGCTGCTGCCCAAGTCCACCGTTGTGCCAAGGACTGCGCGGAAATTGTCGCGCTCGGTGGGGATGGTGCGGGTGCCGGGCGCGAAGGCAGTCGCGCGGATCAGGAAGCTCAGATCCTTGAGGCCGTCACCGGTGCGGTCGGTCGCCGCATCCAGCACAGCCTGCGGCACGAAGGGATTGTTGACCAGCATGGTTTCGCCATTGCCGCCGGGCACCAGAACGCGGGACTGAATGGGATAGAAGCCGTTGGTACCAGTGAAAGCACCCAACGCGCCGTCGGTGCGCATCGGCGACGCTTCCATCCGTCCCTTGGTCACGACATTGGAATAGGTGACTTCGGAAAAGACATTGACGCGATCGCTGACGTCAAAGTTGAAACGACCGGCAAAGGTCATGCGTTCCGATGGCGAGGCGAGCAGACCCCACTCCGCCCGGTTCCAGCCATCCGTCGCCGCATTATAGGCGCGGAAGCTGCCATCGGCGTCGATCACGCGATTGGTCTGTGATCCGATTACGAACACACCGCCGGGGCCGACATTGGAGGGGTTGTAGAAGGACGTGAAGATGTTCTGCGCCGCTGTCAGGTTAGAATCGCTGTTTCCCGCGACCCGCTGAATGGTGCCGAGGCTGGTATAGTCGTTGCGGGAGAAGCTGCGGCCGCGCGCATCGACCGCCCCTTCATTCACATAGCCGCCATAGATCATGAAATTGCCGCGACCGTCGGCAAAATTATGGCCGTAGGTGGCGTTGAGGGCCATCTGACGGTCGTCGCCACGCTCCGAAATGCCGGCCTGCGCGTTGAGCAGCAGCCCTTCGAACTTCTTCTTGTAGATGAAGTTCACGACACCGGCGACGGCGTCCGATCCGTAGACGGCGGATGCGCCGCCGGTCAGCACATCAACGCGCTCGACAAAGGGCGTCGGGATCATGGACAGGTCAACCTGCGCCGTGCCGGGCACACCCGCGACGGAGCGGCGCCCGTCGATCAAGACGAGCGTGCGATCCGCACCCAGATTGCGCAGGTTCACCGTCGCCAGGCCCGGATTGGTCGTGTTAGCGGTGGTGGTGCGGCTGAAACCGGGCAGGCCGATCGCCGGATTCTGCTGCAAGGCGTCCTGCACGTTGATGATGCCGTTATTTTGCAGCGTTTCCGACGTCACGACCTGTAGCGGGCTGGGCGATGTCAGAGCGGGCGATGCGATGCGGCTGCCGGTAACGACGATATCGGCGGTGCTGGCGCCACTATCCTGCGCCTCCTGCGGTGCGATCTGGGCGTGAGCGGGCGTTGCCAGCAATGCGACGATGCCGGAACCGCCCAGCCACAGCGTGCGCAGCATCTGGCTGCGCCGACGACAGATATGATGAACCTTCATGGTCAATCCCCTCCTATGATAATGAAACCGCTGATTATTTATCGTTGGCGGTAGTCCGTATCGGCAGATCGGCTTATCGGCCTGCCTGCACTTCCTTCAAAATCGCCCCATTTTCGTTGGCATGCCGGCCTTGTGATCGATGCACGGCGTCAGCCACGGCAGCCTGCCATCCCGCCCTGATCCGTTGCCGCTCGTCCGTCGGCATGACCGGCGTTATGCGATCGACCATCGTGCCATGCAGCGCAGGAACGGACAGGCCGATCGCTTCGGCCGCCAGCCGGGCAACGCCCAGAGCGCTGGCTTCCGCTACGTGCGGACGAACCACAGGGCGGGCGGTCAGATCGGCCAGCAACTGCATCAACAGCGCATTACGCGTAGCGCCGCCATCCACAGCGATCTGTGGTACGACGCTGCCCAGATCCGCTTCCATCGCGGTCACGACGTCGGCAATTTGCAGCGCAATCGCTTCCAGCGCAGCACGTGCAATATGCGCAGGCCGGGTGCCAAGCGACAGGCCGGAAATAGCCCCCCGTGCCTCGCTGCACCAATGGGGTGCGCCCAGCCCCACCAAGGCAGGCAGGAACACGACGCCGCCACTGTCGGGTACGCTTGCCGCTAGCGCGGTGAGCGCCGCTTCATCCGCCAATCCAAGCAAATTGGCGGCGAAGGCGGCGGCATGACCGGAAATGGCGATATTGCCTTCCAGCGCATATTGCGTCGTACCGGACCGATGCCAAGCGATGGTGCTGGACAGGCCATGGGCCGAGCGGACAGAACGCGGCGTGGCTGTCATGATCGAGCTGCCGGTGCCGATCGTCACCTTGGTCGCACCCGCCTGTGTCGCACTGTGGTAGAACAGGGCTGCGTGGCTGTCGCCCATCAGCGCATGGATTGGCGTGTCAGCCGGCAAAGGCGTCAGCCCGGTGGCAACCGTGCCAAAGCGGCTATCTGACCCGCGCACGTCCGGCAGCAGGGCCAATGGCACGTCGAACAAGGCGGCGAGTGCCGGGTCCCAGCATAAGGTGTCGATGTTGAACAATTGAGTGCGCGAAGCATTGCTATAGTCCGTCGCGTGCACAGCCCCGTTGGTCAGTTTCCACAACAGCCAACTGTCGATCGTACCGCACCGCAGTTCCCCGCGCGCCGCCCGCTGCCGTCCATTAGGCAAGCTCGACAGCAGCCAGCCGATCTTGGCCGCCGGGAAGAGCGGGTCGATGCCCAGGCCACTGCGCGCGACGATCATTTCCTCATGCCCCGCTTCCCGCAGAGCGGCGCATCGCGCTTCGGATCGGCGACATTGCCAGAGGATGGCGGGGGCCAGCGGCTCGCCAGTGCGCGCATCCCACAGGACGATCGTCTCGCGCTGGTTGGACAAAGCAAGCGAGACGATCTCCGCGTCCGGCGCAGCGGCGACCAGTTCTACGATCAGCGCGGCCACCGCTTCCCATATGTCGGACGCCGACTGCTCCGCCCAGCCGGGCTCCGGATAGGTCACCTGCATCGCCCGCGATCGGGACAGAATGACCTCCCCCGCCGGCGACACGAGCAGGGCCTTGGTGTTGGTCGTCCCCTGATCGACGGCAAGGATGACCGGGTTGCGCATCAGCGTGCCTTTACCTTGAGCAGGTCATGTGCCGCCGCCATGATCCCATCGGCGTTAAGGCCGAACCGGTCCATCAGCCATTGCGCCGATCCGGTGGGCAGGAAGCCGGGGAAACCGAGCATGCGCATCGGCACCGGGCTGTGGGTCGCGCAATATTCGGCCATTGCGCCGCCCAGGCCGCCATGGGCCAGCCCTTCCTCCGCCGTGACGATAGCGCCAGTCGCCGCCGCCTGCGCCAGCATTTCGGTATCGATAGGGGACACGGTCGCCATGTTGATGACCTGCGCGGAAATGCCCGCTGCCTCCAACTTTTGCGCCGCCGACACGGCATGATGGACCAGCGTGCCGTTGGTAATGATCGCGATATCGGTCCCGGCGCGCAATCGTTCCGCCTTACCGATGTGGAAGATCGCATCGGTGCGGGCGAGTTCCGGCACCGGCATGCGGCTGATGCGGATATAGACCGGCCCGTCATGCGCGGCGGCGGCTTTGATCGCCTCCGCGGTTTGCCAGGGATCGGCCGGGACGATCACCGTCAACCGGTCGATCGCGCGCAGCCAGGCCACATCCTCGATACTATGATGGGTGGCGCCCAATTCGCCATAGGCGACGCCGCTGGATATGCCGCACAGCTTCACATTGGCATGGCTGTAGGCGCAATCCGCCTTGATCTGCTCCAGCGCGCGGGCACTGAGGAAACAGGAGGCGCCGCTGACGAACGGGATCTTGCCGCCATTGGCCAAACCTGCGCCGACACCGACCATATTCTGTTCGGCAATGCCGACATTGACCAGCCGATCAGGGAAACGATCCCGGAACTTGCCAAGCTTGGACGAGCCGACGGAATCATTGACGACAGCAACGATGCGGTCATCCTGAACCGCCAGTTCCTCCACCGTGCGGACATAGGCATCACGGCAATCGAACAGGCCGGCAGGAGCTGCGGCGGCGCTCATGCCGTCATCTCCGCTTCCAGTTCGGCCATGGCCAGTGCATATTGATCGGCACTGGGCACGCCATGATGCCATCCGGCCTGATTTTCCATGAAGCTGACGCCATGCCCCTTTTGCGTATTGGCGATAATACAGAGCGGCCTCGACCGGGGCTGACAAGCGGTATCGAACGCCGCCAGAAGGGCCGCAGGGTCGTGGCCGTCCACTTCGGCCACATCCCAGCCGAAAGCGCGCCATTTGTCGGCCAGCGGCTCCAGCGCATTGGTGTCTTCGGTCGGCGCGCCCTGTTGCAGGCGGTTGCGATCAACGATCACCGTCAACTGGCCCAGCCCGCGATGGCCCGCAAACATCGCTGCTTCCCACATCGAGCCTTCCTGCAATTCACCATCGCCGGTCAGCACGAAAACGCGATAGTCGGCCTTGTCGATCTGTGCCGCGACGGCGATCCCGACGGCCACCGGAAGACCATGACCCAACGGTCCGGTATTGGTTTCGACCCCCGGCAGATAGGTGCGGTTGGGATGGCCGTTCAGCCGCGAGTCCGGCTTCAAATAGGTTTGCAATTCTTCTTCGGGGAAAAAGCCGGCTCCGGCGAGCGCCGTGTAGAGCGCACCGGTGCAATGCCCTTTGCTCATCACGAAACGATCGCGACCGGGCGCGGCGGGTTCAGTAGGATCAAAACGAAGAATATCGAAATAGAGCGCCGCAATGATATCCGTTGCCGAAAGATCGCCTCCGGGATGCCCCTGCCCCGCATCCACTATCATTGAGAGCAGGCGACGGCGCATCCAGTTGGCGCGCGCCGTAACCTGAGAAATGCGCATATTTATGTTTTCTCCAGCCTCACAGGCAGAGGCGGAAACAGGCGACATCGTCATTTGGCAAAACTCTCCCTACGCCTAGGCAATAATCGGATACGAAAAAATACGCAATCCTTTAACTTTCGTTTTCTTTCGTTTTTTGATTCAATGAGAAAAATTGACAAGTCCGCCGGGGTTGCTCTAGAGATTGTGCCGCGCCATCGTCGGATGGTAATTCACCGGAGAGACATGTGCCTGAATTATCGTCACCCATCATCTGGAGACAGGGACGGTGAAGGATAGCGCACAAGCCCGCCTGCTGGGCGAAACACGCCGGCTCAAGATATTGGAATGGTTGCAGGAGGAAGGTAGCGCGCGCGTCCGCACTCTGGCCGAGGCCTTTGGTGTATCGGAAGTCACGGTGCGGCAGGATCTGGAGAAGCTGGAGGCGGACGGCCATATCGAGCGCGAACATGGCGGCGCCTTCCTCAAGTCCGTGCCGCAGCAGGTCCGTTCCATGGCCTTGCAACATCAGGGACATCTGGATTCAAAGGAACGGATTGGCCGCGCCGCCGCCGCGCTTGTCGGCAATGGCGAGACGATCATCCTCGACAGCGGTTCTACTACGACGGCGGTCGCCACCCATTTGCTGGGGCGGCGTGACCTGACCGTCATCACCAATGCCTTGAACATCGCACTCATGCTGGGCGCGGAGCCGGGGTTCGAGGTGCATATGACCGGCGGCCATTTCAAGGCGCCAACCCTGTCATTGTCAGGCGAGCGGTCCGCCGATTATTTCAAGGGGCTGTATGTCCAGCGCCTGTTTCTGGCTACGGCAGCGGTCGATATCGACGGCGGTCTGACCTATCCCGCGCTGTCGGACATCGCCGTCAAGCGCGCGATGATCGGAGCAGCCGAGCAGGTTTGCCTGGTCGCGGACAGCAGCAAGATCGGCCAGCGATCCTTTTCGTCCCTGGGCGGTTTGGACCTGATCCATATCCTTATCACCGACGACGGCATTCGCGACGAGGATCGCAAAGCGATTGAGGCGATCGGCGTGAAGATCATCATCGCCTGACCGCAATAACGGCAGGCCGGCACGCAGGATTGCGGGCCACGGCATCAATTCATCTGGAGAGGATCACGCTATGAGCAAGCAAAGATATGGCGCTGGCATCTGGCATTTTGCAACCTATGTGGATCGCTATGCCACCGATGGCTATGGCCCGCCACGGTCCCTGATCGAAATGATCGACCTGGCCGGACAGGTCGAGGATCTTTCGGTCGTCGACATCAACTATCCCTTCGTTGATCCCAGCCTGTCGCTCGACCGTGTGGAAGAGGCGCTGAAACGCAACAACCTATCCGTGATTGGGATCACGCCGGAAATTTACACGCGCCAGTTTTCCAAAGGCGCTTTCACCAATCCCGATCCGGGGGTGCGCAGGCTTGCCAACGAAATGGTCAATGACGCAGCCAATGTGGTTCGGCGCTTCAGCGCGGATTATGTGAAGCTGTGGCCGGGCCAGGATGGCTGGGACTATCCCTTCCAGGTCGATCATCGCAAATTGTGGCAGATGAGCATGGATGGCGTAGGCGAACTGGCCAGCCAGAATCCGGACCTGAAATTCGTCATCGAATATAAGCCGCGCGAACCACGCAATCATATGAGTTATGATAGCGTCGCACGCACGCTGTTGGGCATAGAAAAGATCGGTTTGCCTAATATCGGTATCTTGCTCGATTTCGGCCATTCGCTCTACGGCGGCGAATCCCCGGCCGATGCCGCACAGCTAGCTATTGACCATGACCGGCTGTTCGGCATGGATGTGAACGACAATTTGCGCGGCTGGGACGACGACATGATCGCCGGGTCGGTACACCCGATCGAGCTGTTCGAATTCTTCTACACGCTGCGCAAGAACAACTGGGAAGGCGTGTGGCAGCTGGACCAGTTCCCCTTCCGCGAAAATAGCGTGGACGCCGCCAACGCCGCCATCAGTTTCCTGAAGGTGATCGAGCGCGCCCTCGACAAGTTGGACTTCGAGGCCATGCAGGCCGCGCAGGACCGGCAGGATGCGGTCGCCGCCATGATGCTCGCCCGCGACGCTCTTTTCACATCCTATTGAGAGAGACAGGATGACGTCCCCTGCCCACTTTCTACGCGTTCTGGATCTGCGCGCCGATCATCTGGTCGAACCTCTGGGTACGGAGGTTCACCACCCGCGCCTGTCCTGGCGCCTGGAGAGCGATGGCCGGGGTGTCATGCAGCGCAGCTATCGCATTCGAGCGACGCCGGATGGCCAGCGCGATATATTGTTATGGGATAGCGGCGTCGTAGAAAGCGATGCCTGTTTCGACATCTCTTATGATGGCCCGCCACTCCAGCCGATGCAGCGGATCTGGTGGGATGTCGAGATCAATGACAATCAAGGACTGAGCGCGCGGTCCGAACGCAGTTGGTTTGAAGGCGGCCTTATGGCACCCGAGGAATGGCGCGCCGCATGGATCGAGGCGGAGGACGAGCAGTCCGCCGCCGATCGCGCGGCGGGGCTGCAATGGATATGGAGCGCCGATCCGCTCGATCCGCGTCCACATGCGTTCCGCCTGGACTTTGACGCACCCACCGATCTGGTCGATGCTGCCATATTGGTCGCCGCCAAGGATAATCTGCTGGGGATATGGGTGAATGGCGAACCAGCCATCCTGCCCGATCTCGTCTATTGGGGCAGCCTACTCCCGGCGCAGGGAATGCTGAAACCGGGGCGCAACAGCCTTTGCCTTCTCGCAACAGCCGACACCAGCGGCTTCTTTCCCGTCGATGGCGGCGCCATGGCGGCGCTCATTCGCCTGTATCGCGGCAATGGTGATGTCGAACGTTGGGTGAGCGGACCGCATTGGCGTGTGCAGACCGATCCGCCCGAAGGCTGGACGGACGCGGAATTCGATGCGGCCGGCTGGGCCGCGGCGCAGCCATCCGGATCACGCGCGCAGGGCGATCCTCGACCCAAAGAGCCGGGCATTTGCCTGCGTACGGAGTTTGACACACGCGGTCCCGTGGTGGCAGCGCGCCTCTATGCAACAGCGCTGGGCGCCTATGAGGCGCGGATCAACGGCCAGCCGGTATCGGATCATGTGCTGGCGCCGGAAATCAGCGTCGCCAAAAGCCATATCCTCTACCAATGCCATGATGTGACGGCGTTGCTGCGCGACGGCGCCAATGCGCTGGCCTTTACCGTAGCGGACGGTTTCTATGCGGGCGCATTTGGCTGGCGTATGGAGCGATATGGCTTTGGTCCGGCACCACGCCGACTGCTGGCGCAATTGCGCATCGATTATACGGATGGATCGAGCGAGTGGGTTTCGACCGGCCGGGCATGGCGCATCGGCAGCAGTCCCGTCATCGCATCCGATATCTATGGCGGCGAAACGCATGATGCACGGCTGGAGCAAGCCGGATGGGATCAACCCGGCTTCGACGACAGCAACTGGCCCACGGTGCGTATCGGAGAAGCCCCGCCTGCGCGACTCATCGCCCAGACGTCGCCGCCGCTGCGCGCGACCCGTAGCATGCGGGCGCAGTCCGTCAGCGAGCCGGCGCCCGGTCGCTTTGTTTTCGATTTCGGGCAGAACATGCCCGGTTGGGTCGAACTGCGCGCCGCCGGCCCTGCCGGCTGCTGCATCAGCCTGCGCTTTGCCGAACTGCTCAATCCCGACGGTACGGCGGACCAGTCCAACCTGCGGCGGGCTGAGTGTACCGATCGTTTCATCCTGCGCGGCGATGCGGGCGGTGAGACATTCGCGCCGCGCTTCACCTATCATGGCTTCCGCTATGTCGAGGTGCAAGGCTATCCCGGCACGCCTGGACTGGAAGATATGGAGGCGATCGTCGTCCATAGCGACTGTCGCGAAACCGGTACGATGGATTTTGCGTCCTCGCTGCTCCAGCGCATCTGGAACAACGCGCTGTGGAGCCAGCGGTCGAACTTCTTCTCCGTGCCCACCGATTGCCCGCAACGCGACGAGCGCATGGGATGGATGGGTGACATTCAGGTGTTTCTGGACGCCGCAGCCTTCAACATGGAGATCGCCCCCTTCATCCGTCGCTTCCTGCTGGAGGCGCGGGCGGCGCAGCGATCCGATGGCGCATATCCGATCGTCGTGCCGCAGCCCCTGTCCTTCCCCGATGTCGTGACCGCGGGGTGGAGCGAGGCCGGCATCATCCTGCCCCACGGCCTGTGGCAGCGCTATGGCGACACCGCTGTCATCGACGAGAATTGGGCGGCGATGGAGCGGTGGATGGATTTCGTCGCGCGCGACAATCCGGATCATATCTGGCGCAATGATCGCGGGCTTGATCTGGGCGACTGGCTGTCCGTCGATGCGATCCAGCCCGATGACGAAACCACGCCGCGCATCCTGTGTGCGACCGCCTATTGGGCCTATAGCGCACAGTTGATGGCGGAAATGGCGGCGTCGACGGGGCGGCAGGACGATGCTTCGCGCTATGCCACCTTACGCGCAGCAATCGGCAAGGCCTTTGCCGCAGAATTGCTGGACGGTGCCGGAAAGGCCGGCAATGGCAGCCAATGCAGTCAGGTGCTGGCCCTATACATGAATCTGGTGCCGCAGGATCAGCGTGCCGACGCTGCCCGCCTGCTGGCGCAGGATATTCGGACGCGGGGCATGAAATTGTCGACCGGCTTCCTTGGCACGCCCTATCTGCTCGATGTGCTGGCAGACGCGGGGGCATGGGCAGAATTGGTGGGCCTGCTGCTACAGACCGCCTATCCATCCTGGGGCTATATGCCGAGCGTGGGCGGGACGACCGTTTGGGAACGGTGGAATGGCGACGTCGGCGACTTGTCGATGAACAGTTACAACCACTATGCCTTCGGGGCAGTGGTCGGCTTTTTCTATCGGCGGCTGGCCGGCATAGCGCCGGCCACGCCTGGCTTCCGTCAGGTCGCCGTCAAGCCGCTCTGGTTTTCCGACGTCGGGACTGTATCGGCCCGCTACGACAGCCAGTTGGGCCTGATCGAGACGGCGACGGAAGGCGATGACGCCGGCCTTTCCGGCCTGACCATCACCATCCCCCCCAATTGCACGGCACAGGTGCAACTGCCCGCTGGCCGTTGGGTCGAGAGCGAGCAGCCTGTCGACGATCATCCGGATATACTGGGTACGGCCGACGGGACGGTGACGGTGGGATCTGGCAACTATCACTTCACACGCGCCGATTAACGCCCTTACATATTGGGATAGTTCGGTCCTCCACCGCCTTCGGGCACGACCCAGTTGATATTCTGGGTCGGGTCCTTGATGTCGCACGTCTTGCAATGGACGCAATTCTGCGCGTTGATCTGGAATTTGGGAAGCCCTTCTTCCTGCCCCACCACCTCATAGACGCCGGCCGGACAATAACGCTGCGCCGGCTCGTCATAAAGGGGCAGGTTATAGGCGATCGGGACGGCCGGATCTTTCAGTTGCAGATGGACCGGCTGGTCTTCCTCATGATTGGTATTGCTCAGAAACACCGACGACAGCCGGTCGAAACTGATGACGCCATCGGGCTTGGGATAGTCGATCTTCGCGCAAGCCTCCTTGGGCCAGATCTTCTCATTGTCCGGCTTGTGCTTCATCGTGAAGGGCAGGCCCACCTTGAGCGTGCGCATCCACATGTCGATCCCCGCCAGCAGCGTGCCCAGCGTGTTGCCGAACTTGCTGAGCAACGGCTCGGCATTCTTCACCAGCTGCAATTCGCTCGCGATCCAGCTCGACCGCAAATTGGCCTCATATTCGTCCAGCACGTCGCCCGAACGATCCGCCTGCACCGCCGCGAACGCTGCTTCGGCCGCCAGCATGCCCGACTTCATCGCCGTATGCGTGCCCTTGATCCGCGGCACGTTCACGAAGCCCGCCGAACAACCGATCAGCGCGCCGCCGGGGAAGGCCAAAGTCGGGATCGACTGCCAGCCGCCCTCATTGATCG
>NZ_JAVTIV010000024.1:0-50937 GCF_031843765.1 Sphingobium sp. WCS2017Hpa-17
GAAGAAAGAACCGTCAGCGGACTGTGGGGCCTGATCGGCAAACTCGTCGATATCTTCCAGCCAATGGAATGTGCCAACTACTTCAGTTCGTGCGGGTATGATCTGGAATGATCGAAAAACGCTCTAAACGCACCCCTATCGTCCAGCAAGCGTTTGAAGATTCGACGCTACGCATTGCAATTCATGACATATTGCCGTTGCGGGAAGTACCAACCTCAGTCCGTAAATCAGTTAAATATGGTCAAATAGCCGCATCGATAGCTGAGGTCGGCATCATCGAGCCACCAGTGGTCATCCGCGACGGCATCGTTCCCTCAACCTTTCACCTTCTGGACGGACATCTACGTCTTGATGTTCTTCGCGATCGAGGTGAGAAAGAAGTCGTATGCTTAATTGCAATCGAAGATGAAGCTTTGACCTACAATCGAAGAATTTGTCGAATAGCGATCATTCAAGAACACAAGATGATCCTGAACGCAGTAAAAAAGGGCGTATCTGAAGAACGTCTTGCCCGCGCGCTTAACGTCGACATATCAAGTATTCGGAAAAAGCGGAATTTGCTAGTAGGCATATGTGAGGAGGCAGCTGAGCTACTTCGCGACAAGTTTGTCCCGCTCAATGCGTTTGTCGAGCTCCGGCGAATGAAGCCCCTCCGACAAATTGTCGCTGCTGAAATGATGATTGCGATGAATCGCTATTCCACTTCCTATGTGCAGTCGATTGTAGCTGCTACGGCTAATGAAGAAATAGTCGAGGGACGTAAGAAAATCTCCAAGGGCCTGACAGAGGACCAGATATCGATCATGGAGCGCGAAACCGCTGCATTAGATCGAGAGTTTAGGCGGATTGAACAGACTTACGGCGCAGACCATCTCGACCTGGTTTTGGCTATTGGTTATGTCCACCGGCTACTTAGCAACGTTCGGATCGTACGGCACCTTGCGAAATTTCACGCCGACTTGCTCAGCGAATTTCAAAAGATTTCCGACCTTCAGAAGGCCGCATGATGGGGACCCCGACCCGATAAGCGCGGGGCACGCAGGAGACGCCACGCCGTGGGGCGGATCAAGCGTGGTGAGAATCTGGAGGGCAAATCTCGTCCCAACGGTGCGCTTAGCCGGATTGCGTCCCGCTAAACATAAGGGCAGTTATCAAACTTTCCGACGTCCGCAGAGGGCGGAGCGTCCGAGCGTCGAACAGGCTCCACGGCAAAACTGACAACGCCATGCAACTGCTTCCCCCTTCCAGAACAGCCAACCTATTGCTATTGCTGTTTTTCGATCTGGGGGCATTTAGAAATGAAGCCGTACACACGTTCTATAATTGAAATGTTCGACGGAAAAAAACGCTATCTGATCCCACTCTATCAGCGGCAATATGCGTGGAAGGTGTCTCCACAGCTCGAATTACTTTGGGAAGATATCGAGCGCGCCGTCCGTCGCATCAATACCGATCGCGCATCTATGTCGCCGCATTTTATGGGCGCGATTGTTATCGCCCAGATTAAAACATTCGGGAAGCAAGTTCAGGCTTTTGAGGTGATCGATGGTCAACAGCGATTGACCACATTTCAGCTCCTGCTCGCGGCGCTCAGAGATGCAGCCCACGCGATTGGTTCGAAATACGCCGACGAATTGCAGAAATACCTCCTCAACGACGGGGTCATGGAAACTCCGCTGATCGAACGATACAAAGTGTGGCCCTCGCTCACCGATCGGCGTTCATTGGCAACGCTGATAGATAGTTCCGCAGACCTCGATACCATCACTCCTCCACCTACCGATGAGGATGGGATAGTTCGCAGGTCCACCGCTGCTCACGCCTATTTCAGAGAGCGCATAGATGGCCATATCCATGGGCACGAAGACAACCCGGAGGAGAGGCTAGAAATCCTTTTCGAAGCGCTGAAAGAAGGTCTTGCAATCGTATCGATCGAGCTTGAAGGCGGTGATGACCCTCAGACAATCTTTGAAACTCTCAACAGTCGAGGGGTGGACCTGACAGCAGCCGACCTACTGCGCAATTTCATATTCCAGAGAGCCAAGGGATTGGGGCAGACCGACGGCACCCTCAATATCGATCCACTGTACGAAAAGCACTGGTTGCCACTGGATCGGGCGTTTTGGAACCAACCCGCATCGCGTGGGCGACAGGCGAAGCAGCGCCTGGATTGGATGCTTACCGATCACCTATCCATGCACGTGGGCGACATCGTGTCCGTCGAAACGCTTTTTGAAAAATATCGGCGCTGGATTTTCGACACAAACCCGTTCGCCAATGTTCCAGAAGAACTGGAAGCGATCACGGCAACCGCCAGCGTGGAAAAGCGGCTGTTCGAACAATCCAAAACAGACGCAATCGGCAACTTCGGCAGATTTGCTGATGCTTTCGATGTTTCTACGGCGATGCCGCTCGTCGTATATCTTGCAACAGAGCCAGCTATACAAGAGCGTTTGCCGGAGGCCCTCGCTGCCCTAGAAAGCTACATCCTTCGGCGCGACATTTGCGGCCTCAGTACGAAAAATTATAATCGATTTTTCGTCGGCATCATTGACCGGCTCAGGTCCACAGAAAAGGACAAAGTCGATGAACTCATAGCCTATTTGTCCACACGTTCATCTGATAACGACAGATGGCCCAACGATGATGAGTGGCGTTCGGCTTGGCTGGACAGAGATCAATATAAGTCAGCTCGGCAGGCAAGGCTTCGCTATCTGTTCGAAATGATAGAAAAGGCAAAGCGGTCCAAGCTCAACGAAGAGATCGAGATAAAGTCAAGCCTGAGCATCGAGCATATAATGCCTCAGAAATGGAAGTTATCTTGGCCAATTTCTGGGTTTGATTCTGTTGGCGAAGATGAATTCGATCAAGAATTAATCAACCTACAACTCGTTCGTGATGCAGCTATAAATAAGTTGGGTAACCTTACGCTGTTGACACAACCTTTGAATTCTTCGGTTTCAAACGGCTCATTCTCGGTGAAGATGCCTGCCGTTCGCGCTCATTCTAGCTTGGCCCTCAATCGGGAACTAAACGGCCTCGACTGTTGGGATGATGCCAGCATCGTTCAGCGCGGTACCGCACTGTTTGAGGTCGCCTGCAAGATTTGGGGCGGCCCTAATCGAGCCGAAACGACGTACACCGGCAATCTATCCTTTTCAGCAGCGATGGCCGAAAAGCGCATTTTCCCACCGGAAGGCACGGTTTGCCAATTCACCTATGGCGGAAAAGTCCACCAAGGCCGGATCTCCGACGGTGCGTTACTAGTAGACAGCCTCAATTCTTCGTTCCGATCGTTCTCCGCTGCGTCTGCTGGATTGACCAACACGAGTCGAAACGGCTGGATGGATTGGAATCTTCTCCTACCAGATGGTAGTTGGATGTTAGCGGACGAATGGCGCAGAAACGGTAATACGACATTTCCAAGCACACCGACAACTGAACCATCATTTTAAGCTGGGCGCGGGGTGAACAACGTGTGGGACTGCCTCAGTCAATGGTGTGGTTTGTATTTGACAAGCAGATGAAGCAAGGGTCTTGGGCGCTGCGCGGGCGTTCCGTACAATCTGTGACCCACGGGCAATAGAAGGCGTAGATCAGGAATTTCTCGCGTTTCGGCAATAGGTTATGCTGGAACCGAGGGCGGCGAGGATACAACGGATCGAATCGGATTTGCGACGAACCACTGGATGTCCACCGTTTGTTTCCCTGACAGGTGTGTCGCCCTGTTGACATCGACCCCGAATTATGTGTTCATAGTCCGTAGGACTTAAAGGCCTAAATCCCAACTTGGAGAACCTACCCACTGACCAACGATCCAATCGGAAATCTAATTTGATTTTTGATGTTTATGTTTGGCGAGGTAGGTATGAATCGTTGGCAGGCGCTTGTCGAAATCGTGAAATCATTCAACGAGCAGGGTAGCACGAAGCTGGCCTTTGCGACCGTGTGTGTGGTGCTGATCGTCCCGTTGCTGCTAGGTTACGCAGCGATCGTCCATGCGGATGACCTTACCAAGATGCTCCCGATCTTCTGGAGATCGACCGGGTAGACACAAGCCTCCATAATTCTTTAGAGGTATGCACCTAACAGGTGAGGGGAAAAATGCGTACTCCGGTCGGCATTTGTTTGGCTGCATTGCTGGCAATCGCAACTGCGGCGACCGCAGTTGCTAAAAAGCCAGCCTTGCTTCCTGTCTGGCCGCGTGGAGCAGCAGCAGCCAGTCCAATTTCGCTTAGCGACTTCATCGCGGAGGCAATCCCGAATGGCGATCGGATGGCTTGGGACCATCTACAGGGGCCTAATGTTCGCTGGGTCACAGAAGGAATCGATTACGAACACGGCAATCCATCCCGTTCAGGCTATGCCCGGCTAAGAGCAAATGGGGTGACATCAAAGGTATTGCGGCAAACGTGGGAAGAACTCGCTTGGAGCATAGAACTTTCGACCGAAGGCAACTCCAAGTGGGGGCCGACATTGCTGACCATCGAACCGGGCTTCACCAACGACGAGTTCATGGGAAAATACATCTGTCTGGGCGAAGGATTTTCCGGTTGCTCATTCGGAGTCCAAAGTCTGAGCGGGCCGAAATTGAAGCTGACGCAGGAATGTTCGATCGGAAATGGCGCGAACAAGTCGGTTGCGATGCGCGCGGTGACATTTGATGGCCGTGTAGGAACAGTTGTCTATCGTGGTTCGGGAGGCTCGGGCGGAATTTCCAATTCGGTGGAGGTCACGACAATGACACCAGCCCAATATTGCGCGGCCAATAAGGAGCGAGGTTACTGAGCCGCTGGCCGGAACTTTGATGGGACAGCATAAAAGGCTCGACGCATGAATGGACCACCCATTGTTGACTGGAACTACTGTTTCAGTTCCGATTGCATCGTTTCGGGCATATACAATTGGCAAACCCTTATTGGTGGCCTCGTCGCAATCGGCGCTGCTTGGTATGCTGGCAAGATAGTTCGCGCTCAAATTGCCGCTGCGGATGCGCAAGAGACTGTCCGTTACAATAGACGGCTCAATGCGGTACGGTCACTATTCCCGCTGACGCTCAGCGGTATGTCTGACTATGCGCGCGAAAGTGCCAGTTGCCTGATGTGCATACCACTCGGACTCGATCTGTACGGCGAACAAGCGGTCCCACAGATTACGCCACCAAAGGTTCCCAAGAACCTTATTGCCGAGATTGGCAGCATGATCGAGGCAACCGATGATGCAAATGTGTTGCGGATGCTGCGCAAAATGGTCGGCGAGGTTCAACTCCTCAATGCTCGCATGTTTGGTCTGCAAACTGAACTGGCAATGGAACCGGAAGGGCCGCACCAAGGCATCCGTGACAACGTGGACGTGTACCTGCTGCAATGCACGGTAATCAATGCCCAATGTTCTGTAATGTTCGACTTTGCGCGCTTTGAGGCGACGACCGTACCGGACCACCTGCCTTGGGAAGATGTCTATACGGCCTTCTCGATACTGGGCATCAGGGAGTTCGCTCATCCCGGATTGTTCGCGCTTTGCGAACGCATTCAGCAACGTGGAAATAGCGCCGAAAGCTGATCCGTGAAACGGGCTGCCCACACAAAGGCAAATCGTTCCACCAGCAAAGAAGGTCTCATGCTGGCGAAGGAGGGGACTGAGCCAGAAATCCGACTCAGCCCCTGACCGTCAAAAGCCAGCTTTCAGGCCCAACGCGTAGTATTTTGGCCCGGCATTGCCCTTCAGGCTGATCTTGGGCGCAAGCGGCACCGCAACAGTGCCATAAGGGCGCACCTTGTCGCCGCTAAAGCGGACGCCGCCGCCAACCTCTGCTAACAACGGAATGGAATAGGTCGCCTCGATCTTTGCATACGCCTTTACAGCCAGATTATCGCACTCACTGTCTTTGGCGAAATGGCCGGTTTCGCTATCGCGGCAACGCTCTTGCCCGTTGTGGAAACGATCCATGTAGTAGCGGTCGTTATCGCCCCGGTGCAAAAAGGCACCGGCAATGGGTCGGAGCGAAAAGCCACCGGCCGAGAACGAGTAGCCAACACCCAACTCACCGCCCCAGCGGCTTTGGGCACGAGCGCCGTTGGCTTCGAGCATGATGCCATTTGCTGATGCTGGCACACACTGGATAGCAAGAGCCGCCGCAAACGCGACGCCCGAGTAATTCTTCATTTGGAAATCCCCCGTCTACGCAAAACGCGCCGCAGGCGCTTAGGTCATTTCGGGAAGGCATTTCAAATAAATAACCCTGTAATAATTCAATACCTTCGGACGCGATTTTTGTATGTGGACATCATGCGTATTCCGATTCTTGCCGCCGCCTTTCTCTGCGCCTCTTCCCCAGCCTACGCATGGGGACCAATCGGTCATCGCATCACCGGCGCGATCGCTGATGAAAACCTGAGCGGCCTTGCCCGCGCCAATGTGCGCCTGCTGTTGGGTGTCGAGGACTTGGCTGAAGCGGCGACATGGGCGGACGATATGAAATCCGATCCTTCGCCCTACTGGCAGAAGCAAGCCAGCCCGTGGCACTATGTCACGGTTCGCGAAGGAGACGAGTATAAGCTATCGGACGCGCCAGCCGAAGGCGATGCCATGTCGGCCTTGCCAAGGTTCACCGCTACCCTGCGCGATCCCAAGGCATCAATCGAGGATAAGCGCCTAGCCCTCCGGTTCATCGTCCACATCATCGGCGATTTGCACCAGCCGCTTCATGCCGGTGGTGGCGATGATCGCGGCGGCAATGACCTCAAGGTGACGTGGTTCAATCGCTCAACCAATCTACATTCCGTCTGGGACTCCGCCATGATCGAACAGCGGTCCCTTTCCTACTCGGAGTATGCTGGATGGCTGTCCAGGGCGATCACGCCCCAGCAAACGATCGCGTGGAATGACGTCAATCCTTCGACATGGGTCCACGAAAGCATCGCCCTGCGCAAGACGATCTATCCCTCCGATCCTGCCCTATCTTGGGATTATGCGTATCAGCACCGCGCAGAAATGGACGATCGCCTCAAGCGTGCCGGTGTTCGCATCGCGGCCTATTTGAACTGGGTGTTCACCACCCCCGACGACAAGCACAAATGACATGCCCAGGGGCACCCATCACGATCTGACGGGCTTGCTGCTGGAAGGCACTCCCTATCCCGTCCTGCGCGTGGATGATGGCGGGGAATGGCGGCTGGAGCTAGTGCAACGGCATCGGCATCTGTTTGGCACCAGAGTCCGGCTTAGCGGCACACGCGATGGCTTTGACCTCATCGCGGTAGATCGCATTGGCCCCGTATGACGCGGGATCAGGAACTTTGGGGCGTCGCGTCGATGATGCTGAATCGCCACGGGCAGGATGCTCCGGTGAAGGTTGCGGAACGGCTGGGCGCGCTGGCAGTGGCTGGCGAAGCTGAAGGCGTTGCAATGTGGCAGGAAGTTGCCAGACGCCTACAGGCACTGATGGCCGACCAGCATCACGCCTAAGCTGCCCATCGGTCGAGGTCAGGAAATAGTGGCAACCTTGGTGGCATAGGCGGCTCAATCACATTCGGATCATAGGCCGATACCGTCACCCACTCCATACGCCAGTCCACAATGATGCTGCAGCCTTGCTAACCAGCGTTGCAACGCTTTGGAGGGCGATGCGCAACCGGATGGCGCCGCCCCAACCACTCGAAGCGCTTCACCCAATGATCAAACCGCCATAGATTGCTAAGTCCATATAATGTCAAAGCGACGATTTTAAACATGCCATTGCCGTTTCTCCAAGAGAATACTGTCCAATAGTAATTGTATTCTTTAAATTATCTATCGTAACAAAACCGTTTTTATGACCTTCATTTCTTGTAGCTATAAAAGAAATTGTGTTTCCCATCCTTTCGATTTCAACACATTTAGAATTCTGCATAAACGTTTTAAAACTTTTAACTCCATAAGCTTCTAAAACCGGCTTAAATATGTCGGCGAATGATTTCGGATGTTGAACATCATCTTGGGATGAATTCAAACATCTAGATATATTCACGTCCAAATTTGAAATTTCGTTAGCATTACATGAAAGAATAAATCCATTAACTATCCAAATTCCAGAATTTGTTCTTGACATGCCGCATGTTATTATTTTCCCATATCTTTCATATAGCGTGCAACTTTTCATAAATTCCCTCTAAAACTACGGAAACGGAATCACGTGAACTGAAACGCCACGAGACGCACCATACTGTGCTGCTTGCCTAATTGCCGCTTGCTGTGCTGCAGAGCCACTGTGCGGAACTGCCAGCTCCAATGCACGTGCTGTAATATCTTGCGCCCTAATTCGAACTCCTGCCCAATTACGCCCTTGGAAGCTAGCGACAGAATCTACGTAACCTTTCAGGGTCCTGCTCATTGCAGAGGCACTTTGATATGTTGAGGCGTTTAGATCCATACTTTTTATACTAGTCGCAATTCCTTTTTCGAACCGGTCTATAGTGGGAAAATTGCTTGGAAGGTTATGCCCAAGAGCCTGCTCAATAGCTTGCCCTCTTTGAAATGGGTTGAGTTTCCAAACAGTGCTGCTGGTACTCGTTACTGCTCGCGACGCTGCTGCCAGCCCACTTGTAGTTAACGACGCCGCTGAACTACCCAAGCCTCCACCTAACGTGGGCGGCAGATTGCCTGTTGCCCAACCGATTTCTCCCTCAGAAATTCCTTCAGCTAGGTTTCCAAGATCATGAGGCACCTGTTTTAGAGCATCTATCCCACCCCAAAACCAGCCGGAAAAGCCCTGATTGCCGCTGGGGTCGGAAGCATTCGTAGGGTCATTCCCAACGTAAGCATAGAGGTTTACCTGATCCTCATATCCGACCGGGTCGGTCTGCATGAACCGACCCAAACGAGGCGCATAGACCCGCGCCTTGTAGTAATACATCGACAGGTCGGGCAGGGCAATCTGCCCGGTATAGGCGAACCGTCCCATGTTACCCGATGCCGCAACGCCATACTCGTCATAGCTGTTGGTCGCAATCGCATTGCCAGCGCTATCGCTAACGGCGATGATGCTGCCCTGATGGTTGGCGCGCAGATGCCGCCGATTGCCGCCCTCAAACCAAACCAGCGGTTCATCGACATTAGGACCATGAAGGTAGCGGTTCAGCAGCGTACCGGCGCTATCATACTCAGCCACCAGCGCATCTCCGTCATAAAGGTAGCGTATCGTGCCGGAGGGGCTGGCCGTCTGGTAGAGGTTGCCGGTAGGCGTGTAGATAAGCGTTGCAGGCACGCTGCCCGTGGCGGAAATCAGCCTGTTCTCGACATCGTAGCCATAGCCCGCATTGGGCAAGGAAATCAGGTTGCCGTTGGAGTCGTACCCCGGAGCAGCCGATCCCGCCGTTGTGTATTGGTTGAGGCCATTAACCTGATAGCTGCGGTCCGTGTTGAATTGCTGGCGGAACGCATAGAGGTCATTGCTGAGGATGCGCTGCCGGATTTGATTGGCCGGATTATACTGGGGGAACCCCAGCGAGACGCTGTATCCACTGTTGTTGAAGCCGTGAGAGATCGAGCTCAGACGGCTGATGGCATCATAGCCAAAGCTGCTCGAACCACCTCCCGACAGCCCGGAACGCCGTCCCTGATTGTCATAAGTCAGGCCGCTCAACACCGTCGAACCACTGTCCTTGATGTTCACCATCCGATACAGATTGTCATAGCTATAGGTGAACGACACGTTGTCCGGGAAGGTCAACTGCGTCCGGTTGCCCGCAGCATCATATTGATAGGAAAGCTTGCGGGCCTGACTGCCCATCGTAAGCGTCGAGGTGATCGGCCGCTTGAGCGCGTCATAGTCGGTGACCAGTTTGTCGCCGCCGGTAAGCGATCCGAAATGTGCCTCCGTCTGCAACCCGAACAGGTCGTAGGCGTAAAAAACATCGCGAACAGCGCTGGCAGGGGGTTGCGTGCAGACATAGCCCGCGACGCAATTATCCGGGATGATCTTCGATGTGACCCGGTTCAACGCGTCATAGTTGTATGTAATGACCCGTGCGTCACGCTTACGCAGCGTCTTGCGATTATCGTTTGCGTCATAGGTGTAGCGTTCAAAATCGCCTATGCTGGCGGCAGGGGCGGTTTCCAGAGCCGAGGCAGCGTCAGCGGGATTGAATCCCGTGACGGTTGCAGTCCCTGGGAAATACCAGTCACTCTGTCGGTCAAAGCCATCATAGGTGAACGTCGCACGGTTACCCTTGGCGTCAATCACCGTCGTCTGCTTGCCGTTGAGACTGTACGCATAAGTGGCATAAGCTTGCTCGACTGGCGTGCCCATGCCACGGCGAACCTGCAAAAGCTGACCAGCCTCATCATACTGATTTTTGGTAATCCGATCGAAATCGCCGACAAGGGTCATATCCAAAGCGCAGGCGTTCGCAGGCACAGACCCAAAATTTGCCTTGTTCATGCGAACTGCGGTGCAGGTCAGGCGGTTGAGAACGTCGTAGCTGAACTGCGTCAGCGCTTCTGTGGACCCCCCGCTTGCGACCGACTCCCTGATCTTCCGTCCAAGCGTGTCATAGGCCGTCACCGTTTCCTGATAAGGGGAGAAAGTCGTCAGGTTGGGCGTCGTGGTCGTCCCATTCTCGACCTTCGTTATCTGGCCATCGCCATTATATGTGTTTCGGGTGGCCGTTCTGCTGGTTGTGGAAGAGTTGGCCGTAGGGTTGATGGTCCCGGTCATCTGCCGCATGGCGTCATATTCATAGTAGGTCGTATCGCCGGTGCCCGGCAGCGGTCCATCGACGCTGAGCACATTGCCTTGGCCGTCATAGGTCGTCGTTGTGGTCGATGAAACGGACCCGTCACCTGCCGCAACCGTGACAGTCGTGGGCAGCCAGTCGTTGTTGTAGGCGATCGTCGTCTTGCTTTCTTGCGCAGTTCCCGAGCATGAGGCCGTCAGGCGGCAAGATTTCGATTCCGTTAAACGCCATTGCCCGGATGGATAACCACCAGCGTTCAACATCTCGGTGTAGCTATTTGATGTCTGCGGCCTTGTCCCGTCAGGAGCGGCAGGCAACGTGACAAGCTCCGGTAGACCTGTCTCTGCATGATATTGGTAATCGGTCTGCTTCAACAAACCGTCTTTTACCCAGTTGGGCTTGTTGCATGTCAACTGATTGCCACATGTCGGATCGTACCCGGCTTCGATCACGATGGCAGCGAGAGTCGAGCCCGGCTTGGGATAGGTGGTTTTCTTAGTAATGTTGCCACGACTGTCATATTCGAAAGCCATGGATGTGCACGGAACTGGCAAAGCGTTACACTCAGGTAGCGCCATGGCGGTCATCTGTCCGGTACTGTCATAGGTGTAGGTCGTCACCCGGTTCAGCGGATCTTTGACGTAAGTCGCGTAACCATAATCCTTGTGATACTTGACTACGGTGACGCCGCCCTGCGGGTCGATAACGGTGGTCGTTCCGATGCTACCTGATGTCGAATAGCTATAGTTCCATGTCGCTTGCCCATTCCCGAAGGCCTTGACCTTGTGACTGCCCCAATAGGTGAGCGTAGCACTGTTCACACCCGACGATGTCGGCCGCTGATAGGCAATCATTTCTCGATCAGAGTTGAATGTGAATTTCCATGCACGATTCAGAATATCAGTTATGGTTTGAGTCGTGCTTCTGGGTCGCAGAAAAGTGTCGTTGTCATTCGTGCCCGAGAAATTTGGAGTGTTTATCGTCATGCTCGAAAGCGTGACGGAGGGCGCAGCTGAATTCCGCAAACTTATGGTAGAATCTTTCAGATAGCGCTGCTGACTTGTTACGCGAAAAGTGCCACCGCCGCCGTTAATGCTTCCACTTGTGAGGTTATATCCAACCGATACGCCACCCGGATCTTGTGCCGACGATGACCACAGGAAAAGATTTCCACCTGGTAGCATTGCATAATCACCGGATGGCGGAGGGTATATTGGGCTAGCAGGTCCATTGAAAAAGAACCGCCTGCCGTTCCGATCCATGTAGTTACATACTTTTATCGAGCTTTTAGACTCCGACCATGTCTCGCACTGCGTGATAATCGCGCCTTTGCCGGGTTTGACCTGCGTGAGGCCACTACTGCCACCAAAGCCACGAAACTCATCTGAATGTCCGTTATAGCCGAAAATGAAGTGGTTATCATCATCCACCCACATCGCCGGAACATTGGGTATCCATGACTGGCCACCCCAATCTAGGCGGAAGGAGAATGGATAATCAGCGGTGCCCGCACTCAAGGCTGGCGATGAAATGCGTGGATAGCCGCTAATCAGGTCGATCCCATTCGCATCGATTTGCTCGAAAATGGGCGCCGAAAGATTTGGTGCGACTGGATCAACCGATTGCGCGATCGCCGCCCCTCCAACCAACGAAGATAGGCCGATAACAAGCAAAGCAAACAGATGTCGCACGCCGATGCTCCACATTGAACTGATTAGCTGAAATGCTGAGATGTGGTCAGTCCTCTTTAAGAGGGATGACCGTGTAACCGTTCAGAGGCAAGACCACGACTTTGTCCTTCGAGCCGGTCACCCTGTAGGTTTCGCGATTATCAGCGGCGTCATAGGTCGTGCTCATCTGCACACCATTGTTAACGTTCCCGGTCGTGCTGGATTGGATCAACCGCCCCAGCGCGTCATAGGTGTAGGTCGTCGTGCTGGAGGCGTGCGCCGGGAGCGACATGCCCAATGCAAAGAGAATTAAGGGAGCTTTCATCGCGTTAATCCTGCCAAACATAGGCGACAGTGCATCCGCCACTGCCTTCTACTATCCTGATGCGAGTGAGAATGCGGTTCATGGCCTGACTCGTCAGCAACATGGAATAAATCGCATCGGAGTTAGGCTCAGACCGCCGCAGTGTCAGATATTCATCTTGCAGAGGCGCACAATTCAGCGGCGTGATATTATCCGAAATCTTGACGTAAATATTGTTGTCAGTGCTGACATATAGCCGAACAATAGTAACGTTGTTACATGCGTTGGTGCCACATGCTGCCCACGCGGGAGCAGAGAGCGCAGACAAAAATGCGCAGGCAATTCGTAAAAATTTCATCCGCCCCTCCATATGCCGAAGACGTGCACCATCACCCTTCAAATGATGAAGGGACATAAAGCCAATCTACCCTGAAACCCCGTTGTTAACTTGATGATGAAAAGCAAAATCCTACATTGCAACTGAAAAATTTCGCTCATCAAATGTATACAGAATTTGTGTGATCTGGCCGTCCAGTTTCTATCTTTCCTACAGCCACGAAATTTGACATCACACCATCATAGCCACGTGCTGTCCTATCTTGGTGAATGGAGAATTAGGATGAAGAAACTGCTGTGCTTCGCTGCCTTTGCATCGCTGCTTGCGTCAGCAACGCCAGCTTTTGCGGTGATTGATAACAACCGAACGATTTCGCGGGTCGGCGTGCAAAACTCCAACAGCAGTGCCTACGTGCAATTCACCGTCGCCCCCAGCGCGACGTGCTCCTTCAACACCCTATACATTGCGGTAAACACCGATGCGGGTCGGGCCAACTACGCTTTACTGCTGACTGCGCAGGCGACCGGCCAGCCTATCGCAAGGGTCGATTACACCGTCACTGGCACGAACTGCACGATCAATCTGATTGAGATTTGACCGAAGATCGACGCGACCACCAGTCTGCAGGGGTGATCTAACTATGCGGTTCATTGCATGGAGCTTATGCTTTTCGGCCGCTTTGGCGATCTGTGGGCAAGCCCATGCGAGCAGCCAGTCGGGTCCGGAACGCAGCTCATTCCAGGTGACAACGGCTATAATTTCCGAGGAAGCGGCACTCGGACAACAAAACCGTCATGCCACACCGGTGCAGAAAATCAGTGGTTCATCGACACATCCACGCCTGCGGGACAAGCCATGGTCGCGACGGTCATTTCGGCCTTCTACAACGGTAACACCATGAACATCTTCGGGACGGACACCTGCCTGCCGGGGCAATCGAACGTGGAAGCCGTGAAGACGATACAGGTTCTTCCATAGGCAAAAAATAAAGCGAGAAAGGCCCCCGCCCACACACCAGCCGCAAGGCCATCGCATGAGCGGGGATCGGATAGTCAGCGCAGGGTGGGACTGCCCTTCATCTTCTTCGCACCGGCCTCGACGGCGGCCAGCAGCGTGTCATTTGCAAGATGGGAATAGCGCATGGTCGATTTGTGATCGGCATGGCCCAGCACTCGGCCCACAGCGAACAGGTCGATACCGGCGTTAATCATGAAGGATGCCGCACTATGGCGAAGGTCATGAATCCGCAGGTCGGGCAGCACCGCTTCCTTCCGGGCCGTCTGCCATGCGTGTTTGATCGTCACGAACGGCTTTCGGGTTTCCGGGTTCGGCAGGACATAGGAACAGTCCTTCAACCGGGGCACCGCCTTGAGGATCGCGATGGCCGGTTGCGACAGCGGTACATGCCTTGCTCGGCCGGTCTTTGATGTCGGGATCAGCCATTGCCGCTTCTCCAGGTCTATATGCCGCCACTCCGCGTGCAGCAGCTCGGATACCCGCGCCCCAGTCAAAAGGAGCATCCCTACAATGTGCTTCAACTGCGGATTCAGCGATGTTTCGCAGGCGGCCAGCAACCGCTTCGCCTCCGCCGCGCTGACGTACCGTTCACGCTTATTCTCGATCGGCTTGCGCGGGATGCCCTTCACCGGATTCTTGGTGACGCCGGACATGTCCCACCGAATGGCGAGTTCGAATGAACGATTGAGCGTGACCCGGACCTTTTCGACCGTCGCGGGTGCCAACCCCTCGCTTGCCTTTTCTGCAAACCATTTTGCGACAGCAGGCTGGGTGATCTCATCCAGACGCAGCTTACCCCAGCGCGGGATCAGGTGAAGCCGGAGGATGCGTTCGGTGTTGGCCGGATGCTTCTGATACGATTTTGCGTAGTCCAGATGCTGGTCAGCCAGCGCGGCATAAGTCGCCACCGACTTCTTCTCAGCCTTCTTGGTCGCCGGGTTGCCGCCCAGCACAATTTCCGATCGCAACTGCTGGGCCTTCTTCCTGACCTCGCCCAATGGGGCATCCCCGTAAGAGGCCAGTTTCATTTCCTTCTGCTTGCCATATTCGTCCGTGAAGCGCAGCGAGAAGCTTTTGCTGCCCGACGCATGACACGACAGTATCAGTCCCTTGATTTCGGTATCGTAATAGTCCGTGCGCTTCTTGCCCGGCTCACAGTAGGCAAGCTGGCAGAATTGCGCTGTCAATTTTTCTACAGGCATAAATGGTTTCCTTTCGAAGGATCGATGGTTGGGGCCGCAGGAGCGCGGCCGGGTGAGTTGAGGGGGGGCGGTAGCCGGACGGCCGGATCGCGCGCCCCGCGATCGGCGAAACCGGATTTTGTCAGGAGCGGCGGCGGAATTGCCCGGCAGGGTGAGCCACCGGGCGCGCCGGGGCGCAGATTTCAGGTTCGCACCCTCCCGCGCCGGGTGAAAACGCGGGAAAGTGAAAAACTGAGACCTGCCGCCCCGCCCGTCAGTCGCCCGGAGGCAGGCTGTAGACCTTCGCGCCGCGAGCCTGGACGGTGTAGGACCAGTAACCTTGCCCATCACCGCCATCGCCGAATTGTTCGATGATTCGCAGTGCCGCCCGTTTCGACACATTGGCGCGGACCGCCACGGCAGACACCAGTGGCATTTTCATCTGGGGGCCGTCCTGAAGGCAGGCGATGACCGCGTCGAATATGCTCTGATCGTTGACATGCTCGGCACGGACGCCAAGCCCTTCGAGGTCCGCCGGATCGACCAGCCGCACCGATGTCAGCAGGTCATCATAGCTTTCGGCATCGGCGGCAAAGGCGTAAGCCTCTTCCACGCCCCCGCCGCGTTTCTTAAGGCTCTCGAATTTTACGATCTTCTCGCCCGTAGAAGCGGAATCATAGGGGCTGTTCAGCATGAAGACTGCATCGCAGTCTTCTGTCAGATCGGTCGTACCGCCGTACACCAGCTTGCCTGTGGCGCTGGGGTTCTTTCGGGTATGTGCCAGACCGATGAAGGTGCCCCCCTTCTGGGTGAAACGGCGTACGGAGCTTGCGAAGCGCGATGTCTCTTTCTTGTCCATGAGGTCGGCACACTTTTTTATAGTGTCGAGCATCACCACTACGCCCCGGCAGCTATCGCTCTCCGCCATGGCTTCCAACTGGTCTGTGAATAGCGACGGCTCAAATCCGCCTTCGCCCGGCACCAGCGTGTGCGCGCCGACATCATCCAGCAGCCGAAGCTTCTGAGCGATCCCGGCTTCATTATCGTCGGCGTTAATGAAATAGCAGTTGCCCGCCAGCACCGTGCCGTCGTCGATCGCCTGCATCAAAAGGGCGAGCATAAACAGTGTCTTACCTGAGTTCGGAGGCGCATACCAAACGGTTCCTTGCCCCATCATGGCGACGTTCCCAAGCAGCGGCCTGATATTGATGGCGCGCTCCTCAAATAGCGCCGCCTGTCCCCGAACGCTCATGCACGCGAGTGGCGTCTTCACCAACTCCATTCCCTCCAGCGGTTGAGGCTCCGCAGGCAACATCAGCAGTTCGAGATCATCAATGCCGCGAGCCTGCACCCTGTCTGGCTCTATTGCCGGAGCGAGGATGATGTGACCGGCCATAACCGCCTCGACACCATCAGGAACGGCTGCATCCCATGCATCGCCGCTGCGACAGCGATAGAAGGAAGGGCCATTGTCGGGCCACAGCACCGGCATTGCATCCAGGTCTTGAAGAAAGGTCCGCAACGCGTCTTGATGTTCCGCGCCAACTGCCCGGAAGCCGACAACGCCCTCCGGCACGATGACGCCGTGGCGGTGGAGTTTATTGCGGGAAAAATGATCCTCCGCCGCTTCCGGAGAATAAGCGGCAAGCCATTCCGCCGCGTCAATCGCTGGCGCATCACCTGCCAGCTTCAGTGGGATGGCGGTAAATCCCAACCCCATCCAAAAACGAATATTGTCCATAGTATAGCGCCTCGCATCGGCCCCATGTATCGAGGCCGTCCACATCAAGAAAATTTCAGGTGGGTGGGTCGGCAGACACCGCTTCGATGTCTACCGCCCGAAGGATGCGTTATAATGGCTGAAGTATGCCCCCCTCATCTCGCAACCACAGGGGGCGATCACAAGCGCCCTCGCGGTTAGCATTGATTATGAGGGAAACGATTGCGGTGTTTCCAAAGCCCTCTTTCGTCAAATACTCACGGACATCATATTCAGTCATCGGGAAGGCACTGATCAACCTCACGATGTATGCCGCGATCATATAAGTATCGGCGTTAATGAGATTATGGATGTAAGGGACCGCGTTCTCATCTCCAAATCCAGCCGTAGATATGTGCCTGGCGTGGAACTGCACTTTTGAATAATCGAGATTCACAACATATCCTTTGATAGATATGCTGACCATGAAGATGAATACACATCCCGAGGGATATGCCACATAGAGCGATGGGGATTTGTCTGTTAAATGACAGATCGCTGGATCATGCACGCACTTCTTCCGTCAGCAACATACTGATTGAGACCGAGATTCCGCGAAGCGGTTAGGAAGAAGTCGTTAGACCAGTTATAGTGACAGCCCCGGTCGGTACCGTCACGGATGAGCAGAACATAGGTGGTCGATTATTGATTCCAAGAGTCGACGACATTTTTCTTGATGTTCAGCGCGCCGCGCAGTTTCCAGTTTCGCAGACTCTCGGCTCCGCGCCCGGCACGCAGACCTAGAATCTGACCTCGTCCCGGCCCGCCGCCCGGCACATGGCCAGCAGGTCGGCCAGCCCGTCACCGTCCGCATCCTCAACGAACAGGACGAAGGCAAAGCCGGAATCCCCGGTGCAATAGACGATCTCAAACCAGCCGCCGTGATCGTGCAGCCAATCCCACCACGTCTGAAAGCCGGAATCGCCCCAGCGCTTGCCCTCCCGTTCCAGCGGTGAGAACAGCACCTCCGTCTTAAGCGCGGTTTCGGTGTCGCCGGGGCACAGGACGACTATGTGGGAAAGGTCTTCCAGCCCATCTGCGAAAATTTGCGCGATGCGCTCGTGCAATAAGGCCTTGATGTCGGCGCGCAGCGGCAGGGTAAGCGCGTTCCGCAGGGCGGGCGCGTCGTAAAGTGAAAGCATGGATGCAACTCCAGCAGGCACAAAAAAGGACGCTCGGAGCGCCCTGTGCAATTGATGATGATGGGTTCAAGCGTGATCGCGACAAAGCGCGAGCAGGTCAGGATCTATGCCTTCTGCATCCGGCACGATCAGGACATGGCCGAAGCCATCGCTAACGATGACGGGCGCTTCGAAGATTGAACCGTGGCGTATGACCCATTCCCATGCCGGCGAACCGTTCGTGATGATAAGGCCCAGCGCCATTTCTATGTCGGCCAGCGTGTCGCCCTCCTCCACGATTGCGAAGGTGCCGATATCTGGCAGGTCGCCGCAATCGATCAGTTGATCGCGACGAAGACGAAGCAAGGCGGCTATATCGGCGTCGCCCGACCAGTCGGCCAGTTCAGGCCATGTGCGTATGATGTGCATGAGGTCCATCCTTTCTGGACAAAAAGAAACCCCGCTGGCGCTGGACCAACGGGGCTAGATAGGTTGATGGTGGATCGGATCAGAAAGTGGCTACGACCTTCACGTCCGGTTGTCCCGCGATACGGAGCGGTATTTCAAAGTAGCTGGTGATGTTCTCACGCGCCCGGCGCTTGGCCATGTCGATGAGGCTGGCTTGCTGGGCCTGCTTCACCATAGTCTTCCGGGCGGTGGTGTAATTAAGGCGATTCAGTTCATCGATTTCCGCCTGATCGAAGGTGAGAAGGCCACCGTTGAGCGTTGTGGCGTTCTCCGGCTGGAAGGCAATTTCACCCACCTCCAGCGGCGGAAGCTTTACCCTCACCAGCTTGGCTTGCTCGTCGTAGCTGACGTTCGCCATCGTAAGCCTAGACAGATCGACATGGTAGCTGACAACGGCCGGGACATACAGTTCTTGCCGACCGTGCAGGATGATCCACCGCGTTCGTTCCGCCCAGACACGCGCGCTGCCTTTGTAGGTGAACACCAGCAGCTTGCTTTCCTGCCGCAACGATTCGACCGTCGTGGAAAGAACCTTGCTGGTGTCGGTACGAAAGATTCCGTCGTAATGGACTTCCTCATCCAGCATCTCGCGCGGTGCCATCCAGTAACCCACGCCGAATGTGACGGCGCAGGCCAGTAGCAAGCCGGGTATGGGAACCTGTGTCCCGGTCATTGCAACGCGAGGGTTAGCGTCGGATCGATTTGCACGGCGATGCGCCATATCGCCTTGTCGAATCCGTCTTTGGCAATCTTCCACACCGCTGCACGGTTCGCGGATGTATTCGGATTCATGTCTCGCGAAGCATCGCCCAGCCCGTCTTCGGCGAAATAGAAGCGCGCCCCGCCGTCGTCAGCATAGCTTTGGCCGTTGCCGTCGATCAGCGTTATGGCCGGGCGCTCATCACTCAGCATAGGCCGTGATGACGTGTTGGTCAGCTTATAGAGCACGACGACATAGGTTTCCTTCGGGCCTGCCTTGTGCACCACCGCGTTGCCTACGCTGTCCCGGAGTTCGACAGATGTGATCGTGATTTCATAACCGTTGCCGCTACCTGCCACTCCGAACGGGACTGGAGGCTTTTTCGGCACGTCCGAGATAACCGCCCCG
Source organism: Sphingobium sp. WCS2017Hpa-17 (assembly GCF_031843765.1). Taxonomy (NCBI): domain Bacteria; kingdom Pseudomonadati; phylum Pseudomonadota; class Alphaproteobacteria; order Sphingomonadales; family Sphingobiaceae; genus Sphingobium; species Sphingobium sp. WCS2017Hpa-17. The sequence goes on from NZ_JAVTIV010000024.1 coordinate 19,681, forward strand.
GATGTTTCAGGTTGTGCCGTTGCCTCGCCGCCTGTCGCCTGGGATGTCGGCGCTTCACCGCAGCCTGCCAGCAGCAGCAACGCTGCGATCATGATTTGCTTGTGCATGGGTTCTCTCCGATCTTATTATTCGAGGCAGGACTGAACCCTGCGCCACACTTTGTTGCGGCCCCAGAACTTGAGTTGGGCGTTGTCCAGGCCATTCATTTCCAGCACCGTGGCGGCACCAAGGTCCGAACTTTCCCAGACCAGCATGACCCGTTCGGGCATGTCCGGCTGGCGATAGACCCAAGGCTTGCCAATATTGTCGGTGTCGATGATGCAGCGCTCCAGATCATAAAGGCGCTGCTTGGTGGATGCCGTGAACTCCGGCACTTTCTTCCTGACACTGCCGATGTCGTCGGCGTGCGCGATGCCCGGCGTCAGGAGCGCCAGACATAGTAAGGGTATGATGTTCTTCATGCTATTTCCCCTTTCGTGGAGATGACCGCCAAAGCGACGGCGCGTTGCGGCATCCACGTCCCGATCAGATTTATCGGAACATGCTGCCAAGGCCAGTAAAAATGACACGATTGGTATACAGACGAATGTATGACCTTGCGGCCATCTCGCCAGATGGATGTGGTCGAGCTTCTAGGCACAAATGTGCGCCGGTATCGGAAGCTGAAGGGCATGACCCAAGAGCAGCTCGCCTTAGATACGGGTATGGAACGCAGCTACGTCAGCGATTTGGAGCGTGGCACACGCAATCCATCGGTTCGGGCATTGGGACGCTTGGCCGAAGCGCTTGGTATTGAACCGAAATCACTGCTGGAATTGCAGCCCACCCAAAACAGCGATGCCCAAGTTTAAGCCTTACGTGTGGTGGCAAAGAGCCAGCAAAGCAGAGTTAATGCGCTCGTCGTTCGGCAAAAGAAGGATGCAGGCAGACCCATCGTCGTCGCACCGATCTAACACAGCCGCGAAGATGCCGTTACGGTCGTCGATGGTTTCCCAGGATGGTTCACCCCACTCGATGATCTGTAAGCCGATGCCCTGCTCGATGTCGGCCGGCGTATCGCCGGGTTGGGCGATAACCACAAAGCCGCCGGTTGGAGGGAGATGCGCTTCCCAGACGGATTGCATCAACGGATCAGCGATGACGCAGGGTTGCGCTGGGGTTGCGTAGAAGGCGATCATGGAAGTTCTCCAGACATAAAAAATGCCCCCGGAATCTCCGAGGGCTGGGTGTGTCGAATAGGTTCGTCCCGATGACACTGCCGGGATTAAAGCAGCTTTGCGCTATGCTGCCGCCTATTCATATAAGATGGTAAATTCTGCGTAGGTGGGTATTTTACCATTAGCGGTGACAGATGAAGGAATACCACTTTGTCGCAGGACAATACGCAGTATGTTGTTACGCGCCCAGACGAAACGCGGGGTATGGGAAGCGGTCCTAGGAGTCCAATTCCTACTCTAGGCGCGGCTACGACCGTGATCGATCAGTACCGCACAATTTCGGTTCACAGCAGCAATCTTCCTGAAATAGGAGCTGCTCTAACCGACGTAAATGCAGCCGCCGCGCTAGCGAAAATTGCTGACAGAGGCGCATTGCGATCGCATCTCGATTTAGAGGCAGCCGAGACGGCCTTGCAGGCGCTCCTCCTACATGAAAATGTCCATGTCCTGACTCACGCACCAAAAGTCGATTTTGGCACCGGCATCGTGACATACGCCCGTCAAGATATCGGCGCCCGTAACGAACTTGCATTCCAAATAATGAGTGTCGCAAAGTCGCGAGATTTCCTCGTCGCTCCTGAGTTTCTTACCGTTGAGGGCGGATGCGTCATTTCATCTACCTCGACTGGAAGTCCGCTTATCGGGAGGATGGCTGACCAGTTACGGGAAGGTCGCCCGTATTGGAGCGAAAACGTCGAAGATGCGATAAATGTTACTATCGAAATGCATGGAATACCTGCCTATTTGACACATCCCGCTCTTGTTCGAACGCGCTTAGGTGAAGGTTTTGCTAAGCAATTCTATAAACGAGTGCGTCAGCCTTGGGACGAAGCGGTTGGACAAATACCTAAAATCGTATGCACATTTTCCGTCCCGCCGCTATTGGCAATTACCCTTGACCGTCTCAACAATCGAGTTGATTTAGCTACGGTAATCGCTGATTTGCGGAGCGAACTCGAACCGTCACGCAAAGAAATCAGAGAACTAAACCAAATAGTTACTGCATCAACTACCGAAACAGAAATAGCCGCCCGTATCCGCCATATTAACGAATCTTTTGATGCCATCGTTCCAGAATCTCGGATGACAAATATACAACGACGTCGACGCGATGCGCTTACTATTCAAAAACTCGCAAAACCCATAATAAAGTTTGCGACAGGATTTTTGACCAAATCCGGGAGCAGCTTTGAGCAGGTTTTGGAGGCCACCAAAGGTGTGCCGGGGCTTGTCGCTGAAAGTGGCGCACTTGTAGACCGAACCGTTACAGCCAAAACATTCTCTGGTCTGTTGCGAGAGACTGAAGCGCTGCAAGCCTTGGTTAAGCATCACCTGACGGATACGGAAATATTATCCATCGAGAAATCGATGCGGAAGAAGTGAAGCTGATGATCGGTTACGTTGGGGAAGCCGCGTTCCCATGCCCCACACCCGACCCACAGGATACCCACACGGACCAATCCAAAGGCACATAAACTAGGCAAACTCGCGGCCATCAGCCGAAAGGCACTTCGCTAGGGATTTCAGGGATTTCCTACTGAAAGGCTGGTGCCGCTTACGTGACTCGAACACGTGACCCCATCATTACGAATGATGTGCTCTACCAACTGAGCTAAAGCGGCGTCGGGGCGGGCAGATAACAGCGGTTGTGCAATTGGACAAGCGGGCATTTTACTCCGCTGCCCCCTTTTTTCCGCTTGCGCCATTCTGGCCCCCTCCCGCCCAATCGGGGTCAGCCTGTTTACGGCAAATTTACCATCCCGTGCCACTGTCGAGTCCCGGAATAGTTTTTCAGCGCAAGGTAGGACGATCGAATGGACACGCTGCGGGGGCATGATGCCGCCAATGACGAGGACGATTTCGACTATGTCGGCGACGCGCAGATGGATGCGCCGCCCGCTGTCATTTCCGATGAACGGCGCATGCAGGTGCGCGCCTATAATTATTGGGCGTCGCTGCTGGGCGACCGCACCCTGCCGTCGATCGAGGATCTGGTCCCTGAGCAGCTGGAGGATTTCGGCCCCTATTCCGTACTGCTCGACTTCAGCGTCGGCCTGGACAATCCCGCCATCGTCTATCTGGGCACCGCGCTGCGCGCCGAGTGCGAGATTGAAGGCACGATCGGCTATATCGACGATGTGCCGGCCCGATCTTTGCTGTCGCGCCTGACCGACCATTATCTGCAAATCATCGCCAATGCCGCGCCGATCGGGTTCGAGGCCGAATTCATCAACCAGCGTGGCGCGGAGATCATGTATCGCGGCATATTGATGCCCTTTTCCTCCGATGACGAAACGATCGACTTCGTGTTCGGCGTCATCAACTGGAAGGAACTGGCCAGTCGCAGCCTGACCGACGCACTGGAGCTGGAAGTGGACGAGGCAATGCGCAGCGCGCCGGCCGCGCGCGACACCGCGCCGATCTGGGCCGACGGTCCCGCCGCCGACCAGCAGAGCAACAGCCTGGCCTTCGGCATCGAAGAGGATGACGAAGAGGAGGATGCACTCGACCTGGCCGGCATGGAATGTCCGACCGAGGATGCGCCGCTCGCCGACTGGCTGGCCATCGCCCGCGATGGCGCCGCCCGCGTGCGGATCAGCGAGGCGCGCAGCCATGCCGCCCTCTATCGCGCCGTCAGCCTCTCCTATGATTTCGCGCAGGTCGCGCGCGTCCGTCCGGACGACTATGCCGAACTGCTGCATGATTATGGGATCAAGGCACAGGCGCGAAGCCCGATGACCGCCGTGATCAAGCTGGTCTTCGGCGCGACCTACGACAAGACGCGCATCACCGAATATGCGACCGCGCTCGATCATGCGATGAATGCAGGGCTGGGCGTAGGGTCGTTGGCGGCCTATCTGTCCGACTATGTCGGCGGCCTCAAGGCGTTAGTCCGTGAGGAACGCGCGCAGCGCCGGTCGCAGATGCCGGCCAGGCCAGATCACCGCCAGGTGGCACGCGACACGGTGAAGGCCGCCGTCGCGCTCGATCCGGTCGCCGTCGCCACCGACGCAGACGGGCTGGCCGTTGTCATCGCCCGGCGCGAAGCCGATGGCACGCTGGCAATCGTCGCCGCTCTGCCGGAAGACAGCGATCTCAACCAGCGGGTGATCAGCGCCGCCGCACGCTGACACGGCAGGTCCGTCCGTGACCGGCCGTCAAGACGTAAGAAAATAGGTCCAGACAACGCGCATCCACGCTCGACATGCCGCGCGGGCTGGACGATAGTCGCCCCGACCGACCGGCCCCGCCCATCCCGCGCGGGCCATGTTGCGTTGCATCATATTATTTCAAGAATCAGAAATTTTATTTCTCGCAAAGGGTTGAGCCGCCCCTTGGCCGGGCGCATATAGGCGGCCCTGAAAGCCGAGGAGTCGCATGGCGGCGATCCAGCGCCTCCTCCGTTATGAACCATGCGGGACGAACCCGTGGCAAGAGGTGAGCGAATGACGGCGCTGGCGGAAGCGAAGACGAAGGAAGTCGACAAGAATATTCGCGAGGCGCTGGAAGGCGCGCTCAGCCGGGGTGCCCTGCCCGGCGAAAGCGAAGGGTTTGACGAGGCCGCGCTGGCTGGCGCTGCCGCCTTTCTGGGCCGCACCGCCAATGGCCGCAAGCCCGGCCATGAAGCGATCGCGATGGAAACACTGGGCGAAGGCGCCAACGGCCGCTTCATGCGGTTGGCCATCGTCAATGACGACATGCCCTTCCTGGTCGATTCCATCGCCAATGCGCTGGCGGCGGCCGACATCACCATCCACCGCCTGTTCCACCCTGTCCTGTTCGTGACGCGCGATGGCGGCGGCACGCTGACTGGCGTGTTCGAGGAGGATGCGTCCGGCGCACGCCGCGAATCCCTGATCTATGTCGAAACCGACCGCGCCGATTCCAAGGCGCGCCGGGCGCTGGAAAAATCCTTGCAGGAGACACTGGCCGATGTGCGCGCCGCGGTTGCCGACTGGCCGAAGATGCAGTCGGCCATGGCCGCCGACGCCGACGCGGTGCCGGACGAGGAAGGCGCCGCCCTGCTGCGCTGGTTCCTCGCCCGCCATTTCACCCAGACCGGCCATGAAATCGTCAGCCGCGACGGCAGCAGCAGCGCGCCGCTCGGCATCTGCACCCGGCATGACAAGCCGCTGATCGCGCCCGCCTCGCTGGAGGCCGCCTTCACCTGGTTCGAGGAGGGCAAGCGCACCCCGCTGATCATCAAGTCCAGCCGCATTTCGCGCGTCCATCGTCTTGTACTGCTCGACCTCATCATCATCCCGGTGCGGGAGGGCAAGACGGTCAAGGCCCTGTCGATCCACGCCGGCATGTGGACCAGTTCGGGCCTGTCGGCGACGCCGGACAAGGTGCCGCTGCTGCGATCCGCGCTCTCGACGCTGATGGACAAGTTCGGTTTCGATCCGCTGGGCCATGCCGGCAAGACGCTGGCCCATGCGCTGACCGCGCTGCCGCACGACATCACGATAGGCTTCGACCGTGAGACGCTGGAACGGCTGGCGCTGACCTTCATGTCGCTGACGGATCGGCCGCGTCCCAAGCTGGCGCTGGCCACCAGCGCGCTGGCGCGCCACCTCTATGCCTTCGTCTGGTTGCCGCGCGACGAGCTGTCGACCGCCCGCCGCGTCAGCATTCAGGACATGCTGGCGCTCAAGAGCCATGGCACCGTGCTCAGCTGGTCGATCGCGCTGGAGGAAGGCGGCCTGGCGCTGCTGCGCATCACGCTCGACCTGCGCGATGGCGGGGTCGCACCCGATGACGTCGCGCTGGACCGGATGCTCAAGCAAATGGTGCGCGGCTGGATTCCGGCGGTCGAGGAGGCGTTGGCCGTCACCGAGGAGCCGGGCCGCGCCGCCGCCATGGCGCAGCGCTATGGCGGCGGCTTCCCGCTCGCCTATCGCAACGGCGCGGGTCCGGAAGAGGCCGCGATCGACATCCGCCTGATCCATGGCCTGTCGGGGGATGGCGACAAGTCGATCCGCATCTACCGCAATCCGGAAGACAGCGCCGAGCGGCTGCGGCTGAAGCTGTACAGCCATGTCACCGTCGCCTTGTCCGAAGTCGTCCCCGCCTTCGAGAATTTCGGCTTCCGCGTGATCGAGGAAATGACCACCGCGATCAGCGGCACCGCGGCCGAGGGCGGCACGCTGGGCCATGTCCAGCGCTTCGTGCTGGAACTGCCGGCGGGCGACGATGCGCAGGTCGTGGTCGATCGCGCCGAGGTCGTGACCGAAGCGATCGCGCAGGTGCTGGAGGGCGTGGCCGAAAATGACCGGTTGAACGAACTGATCGTCACCGCCGGCCTCGCGCCGCGCTCCGTCGTGCTGTTCCGCGCCCTTTATCGCTATCTGCGGCAGGCGGGCGTCGCCTATGGCATGGTGACCTTTGCCGATACGCTGCGCAAGGCGCAGGGCATCGCCACCAACCTCATCACCCTGTTCGACGCGCTGCATAATCCTGCCGCGCAGGATGGCGCCACCGACCGTATCGCGCAGGCGCAATCCGACATCGACGCCGGGCTGGAGCAGGTGACGGCGATCGACGAAGATCGCATTTTGCGCCTGCTGCGCGCCGTCATCACCGCGACGCTGCGCACCAATTTCTACGCCCCCGCCGCGCAGGAGGCGATCGCCTTCAAGCTCGACAGCGCGCTGGTGCCGGGCCTGCCGGCGCCGCTGCCGTGGCGGGAAATCTGGGTCTATTCCCCGCGCGTCGAGGGTATCCATCTGCGCGCCGGTCCGGTCGCCCGTGGCGGCCTGCGCTGGTCGGATCGTCGCGATGATTTCCGGACCGAGATCCTCGGCCTTATGAAGGCGCAGCGCGTGAAGAACGCCGTCATCGTGCCGACCGGCGCGAAGGGCGGCTTCTATCCCAAGCAACTGCCCAATCCGCAGGCCGATCGCGACGCATGGCTGGCCGAAGGCACCGAAAGCTATCGCATCTTCATCCGGTCTTTGCTGTCGATCACCGACAATATCGTGAAGAATAAGGTGAAGCATCCGGCCGAAGTGGTCGTGCATGATGGAGATGACCCCTATTTCGTCGTCGCGGCGGACAAGGGCACGGCGACCTTCTCCGACGTCGCCAACGCCATCGCACTGGAACGCGGCTTCTGGCTGGGCGACGCCTTCGCCAGCGGCGGCTCCAATGGCTATGATCACAAGGCGATGGGCATCACCGCGCGCGGCGCATGGATTTCGGTCCAGCGCCACTTCGCCGAAATGGGCGTCGATGTGCAGAGCGAGCCGGTCAGCGTCGTGGGCTGCGGCGACATGTCGGGCGACGTCTTCGGCAACGGCATGTTGCTGTCGAAAGCCATCAAGCTGGTCGCCGCCTTCGACCATCGCCACATCTTCTTCGACCCCGCGCCCGATCCGGCGAAAAGCTGGGAGGAGCGCAACCGCATGTTCGCCCTGCCCCGCTCCAGCTGGGAAGATTATGACAAGGCGCTCATTTCCAAGGGCGGCGGCGTCTTTTCCCGCAGCCTGAAGCGCATCCCGCTGACGCCGGAAATGCAGGCGATCCTGGACGTCACGGACAAGGAAATGGAGCCGGCCGCGCTGATCTCCGCGATCCTGAAGGCCCCGGCCGACCTGCTCTGGTTCGGCGGCATCGGTACCTATGTGAAGGCCGCCGCGCAAAGCCATGGCGATGTGGGCGATCCGGCCAATGACCGGCTGCGCGTCAATGCCGAACAATTGCGGGTCAAAGTAATTGGCGAAGGCGCGAACCTGGGTACCACCCAAGCGGGCCGTATCGCCTTCTCGCTGCATGGCGGTCGGATCAACACCGACTTCATCGACAACAGCGCCGGCGTCGACTGTTCGGATAATGAGGTCAACATCAAGATCGCGCTGAACAAGGAAATGGCGGAAGGCCGCCTGCCCTTCGACAAGCGCAACACGCTGCTGGAAAGCATGACCGACGCGGTGGGCGACATCGTGCTGGAGGATAACCGGCTTCAGGCGCTCGGCCTCTCCATCGCGGAAGCCGGCGGTGCCGCCGACCTCGCCTCCTATGTGCGCCTGATCGAAACGTTCGAGGAAACCGGCCGGCTCGACCGGCAGGTGGAGGGGCTGGCCGCCAACGACCAGCTGCTGCGCCGTGGACAGGATGGTCAGGGCCTCACCCGCCCCGAGCTGGCCGTGCTGCTCTCCACCGCCAAGCTGGCATTGCAGGATGCGATCGAACATGGCGACCTCGCCACGGACGAGAGCATGACCGCCGAACTGATGGCCGCCTTCCCGGAAGCCATGCAGAAGAAGGAAGCCGACGCGATTGCCGGCCATGCGCTCAAGAAGGAGATCATCGCAACCAAGGTCGCCAACCGCATCGTCAACCGCCTCGGCCTCATCCATCCGTTCGAGCTGGCGGAGGAGGAAGGCTGTTCGCTCGCCGACCTCGCCAGCGCCTTCCTGATCGCCGAACGTCTCTATGACATCGGTGCGCTCTGGGCGGATATCGACGCGGCGGACATGTCGGAAGGTGCGCGGCTTGCGCTCTTCAGCGACATTGCCAGCGGCATGCGCGCGCAGATCGCCGATATATTGCGCGCCCTGCCCGCCGGTGCGCTGCCGGCCGAAGGGCATGCAAAACTGGCCGCCGGCGTCGGCTTGCTGGCCAATCAGGTCGACGACCTGCTGACCAGCGAGGCGCAGCGCCGCACCGCTGCCGTCACCGACCGACTGATCGGCCTTGGCGCGCCGGAGACGCTGGCGGTGCGCACCGCCGGCCTGTTCAAGCTGGACGGCGCCGTCGGCATCGCCTCGCTCGCCGCCCGCATGAGCGTGGAGGAAGTCGCGCTGACCCGCGCCTTCACCCATCTGGGCGAAGCGGTCGGCATCGACTGGGTCCAGTCCGCCGCCGCCCGCATGGAACCGACCGATCCATGGGAGCGCCTGCTGATTTCCGGCGTCGCCCGCGACATGCAGCAGGTGCGGCTCGACTTCCTCGCCCAAGGCAAGGGCAAGGACGTCGCCACCCATGTCGAAGACTGGTTGCAGGCCAAGGGCGCCCGCGTCCGCCAGTTCCGCACGCTGGTCCAGCGCGCCAAGGCGGCCGCGACGCCCAATGTCGCGATGCTGGCGGAAATCGCCGGGCAAGCGCGCGGGCTGCTGGGCCGCTGATCGTCTGCACACCATAAAAAGGGGCGCCATCCCATGCGGATGGCGCCCCTTTCCAGTTAAAGAGAAACGTCCGTTCGCCCTGAGTAGGGCCTGAGCGAAGTCGAAGGCCCATATCGAAGGGCACATCCTTCGATACGCCGCTTCGACAAGCTCAGCAGCTACTCAGGATGAACGGGCGTAAAGTTCATGGCTGCGGCGGCGTATCCGCTGCCGGCGCATCCTCGACATCGTCGCCATAGGGGTCGGGCACCACCAGCTTGGGCGCGTCCTTCTTGCCCGGCGTGCGGATATCCTCGCCATAGATGGGCACGAATTTCTCGTCGGACACCCGGCCGTGCAACGCCTCGATCTCCGCCTTGCGCTGGCGCAGATACATGGTCTTGTAGACGGTATAGGGGTCGTCTTCCTTGCGGATCGCCGTAATGGTTTCGTCGAACGCGGCGCGCTCGCCCAACTGGTTCAGGATCGTCGCGGGAATGACATAGGCCGGCTTGTTGAACGGCTTGCCCACGGCGAAGGGCAGGATCATCTTGTCCACCGTATCGCCGACAATGTCGCGCAGCGTCGTCGGCCCGACGATCGGCAGATACATATACGGCCCCGGCCCGATGCCATAATAGCCCAGCGTGTTGGCCAGGCCATTGTTGCGATGAGGCAGATTGAACGGTTTGCGCTTGGCCACGTCGAACAGGCCGACGAAGCCCAGCGTCGAATTGATGCCGAACCGCCCCGCCGTCTCGAATGCCTTGCCCGGCTTGAACTGGAGCAGATAGGCGGCGGCCACCACCGGGTCTTGCAAATTGGAGAAGAAATTGCGCAATCCCTTGCGCACAGGGCGTGGCAGACCCTTGTTATAGGCCTTGGCCACCGGCTCCAGCACCGCCTTGTCGACCGACTGCACTGCCTCGAAGCTCTTGGCGTTCAGCTGCTCCAGCGGATCGCCCTTGGGTGCGCCCTTGTCCCCGGTGACGACGATATCCTGCGCAGCATCATCCTGCGGCACTGCGGGCGGCGTGGCGGTGGGCTGCTGAACCTGCGAGGCGGACGGGGCAACATCCTGCATCGCTGCGACCTCTGCCGCCACAGCCATTTGCGGCGCAGCACCCTGCGCCTGCGCGCCCATCATCATCATTCCCGCAGCGACGGCCGGCACCAACATAATCTATTCCTAGCAGCGGCCCCGCGCTCTCCCCGCAACGCCCTTTAAAATCCATGACGTCCCGGACATGTTTAATCCGTGTTACATCAGGCATACAGTGCGGCTAGAGGTGGTGGCCCGGATCGTCAATAGCAAGGCCCGGTCGTCGATCCCCTCGCCAAGGCTGCTCGTCGCAGCCGCTTACATTTTGATACAAAATTCCCGCCGCGACTCGTTTGCAACTGCGAGTCGTTCGCTTTATGCGGTGAGCATAGTTTATCGCAGGACCAACTCACCCCGATGCACGGAACCGCCCGTATTCAGAAGCCCAGGAAGAAGAGCGCCAAGGCCTTCTGGATGAAGCAGTTGCATACCTGGCATTGGGTCAGCTCGGCGATCAGCCTCATCGGCCTGCTGCTTTTCGCCTTTACCGGCATCACCCTCAATCACGCCGCCGATGTGGAAGCATCGCCGCAGACGATCGAGAAAAGCGCTACCCTGCCTGCGGATCTGCTGAAACAGGTGGCGGCCGACGATGCGCCCGATGCCAAGAAGCCCCTGCCCGCCCCTGTCGCGGCCTGGGTCGAAAAATCGGTGGGTCAGTCCGGGCAAGGCGTTGCCGAATGGTCCGCCGATGAAATCTATCTCGCTCTGCCCCGTCCCGGCGGCGACGGCTGGGTGTCGATCGACCGGCATGACGGCACGGTGAGCAGCGAAAGCACCAGCCGCGGTGCGATCAGCTATCTCAATGATTTGCACAAGGGCCGCAACGCTGGTGGCGCATGGAAGTGGTTCATCGACATATTTTCGATCGCCTGCTTCATCTTTGCGCTGACCGGCCTCGTCCTGCTGCAAATCCATGCCAAGAAGCGGCCGACCACATGGCCGCTGGTCGCCGCCGGCCTCGCCATTCCGGCGATCCTCGCCATCATCTTCATCCATTAACGGGGGATTATTTCGCTCATGCAGATCAGCCACACGCTCATCCTGACGGGCAGCGCGGCGCTGAGCGCGACTGCGCTCGCCGCGCCGGCGACGGCCCAGACGCTCGACGTCACCTTCACGCTGCCGCGTCTGTCGGTCGCCGAATATCACCGCCCCTATGTCGCCATCTGGATCGAAAAGGAGGGCGCGCCCGCCCGCACTGTGTCGATCCTCTACGATCTGGGGAAGAAGAATAATGCCGGCACCAAATGGCTGCGCGACGTGCGCAGCTGGTGGCGCGCTTCGGGCCGGTCGCTCACCTTGCCCGCCGATGGCGTCAGCGGCGCCACCCGCCCGCCCGGCACGCACAAGCTCAGCTTCACCGCTGGCAAGGGCGGGATGCCCAATCTGGCGCCGGGCAAATATACGATCCTGGTCGAAGCCGCGCGCGAGGTCGGCGGCCGCGAAGTCGTCCGCGTGCCCCTGACCGTCACGGCGGCCGGCGCGAAGGGCAGTGCCACTGGCTCGGCCGAACTGGGCGCCGTCAATGTCGTCGTGTCACGCTAAGGGGGAGGACAAGATCATGAAGATGTTCCGCACGCTGCTGCTCGCGGCGGGGGCCGCGCTCGCCTTGCCGACCATGGCCGATGCCGCGCCGCGCCCGTGGATGCTACCGTCCGAAACCATGTTTGCCGGCACCGGCAATGAATGGCTGACGGTCGATGCCGCCATTTCCAGCGACCTTTTCTACTTCGACCATCCCGGCCAGAACTGGGAGCCGGTCATCACCGCCCCCGACGGATCGGTCGTGGAGGCGCAGAACCGCACCGTCGGCAAGCTCCGCGAGACGTTCGACGTCCCCGTCACGGCCAAGGGCAGCTACAAGATCGCCATCACCAACGTCATGGTCATGGGCAGCTTCATGCTGAACGGCGAACGCAAGATGCTGCCGCGCGGCACCACGCCTGCGACTCTGGCCACCGCCGTGCCGCAGGGCGCGACCGATGTGCAGACGGCGCAGGCCACCACCCGGATCGAAACCTTCGTCAGTGCAGGGGAACCGACCACGACGGTCTTCAAGCCGACCGGCAAGGGGCTGGAGATGGTGCCAGTCACCCACCCCAATGACGCCGTCGTGGGTGAAGCCTCCACCTTCCAGTTCCTCCTCAACGGCAAGCCCGCCGCCGATCTGGACGTGACGGCCATAGCCGGCGGCGTACGCTATCGCCAGGATCTCAAGCAAATCGATGCCAAGACCGATGCACAGGGTAAGGTAACGCTCACCTGGCCGGATGCCGGCATGTATTGGGTCAGTGTCAGCACCGGTGGCCGTCGCGGTCCCGGCAGTCCGGAAGGTGGTCCCGGCGGTCCGGGCGCCGGTGCCCCCGCGCCGCAAGGCGGTGGTGAGGGTCAGGGTACCCCGCGCCCGCCCATGGGTCCGCCGCAGGACCGCGCCACCTATGCCATGACGATCGAGGTGCAGGGCTGATCGCCAGCCTTACGTCCCACGGCGTCCGCGTCGCGATTGCGCCCGGCCTGTCACCCGATCAGATGGTCGGGCGACAGCAGCCGGGCGCCGTCGTCTCGTTCGGCGGACCGACCATGGGCACCAGCTGGTCGGCACAAATCGTGGCGCCGCCCGCAAACTGCGCCGCTGCGATCGAAAACGTGCTGGCGCGCATCATCGGGCAGATGAGCAATTGGGAAGCGGACAGCGTCATCAGCCGCTTCAACCGCGCGCCGATCGGCGAGTGGATGCCGCTCCCGCCGGAGATGCTGACGGTGCTGCGCGCGGGGCTGGACATGGCCCGGCTGTCGGACGGTGCCTTCGACCCCGCGATCGGCCGGCTGGTCGATCATTGGGGCTTTGGGCCGAATATTAGTTCCTCCGCCTATGCCATCGCCCGGCCCTGGAGCCGGATCGAAGTGGAACGCGGCCATGCCCGCCGGCTGGCCGATGTGGCGCTCGATTTCTCCGGGATCGCCAAGGGCTTTGCCGTCGATGCCGTCGCGGAAGAATTGCGCGACATGGGTGTTGCGAACTTCCTGATCGAGATTGGCGGCGAACTGCGTGGCGATGGCGTGAAGCCCGACCTTCAGCCATGGTGGGTCGATGTCGAACCGCCGACCGACCTGCCCGTCCCCACGCTGCGCATCGCGCTGTGCGACATGGCCGTCGCCACATCCGGCGACTATCGCCGCTTCCGCATGGAGGACAGCACCCGCCTGTCCCACAGCATCGATCCCGCGACGGGCCAGCCGATCGCGCAAGGCGTCGCCTCCGTGACGGTGCTGCACGATCAGGCCATGCTGGCCGACGCCTGGGCGACCGCCATCACGGTGATGGGGCAGGATCGCGGCATGCACCTCGCCACCCGCCATGGCCTCGCTGTCCGGCTGGTGATGCGGACAGACAGCGGCGCGCAGGAATATATGACGCCGGCCATGGCCGCGATGCTGGAATGAACGGAAATAGGATATTCCGCGCTTAACTTCTCACATTTCCCGCCAATTTTGACATTTCATTACAAGATTTGGAAATTATATGTCCATGCGCGCCGAATGAAGCGCATTGGACCGTCTGTAGCTGAAAAGCCTGGTGTAGGACAGAAAACAGCCGCGCCTCGCTTCAGCCCTCCAGATCCGCCAGCCACGCCTCGACGGAAATGACCTGTGCATAGGAAAAGGCCAACGCCGCCATCGACGCGGCATGCACCTGCTGCGCGGGAACGGAAACATCCCCGAAATCCAGATCGCGCGTGGCGGCGGCATCGTGCTGGACCGTGACCTGATACCCCAGATCGGCGCCAGCGCGCGCCGTTGCCTCGATACACATATGGCTCATCGCGCCGACGATCACCACGGATAATATCCCATGTTCGTTCAGCAAAGACTGTAACCCGGTGTCACGGAAGCTGTTGGGATGTTGTTTCACTACCACCGCCTCGCTTTCGAGTGGTGCGACATCGGCGATAATCTCCACGCCAGCCGATCCTGTCGCGAATATCGGCGCAGCAGGATCGGGGATTTCATGCCGGATGTGGATGATGAGAGCCTGCCGTGCGCGGGCGGCGGCTATCACGCGGGCCGCATGGGCGGTTGCCGCCTCTATACCCGATAATGGCAATTTGCCAGACGGCAGATATTCATTCTGAAGATCGACGACGATGATGGCTTGCTTGCTCATATGCGCTCCATTTCCGGCGCATCATGTGCATGGGCTCGCGCTGCCGCTATTGAGTAATACTCAAGCCGACGCGAGAAGCATCAGGCGTCCGCCCAGCGGCGCAGCAGATTGTGATAGACGCCGGTCAGGCGGATCACCTCGTCATGGTCCTGCCCCATGGCAACGGCGACGCCCTGTACGCTGCGGTCGAGGTCGAACAGCATCTGGCGCGCGCCATCGTCGCGGATCATCGATTGCAGCCAGAAGAAGCTGGCCACACGCCGCCCGCGCGTTACCGGTTCCACCCGATGCAGCGAGGAGGAGGGATAGAGCACCGCATGACCCGCCGGCAACTTGACCTGCTGCACCCCGAAATTGGTTTCGATCGTCAGTTCGCCGCCATCATAGGCGTCGGGCGCCTCCAGAAAGACGGTGATGGAGAGGTCCGAGCGGACGCGAAAGCCCGTCCCCGCCTGAATGCGTACGGCATTATCGACATGGACGCCGAAATTCTGGCCGCCAGCATAGCTGTTGAACAGGGGTGGAAATATCTTGAGCGGCAGCGCGGCGGCGATGAACAGGGGCGATCGGCCGAGCGCATCAAGGACCATCTGCCCCGCTCGCTGCGCCGCGTCGCTGTCCTCCGGCAGTTGCAGGTTCCGCTTGGCGAGCGCAGACTGATGCCCGGAGGTGATGTTGCCATCCACCCAGTCGGCAGCGTCGATAACGGCGCGGATGGCGGCGACCCCGGCGGCGTCGATCAGGTCGGGTATGGCAATCAACATGGAAAAGCGTATCCGTCAGGCGGCGTCGGTCCGCAGGATGAAGGGAATTTCGACCACGCCTTTGACCCGCACCGGCTGGCCGCTGCGCAGGATCGGTTTCCAGCGCCAGCCTTTCACGGCGTCGCGGGCAGCATTGTCGAGCCGGGAGGAACCGCTGCTTTGCGCGACGTTGATACTTTCGACCGCGCCGTCCAGACCGACGATCAGGCTAAGCAGCACGGTCCCTTGCTCATGCTTGCGGCGGCTTTCTACCGGGTAGCGGGGTGGCTTGCCCGCGACCATCTGCGCGCCGAGGTCGCCGCCTTGCACGATGCTGGGCGCCGCCGCCGGCGCGGCGGGGGCAGGCGGCCCCGGTACCGCGACAGTGACCGGCGCGGGCGTCGGCACCGGCGACGGATCAGGCGTGGTCTGCACGGTTTGGACAGGCGGCACCGGCGTCTGCACGATCGGTGGCGGCGCCACGACTTCGGGCTTGGATGGCGGTGACGGGGGCGCTTCGGCGGCGGGGGGCGGTGGCGGCGGGGTCAGGTTGACCACCGTCAGCTTCGCTTCTTCCGCACGCTGCACATGCTGGCGCACCTGGATGAGCGCGCCGATCGCCAGCGCATGGATCGCAAGGATAGCGGCGATAGCGGTCAGGTTGGGGCGGGATCGGGCACCATAGCGGCTAGCCGCTATGGTGCCGGATGCGACCAGCGACGGAGATGGGACCGGCGCAGGCTGAACCAACTGCGCCGATGCGGTATCGTCGTCGTCGATCAGCAGACTTGCAGCTTGCAACATGAAAGCGCCTCCCTCCCCTCGCCCTTAGCGCGAAGACTAATGCGAATCAATTGCGCACCAGAAACAGTTTGGACATTCGGACGGGCCACGATCAGAGGAGAGACTGTCGCCGCCCGTCCATCCCCCGGCCAGGACGAGCCGGGGACTTTTGGGATCAGAACTGATAGTTCAGGCTGAACACCGCAGACCGCGTCGGCGCCGGCTGCGCCCAGCTGCCACCTACCGCGTTGCGCACGGTCGTCACATATTTCTCGTTGGTGAAATTCTGGACGTTGACCTGCGCCTTCAGGTTCGGCGTGATCGGGTAATTCACCATCAGGCGATGGATAGTGTAGCTCGGCACATGATAAGCGACATAGTTGCCGGCCGTCAGCTGCGCCAGGGTCGGCTGGTTCAGCAGGAACTTGCCCTGATAGGTCAGGCCGTAGCCCAGCTCCAGACCGAAGTCGAAGCGGTAGGTGGTGAACAGGCTGCCCGAATGTTTCGGCGTGTTGGTGAGTGCATAGCCCGCCGTCGGATCGGGGAAGGCAGCGCTGTTGGCACAAGTGCCGGCCGCCGGATCGGTCTCGCCCGGATTGTCGATGCAATAGTCCGACACGCCCTGTTTGATCTTCGACTTGAGGTACATGTAGTTGGCGGAAATCGTCCAGTTGCTGGTGATATTGCCCGACGCGCCGAAGGAAATGCCCTCGACCCGCTGATGCCCGTCGGTCGCCTGATCCGGCAGGGTCGGGTCGCCCGACAGCACCTTGATCTGGTCGCGGTCATTGCGGAAGGCGGCAAGCGTCAGCAGCAGTTTCTTGTCGAACAGGTCGGCCTTGGCACCGATCTCATAGTTTTTCGTCGTTTCCGGCTTCACGAAGCAGGTGCCACTGCCGCCGGCTGCATTGGCCACGGTGCAGGTGCCATCGACCGAGGCCTTGGATGGCAGCTTGCTGTTGCCATAGGCGACATAAAGGCTGGTGTCCGGCGTCGGCTTCACCACCGCGCCAACACGGTAGGAGAAGAGATTGTCGTCAGTGCGCGGGAAGCTGGTCGCCGTGGTCAACTGGCCCAGCGTCGGCGAACCGGCGGTGGTGTTGTAGGCGAAGCTGTGGCTGAGGCCCTTCACATTTTCATAGCGCAAGCCGCCGTTGATCTCGAAGAAATCGCTGAACTTGAGCGTGTCGAACAGATAGGCGGCATAGCTGGTCTGTTCACCCAGCGCGCGGCTGGCGCGGATGAAGTTGATCGGGCCAGTATATTCATTGTTGCCATAGCTGTAGCCGGCCGGCCCCTGCACCACTTCGCCGGGGTTGGAGATGCTGACCAGCGGAAAGAGCGGGGTCGAGCCATCGGCATTGCGGGGTAGTGCGCCCTGTTCCTGCCGATATTGTTCCCACAGCGCCGATGCGCCGATGACCAGCGTATGGCCGACGCCGCCGGTGTCGAAATCGGCGCTGAGGTCGATCTGGTTATAGGCGGTCGTGTTGTTGATGAAGCGCTGTACGCCGCGGCCGCCGGTGGGCAGATAATAGCCGGCCGGCACGGTGAAGGCCGCGCCGTTGACGGTGGTGGTGCAGGCGGCGGCGACGCCGGTATTGACGTCGGGCGGCTGAAGCCCGGTCGAGGCGAGGCAGAAGGTGCCGTTGGGCTGGCTGGTGATCGTGTTCTGGCGAATATGTTCGTAGCGGGTCAGGTTGCGGATCTTGACCGCATCGCTGAACTGATGGCTGAAGATCGCCTGAAGCGACCGGGTCTTGCTGTTCTGCTGGTCCAGATTGGCGAAGCCATAATAGCCCGACCGGTCGAATTCCTTCAGGAAGCCGCCTTCGCGCGGATAATAGCGCAGGCCATATTGCGGCATGGCGTCGTCGTGCAGATATTCGCCCTGCACGGTCAGGCTGGTCGGGCCGTCGATGCCGATGGTGATCGCCGGGGCGAAGCCATAACGCTCATAATATTCCACGTCGCGGCCGGGCACGTCATTCTTGTGATAGACGGCATTCAGGCGGACGGCGATCAGGTCGTTCACACGCTTGTTGGCGTCGATCGTGGCGCGGTAATATTGATCGGTACCGATGCCGGCGTTCAGGATGGTCTGGTCGTCGGCCAGCGGGCGCTTGCTGACGAGATTGATCGTGCCGGCGACCGAGCCGCCGCCGTTCATGACCGAGTTGGCGCCGTTGGTGACTTCGACCTGCTCGATATTATAGACTTCGTTGCGGTTCAGGAACGCGCCCGAACGGACGCCGTCGATCGTCACATCATTCTTGGCGTCCTGCCCGCGCAGGATGATGCGGTCGCCATAGCCGAAACCGCCCTCGCCCGCGCCGAAGGTGATGCCCGGCACGGTCGACAGGACATCGCGCAGGGTGAGCAGATTCTGCTGCTGGATCGTTTCCTTGTCGATGACGGTGATGGTCTGCGGTGTGTCGAGCAGCGGCCGGGTATATTTGGGCGACTCCGCCTTTTCGACCTTGATCGCCGATTCATCGATCGCCGTATCGGTGACGGTCACGCCGCCAAGCCGCGCACCCTGCTGGCCATCCTGCGCCTGCGCGCCTGCGGCAAAGGCCATGGCGCCAACGCAGCCCAACGCCAGAAAGGACGTCATATTCCCGGACTTCGACATGATAACAGATCCCCTTTTGTAGTTGGGGCAGGCCGCTATTGAGAGTCCCTCGCAGTGTCAACGCTATTGCGACTAATTATTACCGGTGTTGCAAGATTGTTGCAGAAACAACCAGCAGCGGATGGCGCTCGCCAGATTGGGTGGATGCGGCGCGGCGAGCCGCTCCACATCGATGCGGGCGACGAGCGCGTTGACGGGCAATTGTTGCTGGACAGCATGGGCGCGCAGGGCGTCCCAGAAAATCGGTTCCAGACTGATGGCGGTCTGGTGCCCCGCAATGGTCACGCTGCGCTTGACCGGCGGGGAGAAGGGCGACCCTTCCGGCCCATCGGGGCCTTGGTCAGGGTCGCCCGCGTCCATCAATACATATGCTGGCCGCCGTTGATCGACAGGGTGCTGCCGGTCACGAAGCCACCATCCTCACTGCAAAGGAACGCCACGCCACGCGCGATTTCATGCGCCTGACCCAGACGGCCCACGGGAATCTTCGCCACGATCTTTTCCAGCACGGCCGGGGGCACGGCGGCCACCATGTCGGTGTCGATATAGCCGGGCGCGATCGCGTTGACGGTGATCCCCGACTTCGCGCCTTCCTGTGCCAGCGCCTTGGTAAAGCCATGGATACCCGACTTGGCGGCGGCATAGTTGACCTGGCCATATTGGCCGGCCTGCCCGTTGATCGAGCCGATATTGACGATCCGGCCCCAGCCGCGTTCGCGCATGCCGCCGAACGTCGCCTTGGCCATGTTGAAGCAACCGCCAAGGTTGATGCGCATCACTTCATTCCAGTCGTCGAAGCTCATCTTCGCCAGCACGCCATCGCGGGTGATGCCGGCATTGTTGACGACAATGTCGACCGGGCCGAGCGCTTCGGTAACCTTGGCCACGCCATCGAGGCAGGCCTGATGGTCGCCCACGTCCCATTTGAAGCTGGCAATGCCGGTCTTTTCAGTGAAGGCTTTCGCCTTTTCCTCATTGCCGGCATAGTTGGCGGCGACGGTATAACCCAGTTCCTGGAGCGCCAGGCTGATCGCCTCGCCGATACCCCGCGTTCCGCCCGTCACGATCGCCACTCTCGACATAAAAGCGTCCTCTTCCCAAACAGGGTCAGTCCATCCAACCCGAAAGCTCGCGGCTCATCAGCCTCTGATAGAGAGTGATAGCTTCCGCCGACGCATTTAGACAGGGCAAATAGGCAAAATTTTCGCCGCCATGGCGCAAAAACACCTCTTTTGCCCGCAGCGCGATTTCCTCCAGGGTTTCAAGGCAATCTGCCGAAAAACCGGGTGTTACGACAGCAATATTCCGGACACCATCCTGTACCAATTTGGCGAGCGTCGCTTCGGTTTCCGGTTCAAGCCATTTGGCCCGGCCGAAACGCGACTGGAAGCTCATATGGACCGGCAGAGTGAGCGCTTCCCGCAGCAGGCGGACGGTCTTGACCGACTGGCAATGATAGGGATCGCCCAGATGCAGGGTGCGTTCGGGCATGCCGTGGAAACTGGCGAGCAGCGCCTCCGGCACGAAGTCGAGCATGACGACATGGGTGTCGATCGACGCCTTCAATGCGGCGATATAGGCCGGGTCGTCATGATAGGGGGGCAGCGTGCGCACCGCCGGCTGCCAGCGCATCGCCGCCAGCGCGGCGAAGGCGGCGTCATTGGCGGTCGCCGTGGTCGCGCCGCTATATTGCGGATAGAGCGGCGCGAGCAGGATGCGATCGCAACCCTGCGCCTTCATCGCCGCGAGTTTTTCGGCGATGGCGGGATTGCCGTAGCGCATCGCCCAGTCAACCACGACATGCGGCATCGCCTGCTGCAACGCCTGCGCGGTGGCGCGGGTATGGACGGCGAGCGGCGAGCCTTCGGCCGTCCATACCTGTCGATAGGCATGGGCGGATTTCTTCGGCCGGGTAGTCAGGATCACGCCGTGCAGGATCGGTTGCCAGACCAGCTTGGGGATTTCCACAACGCGGGGGTCGGACAGAAATTCCGCCAGATAGCGGCGCACCGATCTGACGTCCGGCGCGTCCGGCGTGCCGAGGTTGATGAGCAGCACGCCGACCTTCGGCGCAGGAAGGGCGGGATGATCGGCAGGCAGGGTCATGCGGTTCCTACCAAAGGCAGGCTGCGCAGGCGCTGACCTGTCCATGTATAGAGGGCGTTGGCGATAGCGGGCGCGACCAGCGGCGCGGCAAGATCGGTGACGCCGGCGGGATCGGCGGTGCTGCGCATCAGTTCCACCGTAACCTCGCCAATATCGGCGAGGCGCGGCAGGTTCATGCGGCCAAGGATGGCGCGGGTCGGCATGCCCTTTTCATAGGGGACGGCGGCGCCCATCGCATAGGCGAGGCCATGGATCAGGCCGCTTTCGATCTGCTGCCGGGCGATGTCGGGATTGACCTGATCGCCGGCATCGACCGCCGCGACGATGCGGTTGACGCTGAGCGCGTCGCCATTCATCGCCGCTTCCACCATGACCGCAGCATAGGCGCCGTTCATCATATGGGTGGACAGCCCCTGCCCGCTGCCGGGGATGCCGCCCTGCCAGCCGCCCATCGACGCGGCGGTCGACAGGCAATGAGCGAGGCGCGGATTGCCGCCGAGCATCTGGATGCGGAAGGACATCGCCTCCATCCCCGCCAGATGCGCCAGTTCGTCGATGAAGCTCTCGGTGAAAAAGACGCCATGCAGATGCGCATTGCCGCGCACGAAGCCGAGCGGCAGGCCGACATCGGTCGGGAAATGATCGACCGCCCAATTCGGAATAGCATAAGGCGGGACCATGCCGGCCACCGCCAGCCGGGTGGTCTTGCCCGCTGCATCGGCCGCTGCTTCATGCGGCAGTTTCCCGTCCGCGATGCGTGACCATGTCTGGGTCATGGCGCAGGGCGCGGCGACCTTCGCCGACCAGCCCTCGATCGCGCCGCCCCGGCCCAGCTTCGCGGCCATGCGGGCATGGGCGGGCGCGCTGGGGCGATCCTGAATCACATCCTCCAGCCGCGACCAGAGCAGTTGCACCGGCCGCTTCATCTCCTGCGCGAGCAGCGCCGCCTGCACGCCGACGTCCCAATCCATCGCGCGGCCGAAGGAACCGCCGGCATGGAGCGGATAGAGCGTCACCGCCCGCTCCGACAGGCCGAGCGCATTGGCGATCGCCGCGCGGGCCAGGCCCGGCGCCTGCGTCGCCATCCAGACTTCCGCGCCATCCTCGGTCACCCGCGCGGTCGCGCAAGGCGGCTCGATCGCCAGATGCAGGCTGGCATCGACCTGATATTCGCTGGCCAGGATCGTCGCGCCCTCGAACACCGGGCCAAGGTCGCCCTGCGCATAAAGGCGGCGGCCGGCGTCGCTCTCGAAAGCGGTTTCCAGCGCTTCATCGATACTGCCGCTGCTGACCTGTGGCCCGCGCAGGGTGAAGACCGGGTCGGCCAGATCCAGCGCCTTGTTGGCGGCCCACCAGTTGCTGGCGATCGCCGCGACCCAGCGGTCCCGCCGTATCAGCCGGAGAAAACCGGTGACGCCGCCAGCCGATTTTTCGTCTACCCCGGCCAGCAGGGCGTCCCCGATCGGCCCTTGCCGGATCGAGGCATAGACCATGTCGGGCAGGCGGATGTCAGCGGCATAATTATGGCTGCCGTCAATCTTGGACGGGGTGTCGAGGCGCGGCAGATCCTGCCCCGACAGGCGACCATCCTGCCCCTGTCGATAGGGCAATATGTCGGGCAGGTCGAAGCGCGCGGCGTCAGCGACGATATCGCCGATCTTCATGCGATGGGCGGCGCCATCGGTGATGATGCCGTCGGCGATATCGCAGCTTTCCCAGGGGATGTTCCAGCGCGCTGCCGCCGCCTTGCACAACAGCACGCGCGCCGCCGCACCGGCATCGCGATAGGCGTCGCGGAACATGGGGATGGAGGTGCCGCCGCCGGTCAGCATCAGCGCGCCGCGCGTGGCATATTGGTTGAGCGCCCAGTCGCCCGCCCCGCCCAGCAGCCGCGTCCAGTCGCTCGCCAGCCATTCGCGCGCCAGCAATGTATTGGCGTAGAGCGGACTGACCGGCGCGCTCTGCACCGCCACCGTGCGCCAGTCCGCGCCCAGTTCGTCCGCCAAGATCTGTGGCAGGACGGTCGTGACCCCCTGCCCCATTTCGGTCTGCGGCACGATGACGATGATCTGGCCCGAAGCGTCGATCTTCAGGAAGGCGTTGAGGATGGTTTCGTTCGCGCCGGCATTGAGATTGGGTTCATAGCTGCGCGGCCAGATGCCCCAGGCAATCAGCAGTCCTGCCGCCGCGCCCCCACCCACCAAAAGGGTACGGCGGTTGATGCCTGTTTTCGTACCAGAAAAGTTCGGGCCGGATTGCTTCCGCGGTGCGCGCGCCATGCCTGCCTGATAGAGGCGGAAAAGCGCGATGCCTAGAGCGTTTTCAAGGCAGGTGAAGCCTGCCGCCCCGGAAAACGCGGCAAACCGGCTTATGCGCTAATCGGCGGTGATCGGCGCGATGCCCAGCCGCGGGATGTCTATCGCCGGGCAGCGGTCCATCACGACCTGCAATCCGGCGGCCTCGGCACGGGCGGCAGCCGCCTCGTTGATGACGCCCAGTTGCATCCACACCGCCTTTGCGCCGGCCGCGATGGCATCGTCCACCGCCTCGCCCGCCGCCTCGCTGCGGCGGAAGATATCGACCAGGTCGATCGGCACGCCGATGTCGGACAGGCGGCCCCAGACGAATTCGCCATGGACATGTTCGCCCGCAATCTGCGGATTGACCGGCAGCACGCGATAGCCATGGTCCTGAAGAAATTTCATCACACCATAGCTGGGCCGGTCGGGGCGATCGGAAATGCCGACCAGTGCGATAGTGCGGGTGCGGCTGAGCAAAGCGGCGATATCCTGCGGGGCGGTGAGCGGCATGATTGTCTCCTTCCGTGCTGACATGGGGAGGACGCGACGGCATGCAAGGCGTTCCCATCGCGCCATCATCGGGTTAGGCTGCCCCATGTTCGCGATCCGCCCCGATGATCTGACCGATCCGCAAACCCGCGCACTGCTGGCGCTGCACCTGTCCGGCATGCACGACCATTCGCCAGCCGACGCCGTGTTTGCACTGGACCTGTCGGGCCTGCAAGCGCCGGATATCAGGCTATGGTCGGCCTGGGACGGGGATGCGATTGCCGGCGTGGGCGCATTACGACTGCTCGATGCCGAACGGGGCGAGATCAAGTCGATGCGGACCCATCCCGATCATTTGCGGCGCGGCGTCGGCACCGCCCTGCTGCGGCATATCATCGACGCCGCGCGGGCGGGCGGCCTCACGTTGCTCAGCCTCGAAACCGGGCGCGGCACCGCCTTCGGCCCCGCGCTCGCCCTTTATCGCCGCCACGGCTTTGTCGATGGCGGACCGTTCGGCGCCTATCGGGTGAACGGCTTCAGCCAGTTCCTGCATCTGCGCCTGTAATCAGGCGGACTTCAGCCAGTCCGCCACCTTCTGCGCGATGGCGCGGAAGGCGTCGGCATGGATACCCTCGCCCGCTGCGGGCGGATCACCCGCGTCGGACTGGCGGCGAATGTCGATCGCCAGCGGGATACGGCCCAGGAATGGCATGGACAAGTCGCCCGCCGCGCTTTCCGCGCCCCCGTGCCCGAAGGGATCGGAAATTTCGCCGCAATGGGGGCAGGCATAGCCGGCCATATTTTCGACCAGCCCAACCATCGGCACGCCAGCCTGCGCAAACAGGCTGACCGCGCGGGTCGCGTCGATCAGCGCCAGATCCTGCGGCGTGGACACGATCACCGCGCCGGCAGGCTTGTGCTTCTGCACCATCGACAACTGGATGTCACCGGTGCCGGGCGGCATGTCCACCACCAGCAGTTCGGCGTCGCCCCATTCGGCATCGATCAACTGGCTGAGCGCATTGCCCGCCATGGGCCCGCGCCAGGCCAGCGCCTTGCCCGGTTCCACCAGATGCGCCATCGACAGCATCGGGATGCCGATCGGACCGGTGACCGGCACCAGTTTCTTGTCACGTGCGACCGGCTTCTGGTCCTCGCTCGCCATCAGCTTCGCCTGCGACGGGCCGTAGATGTCGGCATCGACCAGCCCGACCTTGATGCCGAGACGGTGGAGCGCGACGGCCAGATTGGCCGACAGGGTCGATTTGCCGACCCCGCCCTTGCCCGAAGCGACCGCCAATATGCGCAGCGTTTTGCGTTCTTCCACCGGCTTGCGCTCCGCCGTCATGGCGATGCGGACGTCGATGACGTCCGGCACGGTCAGGCCGCCTTCGCGGATCGCGGCGGCCAGTCCGTCACGCTGTTCGGGCGACAGGCCGCCTACGTCCAGGGCCAGGGTCATGACCCCATCCTTGATGCGCGGCGCGCTGGCGCGACCATCGGTGAGAGCTGTCAGACGGGCGGTGAAATCGGCAAGATCGGTCATGACGAAGCCCTGTAGGAAATAATCGCGGCCATTTGCACTGTTTTTCGGAGAAGAGCCTTCCTATAGAAGACAGTATGAGAAGAAAATTCGGGTGGATGCCCGCGATCGCAGCGATGGTCCAAGGCCCCTGGGGGGGCAAGAATGACGGACCCGACGGGGACGGACAGAAAGGCGGCGATGGCGGCCCGCGCAACCCGTGGACCCAGCCGGGCAAGCCGTCCGGCGGCCAGAAGGGGCCGTCGGCGATCGAGGAATTGCTGCGTCGCGGCCGCGAAAGCTTTGGCCAGGGCGGTGGCGGCAATGGTGGTGGCGGCTTTGGCGGCCTGCCCCCGCGCGCGGCCGGCCGGGCCTTGTGGCCCATCGCGATCGGCCTTGTGGTCATCCTGTGGGTGGTGCTGACCAGTTTCCATCGCGTCGGTCCGCAGGAACGCGGCGTCGTGACCTTCCTCGGCAAATATAGCCGCACGCTCACGCCCGGCATCAGCCTGACGCTGCCTGCCCCGTTTGAGGCGGTGACGACGGTCGATGTCGAGGAAATCCGCACCATCGACATCGGGTCGGTGAGCGCCGAGAAGGAAAATCTGGTGCTGACCGGCGACCAGAACATCATCGACCTGGCCTATTCGGTGCGCTGGAACATCCGCAATCCGGAGCTTTACCTGTTCCAGTTGTCGGAACCTGACGCCAGCGTGCGCGAAGTCGCCGAAAGCGCCATGCGCGCCGTGCTGGCCAGTGTCAGCCTCGACGATGCGCTGGGCGCGGGCCGCACCGCGATCGAGCAACAGGTCGAGCTGCGCATGCAGGAGATATTGGACAGCTATAAGTCGGGCATCCGCATCCAGGGCGTCGCGATCAAGCAGGCCGACCCGCCGGCCGCCGTCAACGATGCGTTCAAGGCCGTGTCCGCCGCGCAGCAGACCGCGCAGACCTATCTCAATCAGGCGCGGGCCGCCGCCCAGCAGGTGACGGCCAAGGCACAGGGTGAGGCCGCGGCCTTCGACAAGGTCTATGAACAATATAGACTGGCGCCCGACGTGACCCGTCGCCGCATGTATTATGAAACCATGGAGGGCGTGCTGTCGAACGTCGACAAGACCATCGTCGAAGGCAATAATGTGACGCCTTACCTGCCGTTGCCCGAATTGAAGAAGCGGGCGCAGGCGACCCCGGCGCAGGATGCCGCCGCCAGCGCGGGAGGCCAGTGACATGCGTCATCCCGTAGCTATCGCACTGACCATCCTGGCCTTCCTGATCATCCTCGGCAGCACCGTCGCGATCGTGCCCGAAACCAAGCAGGGCGTGATCGTCCGCTTTGGCGATCCCAAGGAAATCATCAACAGCTATCGTCCCAATGAAAGCTTCGGCCAGACCGGGGCAGGCATCATCATGCGCGTGCCGTTCGTCGACCAGATCGTCTGGATCGACAAGCGCGTCCTGTCGGTGGAGATGGAGCGGCAGCAGGTGCTGTCGACCGACCAGCTGCGTTTGCAGGTCGATGCCTTCGCCCGCTATCGCATCGTCAATCCGCTGTTGATGTATATCGCGGCGGGCAGCGAGGAGCGCGTGTCCGACGCCCTGCGCCCGATCCTGGGTTCCGCCCTGCGCAACGAACTGGGCAAGCGGCCCTTCGCCGCCCTGCTCAGCCCCGAACGCGGTCAGGTGATGCAGAATATCGAAACCGGCCTCAACCGCGTCGCCCGCCAATATGGCGCCGAGATCGTCGACGTGCGTATCAAGCGCGCCGACCTGCCCGACGGCACGCCGCTGGAAAGCGCCTTCAATCGCATGAGCACGGCGCGCAAGCAGGAGGCGCTGACGATCGAAGCGCAGGGCGCCAAGCAGGCCCAGATCATCCGCGCCGAGGCCGACGCGAACGCCGCGCGCATCTATGCCGAGAGCTTTGGGAAAGACCCGTCCTTCTACGATTTCTATCGCGGGATGCAGAGCTATCGCTACACCTTCGCGCCCGACCGTCCGGGCCAGACCAACATCATCCTGTCGCCGGACAATGAGTTCCTGCGGCAATTTCAGGGGCGCCGTTAAACTTTCGTAATGATCCCCCCCGGATCATTACGGAACCAGCGTCATTCAATGAGGGTTAAGGCAAGGCGGAGCATCTGAGGACTTTCCAAAAGTCCCGCCTTCCTTATTCCCGAAGCTTTGAAGAGGACCGTCACGAGTGCGTTACGCTTATGCCATCACCGGCGCCCTGCTGCTCGGCGGCACCGCCATCGCCGTCACCACCAGCTCCAATGTCGGCGCACAGGTTGCGCAGAATGAAGGATTGACGGCGGCGGCCCCGGCAGGCGCCCCCGCAAGTCTGGCCGACATGGTCGAGAAGCTTCAACCCGCGGTCGTCAACATTTCGACCAAGCAGCGGGTCAAGGTGCAGAACCCCTTCGCCGGCACGCCGTTCGGCGACCTGTTCGGTCAGGGCGGCGGTGGCCAGCCGCAGACCCGTCAGGCGCAGTCGCTGGGGTCGGGCTTCATCATTTCGGCCGATGGCTATATCGTCACCAACAACCATGTGGTGTCGGCCGGTGCCGAAGGCGCGAGCGTCGATTCGATCACGGTCACCATGACCGACAAGCAGGAATTCCCGGCCAAGCTGATCGGCCGCGATCCCGCGACCGACCTGGCCGTGCTGAAGATCGAATCGCCCAAGCCCCTGCCCTTCGTGAAGTTCGGCGACAGCACCAAGGCGCGCGTGGGCGACTGGGTCGTTGCGATCGGCAACCCCTTTGCGCTTTCGGGCACGGTCACGGCGGGCATTATTTCCGCTCTGCATCGCGGCACTGGCGGCAGCTATGACAAGTTCATCCAGACCGACGCGTCGATCAATCAGGGCAACAGCGGCGGCCCGATGTTCGACATGCGCGGCAATGTGATCGGCATCAACAGCCAGATCCTCTCGCCCTCGGGTGGCAATGTCGGCATCGGCTTTGCCATTCCGTCGGAACAGGCCGCCCCGATCGTGGAGACGCTGCGCAAGGGTCAGGCGATCAAGCGCGGCTATCTGGGCGTGCAGATCAGCCCGCTGGGCGAAGATCTGGCGGACTCGTTGGGCCTTGCCAAGAATCGCGGCGAATTCGTGCAGGGTGTGGAGCCGGGCAAGGGCGCCGAGAAGGCCGGGATCAAGGCCGGCGACGTGATCGTCAGCGTCGCCGGGCAGGAAGTGACCGCCGACCAGAATCTGTCCTCGATCGTCGCCAATCAGGGCATCGGCGCGAAGGTGCCGATCGTGCTGATCCGCAACGGCCAGCGCCAGACCGTAACCGCCATCGTCGGCGAGCGCCCGTCGGAAGACGAGCTGAACAACTTCGCGCAGCCGCAGGGCGACGAGGATTTCAGCCAGCAGGACCAGAATCCGGGTCAGGCAACGCAGCAGGCGCTGGGCATTTCGGCGATCCCGCTGACGCCCGGCATCATCCGCCAGCTGGGTATCGCTGCCGATACCAAGGGCGTCGTCATCACCGCCGTCGACGGATCGACCGATGCCGGCGCCAAGGGCCTGCGTCGCGGCGATGTGATCATCAGCGCCAACAACCAGCCTGTCGCCACCCAGGCACAGCTGGATGCACAGGCCAAGGCGGTCGCGGCACAGGGTCGCAACGCCATCCTGTTGCAGGTGCTGCGCCGCGGCCAGCCGGCGATCTTCCTGCCGGTGCGCCTGCGCGACAAGTAAGCGGCGCTTGCCCAACCGCCCTCACGCGATAGAGTGAGGGCGCCTATCAGACCCGTTCGGGCTGAGCCTGTCGAAGCCTTCTTCTTCCCTCGAAGAACAGAAAGGCCCATCGACAGGCTCAGGGCGAACGGGTTTTTCTTTTCGGAGTTGCAGCAATGAGCGACGGTATCTTCATCGGACTTGGCGCACCGGACAGGGATGGCGGCGTGCCCCAGACGCTGAACCTGCGCCGCGCCAACCGGCACGGGCTGATCGCCGGGGCGACCGGCACCGGCAAGACGGTGACGTTGCAGGGCATCGCCGAAAGCTTTTCCGCGCTTGGCGTGCCGGTGTTTCTGGCGGATGTGAAGGGCGACCTCGCTGGCATCTCCATGGCCGGTTCCCCCACTGCCAAAAATGCCGACAAGCTGGTGTCCCGCGCGGCCGAAGTCGGCATCGCCGACTATAGCTATGCCGACAATCCGGCGATCTTCTGGGATCTTTACGGGCAACAGGGCCATCCCGTGCGCACCACCGTCAGCGAGATGGGACCGCTGCTGCTCGCCCGCCTGATGGGCCTTAACGAAACGCAGGAAGGCGTATTATCGATCGCCTTCAAATATGCCGATGAGGAAGGGCTGCTGCTGCTCGACCTCGGCGATTTGCAGGCGATGCTGGCTTATTGCGCGGAAAATGCCGACACGCTCTCCGCCCGCTACGGCAATGTGACCAAGGCCAGCGTCGGCGCGATCCAGCGGCAATTGCTGCAACTGGAATCGCAGGGCGGCGACCATTTCTTCGGCGAACCCGCGCTCGATATCCATGACATGTTGCAGGTGGACGACAAGGGGCGCGGCTATGTGAACGTCCTTGCCGCCGACAAGCTGATGCAGTCGCCCAAACTCTATGCGACGTTCCTGCTGTGGCTATTGTCCGAACTGTTCGAGACGCTGCCGGAAGTGGGCGATCCGGACAAACCCAAGCTGGTCTTCTTCTTCGACGAAGCGCATCTGCTGTTCGACGACGCACCCAAGGCGCTGACCGACAAGATCGAGCAGGTCGTGCGCCTGATCCGGTCGAAGGGCGTGGGCGTCTATTTCGTCACGCAAAACCCGATCGACATTCCAGAAGATGTGGCGGGGCAACTCGGCAACCGGGTGCAGCACGCCCTGCGCGCCTTCACCCCGCGCGACCAGCGGGCGATCAAGGCGGCGGCCGAGACTTTCCGCATCAATCCCGAGCTGAATGTCGAGACGGCGATCACCGAATTGAAGGTCGGCGAGGCTTTGGTGTCGCTGTTGCAGGAGGATGGATCGCCGGGCATCGTGCAGCGCACTTTGATCGCCCCGCCCCGTTCGCGCCTCGGCCCGCTCGATGCGAAGGAACGCGCGATCATCCAGTCGATATCGCCGGTCGCGGGCAAATATGACACCGCCGTCAACCGGGAGTCGGCAGAGGAGATATTGGCCGCGCGCGGGCAAGCCGCCGCTGCCGCTGCGCAAGCCTCTAAAGCGCAGGCCGAAGCCGACAAGGCCGCCGCCGCGCAGGCCAAGGTGGAGGCCAAGCAGCGCGAGGCGGAACTGAAGGAACAGGCCCGGCGCGAAGCGGCGGAAGCCCGTGAGGCCGCCAAGCCCAGCGCCTTCGACAAGGCGGTCCAGTCGGCCACCCGCGCCGCCGGCTCCTCGGTCGGGCGGCAGGTCGCCAATGAGCTGGGCAAGGCCGTGTTCGGCGGGTCGAGCCGCAAATCCTCGTCGGGCGGGATCGCCGGCAAACTGGTGCGCGGCATCTTGGGCAGCCTGTTCAAATAGGCTATTGTCCTGACCGACGCCGGGGCACGACAGGGAGATGATCGACATGAAAGCGACAGCGAGTTGGACAGGTGCAGCGATGGTCCTGCTGACCACGCCCCTGCATGCGCAGGTCGTCATCGTGCCGCGCCATGTTGTGGGGGCTGCGATCGTCAGCGACATCGTGGCCGACCGTCAGGCGCAGCGCGACGCGCGGCAGACGCCCTATGCCGCGCCGGGTTATGGCCCGATCGACACCGCTGCCGCCGCACGCGACGCCTGCGCGGAAAAGGCACTCTATCAGGCGGGGCCAGCCTCCCGCCTGATCGGCCCTGCCCGCGCGAGCACCATGTCGACCGGTTGGGAGGTCGAAGGCGTGGTGGGTTCGGCCGACGGCGACATGCCCTTCGTCTGCTCGGTCCGCAACGGATCGGTCAGCGGCATTTTGCTGAAATAGTCAGGCACGGGAGTGCGGGTGGCCGGTTTGGGTGGAGAGCGGCCATTCCCCTCCCGCCTGCGGGAGGGGCAGCGAGACTTGCGCGCGCAGCGCGTTAGTCGCAGCGGGGTGGGCTGTCGCGACGTCCAGCCCACCCCCTAGCCCCCTCCCGTAAA
>NZ_JAVTIV010000025.1:0-50290 GCF_031843765.1 Sphingobium sp. WCS2017Hpa-17
CGCAAGTGCATCATAGGGTCGGTCATCGTGGTTCCTTCCGTCAGGTTCGAGCTTCGCAACCCAAACCTATCCGAAAATCACGGTGACCACCTCAGACCCCAGCTACACCACCTCGTGGGACACGATCACCAACAGAGCGCAGCGTCTATAGATGATCAATTTATGATCTGCCGGGAACACGCATCAAGACACGGCTGGAGTATCGTGGGTGCCTACCAGGATGCAGCAATCTCCGGGGCTTCGGTTATTCTCAGGCCAGGCATTAAATCACTTCTTGCAGATGCTCAGGCCGGACGATTTGATGTCATTCTCGCCGAGGCTCTGGATCGCGTATCAAGGGACCAAGCCGACGTGGCGACCATGTTCAAGCACTTTAAATTCTGCGGGGTGAAACTCATCACCCTGTCAGAAGGAGAAATTTCCGAGCTCCATGTCGGGCTTAAGGGCACGATGAATGCCCTGTTCCTTAAAGACCTCGCGCTGAAGACCCATCGTGGTCAGCGGGGCCGTGTCGAAAAAGGGAAGGCGAGCGGGAATGTCTCTTACGGTTATGACGTTGTCAAAAAATTTGATGCAGCTGGCGATGCCGTGCGTGGAGAACGCATGATAAACGAAACTGAAGCGTCCATTGTTAGAAGGATTTTCTCTGAGTTCGCGAATGGGCGAAGCCCTCGTGCCATCGCTGTGGGGCTAAATCGAGACGGCATACCCGGGCCGACGGGCAAGACATGGTCTAATCAGACGATCCGGGGACATGCGGACCGCCAAGCTGGCATCCTCCGCAATGAATTATATGCGGGCATCATGGTGTGGAATCGAAAGCACCACGTAAAAAATCCGGCTACAGGTAAGCGGCTTCCGCGGATGAACCCTGAATCGGAGTGGATCAGGATCGAGGTGCCTGAATTGCGCATTATCGATGAAGATCTGTGGAATGCTGTTAGGAGTCAAATGGCTGAAGTCCGCAGACAATTTCGCCCGGACATCGACGGTACGCCTGTTCCCAAAAGCAAATTCCGCACTTTTCGTCGGCCAAGATACCTTCTCTCAGGTCTTATCGAGTGCGGTGTCTGTGGTAGACAAATGGCAATCATCGTCGAAGATCGTTATGGATGTCCAAACAAATACCGAAGAGGCACTTGCACCAACAATCGGACAATACGACGTGGCTTCATTGAAGATCGAGCATTAAAAGGTCTATCCTATAGGTTGATTTCCGATGCGTCCGTAAAAGAAGCCGTCGAAGCTTTCGGACGTGAAATTGAAACCGCTGATCAAGAGCGCAAATCGCGAGCGGCCGCGAGCATTCGGGATCTTTCAAAGCTCGATCGAGCAATCTCGGGCATCCTCAGCGCAATCGAAGACGGCATGTATCAGCCATCTATGAAGGCCAGACTGGCGGAATTAGAGCAACAAAAAGCCGTATTAGAGAACGCATTAGACCAGACCGATCCGATTATGCCAGAGGTGAAGCACAACTTCGCGGAGCGTTACCGGGATAAAATTCGTTATCTTACTTCTACGTTAGATGATCCGGAATTGCGGGATAGTGTTTCTCGCGACATCAGATCGATGATCAAAAATATCAGGATATTTTCTACCCTAACTAACGGCAAAGTTGATGCCACTCTCTCGGGCGACCTGGCAGGAATCTTGAGTTTAACGGAGGGGCGTAGCGAGCCAATTCACAATCTGATGACACCCAAGGCGGTCGCAAGCCCGCGCGACACATAACTGCGGGTGATGAAGGGGCCATCGTCCCGATAGCGGATCAGCGCGGGCGACTGTCGCGCGCTGTCCTCTATATCACCTTCGATCGGCAGGCTGGCTATCAGCCCATCTCTTCGGGCAGCGCGCCGATCACCGACTTGACCTCCAGAAACTCCTCCAGCCCGAACTTGCCGAATTCCCGGCCATTGCCCGATTGCTTGTAGCCGCCGAATGGCATGTCGAAGGCAAGCCCGCCCGCATTGACGAACACCGCACCGGCGCGCAGGCGGCTGACGAACTTGCGCGCATGGGCGGGGTCGCCCGCGACATAGGCGCCCAGGCCATAGGGCGTGTCGTTGGCGATGCGGATCGCGTCATCGTCATCGTCATAGGGCATCAGGACGAGGACAGGGCCGAAAATCTCTTCCTTGGCGATCGTCATGTCCGGCGTGACATTGGCGAAGACGGTGGGCCGGACATAGCTGCCTTCGCTCAATCCTTCAGGCAGCCCGGTGCCGCCGGTGACGAGGGTTGCGCCTTCGTCGATACCGGTCTGGATCAGGCCCTGAATCCGATCCCATTGCCGCTGGCTGACGACCGGGCCGATATGATCGCCCTCCGCCTGCGGATCGCCGACCTTCTTGGCGGCGAACAGTGCGCCGACCTTTTCCGCCGCTTCGTCATGCTGGGACTTGTGGACCAGCATCCGGGTAGGCGCGACGCAGCTCTGGCCGCTGTTGAGCAGCACGCCGCCGACCCCGCCGGGCAGCGCCTTGTCGAGCGGCGTGCCTTCCAGGATGATGTTGGGCGACTTGCCGCCCAGTTCCTGGGCGACGCGCTTGACCGTGTCGGCCGCGTTCTTGGCCACCATGATGCCCGCGCGGGTGGAACCGGTGAAGCTGACCATGTCGATATCAGGATGCTTGGCGAGCGCGGTGCCGACACCCTCGCCATCGCCCTGCACCAGATTGAAGACGCCGGCCGGCACGCCTGCCGCGTCCAATATCTCCGCGAAGATGGCGGCGCAGCTGGGCGCTTCTTCGGATGGCTTCAGGATCATTGTGCAGCCCGCCGCCAGCGCCGGTCCGACCTTGGCGACGATCTGGTTCATCGGCCAGTTCCAGGGCGTGATGAGCGCCACCACGCCGATCGGCTCGCGCACGACGCGGTTGTCGCCGATCTTCTCGGAAAATTCGTAATTTTTGAGCGCGTTCAGCGCTTGCCCCAGATGGCCGAGGCCCGACCCCGCCTGCGCCGTCTGGGCGATGGAGATGGGGCAGCCCATTTCGGTGGCGATGGCGCGGGCGATATCGGGGACGCGCTTCTGATACTCGCCGATGATCCGTTCCAGTAACGCAACGCGCTCCTCGCGACTGGTCAGCGAGAATGTCTCGAAAGCCCGGCGTGCCGCGACCACGGCTGCGTCAACATCGGCGGGGGTGCCCAATATCAGGTCGGCGGCGCTCTGGTCGGTCGCGGGATTGATGACGGCGATGGTGCGGCCGCCCTGGCTGTCGACCCACTGGCCATCGATATAATGTTGCTGCGTGTTGGGCATGATGAATGTCCTTATGCGGGAAGAAGGCCGAGTTCGGCGTCGGTGGCGGGCGTGCCCCATTTGTCGCGCGGCGGCAGGGGGCGGCTGTCCCAGGGGGGATCGAGCGTGAAGCTGGAGATGGTGCGGCCTTCGGGGAGGCGTCCGTTGCCGCCACCCTGAGCATAGTCATAATAGAGCGTCATCAGTTCGCGATGACCATGATGGCGCTCGGCCACCGGATGAGACAGGCAAGCCTCGCGCCAGCGCAGCAGTCGGGCCAGATGCTGCGGAATCTGATAGGCCTCATAAAAGTCGAGGAACCAGAGCCGCTTGAACATCGGGGTGAAGGCAACCTCTGCCCAACCGAAGCGATCGAACAGATAGTCGCCGTCCGGCGCATAATGGCGCAGAAAAGCGTCCAGTCGCGCATATTGGGCGTCCACTTCGGCCTTATGCTCCTCGCGTTTGGCCGGATCGCGGTTCAGTATCATGCGGTATCCAGCGCCGGTAAACTGGCCGTCGGTTGCGCATAGCATCGCCTCGACCGCATGTTCGAACGGGTCTTGCCGCGCCACCGGCGGATCGCGGAAGCGATCCTCGAAATAGCGCATGATGACCATGCTTTCCTTCAGCGTCTCGCCATTTTCCAGCTCCAGCGCGGGGAGCGCGGTGGTGCCGCGCGTCTTGGCGAGCAGCCAGTCGGGGCGGGGCTGCGATATGTCGATCTCATGATCGGCCATGATGCCGTGCAACCCCTTCAGATCGAGCAGCAACTCGATCCGCTCTGAAAAAGGACAGCCGGGGATATGATACATGCGCAACTGCCCGGCGGGCGGTTCGTCCTGCCAGCCCATGGATCAGGCCGCCGTCGCAGCCGGGCGGGGCGACATTTCGCTCTGTGACCGGGCGAACATCGCCTGCACGGCGGGGCGGGCGTTGATCTGGTCGATCCACGCGACCAGATGCGGTGTCGCCTCCCTGTTGACGATGTCGGCATAGCCAAACTGCATCCCGTTCGCGATCGCGAAGTTGCAGATATCGGCCAGCGTATACTCCTCCCCCGCCAGCCAGGGGCTTTGCGACAGCCGCTGTTCCAGCCGGTCGATCGATACGCGGATCTTGCGCATTTCCTCGTCCAGCACCGCCTGCGGGAAGCCGGCGCGGGCGCTGCGCCATTTGGCCTGCTGCTCCGGAATCGGGATATGCTTCAACTTCTCCTCAAACTCGGCGTCGGACAATTTGCGCGCCATCGGGCCGATCATCCGTTCCCAGCCGATGGTCGACACGCACCAGCAGAAATATTCGTCCACCCATTTGGTCCAGACCCGCATTTCGGCGATCTGCACCGGATCGGCCGGGCGCAGCCGTATCGCGTCGGGAAAGGCATCGTCCAGATATTCGCAGATGACGGTCGATTCGGTGATGATATGGCCGTCATGGTCGAGCGCCGGCACCTGGCCGCGCGGGTTGATCGCCTTGAACCAGTCCTCATGATGTTCGAACCGGGTCGGATCGACGAAGCGGGGCGTGAATTCCAGCCCCTTTTCATACAAAGCCAGCAGGGGCTTCAGGCTGTTGGCAGCCGGACCGAAGCTGTAGAGCGTCAACATGCGCTGTTCATCCTCACCTTATGGTTCTGGCGTCTGGTGCGCCTTCCGGGATGAAACTGGCTGGCGTTCGGGCGGGCCGCAAGTCGTCTGTCGATACTATCAGCGAAACTACCCGGCAGGGCGGGCGGCGGTGCGGGCCGCTCAACCTGTCAGTTTCAATGATAGCGCCGCCACTCGTCTTGCGGCGGGGGCAAGGCTTTGCTTTGGAAAGGTGACAAGAAAAGCCGGAGAGAAAGATGCTGGAACTGCTGACGTCGGAAACGCCCAACGGGTGGAAGGTGTCGATTCTGCTGGAGGAACTGGGCGTGCCCTATAAGGTCACGCAGATTTCGCTCACCAACCGGGTGCAGAAGCAGGACTGGTATGTCGCGCTCAATCCCAATGGCCGCATCCCGACTCTGGTGGATCATGATGCCGGCGACTTCGCCATTTTCGAATCCGGCGCCATCCTGCTCTATCTGGCGGAAAAATTTGGGCGGTTCATCCCTGCGGGAGGGCAGGATCGCAGCCGCGTCATCCAGTGGGTGATGTGGCAAATGTCCGGCCTTGGCCCGATGATGGGGCAGGCGACCGTCTTCAACCGCTATTTCGACGAGAAACTGCCGTCGGTGATCGACCGTTATGTGCGCGAAAGCCAGCGCCTGTTCGGCGTGATGGATGCGCGACTGGCGACCCGCGATTATCTGGTCGGCGACTATTCGATCGCCGACATCGCCTGCTTCCCCTGGGTACGTGGCCATGACTGGGCCGGCGTCGACATGGGCGGCTTCCCCCACCTTCAGCGCTGGTTCGACAGGATTTCGGCGCGGCCCGCGGTGCAGCGCGGGCTTCTTATCCCCACGCCGCCGACCGATGAGGAAATGGCGGAGAAAACGACCAGGCAGGGAAAGACTATTCTCGCGTGAGTGCTTTCCTCCAGCGGATCGTCCGCATCGAATGGGGGCATTGCGACCCGGCCGGCATCGTCCATGCCCCGCGCTACTTCGATATTTTCGGGGAAAGCACGATGCTGTTGTTCGAACATGCGGGACTGCCCAAGAAGCGGGAGATGCTGGCGACCATGCCCTTTGCCGGCTTCCCGATGGTGGACGTATCGGCGCGCTTCTTCGTGCCGACCGCCTATGGCGACGATGTGCTGGTGGAGGCGGATGCGCCGATCTTCGGCAACAGCAGTTTCACTGTCGCGCACCGCCTGTCGCTGGACGGCAAGCTGTGCGTAGAATGTACCGAAAAGCGGGTCTGGACCGTGCCGGATGCCAGCCGACCGGGCGGATTGCGCGCGGAGCATGTGCCGGATTCCGTGCGGACGCTGTTTGTCAAATAACAACCGTCTTTCGTTTCGAGCGTGTCGAGAAACGCCTGCGCAGCGCTCGCGGCTTCTCGACTTCGCTCGAAGCGAACGGAAATATCGTAGGTCTCACTGCGTTCAGCGCCCGGCAAGCCTGACGCGGCCATAGCGTCCTCCACGAAAAGGGAGATGCGTCATGGATCAATCATTCGGCCTTTCCGACAGGCGCAGCCTGATCGCCACGCTGGCGCTGCTACCGCTGGCGGCCTGCGCTACGCCGATGGGGCGCTATACGGTCGAGGACGCGGTGCGGCGTTTGCTGCAATTGTCGAGCGAGCGCGCCTTTGCCCGGCTGACGGAACCGGGCGGCTTTTATGATGATCAACTGACCCGGATCGTGCCGCCGGATCTGGGCGGCGGGAAGGGGGGTGCGGTCCTGTCCGCCCTGCTGCGCACCAATGCTGTGCGCAATCAGGTGGCGCGGTCGCTCAACGATGTGGCGGTCGATCTGGCTGACAATGCCACGCCGATCGTGATGGATGCGGTGCAGCGCATGACGCTGGCCGATGCGGTGTCGGTCTTGCGCGGCGGGCCGACGGCGGCGACCGACCTTCTGGCATCGCAGGCACGCGGATCGGTGGTGGAGGCGTTGCTACCCGGCGCGTCGCGGGCGCTGCGGTCCGACATGTTCGAAATGCTGTCGGCGGCGCTCTCCGCCAGCGGGGGCAAGGATTATGCAGCGCTGGCCGACAATGTTTCGGGCCAGATTGGCGACGCGATCTTCCGCGCGATCGGGCGGGAGGAGGCGGAGATTCGCCGCGATCCGGGCGCGACGCGCGATCCCATTCTGATGGCGCTGTTGAGATAGTCTCCGATTCTTAGACCTTGATTTCGTCGCCGGACCATGGTGACGCAAAGCCATGGAACAGAAATATCCCGGCGTCGCCGGCATCCCCTGGGATCAGCCCGCGACCATGATCGACCTGGATGGCAAGCCGCCGCTGATTGGCACGATTCGCGACTGCGCCGTCCATTTTGGCCTCTATAAGGACCATGCCAAGGCGCAGGCGCGCGTCCTGCTGACCCAGCCTGTCCATCGCGAAGGACGCAAGACGCGCACCTGGCTGCTGGAACCGGAAGAGATCGGCGCACTGGCCGAGCGGCTGAAGCGCGAGACGAACTGATGCCGGCCGGCACCGGCGCTCAAGCGAGCGCTGGCGCCTCCGTTTCCGCCACCAGCTTGGCAAGCCGCGCTGCGCTGACATCGTCCAGCGGCGCGAAGAGCAGCAACCGCTGGCCCGGCGCTTCCTCGATCGCATAGCTGGTGTGGCGGAACATGATTTCGCCCACGCCCGGCATGTCGGCGATATTCGTATCCTCGAAATGCGCCATGATTTCCGAATCCTGCCAGTAGCGCTGGAAGAATTCGGACTGCTCCATCATGTCGGCGATGATGCCCTCGAACACCTCCGGCTGGGCGGTGCGGCTATAATCCCATTTGAAGCGGGCGATCAGGCGGCGGCACATATCCTGGAACTTGTCCGGATCAGCGCGATAGCGCGGGTTCAGCATCAGGATGCGGAACAGATTGCGTTCTTCACGCGGCATCTGGCTGTAATCGCGAAAGGCGCGGCCGACGAGCCTGTTCCAGCCGATCACGGTCCAATCCTCCACGATCACCAGCGCGGGTATCGTCAGCGCATCCATCAGATGCTGAGTGCCCGCATGGATCGTCTCGTCGGGGCGGCGCGCCAGCGGGGGCGGGCGATGCTGCGCCAGAGCGAAGAGAAATTCGCGTTCATTGGGATTGAGGCGCAGGGTGCGGCTGAGCCGTTCCAGCATCGGCGCGGATAGTTGCACCTCACGCCCCTGTTCGAACCATGTGTACCAGGTGACGCTCATCCCCGCGAGCGTCGCCACCTCCTCGCGACGAAGGCCGCGCGTGCGGCGGCGCTCGCCCGGGGGTAGGCCGACTTCCGACGGCGCCAGTTTCGCGCGGGCGGCCTTCAGGAACCGTGACAATTCTTCCCTTTGTGCCATGCCTTATCCAGTTACTCGCAATAATGGGACATCCACCGGCCTTCTTGCGGGCCGTCTCCTCTGCAAGACCCTTGGGTCTGCGGTCGGCAGCATAGCCGAGACTAGACAGGAGAGCGATATTGGCTGGCAAGCTATTTGTGACATGCGCGGTGACGGGAAGTTCGCCGATGCCGTCACATCCCAATTTCCCCTTCCGCCCGGACCATGTCGCGGCCGAAGCATTGGCAGCGGCCGAGGCCGGCGCGTCGATCATCCATGTCCATGTGCGCAACCGCGAGACGGGCGACCCGTCACAGGCGCTGGAGGATTATCGCGAGGTCGTGGCCCTCATTCGCGCGAAGAATAACGAAGTCATCCTGAACGTCACCACCGGGCCGGGCTGCACCTGGATGCAGGGCGATGAAGACCCGGCGGTGTGTGGCCCCGGCACCTTGATGTTCACCGCCGAGCGGCGGCTGGAGCATATCCTCGACCTGAAGCCCGATATGTGCACGCTCGATATCTGCACCATGCAGTTGTGGGGCGGGGTGGCGATCAATCTCGACCCCATGATCACGAAAATGGGCCATATGATCCAGGATGCCGGCGTGCTGCCGGAAATCGAATGTTTCGAGGCGGGCGATTTCGTCTTCGCCGACGATCTGATGGCCAAGGGGGCGATTCCGAAGAATGTGCCCTTCACCTTCGTGCTGGGCACCAAATATGGCCTGCCCGCCACGCCAGAGGCGATGCTCTACGCCAAGAACCAGATACCGCGCGGCGCGCAGTTCACCGGCTTCGGCGTCAGCCGTCACAGCTTCCCGATGGCGGCGCAGTCGGCGCTGTTGGGCGGCAATATCCGCGTGGGTTTCGAGGATACCATCTATCTGCGGCGTGGCCAGATGGCCGCAAATAATGCCGACCTCGTCCGCTGGGGCGTGGAACTGGTCGAGCGGATCGGCGGCGATATCGCGACCGCCGGAGAGACACGGGCCATGCTGGGCCTGAAACAATAAGGGAGAGGATCAGATGACGACAGCAACCAGCCCGATGGGCGATGTGCATGGCAGGACGGCCTTCATCACCGGCGGCGCCAACGGCATAGGTTTGGGCATAGCCCGCGCGCTTGTGCGAGCTGGGGCCAATGTGGTGATCGCCGACATTCGCGAGGAATCGCTGGCGCAGGCGAAGGCCGACCTTGGTGCGGATGCGCAGGTGGAGACGGTGCAACTGGATGTGACTGATCGCGCGGCTTTTGCCCGCGCGGCCGATGCGGCGGAGGCGCGCTTTGGGAAGATCCATATCCTCGTCGGCAATGCCGGCGTCGGCGTGATGGGGCCGGTGCTGGACGCGCGTTTCGACGATTGGGACTGGGGCATGGGCGTCAATCTGGGCGGGGTCATCAATGGCCTCGTCACGATCCTGCCGCGCATCAAGGCACATGGGGAGGGCGGGCAGATCGTCACCACCTCGTCGCAATCGGCGCTGATCCCGATCAGCTATTCGGCCATCTATACGGCGGCCAAGGCAGCCGTGCTGGGCATTTCCGAAGCGATTCGGGGCGAACTGGCTGCCGAAAATATCGGCGTATCGGCCTTCATGCCCGGCCCGGTGCAGAGCCATATCGCTCATAGCGGCGAATTGCGCCCCGCCGCATATCGCGAGGATAGCGGCTATCGCCAGCGTGAGGAGGAACTGGAGCAGCGGCCAGTCTCCCCATTGTGGATGAGTGCCGACGAGGTGGGCGAACGGGTGCTGGCCGGCATCCGGAACAACGATCTTTATATCCTGACCCATCCCGAATTTGGTGCCGGCATGAAGACGCGGTTCGACGCAATTCTGGCGTCGATACCCGACGAGGCGATCAATCAGGACCGGGCGAAGGAGATCGGCTTCCTGCTCGGTAATCCGGTGTTCGACGACCAGCTGGCCCGCCGCAATGCAAAGGAACTGGCCGCATGACGCAGGTAGCAGGGCGCACCGCCTTCATCACCGGTGGCGGATCGGGCGTGGCGCTGGGACAGGCGAAGGTCTTTGCGCAGGCCGGGTGCAAGGTCGCGATCGCCGACATCCGGCAGGACCATCTGGACGAGGCGATGGCCTGGTTCGAGGGGCGCGGGCATGATGTGATGGCGGTGAAGCTGGATATCACCGACCGCGCCGCCTATGCGCGCGCCGCCGACGAAGTGGAGGCGAAGCTG
This sequence comes from Sphingobium sp. WCS2017Hpa-17, assembly GCF_031843765.1. Classification (NCBI taxonomy): domain Bacteria; kingdom Pseudomonadati; phylum Pseudomonadota; class Alphaproteobacteria; order Sphingomonadales; family Sphingobiaceae; genus Sphingobium; species Sphingobium sp. WCS2017Hpa-17. Next base: position 10,366 of record NZ_JAVTIV010000025.1, read on the forward strand.
GGGCCGGTCGAGTTGCTGTTCAATACGGCGGGCGTGTCGATCTTCGGCCCGCTTCAGAACGCCACTTATGATGACTGGGACTGGCAGCTGGACGTCAATCTGAAGGGGGTCATCAACGGCATCCAGACCTTCGTGCCGCGCATGATCGAGCGGGGCAAGGGCGGCCACATCGTCAACACCGCATCCATGTCCGCCTTTGTAGCGCTCAAAGGGACGGGCATTTATTGCACGTCGAAGATGGCGATACGGGGCCTCTCCGAATGTCTGGCGCTGGACCTGGCCGACCATGGCATCGGCGTGTCGATGCTGTGTCCCGGCGCGGTCAACAGCAATATCCATGAAGCGGTGCTGACCCGCCCGGCGCATTTGCAGAAGACCGGCTATTATGGTGCGGACCCGGATGTGATGGCGCATCTGAAGCAGGTGATCGCGGTCGGCATGGAGCCGGAGATACTGGCCCAATATGTGCTGAAAGGCGTGGAGGCGGACCAGCTCTATATCCTGCCTTATCCCGAATTTCGCGGGACGCTGGAGGAAATCCATGAGCGGGTCATGGCATCGCTCGCCAAGCCCGAGGATGATAGCGATTATGAAAAGCGGGTCGCCCATGGCGTGCCGGGCGGGGAGAAGCGGGAAAAGATCGAGAGTTGAAATGCCTCTGGCCGGGACGGATAAAGGGGTTCGCCCGGCCAGCTTTTTACAGGAACGGCCTTAACTTCGCACATTTCCCACTGATTTTGTTATTTAAGAACAAAGGTGAGAAATGATGTTGTTCGCCACTGCGGGGGAGGCGCGGAAACGGATTATAGAGACCAGTGCGACAGTAGGACAGCGCTAGATCGCCTTATCAACGCAGCGTCATCCTGAACTTGTTTCAGGATCCATTGTGCCTCCGTGCACTTTTGCCTGTTGGGAGGAATGGATGCTGAAACAAATTCAGCATGACGTTCGGGCATGAGAAAGGGCCTTACCCCAGCCCCAGCAATTTCACCGCATTGTCCTTCATGATGAGCGGCAGCACTTCCTCGCGGAAGCCGGCTTCCCGCGCGGCGTCGATCCATTTTTCCGGCCGGATGAGCGGCCAGTCGGAGCCGAAGAGCATTTTATGCTTCAGCTGGGTGTTGGCATATTGGATAACCTGTTTCGGGAAATATTTGGGTGACCAGCCGGACAGGTCCATGAAGACATTATCCTTGTGCAGCGCCATCGAAAGGCTCTCGTCGGTCCAGGGCCAGCTTGGATGGGCCAGGATGATCTTCATGTCGGGAAAATCGACCGCGACGTCATCGACCAATATCGGCTGGCCATATTTCAGCCGGACGCCGCCGCCGCCGCGCATTCCCGTGCCCATGCCCGAATGGCCGGTGTGGAAGATGGCGGGCAGCTTATATTCCGCGATCACTTCGTAAATGGGATAGGCGACCCGGTCGGCCGGGTGGCAATCCTGCATGATGCCGTGGAATTTGAAGCCTTTGACCCCGTAATTCTCCACCAGATCACGCGCTTCGCGCGCACCGAACTTGCCCTTGCGCGGGTCGATCGAGGCGAAGGGGATGACGATGTCACTATCGTTCGCGGCCAGCTCCGCCACTTCATAATTGCTGATCCGCTTCGCCCCGATACCGCTTTCGCAATCGACGGTGAACAGGCAGAAGGCGATATTCTGCGCCCGATAATAAGCGATGGTTTCAGGGATGGTCGGCCGCTTGCGGTCCGCCTTGAAATAGGCCGAGGCCGCATCGAAATATTTGGCCATCACCGGATCTTCGGGATCATGGCACGACACTTCGGCATGGACATGGACGTCGATGGCGAGAACCTTCGTCGGATCAACGGGCATTGGGCTTGCTTTCCAGTGTCTTGTCCTCATTGGCGCGGTGGATGACATAGGCGCGGATATCCTCGATCTCCTTGGGGGAGAAGATCGACGCGAAGCTGACCATGCCATTATCCTTGAGCGCGCCGTCATGCACGATCATCTGCCAGGTCGACTTGTCGTTCAAGGCAGCGCTGCGGCGCAAATCAGGGACGATGCTGCCGCCGATTGCCGAATCGCCATGGCAAGTGCTGCAATAGCGGCCAAAATGCTTGGCACCAGCCGCTATGTCCGCGGCGCTGGCGGTGGAGGGCGGCGGGTCGAGCGGCATGGCGTTATGAGGCGGGGGCGCGGGCAGTGTGCCCTTGCCGTCCAGCTTGAACACCAGCAGGCGGCTGATGTTGCGGCTGGGACCGCTCTTGTCGGACAGGATGCCGGGCGCCAGCGCCCATACGCCGCCCCAACCGGCCATCACCGCCACATATTGCGCCCCGTCCAGTTCATAGCTGATCGGCGCCGCGACGATGCCGGTCTGCGCCGGGAAGGACCAGAGTTTGCGGCCGTCCCCCGTGGCGTAGGCGTTGAAGTCGCCGGTCGCTGTCCCTTGGAACACCAAGTCGCCGCCGGTCGCCAGCAGGCCGCCATTCCACGGCCCCTTATAGGAGACGCGCCACTTTTCCTTCTGCGCGACCGGATCCCAGGCGATGAGTGCGCCGGTGGTCGCTTTCATTGCGGCGTCGCGGACCGCCTTGTCGGCTGGCATAGCGGCCGCCGCGATATCGACGCCGACATTGAAGCCCAGTTTGTTCGCCTTCCATCCCTTTTCCGGGATATAGGGGAAGGCGGCGAGGTTAGCGGGGATGAAGACGGTCTGGCTCTTGGGATCGAAAGCCATCGGGTGCCAGCTATGCGCGCCGGTCGCACCGGGGGAGCCGATGAAGGGCTTGCCGGTCTTGTAATAGCGCGCCTCCGGATTTTCGATCGGTCGGCCGGTCTTCATGTCGATACCGCTGGCCCAGTTGACCGGCACAAAATTCTTGGCCGACAGCAGTTTGCCGTTGGTGCGGTCCAGCACATAGAAGAAGCCGTTCTTAGGCGCCTGCATGAGCACTTTCTTTTTCTGGCCGCCCATTTCCATGTCGGCGAGCATGATATGCTGAGTAGCGGTAAAGTCCCAGCTATCGCCGGGCGTGGTCTGATAATGCCAGGCATATTCGCCCGTCTTCGCATGGACCGCGACGATGGAAGAGAGGTAGAGATTGTCGCCCTTGCCCTCCGACCGATAGGCCTGGTTCCACGGCGAGCCATTGCCGACGCCGATATAGAGAAGGTCGAGGTCCGGGTCATAGGCCATGGCGTCCCATACGGTACCACCGCCGCCCTGTTTCCACCATTCGCCATACCATGTGGCGGCGGCTTTCTTGAGGTAATCCGCTTCCTTCTCCGTGCCGGGTTGCGCCGGGACGGTGTAGAATTTCCATTTCTCCGCGCCTGTGTCGGCATCATAGGCCGCGACATAGCCGCGCGCGCCGAATTCCGCGCCGCCATTGCCGATGACGACCATGCCGTTCACCACGCGAGGCGCGCCGGTGATGGTGTAATTTTTCGTCTGGTCGAGCGTGACCTTGCTCCAGACCGGCTTGCCGCTCTTGCGGTCGATGGCGATCAGCCGGCCGTCCAGCGTACCGACGAAAATCTTGTCGCCCCATGCCGCCACGCCGCGATTGACCGCGTCGCAGCAGGCCTTGACCAGTGTCTCGCGAGGCACTTCCGGATCATAGGACCAGAGTAATTTGCCGCTGCGCGCGTCATAGGCTTTCACCATGCTCCAGGCGGTGGAGACATAGAGGGTGCCGTCGATGAAGAGCGGGGTCGCCTCCTGCCCGCGATTGGTATCCATATCCGCGGACCAGGCGAGGCCCAGCTTGCCGACCGTCTCTTGATTGATCGTGGACAGCGGGCTGAAGCGCTGCTCGTCATAGGTGCGGCCCGTGGAAAGCCATTCGGCGGGCTTGGCCGCGATGATCCGGGCGGCGTCCACGCCGCCGGTGGAAGCAGGGGCGGCGGCTTCCTGACTCGTGCCTTTGCCACAGGCCGACAGGGCCAGACTCGTTCCCAACAGCAGCGCAATCGCGACCCGCATCCTCTTCCTCTCCTTATGCGGTGCAGATGTTTGCATCTGTCACCCGTTTCTGTTTGCCGCGATTTCCGAGCCGTCAAATGTGCCATTTGACTGAAATCGCTCAATTGACCATCCGCTCGCCGGTCCAATAGGCGGCGCGCAGGGCTTTCTTGTCCATCTTTCCGGCGGCGGTCCGGGGAATGGCGGGGACGAAGGCGACGCTTTTGGGCGCCTTCACCCCGCCCAGCCGGGCCTTGGCATGGGAGATGATCTCAGTCTCACCGATATTGTCGGCGACGACAATGGCATGGACGGCCTCGCCCCATTTTTCATGGGGGATGCCGATGACGGCGCATTCGCGCACGGCCGCCAGTTCGGTGACGGCGGCCTCCACCTCCGCGGAGAAGACGTTGAAGCCGCCGGACACGACCATGTCCTTCTTGCGATCGACGATATAGAGATAGCCGTCCGCATCGCGCCGGGCGACGTCGCCGCTATGGTGCCAGCCATGGGCGCGCACTTCAGCGGTGGCATCGGGCATGGCATAATATTCGCGCGAGACGAGCACGCCGCGCACCACCAGCTCGCCCGCCTCGCCATCGGGCAACAGCGTGCCGTCGTCGTCCATGATGGCGACGCGCACGGAGCGGGTCGGTCGCCCGCAACTGGCGAGCCGTTCTGGGCGATCGCCGGCTGCCGCTGCTGCGACATCCTCCGGCGAAAGCCAGGTGACGATCATCGGCGATTCCACCTGGCCATAGGCTTGACAGAGGCAGGGGCCGAATATCTCCACCGCCTGCCGCAATTTCTCCGGCGAGACGGGCGAGCCGACCAGCAGGAAGATTTTGAGGGATGAGGTATCGCTGCCCGCCAGCTCCGGCGCGTCGAGCAGGCTGTATAGTGCGGTCGGTGGCATATAGACATGGGTGACACGGTGGCGGGCGATCGTCTCCAGCACGGCCGCGGCGTCGAAGCCGGGCAGGATCACCTGCGTCGCGCCCAAGGACAAGGTGGCGAGCGCCACTGGTCCGGCCGCATGGGTGATCGGTGCGACAACGAGTGAGACAGGTGAATCGGTTCTTCCGTCCACGGCCTGCGCCAATGTCTCGATCATCGTGCCCCAGCCCAGATTGGTGACGACTACCCCCTTGGACGGGCCGGTGGTGCCGCCGGTGGGGAAAAGGCCGACCACATCGTCGGGCTTGCCGAAGGGGTCGGAGAAGTCCGGCAAGCTGTCCAACTCGCTGTTCGCAATGAACTGGTCGAGCGAGGGATCGCCATCATGCGCGCGATCGAGACAGACGAAACGGGTCAGGCTGGGGACGCGCGCTTTGAGCGCCGCGACATCCTCCGCCTGGCTGCTATGATAGAAGAGCCAGCCGCAGCGGACATAGTCGAGATAGGCGGCATTGGCGTCGATGGCGTTGCGGGTGTTGACCGGCACCCACTGGCCATTGGCGCGCCAGATGGCGAGCAGGGCGATCATCATGGTCGCGCTGTTGGGGCCATAGAGCGCGATCGGTTGCTGATTGCGGAAGTCCGCCGCATGAAGCGCGGCGGCGATCCGGATCGTCAGCGCCCTGACCGCCGCGAAGCTCAGCGTCTCGCCACTCTCCACGTCGATCAGGCAGGGGCGTTCGGGGTCGATATCATGGCCCCGGTCGAAATAGTCGATCGCGCGCATCCCATCAGCCCCAGCGATTGATCTCCGGGCCGATGGCCCAGATGGCTTCGGGTTCCGGAACGGTGGCGAGGCCCAATGCCTGTACAACGGCCGGGCGGGCGCGCAACCGTGCTTCCCATGCGTCAATGCGTGGTGAAGCGACGAAGGCTTCGGGGATAAGTGGCCGCATGCCGGCGAGCCAGGCGAAGCTTTCCAGATCGGCGATGGAAAAATCACCCATCAGCCAGTCGCGCCCATCGGCCAGCTGCGCCTCGATCTTTTCGACTGCCTGCACGATCTTGTTGCGGCTGTCGGCGAGTTGCGTTGCATCCGCCTTGCCTTCCACGGCCTGCGTCCAGCGGGCGGCGAGGTCGGCGCTGGCGATGCCGGTAGGGACGGCCGGCGGTGGCGCGGCGGCATTGCCCAGTGCGGCGGCGGCGGGGGCGACGCGCTCGATCACATGGCGGCACCAGGCCATCATCTGCCAGCGGGCATAGGGATCGGCCGGGCGGATCGCCGGGCCGCTGCCCACCTCATCCAGATAGCAGGCGAGGAAGACGCTGTCGGTCATCGCCACGCCACCCACCAGCATCACGGGGCCTTCGCCCTCGATCGACTGGTCCACCTCGATCGGGTGGGGGAGAGCGGTCGAGTGGCGGTCGCCCGCGACCAGATCGATCGGGCGTCGGTCGAGATCGACGCCTTTCTCGAAGGCGGCGGCCAGGACGGTGAAGGACGGGCCATTGGGCTGGCCATGATAGAGGATGCCGGTCATGCGGGTTCGCTTTCGAGCAGGGAGATGCGGCGGGCGAGATCGGTGCGGCCCAGCGCCCAGCAGGCGCGGGTGGCGGGGCGCGCATAGATGGCGCGCAGCCAGCGCATGATATTGGGGGTCAGTTCGTCATTGCAGAGCTGCGGCTGCGACAGCGGCATGGCATAGGCGAGGTTGAAGCCGTTGATGTCGGCGAGCCCATAGCTGTCCGATGCCAGCCATTCCCGCTGCCCCAGCGCCTGTTCCAGATAGCCGATGCCGAGGCCTACACGGCGCTGCGATTCGGTCATTTCCTCCGGGGAGAAAGCGCCGTTGATCGCTTTGCGCCAGGCGGTGCGCCGTTCGGGCATGGGGATGCGGTCGATCGCGGCCTCCAGTTCGGCCGGGTCTTTCTGCCGCACCGACGGGCCGACGAAGACGCTCCAGCCGATCATCGAGAAGCTGGGGGCGAGCCACTGGTCGAGGAATTTCATCCACCAGCGGGTACGCCACTGGTCGACCGGGTCGGCGGGCATCAGGCGCGGGCCGTCGAACGCCTCATCGACATATTCCATGATGGCGGTGGATTCGGTCAGTACCAGCTTGCCATGGGTCATGGCGGGAATGGTGCCGAGCGGATTGACCGCCAGATAGTCTGGCCGATGCTGGTCGAAATTCAGCAGGTCGAGATAATGGCTGTCGAACGCGACGCCCTTTTCAAACAGCGCCAGCATGGGCTTTCCCGAATTGGCGTTGGGTTCCCAATGATAAAGTGTGACGTCGGTCATGCCGTATGCGTCTCCAAAAAGAAGCCGGCCGGGCGTGCGCAGCCCGACCGACCGAGGGGGAGGGCTAGAATTTCTTCTTCACCGTCACGGCCCACTCGCGCGGATTGCCGGGGCGTGCCTTGCGCACGCCGGCGCCCGCGCCGCGCAGGTCGAAGACGGAGAGATAATAATATTTGTCGAAAAGGTTGGTGACTTCGAACGAGACGTCGAGATCCTCGTCTGCGTTCTGCCAGGTCAGCCGCGCGTTGGCGAGCGTATAGGCGGGCACGAAGTTGAGGATGCGGGTGCCGTTGATGACCGCCGCGCCGCCGAACTTCTTGTCTTCATAGGTGACGTCGAAGCGCGGGGTCAGGCTGCCGGCCTTGTCGAGGTCGATCTTATACTGGGCGCCGAGGCTGAACTTCCAGGGCGGCGAGACTGGCGGATCGTCGGCCGATACGCCGCCCGGATTGGTCGGATAGGCAGCGGCTGGATCGAGGCTGCTCGCCTTATATTTGAAGTCCAGATAGCTGATCGATGCGTCGATCGCGAGGCCGTCGATCGGGTAGGCGGACAGTTCCGCCTCGAACCCCTTGACCCGCGCGTCGCCGGCATTGAGGCGGGCGGCGCAGGGCGCGGTGGGGCAGGTCAGCACCGGGATCTGGATATCGGTATAGTCGTTGATGAAGGCCGCAGCGTTCAGGCGAACGCGGCGATTGAAGAAGTCGCTCTTGAAGCCGACTTCATAGGCAGTCAGCTTTTCCGGGCGGAAGGCGATGACCTGCTGCGTCGTGAAGGGGCGCGGATTGGAGCCGCCGCCCTTGAAGCCGGTCGACACCGATCCATAGACCATCAGGCTGTCGGTCAGGCGATAATCGGCCGCGACGCGATAGTCCCAGCGCTTGGCGCTGTAATGGGCGGTCAGGCCCGACAGCGCCGTGACAATTTCGGACGTGTTGCCATTGCCATTATAATCGAGCGTGTCCGCACCCGAATAGCCGATGCCATAGGCTGCGCCCACAGGATCGAGGAAGCGATTGACCGTGCCGTCGAAGTTCAGGCGGTAATAGGTCTGGTCCTTGGTTTCCGTCGTGTAGCGCAGGCCGCCGCTCAGCGTCAGGCGATCGACGGGTTTCCAGGACAGATGGGCGAAGGCGGCCTTCGCTTCCGCCTTGGTCGGGTCAGGCTGACGAAATTGCAGCGGATAGACCGGGACATAGCGAATGTCCTGAAGCGAGTCGTAAGTGGAACTCTGCTTGAAATAATAGCCGCCGACCGTGGCGTTGAGATTTTCGCCCAGCTCCGCGTTCAATCGGACTTCCTGGCTGAAGCTCCAGTTTTCGAGATAGTTGCGGCCGAAACCGATATTGGCGGGCGAGATATCGTCGTCGGAATCGAACTGGGTGTTGAAGGTACGATAGCCGGTGATCGAGGTAAGCTTGAACGCGTCGGACAGGGCATAGTTGATCTGTCCCGACACGCCCCAGCCCTTGTAGAGGCTGCGGTCGGTGCCCTGCGTCGCGGCGAGCGGCGTGCCGGCGGCGCCATAGGGATCGACCGGGATGGGCGGAGTCCAAGTGCCCGCCGGCTGGCCAGTGCCGATATAGTTGCAATAGCGGCCGCAGATGAAGCGATCGTCATAAACGACGCCGGGTGCCGGATTGGTGTTGGGGGAATTGACCGGGTTGGTCGCGATCAGCACTTCGCCCGCGATCGTATGTTCGTCCCGCGTGTAATCGCCGATGACCGTGACATCCAGCTTGTCGCTGGGTTCCCAGAAGGCGATGGCGCGGATCGCCTGATAGCCCACGCCACCCAGCTTGCTGATGGTGCAGTCGCCGGCCGGCTGGGTGAATGGAATACCGCTGCCCGGATTGGCGCAGCCATAGTCGATGCGGTCGACGAAGCCGTCCTGCTGCTTGGCGACGCCGGAAATGCGGACGGCCAGCGTGTCGGTGATGCCGAAATCGGCGGCGGCGCGGATGCCGATGCGGTTGCGAATACCGTAATTGACCTCGACAAAGCCCCCGCCATCGCCCGAGGGACGCTTGGAATAAAGCTTGATCGCGCCGCCTTCGGCATTGCGGCCAGCCAGTGTGCCCTGCGGGCCGCGCAGGATTTCGACGCGGTCGAGGTCGAGCAGTTCGAACACCGCGCCGGTCAGCTGCGGATAATAGACATCGTCGATATAGATGCCGACGCCCGGTTCATAGGCGGGGTTGAAGTCGTTCTGGCCCACGCCACGGATTGAGGCTGTGATGGACGGGCCGAAGGACGCGCCCTGCGGCTTCAACGACACGTTGGGCGCGGCGTCGGCCATCTGGGCGAGGTTGGTCTGGCTCTTGGCCTCTAGTTCGGCGGCGCCGACGGCGGTGATGGAGATCGGCGTGTCCTGCAAGCGCTGGGCGCGGAACTGGGCGGTGACGACGATATCGGCGACGGACGATTGCGAGGCGGCTTCCTGCTCGGCCGCCTGCGGCGCTGCAGCGGGCGGCTGGGCCTGCGATTGCGCCGAAGCTGGCGTGGTGATTGCGAGGATGGAGGCTGACGCCAACAGGGCGCGCGACATCATTGCACGAAGATCGTGTTGCATGGGTAATCCCCTCTCCTAATCCGGCTTTGTAAGATCCGCCCTGACCGGACGTGACCCGCCTTGTGACATGCTGTGTGTCGATTGTTAGTAAGACATACAATCTTGCCCGTTGCAAGAGCCTGATCGCCCCGGCAACGAACATTGTTGCAATATTTGCCACTATTGCGAGAGGGCAAATAATGCTGTTGTCTCTATTGGTAGTAGTACCAGTAACAGGATGATCGCGGCGGGGAGGGGAAGGCCACGAAAGTCCTGGATTTAGTTCTTCGCCGGGTCAGACGTAGACGCGGCGCAGCAGTTCCACCAGCATGGCGGTTTCGGCCGGGCTGAACCGCGCCTTGAGCCAATTCTCATGCTCCGCGATGCAGGCGCGGGCATCGGCCAGCGAGTCGCGGCCACCCTCAGTCAGGCTCAATGTCTGGCGCCGGCGGTCCTGCGCGGATGCGCCGCGGGTCAGGAAACCCCGGTCTTGCATGCGATTGACGATCGCCATGACGCTGGCCCGGTCCATCTTCAGCCGGCGGCCGATATCGGCCTGAGCGATGCCGGGATGATCCTCGATCAGCCAGAGGACCGCGACCTGCTTCTGGGTGAGGCCGAGGTCGCTGAAGGTTTCGGTAAAATGCTGATAGACCGCCGCGCTCGCCAGTCGGATGTGAAAGCCGACCAGCCCGTCAATGCCGCTGAGGCTGGGATCGGGGAAGAGGTCGAGCGGCTCGATATCTTTCATGGTATTCATAGTAACAGTGTGCGCAGTAAGACCTGGTCCGTCAATCCTGCGACTTGAAAAAATGTGAGTGTCACATACAATATCTTAACCAGAACAGGGAGAGGATCAGCCGTGGCGCATTTTCCGGACACACCGTCCTTCACGGGTTTCAACACGCCGTCGCGGATTGAGGCGGACATTGCCAATCTGGACGTGAAGGGGGCGGTGCCGCCCGAGTTGGACGGGGCTTTCTACCGGGTGCAGCCGGACCCGCAATTTCCGCCACTGCTGGGCGACGACATCGCCTTCAATGGCGACGGCATGATTTCGATGTTCCGGTTCAAGGATGGCCGGGTCGATCTGCGCCAGCGCTGGGCGAAGACGGACAAATGGAAGCTGGAGCATGAGGCGGGCCGGGCGCTGTTCGGGGCCTATCGGAATCCTCTGACCGATGACGAGTCGGTGAAGGGGCAGTTTCGCGGCACCGCCAATACGACGGCCTTCATCCATGGCGGACGACTCTATGCGCTGAAGGAGGATAGCCCGGCGCTGGTGATGGACCCGGCGACGCTGGAAACCGATGGCTATACAAGGTTCGATGGCGCAATGACCGGCCAGACCTTCACCGCCCATCCCAAGATCGATCCCGCGACCGGCGACATGATCGCCTTCGGCTATGCGGCTAAGGGGGTGCTGACGCGGGACATGACCTATTATGTCGTGTCGCCGGAGGGGGAACTGAAGCAGGAGCTTTGGTTCGAACTGCCCTATTATGCGATGATGCACGATTTCGCGATCACGCCCGATTATGCGCTGTTCCATGTCGTGCCGAGCACGTCCAATTGGGAACGACTGAAGCAGGGGCTGCCGCATTTCGGCTTCGATACGACATTGCCCGTCTATCTGGGCGTGTTGCCGCGCCGGGCCGACGCGAGCGCGGCGGACATTCGGTGGTTCAAGCGCGACAATTGCTTCGCCAGCCATGTGATGAACGCGTTTCAGGAGGGGACGAAGATTCATTTCGATACGCCGGAAGCGAAGAACAACATGTTCCCCTTCTTCCCCGACATTCATGGCGTGCCGTTTAATCCGATGGAGGCCGCAAGCTTCCTGACCCGCTGGACGGTCGACATGGCATCCAATGGGGAGGATTTTGCCAGCGTGCGGCGCTTGACCGATATGATGGGCGAATTTCCGCGCATCGACGATCGGCAGACGGGTCTGCCCTATCGCTATGGCTGGCTGCTGGTGATCGACCCGACCAAGCCGGTGGAGTTGAAGGGGGGCAGCCCGTCCGGCATGCTGATGAACATGCTGGGCCTGATCGACCATCGGACCGGCGAGGAGCAACGCTGGTGGTGCGGGCCTGTGTCGTCTTTGCAGGAACCCTGCTTCATCCCGCGCAGCCCGGACGCGCCGGAAGGGGATGGCTGGATCGTGCAGGTCTGCAACCGGCTGGATGAGCATCGCACTGACCTGCTGCTGTTCGATGCGCTGGATATCGCCAAGGGGCCGATCGCGGAGATTCAGGTGCCGATCCGGTTGCGCTTTGGGTTGCACGGCAATTGGGCGAGCGCGGAGCAGATCGGGCTGGCGGGGTAGCTTTCGCCATGACCTGTTTGTCCTGAGTCTGGCGCAGGCCCTGCCTGTCCTTAGAGAAAGTGAAGGAAACGGGCGACACTTCGCTCATCTGGGAAGGGCATAAGGCCGGCCGCAACATGGCGAAATCGGATCTGGCACCGTTTCCAATGCCGATTATGGCGCGGTCGGTTCCTCCTGCCTGTCCGAGCGCCGCGCGATAGAGATAATCGCCGGCGGCAAACTGGAAACGCGCTTTCTGCGGTTCGGCGACCGGGTGCGGACGGAGATGCTGGATAGTCCGTTCGGCGTGATCGACCAGCAAGTGGTACAGGCTAGGGGGCTGCCGGCTGACGACGCGATGCCGCGAAGGGAGAGGCTTTTGCGTCGTGTCGCGCCCGCCTGACCCGATTTATACCTGCGCGCTGTGGACCTAAACCCACGCCGGCCATAGAGAGGGCCACAGTTTTGCGCAGAAAATGGGTGGTCCTTGTTCCGACACGATCAGGCAATTGATCCGATACGGCATATGCATGCCCTGATGGTGGTTCTGCTGCTGGCCCTGAGCCTTGGTCTGGCTGGCCCGGCGGGGGCGCAGGCGGACCCGGCGACTGATCCGGCAACCCGGCTGGCACAGGCGGAAAAGGATGTGCGCTCGGTCGATCAGAGCCTCGACACGCGGATGGATGCCGGCGATCGCAAGCTGCTGCTGGCAAAAATACTGGCGGCCAGGACGACTGCATCGGATGCCGCCGGCGACTTGCAGGACCAACTGGCCCTGCTCGATGCCAAGTTGACGGGGCTGGGCACCGTTGCGGCGGGCAATAGCGAAGCACCCGACATCAAGCGGCAGCGTGCGGCCCTGACGCGGCAGCGGTCCGCAATCGATTCGGCGATCAAGCGCGGCAACCTGATCGGTGTCGAGGCGCAGCAACTGGCCGACGAGATCGAACGGAGCGAGGCGGAGCAGTTCAGCGAGAAAATATCGACTCGTTCGCCATCGCCCTTGTCGCCCGGCTTCTGGTCCGGGCTTGGCGATGCCTTCCCCCGCGACATGCGGCGCGTGACGGCTTTTCTGGAGACAGGCCGGACGCAGGCCGCAGAGGCGCTGCGCGATCATCGGCCATGGCATGCGCTGGCGGGTCTGCTGCTGGCCTTGCTGATCGTCGGGCCGGGGCAGGTCGCAGCGCGGCATATGGGGCAACGGATGCTGACCGAGGGCGTGCCGGGACGGCGGGTCCGGCGTTCCACCTACGCGCTGTGGCGGGTGGCGGTCGGCACTTTCGCGCCGTTGCTGGCGGCCCTGTCGATCGCGCAGGGATTGCGCTGGTCCGGCCTGGTCGCGGATCGGTGGGAGCCATTGCTCGGCGCATTCGTCGGCGGTTGTGCCTTTAGCGGCTTTACCTTTTCCGTGCTCGGCGCCCTGCTGATGCGCAGCCGCCCGTCCTGGCGGATCGCGGCGATCAGCGATAATGGCGCGACGAAGTTGCGCCCCTACAGCCTGTTGCTAGCGCTGCTGGCCTTCCTCGGCGTGTTCTATGCGCAGTTCAATGCGTCGGCCGGCGTGGGCAAGGCGGCGCAGGAAGCCACTCAGGCGGCCTTCGCCCTGCTCCATATCCTGCTGGTCAGCGCAGTTCTGGTCACGGTGGCGCATTTGCGCGCCGCCAAGGAGGATGGCGAAGAGGGTGAGCGTCAGGAAAGCGTCAGCGGTCTCATTAGCCTTGTGGCATGGATCGTGGTCGCGGTGGCTGCGGTTTGCCTGCTGCTCGGCTATTTCACCCTCAGCCTCTTCCTGTTGCAGATGATGAGCTGGGCAACGGTGCTGGGTTCGGCGGTCTATCTGCTGATGGCGGCGATCGATGATCTGGCGACGACGATATTCGACCGGTCCAGCCGCTTTGGCATGGCGCTGGTCCGCAGCCTTGGCCTGCGCGGCAGCGCGGTCGAGCAGTTCGGCGTCCTGCTGTCGGGGCTGTTGCGGCTGGCGGTGCTGCTGCTTGGGTTCTCGATGCTGTTGTCGCCCTTTGGCGCGGGGAATGTCGCCAGTCTGTTCAGCCGCCTTGGTGCGCTGGCGCAGGGGTTCGAGGTCGGCGGCGTCGCCATCTCGCCCGGTGCGATCCTGCGCGGCATAGTGGTGCTGCTGATCGGTCTGGCGCTGGTGCGCGGTTTCATGCGCTGGCTGGAGCGGCGCTATCTGCCGGTCACCGACCTTGATGGCAGCGGTCGCAATTCGGTGAGTCTGGTCGCCCGCTATGTCGGCATTGCGCTGGCGGTGATCTGGGGGCTGGCGTCACTCGGCATCGGGATCGAGCGCATCGCCATCCTGCTGTCGGCGCTGTCGGTCGGCATCGGCTTTGGCCTTCAGGCGATCACGCAGAATTTCGTGTCGGGGCTAATCCTGCTCGCCGAACGACCAATCAAAATCGGCGATCTGGTCCGCGTCGGCCAGGATGAGGGCGATGTGAAGCGGATCAGCGTGCGATCGACCGAGATCCAGTTGCCGGATCATTCGACCCTGATCGTGCCCAATTCCGAACTCATCACCAAGACGGTGCTCAATAAGACGCTGGCGAGTCCGCTAGGCCGGATGCAAATCCAGTTTTCTGTGCCGATCGAAACAGATGCGGACAAGGTGCGGGCGATCGTGCTGGCGACCTATGCCGACGAACCGGCCGTGCTGGCGGAGCCGGCCTATTCGGTATTCATCGATTCTATCGCGGACGGCCGCATCTTCTTCAACAGCTTCGCCCATGTCGCCAGCCCGCGTGCCGCCTATGGTGCTCGCAGCAATGTCCTCACCGTTCTGCTGCGTCGCTTCCGCGAGGAAGGAATCGAGATCGGCACGGTACCCCAGCGCATGGAACTGATTAATATGGTCCGCCCGGATTGAGGCTCAGTCGCTGACCTTCATCAGGATGATCCGGTCGTGCAGCGGGTGGCCGGCGACAGCCCGCATCTGCTGATGCAGCAACGCGCGGCTGGGGAAGGTGCAACTGGCCGCGGATTGCGGATCGCGCGCGACGGATCCGCCCTGCCGGGTGACGAGCGCCCCCGTTTCCCCGTCGCAGGGCAGGATACCGATCCGGGGCGTGTGCCCGGTCATATCGAGCAGCATGTACATCGCCTTGGGCGCGCGGTCGGCATCGGCCGGGTTCAGCTTCTGCAATTGCAGGATGAACAGGTCCGGGCGGCTGCTGTCGAGTGGGACCGTCAGCGCGCGCATCGGATGATCCCCGCCCTCGACGCGCAGGCTGTTGTCCGGCTGGCGGCTGATGCGGATGGTTTCTCCCTCCGTCGCGCCGGCATCCGTCTCTGCCATGCGATAGAGGCCGTCCGGGATCGTCGGAACGGCGTCGGCCGGCGTGAAGAATGGCAGGCCGCTCCAACAGGCTGACAGGGACAGCAAGCTGACGACCAGCCCCAGGCGGCGGAGCACGCTATTCGCCCAATTTGCTCGAACGGCAGCCTGAACTGACACATTCGCGCAGGCGATCGTTCAGCCAGTTGGTGCGCTGGATCGTCTGGTCGCGGGCACAACCGATATTGACGCGCACGCCGCCTTCCTCGTTCAGGCTGCACTGGCGGTCACGCTGGCGAATCCAGGCGCGCTGTCCGTCTCGCAAGGTCAGGCGATCGGCCGTGGACAGATGGGTGCGCAATTTGGCGTAGATGCTGTTCAGCTCGGTATCCGCCTGCATGAAGACTTGGCGCTCGCAATAGACGCTGTCGAATCCGGTGCCGGGCTTGTCGCAACTGGACGCCGGAGTCGCGGCCGAAATGGGCAGGGTGGGGGCGCCGATAGTGGCAAGGCCTATCGACAGGCCGGTGAGAAAGCGCATGGACGGTTCATCCCCTTCATGGAGCCAGACAGGTAGCATATCGCGGATATTGCAGGGAAATCCATCGCTTTGCAGCGATTTCATCGGACGGGCCGAACCATGCCGCATCAATAAGACTTTTCAGGTCGCATTCCACGCTCTAGAGGGGCGCATCCCCGGGGGGCCGCTTATGCGCGGCTGAGAGGTGGTCCGCAGACCACGACCCGCTGAACCTGATCCGGTTGATTACCGGCGTAGGGAGGGCAAGGCGGCGCGTTCGTCAGTCCCTCCGCGTGGAGTGGACGTGAAACGATGACGATTGATACGGCTTTTATTGGACGGGTTGCGCTGGCGACCGCGCTGCTATTTGCGGCACCCGCCGCGCTGGCGGCAGAGGGTGATGAACAGGATCGCGCGACCATAGAGGTCACCGGCTATCCCGATCCGCAGGGCCTGCTGCCCGACCAGAGCGCGCCCAAGGCGGTCAGTTCGATCGCCGAAGCCTTCATCAGCAAGCAGGCGCCGACACTCAATGCCTTCCAACTGGTCAACCTGCTGCCGGGCGCGAATGTGTCGTCTAGCGACCCCTATGGCCTGTCCACTACCTCCAGCCTGACGCTGCGCGGTCTGGGGCAGGACCAGATCGGCGTGTTGCTGGAAGGTGCGCCGCAGAATGATATCGGCTATTATTATGCCTATCCCTCGCAATTCGCCGACGCCGAAAATGTGCGGCAGATCGCGCTGGCGCAGGGCGCGGCCGACATCGACGCGCCGGTCGTGGCGGCGGCGGGCGGCACATTGTCACTGACGCTGAACGATCCCAAGGCGGCCATGGGCGGGCTGGTCAATCTGTCGGTCGGTTCTTACGACCAGCGGCGTGCCTTCCTGCGGTTCGATACCGGAGAGATCGGCAACAGCGGCCTCAAGGCGTTCATTTCCTATTCCAACAACCGCGCGGATAACTGGCGCGGGGCGGGCTATGACAAGCGCCAGCATATCGACGCGAAGCTGTTGCACGAATGGGGCGAGGGCAATCGCGCCAGCCTGGCCGTCTCCTATAATGACGCCATCACCTCCACCTATCCCAGCCCCACCATGGCGGACTGGCAGGCGAGCGGCCGCGGCTTCAACTTCACGGAGCGCTACACGGACGGCGATACCAGCTATTGGCGCCTCTATCGCGCGCCGTTCCGCAACCTTTATTTCGCCGCGCCAGTACATATCCGGCTGAGCGACAGCCTGACCTTCGACAGCAGCGCCTATCTCCAGATGGGACATGGCAATTCGCCCTATGGCACCCAACTGGCGACCACCGGCAATTTCCTTGGCACCGAGGAACTGACGCAGCCGATCGCGCTGCCAGGTGCGGTGGATGGCATCGCGACCGTGCTCGGCAACTGGACCGGCAAGCAAAGGCGCGTCGGCGATGTCAGCAAGTTCACCTTGCAGGCGGGCATGCACAGCATCACCGTTGGCCTGTGGTTCGACTATGGCACCGACCGCGTGACGCAAAGCTATACCTCGATCGACACGAACGGGCGGCCGGTCGATGCCTGGGGCTATCAGGACAAGGCGATCCGCACCGCCGATGGGCGGCTGCTCGCTTATGAGAACCAGCGCACCGTCACCGTGACCAAGGGCTTCTTTCTGGCGGATAGCATCGCGATCACGCCACGTCTGACCATGGATGTCGGGTTCAAGGGCGTCAGCCTGCTGCGCAACGGCCGCAACTATCTGCCGGGGCCGCAGTCGAAGGTGCATGTCGACAGCTTCGCCGCCCTGCCGCGCGCGGCGGTCCATTATCAACTGGACGATCGGCAGCAATTGTTCGCCAATATCACCACCAATTTCCGTACGCCCAACGAGTTTGCGCTCTACAACAGCTATTATGGCGGCGAACTGGTCAGTCAGGGCACGGAAGCGCTCAAGAATGAATATAGCGTCGCGCAGGAGCTGGGCTATCGCTATATCGGGCCCAGCCTGTCCTTCTCGCTGACCGCCTTCCACTATCATTTCCGCAATCGTCAGGTCGCGACGGTGGTCAATAGCGGCGGCGCGCTGGTCAATTCGACCATCAATGGCGGCAGCCAGACCAGCTATGGCCTGGATGGTGAAATCGACTATCGCCCGTTCAAGGGATTCAGCCTCTATGCATCGGGCGAATATCTGCACACGCGGCTGGACGATGATCTGCTGGTGGGCGGCGACCTGTTGCCGACGAAGGGCAAGCGGGCTGTATCGGCCCCGCGCTTCCAGTTCGGCCTTGGCAGCACCTATGATGATGGTCGCCTGTTCGGCAGCAGCGCGCTTAAATATGTCGGGCGCCAATATGCGACTTTCATGAATGACGAGAGCATCAAGGGCTATGCCACGCTGGACCTGGCGATCGGCGTGCATCTGGCCGGGCTGATCGACGCGAACGCCATGGATCTGCGCCTCAATGCGATCAACGTCACCAACCCGCGCGTCCTGTCGGGTGTATACGCGATCAGCAGCAATGCGCGCGATACGATCGGTCGCAACGGCACGCTGATCGCGGGATCGGCGCCCAGTTATTATATCGGCAGCGGACGCGCCTTCGTGGCGACACTGTCGCGGGCCTTCTGATCCATGAGTGGCGGGCATCTCGTGCATGGCATGGGGACGGCGCTGGAGGCGCCGACATGGCCCGCCATCACATGGGCGGAGGCGCAGACTGTGCTGGCTCGGTTTCCGGCGGCGGGCCGGTTGATCGACCTCAACTGGCATTCGCCGCGTCCTTTCTCGGCGGCGGCGCTGGTCGAGACGGATCGGGGCATCCATTTCCTGAAGCGCCATCATCAGAGACTGCGGACCCCTGACGCGCTGTCAGAGGAACAGGAGTTCATGGCGCATCTGCGCGCGGGCGGGCTGTCGGCGCCGCAGGTCGTGGCGGCGGACGACGGAGCGGGCGCGATCGCGCTGGGCGCATGGACCTATGAACTGCATCGCGCCGCGCCGGGCATCGACCTGTATCGCGACCGTCAGTCCTGGACGCCGTTCTTGACGCCGGGTCATGCGCGGGAAGCGGGGATGGCGCTGGCGCGGCTGCATCGGGCGGCGCAGGGTTACGCGGCGCTCGCGCGGGGCGATCATGCCTTGATCGCCAGTTTCACCATCCTGCCCGCGCGCGATCCGCTGGCGGCGGCAGAGGCTTATATCGCTGCCCGCCCGGCCCTGGCCGGCTGGCTGGCGGACAAGAACTGGCGGCAGGAACTGGTGCGCCTGTTCGTGGCGCTGGGCAAAGAGGTGCCGGACCAGCCGCCGCTCTGGACCCATAATGACTGGCATCCGTCCAACCTGCTCTGGACGGCGGAAGGACAGGTCGCCAGCATCATCGACTTCGGGCTGGCGACACGGACCTGCGCGCTCCATGACCTTGCCACCGCGATCGAACGCACCGGCTTCCGCTGGCTGGATCTGGGGCAGGAGGCGGCAATCGGCGATGTTGGTGCGGCGCTCGCAATGCTGGATGGCTATCGCACGGTTCTACCGGTCGATATCAACGCGCTCGTTGACCTGCTGCCGCTGGTCCATGTCGAATTTGCTTTGTCGGAAATCGACTATTTCGCCGGGATCGTGGGCGATCCAGATCAGGCCACCGTCGCCTGGCAGGAGTATCTGATCGGCCATGCCGAGTGGTTCTTGTGCGCTGCGGGGCAGAATTTCCTGCGACGCTTCAAACAAGAGGCGCCGGCCTGATGTCGACAGTGGAAATCATTGCCGTCGCGGTCAGCTTCCTTGGGATATGGCTCACGGCCAAGCGGCAGATGCTATGCTGGCCGGTCAACCTGCTGGCTTGCGCGCTCTATTTCAAAATCTTCCTCGATGTGCGCCTCTATGCCGACATGCTATTACAGGCGCTGTTCGGCCTCGCGATCCTCTATGGCTGGATCGTCTGGGCGCGGGGCCGCGAAGAGGCGGGGGAGGTCGTAGTGGCTCCATTATCGCGCGCGCGGGCGGCCATCGGCCTCGCGACAGGTGCCGTCGGCGCGCTCGCGATCGGCTGGATCATGCATCGCTTCACCGATGCGTCGCTGCCGTGGATGGATGCAGCACTCAGCAGTTTCAGCCTGGTCGCCCAATATTGGACCGCGCGGCGCCATGCGGCCAGCTGGCTGCTCTGGATCGTCGTCGATATCGTCTATGTTGGCATGTTCGCTTTCAAGAATTTGTGGCTGACCGCCGGTCTTTATGCCGCAATGATCGTGCTGGCGGTGTTGGGATATCAGCGCTGGCGGCGCATCTCCGCCGTGCCGGACCGTTAGATTGCCTCCCCCGCCGCCCGTGCGCGGGGAAGCAGGCCGGCATGGTCGCGCTCCACCCGCCACAGCAGGATCAGCAGCAGCAGCACCAGCGGCGGCGCCACCCAGTTGATCGACAGGATCGCGGCGGCCAGGTCGCCGCCGCGCGCATCGCTGATCATCCCCACCGCATAGGGGCCGATGCCCAGGCCAAAGATGGTCGACACCACGATATAGAGGCTGACGGTCAGGCCGCGCATGCGCGGCAACACCTGTTCGAACAGCACGGCGTAAAGCGGCGGCATCCACATGGTCAGGATCAGGCTGTAGAGGGTGAAGCGCATGTAGAAACCGCTGGCATCCCCCGCGCGATAGACCCACAAGGCGATCAGCGGCGACAGGCCCATGGCGAACAGCGCCACCCAGACGCGGCGCGACAGGCGATGCGCGCCGATCCGGTCGGACAAGGGGCCTGCCAGCAGCGGACCGACCACGCCCAGCGCTGCGGAGAGCAGGCCGAACTGCATCCCCGTATCGGCGGGCGACAGGCCATAGCTTTTCATCAGGAAGGAGGGTGTGAAGCCCATCACGCCATAGTTGATGACGCCCTGTAGCGACCCTGCCGCGATGCACAGCAGCAGCGAGGGATTGCGAGTGATGAGCGCAAAGGCGACCGGATCGCGCCCTTTGAGATTATGCATCAGATTGATGATGACGAAGGCACCGAAGCCGATGACGCTCCATTGCACGGCATGCGGGCTGATCGCCACCCCGCCCAGCATTAGTGGCGGGCGCGGCGAAAAGGCTTCGGCCCAGCGGATCGCCACTATCACGGCGATGACGATCGCCAGCAGTGCGCCAAGGTTACGGAGCCAGTCGCGCCCACTGGCGCGCGCCTGCGCAAGGCTCAGCCAGTGAAATCCCGGCGTCACCGCACACAGCACGGATAGGCTAGCGCGGAAGGGATGGGGATCGGGCGGGGTCGGGATGCCGTCGATCGCGCCGCGCTGCGGCTCGGCAAGCCGGCTCATCAGGAAAGCGATGAGGAAGCCGGGCGTTGCTGCGACGGCGAAGGCGAACTGCCAGCCCTTCAGGCCCAGCGGTGCCGCGCCTGCTACATAGCGCGCATCCCACCATTGCGCCGCGACGCCGCCGATGATCAGCGACCCGCCAAGGCCGATGGCGATCGCGGCGGCCATCACCGCCATCACCATGCCGCGCTTTTCACGTGGGAAATAATCATAGGTCAGGCTGGTGCCGGCCGGCTGCGACGCAGCCTCACCGATCCCCACGCACAGGCGTGAGAGCATCAGCGTGAAGAAGCCGGTGGCAAAGGCCGCTCCACCGGTCGCCAGCGACCAGAAGCCGATGGTGATGGCGAGTAGCTTCGTGCGTATCCACCCGTCTGCCAACCGTCCCAGCGGCAGGGAAAAGAGCGCGTAGAAGAGCGCGAAGACGGTGCCATAGAGCAGCCCCATCTCCGCGTCGCCGATCTTCAGATCCGCTTTGATCGCCGGCGCGAGAATGGCGAGGATGTTGCGGTCGAGCAGGCTGACGAGGTTCGTGCCGGCGACCAGCGCGAGCGCATAATAAGCGGTACTGCGTGGGGGGACGGTGCTTCTCACAGGCGGAACACACGCTCGGCATTGCTCTGCATCAGCTTGCGCTTGGCGGTGTCGGACATGTCCAGCAGGTCATGGGTCCGCACCTCGTCCGCCACATATTGATAGGGATAGTCCATCGCATACATGACCCGATCCTCCCCCAGCACGGATTGCGCGAACTGGATCGCCGGCGCCCATGCCATGCCGCTGGTGGTGACGCAGACGTTCGATCGCATATAGTCATGGATGGATTTGTTGAGCGGCTTCATCCGTTCGTAGCGCTGCGACCGCACGCCGGCCTGATGCATATAATCGAGCCGATAGAGCCAATAGGGCAAAGCCTCCCCCATATGGCCGACGATGATCTGGAGATCCGGATAGCGATCGAAAATGCCGATGGTGATGAGGCGGAGCAGATGCATCCCCGTTTCCACGCCAAAGCCGAAGATGGCGCCGTCCAGCCCCGCCTCCAGCATCGGTCCGATCATCGCGTCGGGCGGGGTCGAGGGATGGATATAGAGCGGCTGGTCGGTATCGGCGAGCGCGCGGAAGATCGTGTCGAATTTGGGATCGTCCAGATATTCGCCCTGGCTATGGCTGTTCACCATCACGCCCTTGAAGCCGAGGTCGCGCGCGCCGCGCCGGATTTCGGCGGCGGACCAGTCCGGGTCGAGCGGTGCGATCGAGGTCATGCCGACGAAACGGGTGGGATAGGCGGCGCAACGATCGGCCAGATGATCGTTGGCGCGGCGCACCATCGCCTTGGCTTCGGCGATATCCAGCAAAGGCTGCACCCCCGGCGATGTCAGCGACAGGATCGCCACGTCGATGCCGGTCGCATCCATGTCCGCCAGCCGCCGGTCGCCAAGGTCGAGCAGCCGGTCGATAATCTGGGTCGCCCGCTCCGACGGCGATTGCGCGTAGAAGCCCCAGAGCGACACCATGCCCCGGTCCGCCGTCCCATCGCGCACCATGCGCAGATAGGCGTCGATCTGCTCGCGCGTGGCAAACGCCTCTTCGGTGGCGATGCGCAGGTATCCGCGATCGCCGCCGGTTTTCAGGTCATGCGTCATCGCTTATCCTTCATGTATGGCTTTGGTGACGAGGCAGGCGTCGATGCCCTCCGGCCCATCCTCCGCGCCATGACCCGACCATTTAATCCCGCCAAAGGGCGAGTCCGATCCGCCGATCATCGCGGTGTTGATGCCGACCATGCCGGCCTCTATTTCGCGGGACACCCGGCGCTGCCGTGCGACGTCGCTGGTCCAGGCATAAGCGGCCAGCCCATAGGGCAGGCGATTGGCTTCCGCGATCATGGCGGATTCATCGGCATAGGCGTTGATCAGCGCGACAGGCCCGAACGGCTCTTCATTCATGATGGCGGCGTCCAGCGGAGTACCGGACAAAACCGTGGGCGCGTAGAAATAGCCCTCGTTACCGATCCGTTCGCCACCGGTTTCCAGACGGGCACCTTTCGCCACCGCGTCCCCGATCAGCCGGCCCATCGCGTCGAGCCGCCGGGCATTGGCCATTGGCCCCATGATGCTGCCGGGCGCCGATCCATCGCCGACCACCACCTTCTTCGCGCGCTCGATAAAGCCGGCAAGGAAGCGATCATGCACCTGTGCTTCCACGATGAAGCGGGTCGGCGATACGCACACCTGTCCGGCATTGCGATATTTGCCCGCGACCACCGTATCGAGCGCCTTGTCGATGTCGGCGTCGGCAAAGACCAGCACCGGGCCATGGCCGCCCAGTTCCATCGTCGTGCGCTTGCAATCCTCCGCCGCCAGTTTCGCCAGATGCTTGCCGACCATAGTGGAGCCGGTGAAGCTCATCTTGCGGATGATGGGCGATCCCAGCAGATGGCGCGACACTTCATCCGGCACGCCGAACACCGCCTGCGCCACATCGCCGGGAAGGCCGGCATCGAGCAGGCATTGCAGCACGGCGAGCGCGCTGGCCGGCGTTTCTTCCGCCGCCTTCAATATCACCGAACAGCCCGCCGCGATCGGTGCACCCAGTTTGCGGCCGGGATTGCCGAGCGGGAAATTCCACGGCGCGAAGGCCGCGACCGGGCCGACCGGCTCCTTCGTCACCGTCGATCGCTGGCCGGCCGGGCGCACCAGCGCCCGGCCGTAAAGCCGAAACACCTCCCCGGCATAGAAGTTGAACAGGCCGACATTCATCATCACTTCGATGCGCGCTTCGGCTAGCGTCTTGCCCTGTTCCAGCGTGGCGATGCGGGCCAGTTCCTCCTGCCGCTCGACCATCAATCGCGCCGCGCCTTGCAGCACGGCGGCGCGCTCCTGCGGCGTGGAGTCGCGCCAGCGGCGGAAGCCACGCTGCGCCGCCGCCAGCGCTGCGTCCAGATCCGCCGCGTCGGCGAGCGGCAACTCGGCCAGCGCCGCGCCGGTGGCGGGGTTGACGACCTTGTGAGTGCGTCGCCCTCCGCCCGACAGCCGTTGGCCGTCGATCATCAGATAGAGGTCGGGATAGGCCATGGCGCTTATGCGCTCACCGCTTCGCGCGCCGCCGTCTCGCGGTCGATATCGCCCTGCCAGCGTTCGGCGACGATTTCCTTGCCCGTCACCGGATGCGGCATGTGAAACGGCACCAGCTTGTGCGTCGGCCACAGCCAGTGATCGGTGATCAGTTCGTCCGGACCGGTCGGGTCTTCGGGATAGGTGATCTTGGGGAAGGGCACATATTCGGCCGGCGTGTTGGCCCAGCCCTTGTCGAAATCGGCATGCCATTGCGGCATATAGTTCAGGATCTGGATGCGCCAGATGCCGTCGACTTTCTTGTAGGTGTTCTCGTAAATGCCGCCTTCCCACCATTGGCGGGCTCCCAGCATGGGGTTGGACGGATCGGTATAGTCCTTGTGCCGGCCGGCCTGCATCATGGATCGGGCGCGGGCATGGGCGGTGACGCCGTCGGGAGCGATATCGACGATATCCTGCAATTGCGGATGATCCAGCAGGAAGCCGTCGATCGGCCCATTCGTGCCATGGGTGAAGCGCGCCTGGAACCGCTCGACATAGAGGCGGCGGATGCCCGCCTGGCCGCGCCACACGCCGCCGAAGAAACGCACTTCGCCATCCTCGGTGAACAGGTCGGCCGTCTCGTTATAAAGGCATTTGTCGATCAGATAGCCGTAGAGATGCTGGAGCTTGCGGACGTCCAGTTCATCCTCCCGCCGTTGCAGCCGGATCGAAAGGTCGGTGACGGTCTTTTCCAGATGGGCGATGCGATCAGTGTCGGACATGAATTGCTCTCCTATCATTGTATGTAATACTTACGAATTTGATGCCTCGACGGCCAGCCGCTCCACTTCCTCACGGTAGGGACGGATGGCGCGGATCATGCACAGGGTGGCGATCGGCAGCAGCACGCCGGCGGTCATGACCAGCGACTTCCACAATTGGCTGGGATCGCCGACGATATAGTCCTGCACCAGCCCGACTAGAAAACTGCCCATCGCCCCGAAGAAGGTGAACATGAACAGGTAGATGGCGGTCACCTGGCCGCGCATCGCATTGGGCGCGACGCGCTGGATCGCGGCATTTTGCGGCACCGCGCCAGCGATGCCGAACATCGCGCCGATGCTGGCGACGCCCAGCGACGCATAGCCGTTGGGCATCAGCGGGGCGAGGATGGCGCAGATGGTGACGCAGCCGAAGAAGATGGCGGCGGCGCGAACATTAGCGTCGGCATGGCGCTTGGCCAGCCATTCGACGAAGATGCCCCCCAGCAGCAGCCCGGTCAGCGAAGCCGCCAACGTCATCGTGCCCATCACCGCGCCGATCTGCGCTTCGTTCCAGCCATAGGTGCGGATCATGAAGGGGACGCGCCAGAATTGCAGGCCGAACACCTCCACCGCACTGAGCGCCAGTCCGGCGAACAGCGGATAATAGACCCGGCGTTTGGCATGGATCGCCCTGGCGGCGTCGAGGCCGGTGAAGGTCAGGATGCGACGGCCAATCGAACCGCCGGTCGGCGGGGTGACGGCGCCGGCTGCCGGTGCCTGACGTGGCGGTTCCTTGACGGTCAGGAACAGCAAGGCGACCAGCAGCGCGGGCAGGCCCAGCCAGATCATCAGCCATTGCCAGCCCAATATGGTGAGGCCCCCATGCTGGGTCGGCGCCCATCCGGCGGCCATCGCGATCAGCATGCCGCCGATCGCCGGACCCAGCGTGGTGCCGCCGATAAAGCCGAATTGCAGCAGCGCAAAGGCGCGGGTCAGGATGCGCGGCGGGAAAGCGTCGGCCAGCAGCGAATAGGAGGACGGCGCATGGGCCGATCCCCCCGCCGCCAGAAAGACGCGAGTGCCGACGAACTGGCCGAAATTCTGCGCCAGCCCGCCCATCGATGTGATGATGCCCAGCGCGGCGGAGCCGCCCGCCAGCACATATTTGCGTGGGAATATGTCGGCCAGCCGTGCGAGCGGGATGCCGACGAACAGATAGCAGATGATGCTGGCCGGTCCGGCCAGGAAGCCGAGCTGCGAATCGGACAGACCGAAATCGGCCTTGATCCGTTCCGCCAGCATGGCGAACACCACCTGTTCGAAGAAGGTGACGAAGGTGGCAAGGACGATGACGAACAGCGCCCAATAGGCTGCCGCCGTCGAATAAGGCGGGCGGGCGGACGCGGTGGCATCGGGTGATGCGGCATCCGTTCCATCCCAAATCATGTCGGTCGCAATCGGTGCGGGCGCCAGGGCCATTGACCTTCTCCTCTCCATCTCTCCCTTTGTTCACAGGGATGAAATTTCGGCTTGGTGAATTTGTAAGTGAACTATACGATTATGGCGAGCGAAAAATGCACGCGCGTTACAAAGATAATCATAGGAGAACAGGATGCTCGACTTTGCGGGACGCACCGCCTTCGTGACCGGCGGCGCTAACGGGATTGGCCTGGGGCTGGTACGCGCGCTGCTGGCGCAGGGGTGCAAGGTGGCGATCGCCGATATTCGCGAAGAGGCGCTGGCGGCTGCGATGAAGACGCTGGACAATCAAAGCGTTTTAGCTGTCCAACTCGATGTCGCATCCCGCACGGGTTTCGCTGAAGCCGCCGACCGGGCGGAGGCCGCTTTGGGGCCAGTCAGCCTGCTTTTCAACAATGCCGGCATCAACCTGTTCCAGACGATCGACGAATCCAGCTATGACGACTGGGACTGGGTGATGGGCGTCAATCTGCACGGAGTCATCAACGGGGTGATGACCTTCGCCCCGCGCATGAAGGCGCTGGGGCAGGGCGGGCATATCGTCAACACCGCCTCCATGGCGAGTTTCCTGTGTGGCGGCGCGCCCGGCATCTACAATACCACCAAATTCGCGGTGCGCGGCATGAGCGAATCCCTGCGCTACAGTCTGGCGCCGCACGGCATCGGCGTGTCGGTGCTCTGCCCCGGTCTGGTGAAGAGCCATATCTATGCCAGCGACGAAGTCCGGCCGGCAGCGCTTAGCGGCGCGGCGAAGCCAGTGGACAGCGCGGCGGTCGGACGGCTGGAGCAATTGCACCAGTTCGGTATGGAGCCGGACGTCATCGCCGCTCGCACATTGGACGGGGTTCAGGAGAATCGTTTCCACATATTCCCCCATCCCGAATTTCGCGACGAGTTGGCAACGGTCTTCGATGAGATACTGGCGGACTTCCGCGATTACCCGCAGGATGCCGGTTTCGACCAGCGTGTCGGATTTGAGGCCATGCGTCGGGAGAATTACGCGAAAGCCCGGCGATCGGCGCGCGAACGCGCCTGACGCTTAGAGCGCGCTGCGTTAAATGAGAGTCAGGTCGCGCGCTCTAATTTTTTTGTCGCATCGTTTCAGGCGCAAAACCGGTTCCCACTTTTGCGCACGATGCTCTAATGTGCAAACAGGTCGCCCTGCCGTGGCGGGGCGACCGTGCGGCGTGGCGTCGCTGGCGCACCGATCAGCACCCGCGCGCGGCCGATCAGCGTATAGACCGCCTGCCGCTGGGCACCGCGATTGAGATGATCGACGCGATAGCCCTGATAATGGCGCTTGAGCAGCCCGGCTTTCACCAGTTCGGTGACGGCGCGGCTGAGGTTGGTCTTGCCCGATGCACGCACGCGGCCCCGGACTTCCTCCTGCACCAGAGCTTCGTCCACGGCGCTCTCGCCGGACAGGCGCTGTCCCTGGTGCAATTCCTCGCGCACCCGTTCCACCAGTGCCATGCGGCGAGGATCGCGATGTCCCATCGGCGTCAATGCGTCGCAAAGCCAGTCACGGAGCGGAATAAGGCCTTGGCCAACGCGCACCTCTGGTCCAGCGCTGCCATCCGCTTTTGCCACATCGGCGATAAGAGTCAGCAGCATGAAGGCATAGCGCGGCCGCGAGCAGCAATGGGACAGTTGGTCCAGCAGCAGCGACAAATCGCTGCCACCGGGGATGCGAGAGGAGACGGACGCATGAAACATATCGTGAATCAAGCATAGTCCAGCCCGCTTGTGAATCCCGTTTTTCCGCCGAGTCGCATTTTGTCGCCCGTGACACTTTGCCCTTCGGTAAAGTGTCATAGTCGGCACTTTACCGAAGGGCGCGAGCGTCTGGATTCATGGGATCGAAGGTCATGCTGCGGGCAAGGTCAGCACGACCCGCAAACCCGGCCCGGCATCGCCCAGCGTGAGCGTGCCGCCATGCATATGCGCCACCGCCGATGCGAGCGACAGGCCCAGCCCCGCGCCGCTGATATGGCGGGCTGCGTCCAGCCGGGCGAAACGGCGCAGCGCTTCGATCCGCCGCTCCTCGGCAATGCCGGGTCCGTTGTCCGCGACGGAAACCTCGATCATGTCGCCGGACCGTCGTGCCGACAGCCAGATGCGGTTGCCGCCATATTTCAGCGCATTGTCGATCAGGTTCGACAAGACCTGCCCGAATATTTCACGGTGCGACCGGATATGCAGGCCGGTCGGCGCATCGACACTGATGGCCACGCCCTTGTCCTCTGCCAGGGCATCATACATGTCCTGGAAATCCTGAAGCAAGGCGGCCACATCGACGGCCCCGAAGCTGTCGCGACCGATACCCGCCTCTGCCCGGCTGATCAGCAGGGCGGCGTCCAGCATGCGCAGCAACGTGTCGCCTTCCTCCAGCGCCTTTTCCAGTGCTGCAATAGATTCCTCGTCCCGGCTCTGGCGCAGCGCATTGTCCAACACGGCGCGCATGCGTGTCAGCGGCGACCGCAGGTCATGCGCCAGGCCGTCCGTCACCAGCCGCATCTCGTCCACCAGGCCGGTGATACGCTCCAGCATGGCGTTGATTTCCTCACCCAGCGCGTCGAACATGTCTCCGCTGCCCGACAGGATGATGCGACGCTTCATGTCGCCGGTGCCGACTGCTGCGGCGGTGTCGATCACCGATCGTAATCGCCCCCGGATGATCGCGGCAGAGAAGAAGGCCGCGCCTGCCGCCAGCGGTATGGCGAGCAACACGGCGCCCAATAGTGCCGCCTCCAGATAGCCGCCGAAGCGCAGGTCATTCTCCACGACATGGCCGGTCAGCAGCCGCGTGCCATCCGGGAACTGGGTGCTGACGATGCCGATGCTCTGGGGATCGCGCTCTTTCTGGCCGATGCGCAGCAGGTCGAGTTGTCGCCAGCTTTCCGTCGGGCCGATATCGGATGGCCAAGCCGGGATATTCCCCGCGACGCGCTGACCATTGGGGCCGATCAGCAGCATGACCGAACTGTCATCCGGATCGGCGGTCATGCGGTTGCGTACCGTCGCGCCGGCGGCCTGCAATCCTGCCGCTGCATAAGTGGCGGCGATATCATCGCGCAGGTTGACGGCCACCGCGCGGCTCGCTTCCTCCACCGAATTATTGGTGAACTGGTGCACCGCCCACAGCGCGAGCAGCACGCAGGCGATCTGCATCAGGAAGACGAGCGCGGCGAACCGCCAGATGACGCTTTGCCGCCAGCGCATCGTCAGCCCTGTTCGCTCAGGCGATAGCCCGCACCGCGAATGGTGTGGATCAGCGGGCTTTCGCCTTCCTCATCCACTTTGCGGCGCAGGCGGCTGATATGCACGTCGATGACATTGGTGCCGGGATCGAAATGATAATCCCATACCCCCTCCAGCAACATGGTGCGGGTGACCACCTCCCCCTGATGCCGCAGTAGGTAGTCGAGCAGGCGAAACTCGCGCGGTTGCAGCTCGATTGCGCGCGCACCGCGCTTCACCTTGCGGGAGAGGAGGTCAACCTCAAGGTCGCCACAGGACAGGCGCGTTTCGGGCGCCTGCCCGCCACCCCGCCGCAGGATGATGCGTAGCCGTGCCAGCAATTCGGCAAAGGCGAAGGGCTTGGCCAGATAGTCGTCCGACCCGCCGGTGAGGCCCTTGACCCGTTCGTCGGCCGTGGCGAGCGCCGACAGGATGATGACCGGCGTCTCAATGCCGGCGGCGCGCAGCGCGGCGAGTACGGCCATGCCGTCCATTCCCGGCAGCATCCGGTCGAGGATGATCGCGTCATGCGCAGCCTCGGTCGCCAGGAACAGGCCGTCGCGGCCATTGTCGGCGCGATCGACGGTAAAGCCCTCTTCCACCAGCCCTTTGGTAATATAGTCCGCGGTGGTGGCGTCGTCCTCGACCAGCAGCACCTTGTAGCTCATGACCGTCCTCATTTCCCGGCCTCCCGCATCCGGGCGGCCATGCTGCCTTTCCCGCCGCCGATTAGCCGCTGGAGGTCCACCATCGCCCGCGCCAGCGAAAGTCCCTGCGGCCCCGCAATGAAACGCGGCTCCCAGATCGGCACGAACTTCGCCTTATAGGCACGCAAACCGCCAAAGCCATAGAAGGCATCGCCATGGCGGTAGAGGAAGGCCGCCGCCTTGACCCAGAGTGGGGACAGGCGGCGGGCTTCCAGTCCGGACAAGGGCGCAATCCCGAGCGTGAACCAACGATAGCCCTGCGCCCGGCCCCAAAGAAGCAGGCTGGTGAAGATGAAGTCCATAACGCCGGGTGGCGCGCCGCCGCTGTGGCGCATCAGGTCGACGGACAATTCCTGGCCGTCCGCCGTCGCCCATATATTGGCGAAGGCGACGATCCGTCCGTGGCAGCGCACGACCGCGCAATCGAACTTTGTCATATAGCTGTCCCCGAAGCGGCCGACGCTGAAGCTCTTCTCGGTCGCGCCCTTGGTAGCTAGCCAGTCGTCGGACACGGCGCGCAATTCGGGCAGCAGAGTCGACACATCCGCAGCTGCGACGATCTCGAAACTGGCGCCATCGCGGGCGGTCCGGCGAAGGGCGTGGCGCAGCGGGCGGGCCTGCGATCCGTCCAGCGTGAACGTGCTGAGGTCAATCCGTGCCTCCTCGCCATATTTGACGATGGACAGGCCAAGGTCGATGGCCAGTGGCAGGCACTCAAGGCTCAGCTGATAGAGCAATAATCGTCCCTGCGCGGCGTCGGCCCGCTCTCGCATGCGCCATAGCAGGTCGCCCCATTCAGCCGGATCGCCGACCGGATCGCCCATGACGATCCAGCTATGCCCCTGCACCTGATACATCAGGAAGGCGCGACCGGACGGGGATGTCAGGAAACGCTTGTCGCCGGTGAGCGCAAGGCAGGCGTCGGTCCGACGGGCGAGGGAGAGCGCGGCTTCGCTGGGCGGGCCGCACGGCACATCGTCGCGACGGTCGGTGGCAGGACGCAATAATCCTATGATTGCGGCGCCGACCATCACTACGCCGGTGGTCAAGGCAGCGCGCAGGAAGCGCGAGGCGTCCTGATGGCGGCCGAATTGCCACCACAGATCGCTTTGATAATCGACATGGCGATAGGCGATGAAACCGATCCAGATGGACAGGCCGACGGCGACGCCCAGCGTGGCGATCCATCCCGGCGTCAATATGGCCGATGTCAGGCTGGTGCGGCGATAGAAGGCCGCATGGCTCCATTGCAGCAACGCGGCGATGGACAGGAGGATGATCGCTTCCTCATAATCCAGCCCCTTGCTGAGCGAGAAGATCGCGCCGGCGACCAGCAGTAGCCGCGTCAGCCAGAAGGCGCCATCCAGCCGCCGGTAGAGGCCCGATGCGAGCAGGATCAGCATCGCGCCGGTCATGCTGGCGGCCAGATGGGATGCCTCAACAAAGGGCATGGGGATGATGCCCGCCACGGTGCGGAACCGGCCCGGCACGGCGGGGAGCGATCCGGAAATAAGCAGGATGGTGCCGCCCACCGCTACCAGCGCGGCGAACATGGTGGGGGCGATCGCACGGGCCAGCGTCTGCGCGCCACCCATGACTTGGTGTATGGGTCGTCGCCAGGCATGGCTTTCATGCGCGGTGATGAGGATGACGGCCACGAACAGCGGGATCAGATAATAGAGGATGCGATAGGCGATCAGCGCCGCGATCAGCACTGGCTGGTCGACATTGGGCAAAGTGGCGACGATCACCCCTTCGAATATGCCGATGCCGCCGGGCACATGGCTGATCAGCGCTACGATGATGGCCAGCGCATAACCCAGGAAGAAAGTGGGATAGAGAGTAGAGGAGAGATGGGGAACGAGGACGAACAGCGCGGCGCTGGCAAAGGCCAGGTCGATGCAGGCGATGCCGATCTGCGCCAGCCCCTGCGCCCTGCTGGGCAGCGTCAAGGCCCAGCCGAAGAGGTTGACCGAACGGGCGGCTGGGCCGAGCGCGGAGAGGAGCAGCATCGCACCGATTAGCAGGGCGATGCCGATGGCGCGCTGTGCGGTTGGATCAAGCGCGAAGCCGCCCAGCGCGATGGCCGCGGGATGGAGCGCCATGGCCAGTGCGGCGAGAGTGAAGACGCCGCCCCAAAAGGCGAAGCTGGCGGACGCGATGATGCGCGCGACGTCCCCCGGCCCAAGACCCGCCGCGCCATAGATGCGCAGCCGCGCCGACCCGCCGGTGACGATCGCCAGGCCCAGATTATGGCTGAGCGTATAGCTGCAAAAGGACGCTAGCGCCGCCGTGCGCCAGCCGATCCCGCTGCCGATGATGCGCAGCGCCAGATGATCATAGAGGGTAAGTGCAAGATAGCTAAGGCCGGTCAGCAATGCGCAGGCGGCGATGGCGGCGGGTGAAATGGCATGAAATGCGGTGCGGACATCATGCCAGTGTATTTCGGTGAAGACATGGTCAAGTGCTGTGAAGGCAAGCATCACCACCAGCAACAGCAGCGCAAAGCACAGCAGATGCCGACGCCTGCTGGCAGCGGCCGGAAGCGCAAGGCTGCTCATCGACCGGCGTCGCGCCAGCCTACGGCACGCCCGATACCCTGTAACAAAGCGGCGCTGACGGCATCGGCATCATGGTGCAGCGGGTGGCCGCCGGGTAGTTCCAGCCGGGTGACATTGGGCTGGCGTAGTGCCGGGCAGAGGCTTTCCATCTCCTCCGCGCCATGGATGCAGAGCAGCGGCGTCCAACTGAGCCGCTGGGCCGCTGTCACTGCGTCCTCAGCCGGCTCATTGAAGGAGAAGATTTCGGAGGGAGAAGCGCGCCATTGTCGGGTTGCGCCGGGTACGATCAGGCCGATGAAGGCGATCCGACGGCGCAAATCCGTTGGGACATAGGGCAGCGAGGGGGCGATCACATCCGCGCCGAAGGACTGACCGAGTAGCAACAGCCGGGCATCCGGGTCGAGGGCGACGGCGCGGCGCAGGCCATCGGCGATCATTGCGCCGGCTTCTTCGGGCGTACGGCGGGTGCGGAAGAAATGCAGGCTGTTTTCAGCCACGACGGGGATGCCCTGGCGTGTCAGTCGTTCGGCGACATCCGGTCCCAGCCCGGCGTGAAATCCCATGTCGCCCGACAGATAGAGCGCCACCGCGCGCGGCTGATGCTGGCGGGGGACTGTCTTGGCCGGCAGCGTGTCGAACAGCGCGCCATTGCCGATATAGCCGATATAGCAAAGCGCCAGGAGCAGTGCGCCGGTGAGGCCCGCCAGGCCGATCGTTGTCCGGCTCATGACGCGCTGCTCCAGGCCGCGCCATGGGCCGTGTCGGTCGATTGCACCCGTCCGCTGCGCTCCAGCTTGCCCCAGCCGACCCAAGGGCCGAGGATGGCGGTGCCTACGGCGCGGATGACGACGCTGTACATGATCTGGCGGTAGATGAAGCGCTGCCCCACCAGCAGCAGGGCGGGATAGCGTTTCTCGCGCGGCTCCAGCCGATAGGCGACCGCGCCGCAGGCGATGTCGATCGCGGTGAAGGCGATCCAGTAGAGCGCCATGCGCAGCACGTCGCTTTCGGTCTGCGCCCAGCCATGCTGGTGGACGCGCAATGTGGTATCGAGCGCGCTGACCACCAGCGCCAGGTCGATGATCGGCGACACCATCGCAAAGCCGATCTGGAACAGCCAGGCCTGGGGCAGGCCGACCCAGGCAAGGCCGGCCGGTTTGCCTTCCCGCCAGATGCCGCGATGCTTCCACAGACATTGCAACGTGCCATAGGCCCAGCGGAAGCGCTGTTTCGACAAGGCGCGGAAGCTTTCCGGCGCTTCGGTCCAGGCGACCGCCTCCGTATCATAGGCGATGCGCCAGCCGGCGCGCTGCACGGCGATGGTCAGATCCTGATCCTCCGCCAGTGTATCAACCGGATAGCCGCCCACCGCGTCCAGCGCCGACCGCCGCCAGGCACCGACCGCGCCCGGTACCACGGTGATCGCGCCGAACCGGGCCAGCGCGCGCCGTTCCAGATTTTGTGCCGTCACATATTCCACCGCCTGCCAGCGGGTGACGAGGTTGATGCGGTTGCCGACCATGGCGTTGCCGGCGACGGCACCGACTGCCGGATCGGCGAACCAGCGGCCGAGCCGGGCAATGGTCAGTGGTTCGAACTGCGTATCGGCGTCGAGCGCCACGATGATCGGTGCCCGCGCCAGCTCCAGCGCGCGGTTGAGCGCCGCCGCCTTGCCGCCATTGGCCAGGGTCAGCAATTGCACGCGGCTGTCACCGGCAAAGGCGTCGGTGACGATGCGGCTGGTGCCGTCGGTCGATCCGTCATCGACCACGATCACCTCCAGCCTGACCTGCTCGCTGGACAGGACGCGGCGCACGGATGTTTCGATGACCTTGGCTTCGTTGAAGGCAGGGATGATGACGGACACGAACAGGTCCGGCTCGATCGCTGGTGGCGCGATGCGGTTGCGCGGCAGCCGGCTGCCCAGTGCCAGGCCTGCCAGCATCAACGCGCGACCGATGCCAAACAGGATGACGGCGAAGAACAGCCATTTGAGCGTCATGGCGATGGCGGCGAGGATCAGGAATATGGCGACATCGACCCGCACGGCGGCAAGGTCCGCACCGCGCACCTGCGGCATCACCTGCGCCGGCGTCAGGCCGGCCAGTGTCGATACCGGGACGAAGCGATAGCCGCGCGCCTTGAGCGCCCCAATGATGCGGGGCAGGGCGGCCACGGTCTGTGCCCGGTCGCCGCCGCTGTCATGCAGCAGGATGATCTGCGCCGAGCGATCCGCGCCGCCGGCTTCTACCTGCGCGATGGTCCGTGCAACGATCGCGTCGGCGCCCGGCCGGGTCCAGTCGCCCGGATCGACATGCAGGCCGACGTTAAGATAACCGGCTTGCTGCGCTTGCAATGCCGGCCCGATCTCGTCCGCCGTGGTCGGCTCTGCATCGCCGAAATAGGGTGCGCGGAACAGGCGCATGGCGTGGCCGGTATAGGCTTCCACCAGTCGCTGCGTGCTGTTGAGTTCCAGCGTCACGCCCCTGTCCCACACCTGCGCCAGATTGGGGTGGGTGTAGCTGTGGTTACCGATCTCGCTGCCCTGCGCGAGGATCTGGCGCAGCAGGCCAGGATGCATCATCGCATTTTCGCCGATGACGAAGAAGGTCGCGGGTACATGCGCCTCGCGCAGGATGTTCAGGATCGGCGGCGTCCAGACCGGGTCCGGACCATCATCGAAGGTCAGCGCCACCTCATGCGGGCGATAGCCGGTACGGCGGATGACATAAGGGGTCGGCAGGCTGGCGAAATGCTCGTCGGTGATGAGGCCGGCGGTGCGGCCCGATCCCATGGCGATCGTG
Organism: Sphingobium sp. WCS2017Hpa-17; assembly: GCF_031843765.1. Classification (NCBI taxonomy): domain Bacteria; kingdom Pseudomonadati; phylum Pseudomonadota; class Alphaproteobacteria; order Sphingomonadales; family Sphingobiaceae; genus Sphingobium; species Sphingobium sp. WCS2017Hpa-17. The sequence continues at coordinate 46,090 of NZ_JAVTIV010000025.1, forward strand.
CGGCGACCGATGGTCGGCACGTCGTCGATCCGCAAAATCTCGCCATTGCCCTCGACATCGACCGAGTTGAAGCTGGTCAACCGGCCTATGGCGGCGGGCGGCGCATTGTCGCGTTGCTTGAGTGCAGACCAGAAGCCGGGATCTTCTGACCCCAGTCGCCACAGGGCGATGCCGCCGGTGCCGGCCAGCCGCGCGGCGCGGATTTGGTTCCAGCCGCTCGCCGCGTCCAGCATCCAGACATGATGGACCTGCCCATCCTGTTGATAGTCGAAGCTTGCATTGCCCGATGCCGGATCGAAGCGGATCGGGGCGCCGCTGTCGTGCGCGGACAGCCATGCATCCTCGATCGACAGGGTTTCGGCGTTGGCCGCGCCGTCGGTCCAGTCATAGGCATAATTGCCAATGGCGACGATGGTTTTGGCGGCCGGCACGACCTTCAATGCGGCGCGCAGTCGCTGCACGAACCAGGGCTGGGCGGCGATCGGGCCAGCCTTGTCGCCGATATAATGCTGGTCATAGTCCATCAGGAACAGCCGGTCGGCCAGTTGCCCATAGCGGGCGAGATTCCAGCTGCTGTCGTCCACCGGCACGGTCAGCGTCAGTAGCAGATGCTGGTCGCGCAGCATCGGCGCGGCCTGTCGCAGGAAGGACAGATAGTCGCGTTGCGCAGAAGCCGGCAGCGCCTCGAAATCGAAGACGACGCCGGCGGCGTGCAGCGTCTTTAGCGCCGGGACAAGCTGATTGAGAAATGTCGTGCGGGCGCGGCGATCATGCAGCAGGGCGGCGGTGCCTTGGCCGTCCCAGGCGCCATCGGCGACATTCTGCACGACCGGCAGGATTTTAGGACGGCGATGAGCCGCACGGATGATCGCAGCAAAATGGCTATCGCTTGCTACTTGCAAATGATGCGCGGGACCGGTGACCGACAGCAGGGCGGGGGCGATCCAGTCGATATGGTTCACATGCTCGCGCAGCGACGCGCGACTGGCGTCGTCCCATGGCACATAGAAGGCGGCGGTAACCGGATGAGCAGGGATGGCAGAGCCGCCATGGGGCAACCAATGGGCAAAACCGGCGCGCAACTTCGCGCTCAAATGGCCGAGCTTCTGGCCGATGCCTTCGGCGCGCGGGCGTTCCATGCGCAGCGGTACGGCAGGGGGTACAGGTACATCGACTATGGTAAAAGCGAAGGCGACCGCCGCCAGCATGAGCGCAAACAGCGTTACGAACAGGGCGGGCAGGGTGAAACGGCGGCGACGCCCGCTGGCATCGTAGAAGATCGGCCTCTGCATCGTGCACCCGTGATATGGAGAGGCGGCGCAACAGGGGAAACGCCGCCTCTCACTGCACGGTCGAGGAAAATGACCGCAACCGTGGATAGGATAGTGCGATCGTCAGCAGGATGAGCGCATCATTACAGTTTCGTCATGAGGTCCGTTACACTGAACGCCCCACCTCCGTCGGACGATGATCGCAAGTCGAGTTCTTCACTGTTCAACTTTATAGAATGGAATGGTGGAATTTATCAGGATGAACGCAAAAGCCTCCGCTGGCTATGAAGGGCGCATAGCCAATCAGGAGTTTTCGCCATGCTGACCATCGCCACACCGCGCCTCAGCCCTGCCGAATGGCAGCATGTCCAGCAGGCGCTGAGTGCCGTTGCCGATTGCGGTTGCGGCGAACCGAGCGCTGCCGGATCGCTGCGGTCGCGCATCGGTCATGCGGTGGATGCTCTGATTGGCGCGAAGAAGGCGGCGCCCGCGCCGCTTCCCGCCCGTCTCCATCCGGTGCGTGATTTCCTCTGCGAGACAGGCCGCACCCGCCAACTGGCCGAGCGCCATGTGCCTACTCTGGCCGCGCAGGGCTTTTCCCGCGCCCAGATCGAAGCGCTGGCGCTGCTCGGCGCCTGACCCATTTCCCGAAAGGAACTGTCCCATGTCCATCCGCTCTTCCGATATCGACGCCGTCGACACGATCATCCTGCCGCCGGTCCGTGATCTGGGCGACGGCTTTACCGTCCGCCGCGCGCTCCCTTCGACACATCGTCGCATGGTCGGCCCGTTCATCTTCTTCGATCAGATGGGGGAGGCGGTGTTCAATAGTGGCGAAGGGCTGGACGTTCGCCCGCACCCGCATATCGGCCTCGCCACTGTCACCTATCTGCTGGAAGGCGAGATATTGCATCGCGACTCCGTCGGCTCCGTCCAGTCGATCCGGCCGGGCGAAGTCAACTGGATGACGGCGGGCAGCGGCATCGTCCATAGCGAGCGCACATCGGATGAAAATCGTGCAAAGGGCGGCAAGCTGTTCGGTCTCCAGACCTGGGTGGCACTGCCCACGCAGCATGAGGAAGCCGACCCCGGCTTTTCCCATCACAAGGCGCAGGAAATCCCGACGATCGAGGATGCTGGTACGCGGTTGACTCTGATCGCCGGTAGTTCCGACGGGCTGGTGTCGCCGGTCAAGACCTTCTCCGACATGGTCTATGCCGACATCGTCCTTCAGGACGGCGCACGCTATCAGGTGAAGGCCGAGCATATCGAGCGCGCCATCTATGTGGTGGCGGGCGAGGTCGAGGTGATCGGCCAGACCGGCGGCTTTGCAACTGGCGAACTGGTGGTGTTCAAGCCCGGCGCGGAGATCGTGTTGCGGGCGAAAGGCGGGGCGCGGCTGATGCTGTTGGGTGGCGAGCCGTTGCCGGAAAAGCGCAACATCTACTGGAATTTCGTTTCGTCCTCGGCGGAACGCATCGAGCAGGCCAAGGCCGACTGGCAGGCGCAGCGCTTCGCCAAAGTGCCGGACGAGAGCGAGTTCATCCCGCTCCCGGCCTGACCTGGGCTCGAGGGACCGGTTCCGTGAACTCGAGGTTCGCGCGGCGTGTGCGGTGGCGCTGCTCCCCAGATCAGGACAGCCGGCCGTGGGCCTATGGCTGGCCAGGGCATGCGGCGGTCTTGCGGGTATGGCGGAGGCAGCACTGGACGACGTAGTCGCTGCGATTGAAGGCTACGAGTTCGCGCTGATCAACGGAGGGCTTGGCGAGCTCTACCGTCTTCCCCTGAGGCTGTCGAAGTTGCTCGGCTGGGCCGGCTTCGCCGTTCACGCCCGCCGGATCGCCGGTGATGACGGGTCGACTGCGGCGGAGAAGCTCAATGACCTCTACTCACGGATCTTCGCGACTTATTCCCTGTCGCTAGTGTCGATGAGCGATTGTCAGGCTCCTGACGTTCTCATCGCGCTCACGGCGTCGTCGCACGCAGGTCTGCTGGATCATGGCGAGCGGCTGCTGGGTCACATGTTTTCGTCAGCGGTCCTCTGCCGGGGGCGGGTCGCGCGGTCCGACCTCGATCCGAGCAAGCAGCTCTCGTATCTCATCATGCGAACCGGGTCAGAGACTGAGCCGAGCCGCGAACTCGTTGCGCAACCGACCGAACTAGTATTGGCATTGCTCAGGGCGTCACGACTCTTTGACCTCTCCGAGGAATTCGATTCTTCGCTCGCTCAGCTCGATCACCTTGCCCTGAACGCCTATCTTCCCGAGACCTATCTGACCTTTGGCGAGGAACACATCGCGGGTGGCGTGAACTCCGTTTTCCAAATCGGACATGACGTCTGGAGCGTCGCCGAACTTGAAGCAGCCTGGCCAGACTTCCCAGCACCTTCTGGGCCGGGGCAGGCGATGACGGCGATACTGAGTTCGCTGCTTTTCCCGGATCGCGTCCCGTGGTTCCTGTTGCCGGTTCCCAGCTCATCGAGAATTAGCGCGATATCGTCGGCGCTGGGTTCCGAGCCGATCCGCTACGATAAATCACGACGTGAAAGAGGGTAATGGCAGGTTCAGACAAAGCTGACGCATTTCAGTCTGCGGCGGAACGGCGACATCTGGTCGTAGATAGCCGCCGGAAAGCGGCCGGTCCGCGCTTGGGGACCGAAAAATCGCCGCTGAATGTCTCACAAGGGTGTGCGCCGTGCAAAGGCGGCACTTTCTAGCGGGTGAAAGGCCCGCCCGGCGATGCTCCAGCCGGAAGCAACCGGGGCAGGCATGGAGGTGACGAAATGTCTGAAGCCCCCGGATGGCGGTCACGTAGGTGACCGTGCGAGCGTACAGGCCGTAACGTGAGTGAACGCTGAGCAATCCTCGGAAAGGACGATGTGCAGGCCGACCCGTTAACCCTTACGGGGAAGGTTGATATGGACGGGCGAG